>JAHDBM010000017.1 GCA_020630395.1 Flavobacteriales bacterium
GCCTTCTTGGTGATAGTATTTTCTTAGATAGTTTAATATCTCTACTTAGAGACAGTATTAATACTGATGATCAAAACATTGATAGTGTACGAATTAATGGTGATATATTGACTGTATATATCGAAGATGGGGCAGCTGCATCTCAGAGTTTATTACCTTTACTAGATAGTTCTGAGTGGATTGAAGGTAGTAAAGTAGGACTTCATCCAAATTACATCTATTCCAGAAGAGCCTTATTAAATGGAGATACAACATCAATTTCTCAAAACGGTAATTTGGCTGTTGGAAAACAAAATGACACTTTAAAAATTAGATATAGCAATATTGATTATCAATTTACCTATCCAATTTCAGCTAATGGGGCTATATACAACAAAAATCATCATGTAATTGAAAATAATGGTGGGAGCAGTCCTAATTTAACTTTTTTAAGAAGTCTAGGAACACATAATAACAGACTTCAGATTAATAATAATGACTGGTTAGGTGCTATTTTATTTAGTGGGTATCAAAACAATGTTGGATATACAGCAGGTAGTAATCCACAGCCTGCTCTTATACATGCAACTGCTGTTGTTGGAAACTCCGATTATATTGGAGGTAACTTAATTTTCAAAACAAGAGATACAGGACAAACAGTAAGTACGCCTGTTATGAGACTTACTCATGAACAACAAGTTAAAATAGGAACAGGAAATCCTACTCATAAGTTACATGTTGCTGATGCAAACGACCCTTTAAGAATTGAAGGTCTTCAAATGCAATCTGCAATAACAGATAGTATTTTAGGAATTGATGCTAATGGTGTTGTTAAACTCTTCCATAAAGATTCTATACTTAGTGGAGCTTCATCAGGAACTGACAACCAAATGATTGATAATTTCTCTCTATCGGGAACTACCTTAACTCTTGAAATGGAAAATGACGGACAAGCTCCACAAACGGTTAATCTTTCTTCTTTACAAGATGGAACTGGAACTGATGACCAAAATTTAACACTTTCGAATGTGGTTGGAAATACAGCCACTATTCAAATGGAAAACGGTAGTGATATTAATATTGCTGGTGGAAGTGGAATTACATTAACCAGATCAGGAACAACTTTAACTATAACTGGATCAGCTGCTGGGGGTGATAGTGACTGGGATATAAATGGAAATGGAACTGGATTAGAAGGTAATCCGGGAACTAATATTGCTAGTGGAACAAACTCACTTGCAGCTGGACATAGTGCAACTGCAAGCGGATTAAACTCATTCGCTTTTGGTCAAAATTCTCGAGCTTTGGGTCAAAATTCTATTAATCTTGCTCAAAATAGTTATGCAGGAAGTTTTAATACAACTGTATCAGGAGGACTCAATAATACAGGTATTGGTGCACGATCAACAATTGCCGGAGGGGAAAACAATACTACAAACGGTAGTCACTCAACTGTATCAGGAGGAAACAATAACCAAGCAAGTGCATCTGGATCGTCTATTATTGGAGGAAATGACAATACAGCTTCAGGAAGTAGATCTTCAGTCATTGGTGGTATTGGAAATACCGCTTATTCATATTCTGAAATTGCAGGCGGAAGTTACCCCACAACATATACGGCTAATAGTACTAATAGTTTTAATGCGAATGACCGTGCTTTGGTTATTGGTAATGGAACCTCTAATGCAGCAAGATCAAATGCTTTGGTGTTATATAAAAATGGAGCCTTAGAAATTAATGAAGAATATACTCTACCAAATACTGACGGAACTGCAAACCAAGTATTACAAACTAATGGTGCTGGTGTGGTTAGCTGGGTAACAGTATCTGCTGGAGGTGACAACTGGGGATCACAAACAGTCGCTACTTCAGGAGGAAATATTTCTGGTAATGGCACAGCTGGGAACCCATTAATAGTTACAGGAGATGGAACTGGCACAGATGATCAAAATTTGACTGTTCTAGCTGGAGGGGCAAATACCTCAATTTTAAATATGGAAAACGGAAGTGATGTAACCCTTATTGGAGGAACTAATGTATCTCTTACCGAAACAGGAACGTCAATAACAATTAACGCTACAGGAGACGGAACAGGAACAGATGACCAAAACTTAACCCTCTCAAATATTGTAGGAAATACAGCTACCATTCAAATGGAAAACGGAACTGATGTCAATATTGAAGGTGGAACTGGTATCACTTTATCAAGAAGTGGATCAACATTAACTATTAATTCTAGTGCAGGTGGTGGAGCAATAACTTGGCATAACGTAGGAACTTCTGGTGAACCCTCATTTGAAAATTCATGGAATAATACAAGTACCACAACTGATTATGATTTACAATTTGGTAATGACGGAAATACAGTTTGGATTAGAGGAGGCATCATAATGTTTGGAACTTATTTAGCTGAACAAACAGTATTTACCCTTCCCCCTGCATATAGACCAAGCAAAGACACTAGGATATTAATTGATATGACAGGAGCAACTTCAACAGAAAATTATGTTGAAATTTTTAGCAATGGTGAAGTTAGGTGTTTTAAATCTAATGGAGCAGTGAGCTATATGTTCGAAATATCATTTAGGATTGATTAAAACCTATTATCAAACCATACTTACACAGCAATGAAAGCCAAAGATTAAATTAATTACCAAAAATTTGATGCAGATAAATGAAAAAATATTAGATCTATTAATCTAATTTCAACATCTACCCAACAAAATGATAATGAAGTAATTAAGCTATTAAGTAAGATCTAATCCCCGATACTAATCAACTACTGATTTATCGTATTTATTGAGTCATCAGTAACCCCAAACTGCTCTTTATATGCTCTATATCTTTTTCGAGCTTCTACAACAAACAAACTGCCAGGGTAATCAAATAGAAGCTTTCCATAAGTTTGGAAAGCTTTCTTTTCATCTTTTAATTGATTTTCATATAACTCTCCCAATTTAAAAAGAGCATTATCGGCTAAAATATCTTCGCTATATGTTTTAACAATTTCATTTAAAAATTCTTCTGCCTTAATGAATTCTCGTTTCTTAAAGGCAATTTCATATCGTTTATATAAAATCTCATCATTTAATGAATGAGCCGGAGCTTCCATATTAATACTATCTAATTTTGTTAACGCTTCCTGATATTTATTTTGTAAAATCAATAAATCCGCTTGTGAGAATCTATTCATGTGAACAACTGTTGTGTCCATATTATAATTATCAGTAATTAATAAGGATAAGTCCATTGCATCATTTGAAATTAACTTACTTGTACTTGCTTTTAATGAATTTAACTGATTTTGACTCCATTCATAATCACCTGTGAAATAATAAAGCCTTGCATTTTTAAACTTAGCAGTATGGCCTATTACATCTTGCTTAAACATTTTTTCCACTTGCATATATAACAATGATGCATCCCAAACCTCATTTTCAATTAATAACAAATCTGCTTTCAAGGTTTTTGCTAAAGCAATGCTTTTTTTATCCAGTCCTGGATAAGCTAATACTTCGTCTAATAAAATTCTAGCAGTATCTAAATTATGGATATAATAAATTTCAAGTTTTGCTAAATCCATTATTAGCGGAACTTTTTCTCTATAATTTTTAACATTGCCAAGCGTAGCAACATATCTGCTTTCTAATTTCGAAAGATCATTATCATTATAACTATTATTAGTTGTGATTTTTTCATTTAACACCCCTAAGATCTTTTTCTCACTCGACTTGTAATAATAATTTTCATTAGAAAAATTTGATAAAATATACTCATATCCATCAATTGCTAAATTATACTCTTTGTTAGAGGTACATAAATTAGCAAATCGGTAAACCTCTTCTCCTTTAGCTTTTTTTCGTTTATCTAAAGCTTTAACCTGAATAAAAGCTGACCTAAACTCACCTCTTTGCTGAAAAAACCAAATTAACATTCTATTAAACACAATGTTAGATGGCTCTGACTGTATTTTTTTTAAAAGCTTCACCCTCAACAATTCACATTTAGCATTATCCTCTTCAAAATCTATTGTTCTTGGTAAAACAGATTGAACACGAGATAACTGACCAGGATTTTTACTCAATATAGCTAAATAAGCATCTATCATTTCTTCATGCATATTCTTTCTACCATATAAATCGGCTATGTAAATACCAAAATTTAGATTAGTGTTTTTTATATTTTTATCACCTTTTTTATATACTTCAAGCGCATAATTAAGTTTATTTAATTTGGTAAACTCATTACCTAATAACTTATACTGAACATAAGTTGTATTGTTATCCAGATCATTTATTATTTTTTCGAAATAAGAAGCTGCTTTATCTTTTCTACCCACTTTTTCATATACCGAACCAACATTTAATTTATAGGTAATACTATTTGGATTTTTCTTAGCTTGTTTTTCAGCTATTTTTACAGCTTGTTTGTTTTCCCCTACTTCTATTAAACTGTTAACATAATAGGTGTAGTTTTGATTGGAACTATTCTTCTTATATACTTTTTCAAGATAAAGTACCGCTTTATCAAATTCATTGTTATTGTAATAATAGTATCCTAATTCTTCATCAGTAGTTTGCGAAAAACCACTAAAAGATATACTTAAAATAAGTCCAAAAAGGATAAGATGTATATTATTTATTACCATAAACACTAACTATTGAATCTAAATACTCTGATACATTATTGTATTCTGTTAACGCATAATTTGCTTTAGAATTGTACCATTTAATATTCAAAATAAAGTCATTCATTGCATTTAGTTCACTATTTACATATTTAGTAACAGTATCTTGAAAAAAAGTTTCGTTAATCAAATTTTCTCTAAGTGATTCATATTGACTTTTATTGTATATATATTCTTTTTGTATGTTCTGATTACTAAACTTTATTTTTCCAAGCCCCTTAACAAAGTTACCTTTCATTATAGCTAATGCATTGTCATATGGTAAAATAACAGTATCAGATATATAACCTTTTCTTGCATTATCATATTTAACTCTAGCACTATCAATTATAGAAAAAACTGCTTCATGATTAATCTCATTAAATTGCTTCATTAAGCTATCAGATTCAGCTGCTTTTTCATCTAAGGCAAGTATAGAATCTTTATACTTAGAATTTTCAGCAGTTTTTTGACAACTAATACAAATAGTTAAAAACAAAATGATTGAAAAAACAATTCTCATATACTAAATTTTATCAAAAGATAAATACGGATGCAACACTTTAGGAACTTCTATTCCATCTTCAACTTGAAAATTTTCTAAAATAGAGGCTAATATTCTAGGTAAAGCCAAGGCACTTCCATTAAGTGTGTGTGCTAATTCCTTTTTACCATTTTCATTTTTAAACCTTAATTTAAGTCTATTCGATTGATAAGATTCAAAATTAGATACAGAACTAACTTCCAACCATCTTTCTTGAGCTGCAGAATACACTTCAAAATCGTAAGTTAAAGCTGATGTAAATCCCATATCACCTCCACAAAGCTTTAACAATCGATAAGGCAATTCTAATTTTTCGAGTAGAGACTTAACGTAATCTACCATCTCATTTAAAGTTTCATAAGATTTAGACGGGTGCTGCACTTGAACTACTTCAACTTTTTCAAATTGATGCAACCTATTTAACCCTCTAACATCTTTTCCATACGAACCTGCCTCTCTTCTAAAACATGGACTATATGCTGTGTATTTAATAGGGAAATCTTCCTTTTTAAGCATTTCACCTCTAAATATATTAGTTACAGGAACTTCAGCTGTAGGTATTAAGTAAAGATCATCTTCACTTACATAGTACATTTGTCCCTCTTTATCTGGTAGTTGACCTGTTCCGTAACCAGAAGCTTCATTCACCATGTATGGGGGAATAATTTCCTTATAACCAGCTTTCTCAGCTTCGTCTAGAAAAAAATTAATTAATGCTCTTTGTAACTTAGCACCTTTACCTTTGTACACAGGAAATCCTGCACCAGTGATTTTAACCCCTAGTTCAAAATCGATTAAATTATACTCTTTAGCTAAATCCCAATGAGGTTTTGCTTCTTTATGCAAAACTGGAATATCACCTTTGCTCATTACAATTTCATTCTCAGCTGATGTTTTACCATTTGGCACACTTTCATGCGGTAAATTTGGAAGCTGATACAAAATATCATTTAATTCTTTTTCGATATCAGATAACGATTTCCTCAATTTATCTGCATTATCATTTATTAATGCCGTTTCTTCTTTTAATCTATTTGCTTCATCTACATTTCCTGCTTTAAAGAAAGCTCCTATTTCTTTACTAATCGTATTTCTCTTACTTAGAACATCATCTAATTTAACTTGAGTTTCTCTTCTTTTTTGATCCAATTCCAATACAGAATTAACCAAAATATTAGCATCTAGACCTCTAACACTTAATCTATTTATAACTAAATCTTTATCCTCTCTTATTTTTTGTAATTGTAACATTTAATAATTGTAATTTTCCTTAAAATGAATCTTCAAACTCAAATATCGAGAATTTAATTGAAATTATAGCGCTAAAACCATCATTAGAATGTAAAATATAATTTAAAATTTAGCAACCATTGATTATATGAAAACGTTCTATTATTAGTATATTTAAATAAAGTAAGATTACAAATTAACATTATGCGATCAATATTGTTGTTTATTATTGTAATAAGCACTATTTCATACACTTACAGTCAAAACACTTTTTTCGTTACGGCTCCTGGCTCTAATACTCCAAGTGGAACTGAACCTTCTATGGAGTTATTTACATGCGAGGCTAGTAAAGAATATGTGGTTTTATTTGATAATTTCTCTCCACACTCTGCTCAAAACATAACACTTAATTTTACTCTTCCACCTGGATTAGTATATGATTCTTCTTTACCTAATTCAGTGTCAGTGACAAATAATAATTCCTCTACTGGTACAACAACTTCATTTACCTCATCAGCTGGCTCTAGCAATGTACAGGTTGCAATAGGCAATATGAATACACAAGATAAAGCACAAATCAAATTTTATATAAAAGCTACATGTGGATCATACCAGCATGGATCAGGAAATAATGCATTTACACCTTCAATTTCTGTAAATTACACACCTTCAAGTACAGGAGCACCTACTTCTGAAACATATAATTTACCAGACATAGATGTTAGATATCCTAATTTACAAATGGTTGTTGATAATTATTTATCATCTGCAAGAGTAATTAGTTATCCTACAACAAATCCTGGAATTGGTGATACTATATTTAGAGAAATTAGAATAAAAAATGGAGGAGCAGCCTCTCTATCTACTTTTATCTACAGAGCTAAAAATGATGATTGTCTTCAAATAAGAGGCCATAACCTTGGTTCTTTGAATTCACAAACTTCTGGTGGATACACATTTAATTCTGTAGTTTTTAATGGAACAGATTTTTCTACTATAGGTAATGGTGACAACTTTTTTGATCCGAATGAAGAAATCATATTACTTGAAGAGGCTATAATATTATGCTGTAATAATCCAGTAACACAACATCAGCTTATGTGGGGTTGTGGAAGCGATATTTGTCAATTCGAAAAATATAATAATGGAATAACATTTCCTCCGAGTTCTCCAAGAATTATTGCTACTCCTTTTTCAATGGTTGGTGCATCTTCTAGTGACACCTTGTGCTATGGTGATTTTAATGCCGTTACTATGCATCTTGACTTAAAAAATGTTGGTTCTGAATTTCCAGCCCCCTCCCCAACTATTGACTCTGCACAAGATGTTATTGTAGATATATACCAAGGAAGGAATGGTTTTTCTTCAAATATGCTAAGTATTATTGATGTAAGTACTATTCAAGTAATTAATAAAAATTCTGGCGCAATTTTACCTTACAGTACAATTAGTTCTTCGCCAAATTCATCAGCTTATTGTAGTGGTCCTAATCCAGCTAATGCAGTTGGCAGGTTTCAAATTAAAATAGATAAGCTATATGCAAATGAAGAAATAAGAATTAGCTGGGATGTTTTTTCATGTAATAATAACTCATGCTCTAATATTAAATTAGGAGCATACAGTTGGAGATATAATGTGACTTATTATAATAGATGTGACAAAGCATTTAATGAAATTAGAAATAAAGAAGGTTATAAATGGACCGAACTTCAACATTCACTAACCTCATTAGGATCTAACCCAAATAATATTAGTGGATCATCTGCTTTACAATATATTTTTAAATTTGAAATATCTCAATCAGATTTTAATATACCTCATGATGCAAGTGATTATTTAGAATATAAAATTGTTATTCCTCCATGTATGACTTTCAGTCCTACTGGTGCTGATATATTTTTAGATGATTGGTTACCTTCTACTCCGAGAATAACACCTGATAACATATCTATTTCTCCATCTAATGACACAATTTACGCGCGATTTAATGATGGATTTGAACAATTAGAACAGTGGGTTTTAAATGTAAGGTTTACATCAGAAATTTGCGCTTCGTGTTCAACTACCGGTAGACAATCAGTTAAAGTTCAATCTTATTACAAGGCTACAAACTCTTGTGGTAACGCTCATGCTCTTGGTTGTGCGGAATCATTTTATCAAAGAATTTGCGGAAACTGTCCTGGAAACATTTCTCTTAATGTTAATGCAGGTAATAAAAACGGATTTGCAAGGACATCTTTTGGAGATATTGATAGTGATGATGATGGTGTTTCAGATGGTGCTGGACCAACAAATGCTGCTCAAAGTGGAGTGAGAGTGGATAGAGCTAGTTATGGTGATATAGTAACCATGACTTATGATTTTGAAAATCCAAATGGAAGATTTTTAAACGTAGACCCAGCATTTTGTCCCGGCTTTCCTTCTTCTGCAAGGACTCCTGCTCCAAACTTTATATACACTTACATAAAAGTAAGTAATGCTTCGTTATTCCAACTTCAATCAATTGATTTAAATCTATCGCATAGTTTATGTAATTTTAGTTCAACAACAACAACCTATACCAATGTTGCTCACACGAGTTCAATAATACCTTTAACGAACGATTCTTCAATTATTAATATTGAACTAGACATTAATCAATTACACGCAGCAGGTGATTGGCCTGAATTTGTTAACACAGGTCAGATCAAACTAAACTTCGAAGTTATATCGAACCCTAATGTAGCAGTTAAACAATGTCCTTACGAGTTTGGTATGTTTGCTAATAATACAGCAATAACATTAAATACAATAACTAATTCTAACGCTAATTTTTGTCGAATTTTAAATGGTAATTTTGATATCATTGGGTACCGATATGCAAGTTATGCTAGGAATTATTTTAATTTCCATAGCTGTGATAATGTTGAAGTTAGTGAACGTTATAGGTTTAATGTAGGTGTTTGGTTTGAAGGTATGGTAGGTACTAATTATTATCCTAATGAATACAGACCATATTCTTATGTTGATACACTAATAGCATCTACTACTAATGAATATAGACTCGTTAGTGCTGAATTGAATTATTATAGAACTAATGGTGTAAATTCACAAGAGTTGATTCCTTTTACTGATATCATGCCACACCTATCATCACCATTAGTGGGGTCAAATTTTAAATTTAATGTTGGTGATTTATTTAGATTAGGCACGTTCCCTCAATCAGATGAAGGATACATGGGAGATGTTAAATTAGTTTTTGAACCTACTTGTGCAACTGAAGAAATTCCAGACACAATTAATTATAACTGGGTATTTAATGAAAGTAGTATGCTAGCTGGTTCTAATACTTCTAATACCGAATCTAGTAATGATATTATTACTTATCAAGCACCAGATATTATTCCACAAACTACTCAACAAACAGCTCAAGTTATTGGAACAAATTTTTCATGGATTATTCTAATTCCTAATAATTCTAATATATCAACTGCTCAAAATTCTTGGTTTGCTATTGACAATGCTGGATCGACTATTGTTATTGATAAAGTAGAAAGGATTGACGGATCACAAAACACTACTTTTGGTATGGGTAGTGGTACTGCAAGTGATGTTAATGGAATCTATCAAATGAGAAGATTAGATCCAAGTAAATTTAATAGAATTAAAATATCTGCACATTTAACTACATGTAATGCTGATAGTGTAAAATTACTATTAGGATATGATTGTGATGGATATCCTAGTAGTATAAATAATATATTATGCCCTGTAGAAGAAATGATGCTATATGCAGAACCTAAGTTCCCTACAATAAGTAATGTAATAACTGCATCTAACAATCCTGTTGATTTATGTGATGACGTTACCTATACTATTAAAGTTGAAAATTCTGGGTTAGGTATTGCTTATAATGTTTTAAGTAAAGTATCTCTACCATTACAAATGACTTATGTTGTAGGTTCTGCTGAAATATATGATCCAAATAACAGTAGTGCAGGATGGGTAAGCTTTGTCCCAAATCAAGCACCAGGTGCTCTAACATTTGATATTGATAATTTAATCCCTTTGATTGGTTCAAATGGACTTATTGGCATTACTAATCCAAGTAAAAATTATGTTAAAATACGTTTTAAGGTTACTACTGACTGTGGATTTGTCTCTGGTACAAAAATTCAATGCGTAAATGAAGCAGTTGCAGCATGTAACAGACCTTTTACATCTCAACCATTTACTTCTGAACCATATTTAATCAATGGAGCAATTGCTACACATCAAAATCAAATTATTATTGATGCGGGATGGCTTACACCATGTGATACCTCAACCCCTGTTCAAGTTAAAATCATTAATCTTGGACCAATAAATAATTGGGTTGGAGATTCTATAACAGTTGTATTGCCAAATGGTATTCATTATAAAACTGGTTCTTATGATTCGATCCAAAACGTTTCTTCTGCTCCTCCTGTTATTACTAGTTTTGGTAATAAAGAATATTTAAGATGGGAATTAAGCAACTTAGTTGCTAATACTGACACAGCAAAATTTGGTTTTCAAATATTATCACAGCCTGACTCTATTAAAAGTTGTATTAATCAATTTATGCAAGTGTATACAACTAATGAAGATAATGCTATCTGTAGTTCTACTGGGTTAGGATGTAAAGTAAATGTATTAACTGGAGATACACTTGAGCCTTTATTTGTTGAAAAAGGTTCATTATTATTAGCTAATGCATCAGCCTTTAGTATTCCTAATCCAACAACTGGTGAAAAAGTATATGTAAACTTTGATATAGACAATATTGGACCAGCAATAAATGGCAATATTAATGGATTGCCTAATGGTACAGTTGTAAGTTATTTTGATGATATTGATGGAACTAACACCTATACATTAGCTGACACCTTACTTGTAACTGATACTATATGGGACACCATTCCTAATGGAACTTATTCATATAATGACAGCTTACTATTACCAGCTGGCAAAGCCTGTAAACTTCTCGTAGTACTAGATTATTTAAACAATCCTTGTATTTGTTCATCAAGTGAAATTTTAATTCCTAATGTTTCAATGATAACAAATGAAGAAGACGATTCTGTTTGTGCACTAATTCCTACACCTATAGGTTATGAAGATTCAATTACAAGGTACAATTATTCATGGAGAAGAATTAATTTACCTGGAGCGGGTGGTGGAACTTCCTATTTAAATGATGACAGTACACATAACCCAATAATTACAGCTCCAAATCCGATAGGGGGAATAGATACATTAACTTATGAAATAACAATAGATAGAATTAATTGTACTACATTAGATACAATTAATGTTATCATTACTTCTAGTCCATTAGCTGATGCAGGAGCTGATGATTCTGTATGTTTATCTTCTTATAATTTAGATGGGAATATTCCTTTAGTCGTTCCTGGTATTATTAATACAACTGGAGAATGGACAGTAGATAATTCTTATGGAAATGGTGGATCTTCATCAATAAGATTTATTGATAGTTCAATATACAATACTACAGTTACTGGCTTGGAAGATGGCTTATATAGATTTATATGGACACTCGATAATGGATTTTGTGAAGGTACACCTGACACTATGGAATTAACGGTTTTCTTAACCGACTACTTACTTGGTAATGACACCATTTTATGTAACCAAAACAACTTTACAGTAACAGCTCCTTCTTTATCTACTGGTTACACAGGAAATTGGAGCTTTACAAGCAATAGTGCAACTGGTGCAATAATTAGCTCAACAACAACTAACACGACTACAATTAATGGTCTATTGGATGGAGAATATGAATTAGAATGGGAGGTTACAGCTCCTAATGGACTTTGCACCTATAAAGACAGTATTAAAATTTATAATTACATACATGATACAGCTTATGCAGGAAGTGATTCAGCTATTTGTGGTGTATTTAATTTTAACTTATGGGCTGATAGTTTAATTAATAGCAACATTGGAACATGGAGTATTGATTCGTCTCTTGGTAATGCCAATAACATCTCTATAAGTGACATTAACAAGCACAATAGTCTTGTTGCCTTTGCTGATAGTGGGAATTACACATTAGTGTGGACCAGTATAAGTGGTCCTTGTGATACAACAACTGACTCTGTTAATATATCAATATCTAATATTCCTGTATCATCTACACCAGATACTCTTATTATATGTAATGAAGACACATTATTACTAACTGCTAATGTTCCTCTACCAAATGAAATTGGAAGATGGAAAGCTTTAGCTACTAATCCTTCTATTATTGCATTTGATGATGATTCTAGTCCTAATACGATTGCACGTAACTTCATTAATGGTACTTATAAGTTAGTTTGGATAGTTGATAATGCAGTGTGCGATTCTGTTACAGATACTTTAACCGTGATTTCTAGCGCTAAACCAATAATCAGTGCTGGAGCTGACAGTAACAGTTGTGAAACTACTTCAATACAATTATCAGCTACTCCTATTGGATTAATTGAAAAAGGAAAATGGAGACAATTAGATGGTAATGCCCCTGTTAATTTTGTTTCTATAAATAGCCCAACCTCATTAGTTACTGGTTTATCTGTAAACAACTATGAGTTTGAATGGTCAGTAACTAATGGCATATGTGACACTGCCTATGACACAGTTAATATTAACATATTTGAAGCGCCAATTGCTGATGGCGGAACAAACATTAGTTATTGTGACACTAATGAAGCTACATTAAGAGGCAATATATTAACTACAATGAATTATCATACGTATGAGTGGAGCTTTAATTCTTCTTTATCTCAAGCTAGTAATTCTCCAATAATAGTTAATCCTGATTCTATTGTTAGTGAAATAAGAAACTTAGAAGTTGGTATTTATGCTTTTGTTCTTGAAGCAACTAATGGTTATTGTGACTCAGTAACTGATACAGTATATGTTACTATACATGCAAATCCTGTAGTAAACTATACTGCCACTCCTAATACAATTTGTGAAGGAGACTGTATTGAATTTAATGATGCATCATCAGTAACAGATTCATCTGGATCAGTTATTTTAACGTATAGTTGGACTTTTGGAAACGGAAACAGTAGTGACAATAAAGATGTTCAAGAATGTTACACAACTCAAGGAGAATACGACATATCTCTTGAAGTAACTACTGATAAAGGTTGTAGAACATCTATTATTGTTCCAAATGATATAACGGTCAATCCTAATCCTGTAGCTGATTTTAATTATATTCCTAATGTTAATATTACACCTGAACTAGACATTACCATAGAAGACTTAAGTTCTGGAGCTGTTGGTTACAAATACAGTTTTGGGGATGGTAATACTGATGAAGGAAATGCAAATACTTCTCATGCATATGCTGATACAGGAATATATGAATTAAAACAACTTGTTACTAATGAATTTGGTTGTACTGATTCAATTATTAAATTAATTGAAGTTAAAAACCAAGTGTTTATTGTAATACCAAATTCGTTTACTCCAAATAATGATAATGTTAATGATGTTCTTTCACCTGTAGCTCTTGGTATTGAACAAGATAGTTACACCTTCTCTGTTTTTAATAGATGGGGACAGTTAGTATTTTCTTCTAAAAGTATAGAGGAAGGATGGGATGGTAAGCATAAAGGACGTGTTGTACCAGATGGAAATTATGTTTGGAAAATAAGCTTTAAAGAAAAAGATGGCGTTAGAATATTTGAAAGAACTGGCCATGTAACTGTTTTCAAATAATGAACTAATTTAATCTAGAGAATCTAACTATTAATTACTTGTATCTAACACAAGTCGTAATGTTAAAAGACGAGTCTAGATTTAAAAACCTTCAAACACTCCTAAACCAAACAAAGCAAAATCATACTTAACTGGATCCAATGGATCCAGTTTTTTTAATGCTATGTCTAGCTCTTGTACAGCCTTAAAATCATCTTGTTTTCTACTTAACAGGCCTAACTTTCTAGCCACTCTTCCACTATGAACATCTAATGGACATGACAATTGAGCCGTTTGTATAGATTGCCAAATTCCAAAATCTACTCCTCTATTATCATTTCTTACCATCCACCTTAAGTACATGTTAAGTCTTTTAAAGGCTGATCCTTTTATAGGATTCGAAACATGTTTTTGAGTTCTTTTATTAACTTCAGTTGCTTGTTCAAAAAACAGTTTTCTAAACTGTATTATTCCATTGTAAATATGATTATCGGTTGGTTGTATTCCATTAGCAAATGATTGCTCTAACCCTCCATGATTTTTATATAAATGATGTAAAGACTGAAAAAAAAATATCAGATCTTGTTTATTAAAAGTCCTATGCTTAAAATCTGGTAATTTCTGTTCAATAGTTGAAGAGTATGACATAATAAAATCATACGGACTATTTCCCATGATTTCCATTAATCTTTTACCATTATTGATTATTGTTTTTCTTTGTCCCCACGCAATGCTCGCTATAATGAATCCAATTATTTCTATATCCTCTTTATTGTGATATTGATGTGGAATCGATATAGGGTCAGATTCTATAAAAGTTGATCGATTATATTGATCTACTTTTTCATCTAAAAATGATTTTAGTTCTAATTTTTTCATACTAGTTAAGCAAAGAAAAAAGTCATTCTTGCTAAGAATGACTTTTATACTCCTATACGTTAAAAACTATATGCTTTTAATAATAAACTCAGTTCTTCTATTTTTTGCTCTATTATACTCACTGGTATTTTTCATTTTAGGTTTAGTTTCCCCAAAGCCTTTAGCGCTTAAACGACTAGATTTTATACCAGATTTCTCTAAATATTTCTTTACTTCATCTGCTCTATTTTGTGAAAGCGTTAAGTTTTCTTTCGCGTCACCTACATCATCTGTATGCCCATGAACAGCAATTTTAACTGATGGATTTTCTTTTAAATAATCTACAAATCCTGATAAAATAAATTTCACTTTATCATTTAACTCAAACGAATTAGTAGCAAACGTAATATCATTTATAGCATAAGGCTTTCCAACCTTTATCTTTTCTACTTGAATATCTTTTCCTTTAATTACACCACCTTTTTTAACATCTTCTTTTTCTATAATTCTAGATTTGAAAGCATGTCCTTTCTTTTTTGTTGTAATCAGTACTTTGTCGTCTTTTTCCATGTTTACAACAAGTGCAAATTTACCATCATCTGATTTTACTTTTACCTCTTCTTCTTTTTTAGAATCAGCATAATTAATTTTAAAAGAGGCTTCTTTTACAGGATCTCCTTTCTCATCACTTAATGTTCCTTTAACAATAACTACTTTTTCGGGTTTAGCTTCTTCAGGTGGTTCAAAAGCAAAAATATCTTTCCCTCCTACTCCATCACTGAATCTACCTGATGAAAAATAAGCCATTGAGCCATCTAAACTTACAATCAAGGCTTCTTCTGCTCTTTCTGAGTTTATTGGATATCCTATGTTTTTTGGCTCACCCCACTTCCCATTAGAATCTTGTTTAGAATAAAATATATCAAAATCTCCGGCTCCTTTTCTTCTTCCTCCTACTTGACCAGCAAAGTATAATGTTTTACTATCGGTATGCATAAAAGGAGATTTTTCATTCATGGAGGTATTAATCTTTGATCCAATGCTTCTAGCTTTTCCCCAAGAGCCATCTTCTTTCCTTTTGGAATAATATATGTCTTGACCTTTACTTGTTGGTCTATTCGTAGCAAAAAATAATGTTTTTCCGTCAGCAGATATAGAAGGTTGAGCTTCCCAGGTATTTTCTCCATTAATTCCCGATCCTAAATTTTTTAATTCAGACCATTTATATTCCATTTTACCTGTTTTCTCATTTTCAATATACTCATACTGAGTTACAAAAATATCGCAATTGTTATACTTCTTTTCATTCATACTGCACGCACAAACAAATAGCTCTTTATTATCTACAGATATTGATACACCTCCATAATTATCTCCTACATTAAATGGCTTTGGTAATGCATCACCCGAATTAAAATCAATAACTGCTGACTCTCTATTACTTAATACAAGTTCTTCTATTTTTCTCGCTACAATATCTCCTAAGTTCTTCTGTTCATAAGCTCTAGTAAAAAATAACAATTCATTATCAGGAGATATCATAGGTAAATATTCATCTCCTTTAGTAGATACATTCCGAACAACTTTAGGGTTAAACTTAACTGGCTTATTAAAAAAGTTATTCTGAAAATCTAACTCTGGCAAAATACCCTTAGCAGCTTGAAGTTTATCTGGATAATTTCTAGCGAATTTTTCATCATCATCACTTCTAAACTCGATAAACTTTTTAAAATACTTTTCGGCTTCTTGATACTCTTTTTCCTCATAATTAATGATTCCTAAATAGTAATAAATATCTGAATGATAATCGGGACATAGATTCTCTACCTCTTGGTAATACTTTCTTGCTCCATTATATTCTAAGCCTTTAGATTTAGCCCGAGAAAAACTTTTACGAGCTAACTGCCATAAGCATGGAACACATTCTTCATCTTCTTCTATTGCCTCTTTTAAAAATTTAAACCGCTTTGTTGGGTCCTTATATTTTTTCCTGTCTTGAGATTGTTTATATAGTTTTTGAACCTTTTTATTATCGGGTAAAGGACATGTTTCTTCTTCATCTTGTGCAAAAACACCTAAATAAGTGAAACATAATAAAACTAAGAGTACCTTTTTAATCATATTTTTTCTTTTATCTATGCAAAACTACCTTATTCTTATTACTTATTAAAAAGAAGAACAAAATAATATAGCGTAGTTATATTAAGTCTACACCTATAACACGATAAAGCAAAACTATTATTATTCAAAAAAAATTAATCACAAAAGTTTAACATTCTTACCTAAAAACAACCACATGACCAATTTTAATCGTATTGTCTTCTTCTTCTTGTAATTTATAATTTAATTTCCAAATATAGACACCCAATGGAACCTCAACTTCATTATGTTTTACATCCCAATAATTACCTAGTTCATTTGTAAAAAAGATTTCACTTCCCCATCTATTAAACACTGTGAATTCAAACTCATCAATCCCGCAATTATCTCCAAAAACAGGAAGCAAATAATCATTAAAGCCATCTTCGTTAGCTGAAACAGCATTTGGAATATAGGGCATACAACTTGTAAAACAATCATCTTCTGTAATCCTTATAGTATCATTTCCAGTACAGCCATTTAAGGTAACTTCAATAATATACTCTCCTTCTTTATTAATCACAATATCGTGAGTATTATCTCCAGTATTCCATATATAACTATCATAGGTATTCTCTACAAACAAGCTAAACTCTTTACCAATACATAAGACCTTTGATCCATAAATTAGTGGTTTAGGTTTTTCTTGAATAGCTAAATTTACAATTGTTATACTATCACAAACACCTGTATATATCGTATCTGTATATTGACCTTGAGATTTTTCCCAATTACTATGTATCATAACACTATCGCCATCACAAATTGCTGTATAAGTGACACTTGATGCCTGTGTAAAAGGTTGCCTCATAGCATTAATCCATTGAGTATTTTGTATAGAATTTCCTAATCCGGGTGATCCTTGGTTTTGGCTAAGAAATACCCAATTAGATTGATTAAAAACATCATTATCAACAACATTATCCATTAAAAGAACTTTACCTGAAGCATTTCCAGGGTTATAAATATCTGTTCCTGCAATGTTATTTCCCCAACCAACAGAGTGGCTAGCTGTAGTAGGGTTTAACGGGTTAACTAGTTGAAATACATCTCCATCATTTTTTAATGCTATCATATTCCAATTACCAGTTCCATTAGAATATGCTCCTGTTCCATAACTTGTTATAGGTATTGATCCCGAAGGCAAAGTTGAATTACTTTCAATATAGTTTGATGTAGGAGAAAGGATATAGACATTATCTTGATTAGCATCTGATGGATCAGCTGTAAGTCCAGGATATGGGTTTTGATTATTATATAACACAATAATACAACCGTAAGGTACACATTCCCATTGGGGATCATTAGAAAATCTTAAATGTCCATCTGCAATTCCTGAATTACCATAAAAACCAGCATTATCATCAATAATCCAACCTCTAATATCTAAGCAAGAATCAGTGCACGTTTTATCTCCTACAACAACAAGCTCTATATATTCACTTGGTGGATTTCCTCCTGAACCTTGGGACACCTCATTAATATACAGTTGAGATGTTCCATTATTACTATAGAAACCTAACAGCAATATAAATAAAACGACTTGTTTCAAGTAAAGCAACTGCTTATCGCTTTAATTGATTTGCTTTAACATTTGCAGCATCTAACACCTGTTGTGCTCTTTTATCTGCTTCAGTTTCTAGCTTGTTTGCTTTATCATCAGCTTGATTTTTTGAAATATCGCCAGCAGCATTCGCTTTTTCAACTGCTTTTGCATACTTTTTATCAGCTTCAATTCTCATAGCTTTAGCTGCTGCTTGTTTCCCTATTTTTTCAAGCGGATTCTTAGCACTTTTCTCCACATCATCTGCGGCTTTATAGGCTTGCGCTTTCAAATTATCGGCAACTTTTAATGCTTCTGCTTTAGCTTTTTCTGACGCAGCTTTTCCTTCAACTCTTAATTTATCAGCTTTTACTTTTGCTTCCGTTCTTATTTTATCTGCTTGTGCCTGTGCATCAGCTAAAATTTTGTCTATTTCAGCATTAAACGTCTTTTTAATGGTATCGAGCACTTTGTCTTTAATATTGTTAACTAAATCTGTTGCTTTACTCCTTAAATTTGTTTGAAGTTTGGGATTAGTAACTGTACCTCCAATAATTACAGAAACAGGAATAATATTAGGAACTGAAACATCTAATCCTTTAGCATTTGCTTTACCCATTATTGATTCCATAAATTCATTGGCTTTACCACCTAACTTAGCTTTAGGAACCTCCATTTCTAAATCATACTTAATCGATTGATCAAAACTGGTATAACCAGAAACATTAGTTTTCATGCCAGACAATTTAGTATCAAAAGGCTTAACTACTACCCTTCCATCTTTAAAAGCAAAGGATAAATTTAAATTTTTAAGTGTTTGCTCAGAGATATCTTTAATTTTTAACACATCTGCTAACTTATCCAATACTTTTACCCCAGCTACTGTTAATGTGTTGGATGTTAAACCTCCAAAACCATTGATTGTGTTTAATAGTGGAGACATGGTTTGATCCAATTCAGTAGCCATATTTAAATTGGTCGATATTTTTCCTTTACATTTTTTTGCAATAGGTGCAATGGTTTCGATAGTATTAAAATATTGTACTACATGTTCTACATTTACACTTTTAATATTATAGTTAAAGTCTACTAGTGGATTTATTTTTTGTGAGTTATAACTTCCATTTAATATAATATTACCTCCCATTGTATTCATGCTTACATTGTTCATCAATGCAGTTTCGTCTTTAATCCCAACTTTACCTTTAATATTCTTAACTGGTAAACCATCATATATAAGTTCTTTAATATCTGCATTTAAATTCATATTGTAATTTGCTGGAACTCTAAAGACTTCTGGTTCTTCTTCTTCACTTGCTTTTTCAGCTTCATCTGCATCAGCTGTAGCAACTTCTGGGACTGACATTAATTCATCTAAGTCCATTTTATTAGAGTTAACATTAAATGTTCCTTTAAGCTCTTCATCCATTAGTAAATACTGGAGAATATTATCAATTTTTCCATTTGCCACAATATCAGTAGTTCCCATTTGAGATTCAAATGTTTTAAGGTTAGCAAATTGAGGAGTGAACTCTACATCAGTTTTCTTTATCATAACATCATAAGTCAACTCTTTACTTTTATATAACATATTGGTTATGCCAAGCATTCCTTCTGCCTTAAAATTTTGATATTGCTCTTGCTCTAAAGCAGATAAACGCCCACCAATATGAATATCGGCATCTATCAATCCATTATATTCTTCGCCAGCAGTCATAGGCATAACTGTTTCTAATTTTTCTAAATCTAGTTTAGCTATTATATTACTTGTAATGTTAGGATCAGTAATAGGATTAGATAATTTTAATGTTGCATCTATTGGATTTTGAGCCAACTCAACATGAAACTTAGGTATATTTATTTTCATTTTATCTAGTATACCTTGTGGGTGAGTGATATTAACTTTAACATTGATGTTATCAGCTGAATTAGGTAAATCAGGGTATTTAAAATACCCATTACCTACTGTCATATTAACATCAAAAGCTGGTAATTTATCTCCTTTCATTTCTCCTTTAACCATACCATTTAAAGCTAAAGTTCCTTTAGTTTTAACCCCATTAAAATCGGTAAGGTATATAGAAGGAACTAATGATAAAATATTTTTAAATGCAGTTTGTTTAGACTCAAATGTTATATCCATATTCATGGATTCATCTAACAATTCAAGCCATCCATCAAAACCTAAATCCAATTCATTTATTTTAAGGTCATTTTCTTTTAATGTATACTTTACAAATTTATCTATTGTAACATCAGCTAATAAATCGACTTTATCTTTATTCATGTAATTTATACCTGCCATTTTGTATGTTAAGGCTTCAATACCTGTTTTAGTAGATACATCAAAAATATCTTGTGTAAAGTCTCCAGTCATTTCAAAATCTAGATTCTTTACCTTAGTATACATACCTCCTTGTTGATCGTCATAGATTATATTAGCTTTTGCTATTGTTAAGCTTTGCAATCCAATGGCATATTGTGTCTCTTCTGAAGAAGTTTCTTCTGATTTTACTGTGCTATCGGCTTTTGCTATATCATAATTTGCAAAACCTTCTTTATCAACTATCACATTAAAAGTAGGTTCATTTAAATTGACTGCTTTTACTTCGTATTTATCTCCTGAAATAACACTCATTAAATCTAATGTTATATCTGTACGTTTAATTTCAGCTAATCGAACACCTTCAAAATGGTCAACTCCATCAACTGTTACGTTATTGATTTCGAACGTGAAGTTGGGAAATGTACTAAATAGAGTTAAATCAAATTCTCCAAAATCTACTTTAGCATTTAACGTATTATTTACCTCTTCTTTAACAATTTCTATTAATTTATCTTTGAAAAGAAAAGGCAATATAATCACAAGAATTAACAATAGTAAGAAGGTTATACCTGTCCATTTAAATATTCTTTTAACTATACTTTTTTTCTTTTTTTCTGAATTAAACTTTCTTGTCATTTTATACTATTTTAATCGTAACGAAATTATAATAATCCTTAGTATTACCATTATTTTTAATACCATACTTTTCCCCATTTATTAAGAATTATTAACGTTTTACGTGTTTTGTAATTTTTCATCCAACTAGTCGTCTATATTTATAATTATACACCAAATCATGAAAGATTTATTAAAAAATAAACTGAAACACACCATTTCTTACACTGATTACCGAGCTTTAGTTAAAGAAAAATTAATTAATAATGAATCTACCACTGAAAACGGAAGCGAAGCACTTGTTCATTACAGTATGTTAAATGACAAACGAATGGATAGGTTAGACAAAAAAATTGAACTAACCCAAGACATTATTGAATCTGCTAAGCATGCGAAAAAACAAACATGGATCATATTAACTGAAGGTTGGTGTGGAGATGCTGCTCAAAATATACCTGTCTTAAATAAAATTGCTGAATCAACAGATAATATTGATTCTAAGATAATCCTCAGAGACCAACATCTTGATTTAATGAACCAGTTTTTAACAAATGGCGGGCAGTCTATACCTAAGTTAATTGCTATTAATGAAGAGCATGAAGTATTATACACATGGGGCCCCAGACCTTCTACTGCCACTAAAATGGTAAAAGACTACAAAGCAAAACATGGTAAACTTGATGATGAGTTTAAAACTATCTTACAAAAATGGTATAATAAAGATAAAGGGGTGGATGTTATGAATGATTTTTTAAAATTATTGACCCCTTAATTCATCAACATGTTAAATGAAAAATTGCATTTATTCTTTTAGAATAATGAGTTTTAAAATACTCAACTGCTTTTCGTGTTTTTAGCATAATTAAGGCTATTCCTTTTTCTTTAGCCTTAGATTTAACAGCTTCTGTTATTGGCAGCTTACCACTCATCCCAATTCCTATAATTAATGTGTCACAATCCCAAGGGATATTTTCTTGTAATGTTAAAGGCGTATGACCATAATCGGTTTTGAATGATTTCGAGACTTTTTTATTTCTCTTCTCAACTTCTCCATTTTTAATCACAACATCTTTTTGATAAGGTATTTTATTTATAGTGATTCTACCCCATCCTAGGTCTGTAATTTTTGGAGGTTTAATATCTTCTTGAAAAGAAAAGAAACTAAATATTATAGCTAGTGTAATAAATGAATGCATGAAAGTTTACCGTTATAACGTAAACTTAACAAAAAGTTACAAAGATTTTTTAATAGAACAGCTTTTACTAGCCTCTAGACTTCAATCTATATTAGGTTGATTTTATATAAAATATTGATTCTTTTTTATCTATAGCCTTCTAAAAAAGATACTTAAACAAAAAAAGCCAAGCAATAGTTATTGCTCGGCTGTATAATCACTATTAGTGATAAAAATTATGCTTCTGTAACGACTTCGTTATCAATAACAACTTTACCTTTCCAGTAAAGTTTCCCTTCGTGCCAATATGCTCTATGGCTTAAATGAAATTCCCCAGTTGTTTGACATTGAGAAATTTGTTGTTTTTTCGCTTTATAATGCGTTCTTCTCTTTCTTCTTCTCTGTGTGGATATCTTTCGTTTAGGATGTGCCATTTCGCTTTATTTATAATCGTTTAATTCAAATCTTTTAACTTATCCCACATGGGATTAGTTCCTGTTTGTTCTTCTTTAGGAGCAAATTTCGCTAATGCTTTTAAAACTTCTTCATTACACTTACCTTCTTCATGTGTATTTCTAAGAGGAAGACCTAGCATAAAATACTCATAAATAAATGGTGAAACATTTATTTCAAAATCATTAGGAGGTAACACAATTACATCTTCATTAGTACTTTCTTCGTTTCCAAATTTTACAAATAATCTGTTTTCACAGTCTATTAATTGTTCCATTTGGTCTCCGCAAGTATCACAAGGTGTAACCCAATCACCAATAATATCAAAATCAAACACAAGCATTGTAGACTGTTTTTCTAAAAAAACTTTTACATCAAGATCTACATTGTAAACCTCATCTGTAAATTGCTCAAAAAATACTTGATTGATTTTATACTGAAATTCATGTTTACCGACTTTTAAACCTGAAAACTGAATTTCATATGTATTATCAAACTCCATGTTAAAGAACTTAAGGACTGCAAAGATATGAATATATCTTTATTTATAATAGTTATTTCAACAAAATTATTTAGCTCTTCTTAATGGCAAGGGATTACTGTTCATCTCTTTCCACTGTTTTCTTGTTCTAAAAATTTCAACTGCTTGAAAAAGAGCACTTCTAAACGAAACTTCTGATGCACCATTCTTACCAGCAATGTCATAAGCTGTACCATGATCGGGAGAAGTTCTTACAATGGGTAATCCAGCTGTATAGTTTACTCCACTCCCAAATGATAAGGTTTTAAAAGGTGCTAAGCCTTGATCGTGATACATAGCAAGTACTCCATCAAAATTTGAAAACGAACCATTTCCAAAAAATCCATCTGCGGGATAAGGGCCAAAAGCTAATATACCTTTTTGACGAGCATTCGATACTGATGGACTTACTATATCATTATCTTCCTCTCCTATCACGCCATTATCTCCTGCATGAGGATTTAAGCCTAAAACAGCTATTCTTGGTTTAATTATACCAAAATCTTTTTTTAACGATTGATTCAATAAATCTAATTTTTCTAAAATCAATTCCTTTGATAAAACTTTAGCAACTTCTTTCAAGGGAATATGACCTGTTGCCACTGCCACTTTTAATTTATCTGCTATCATTAACATTAAAACCTTATCTGCATTAGCAAAATCTGCTAAATACTCGGTATGTCCTGGATAATTAAATTCACTTGATTGCACATTCTCTTTATTGATTGGTGCTGTAACTAAAACATCTATTTTTCTATCAGCTAAATCATTAGTAGCTGCTTTTAATGATTTTATAGCATACTTACCTCCATCTGATGTTTGTTTACCTAGTTCAATCTTAACATCCTCTGTCCAACATTCTCTATAGTATATATTTTTTCCTTTAAATTCTTTATTTGGATCAGCTTTAACCAAATTCAAATCTCCTATTTTGAGTGATTTTTTATGATAGTTAATTACTTTATTAGATGCATAAATAATTGGGATCATGAAATCTAACATTCTATTATCTACAAATGATTTTAAAATGATTTCTAATCCAATACCATTAATATCTCCTACTGAAATTCCTACTATTACTCTTTTACTAGCCATAAATTCTATTAAACATATTTTGTATACCCTTTAAAATGCTTCATCCTATTGAGGATTTCTATAAAAGGTGCTACCTTTACAAAGGTATTTGATTTTATCAAGAATACGAAAACATATAACACTATACTAGTACAATGAGTTTCAGTAAAGAAGAAGTGCTTCATGCATTAGAACATGTAATTGAACCCGATTTAAAAAAAGATATCGTTTCTTTAGGGTTAGTCTCTGATGTATCAATAGATGGGGAAAACATTCATTTGAAATTGAAAATAAGTAATCCTGCTATGCATAATAGAAAGCGGATGGAGGAAGCTGTAACGTTTAATTTAGAACGTAAATTAGGGAAAGACATAAAAGTTGTAGCAGAAATAAGCGGTATTTCTAGTCAAGAGGCAGATCCCAATTTAAGAAAAGTACTTCCAGGAGTTAAAAACATCATTGCAGTTGCAAGTGGTAAAGGTGGTGTTGGTAAATCAACCGTTACTACTAACCTTGCGATTGGCCTTGCAAAAAAAGGGTATAAAGTTGGATTAATAGATGCTGATATTTATGGACCATCTATGCCTATAATGCTTGACTGCCCTAACGAGAAACCTGTAATGACAGAGATTGACGGAAAAAGCTATATTAAACCTATTGATACTTATGGCATTAAATTAATGTCTATTGGTTTTTTTACTGAATTAAATAAAGCAATTGTATGGAGAGGTGCTATGGCATCAAAGGCTATTCGTCAAATGTTTATGGATACACACTGGGGTGAGTTAGATTATATGTTAATTGATTTACCTCCTGGAACTAGTGATATTCATTTAACTATAGTACAACTAGCTCCTATAACTGGTGCCGTTATCGTAAGTACACCACAAGAAATAGCACTTGCAGATGCTCGTAAGGGAATTAACATGTTTGAATTAGATAATATTAAAGTGCCTGTACTAGGCTTAGTAGAAAACATGTCTTATTTTACTCCTGCTGAACTTCCTGATAATAAGTATTACATTTTTGGCAAAGATGGAGTGAAAAACTTAGCAGAAGGAATGAATGTTCCTTTACTTGGAGAAATACCTCTCGTACAAAGTATTCGTGAAGCTGGTGATGTCGGCAATCCTGCAGTATTACAAGAAGGTACTCCAAGTTCTATTGCTTTCGATTTATTAGCAGCTAATGTTGTTGAACGTGTAGCTTGGAGAAATAAGAATATCGAGCCAACTAAAGTTGTAAAAATGGTTCAATAATGAAAAGACTGATACTATTTCTTTTGATTATTAATTCAATTTCAGTTTTTTCGCAAAATTGGACAAAGAATAACAATTTTTACATTTCTTGGGGGTATAATCGCTCGCATTTTGCTTTAAGCAACATTCATCTTACTGGACCTGGATATGATTTTAAACTTAAAGGTGTTCATGCTGCTGATCGTCCTTCTAAATTTGAGCCAAAAGTATACTTTAACCCTGCTTTATTATCTATACCTCAATTTAATTTTAGAATGGGGTATTTCATAAATGAGAATTGGGCTATTTCTTTAGGATATGACCACATGAAATACGTAGTAGAACAAGATCAAAAAGTCCCCATATACGGAACCATTGATTCGTCTGCTACTACAGATTACAATGGCATTTACAATGGAGAACTCATTAAACTAGAGCAAGACTTTCTTAAATATGAACATACTGACGGACTAAATTTTGCTTCCATTGCATTAGAATATCATGACCATATATTTCAAACATCCAAACAAAACTTCACAATTGATTTCTTTGGAAGCATAGAAGTGGGCGGAGTAATTCCTAAAACATGGGCTAGATTATTTGATAAAAGAGGGACGGATGCCTATCATCTAGCAGGAGGTGGAATTGCTGGTTCTATTGGCTCAAGGTTCTACTTTTTTAAACATTTTTATATTCATATTGGTGGTAAAACAGGTATATTATTTATGCCTAATGTTGCTACAAATGCTCTAGCTGAAGACAAAGCATCTCAAAACATTAATTTTTATGAAGGTTATTTTCAATTTGGTGGCATATTCTCCTTATCAAAAAAATAACTTATATTTAAACCAATCAGTTAATCTAATAAGATCTTATGCGTTTACTAATATTTATACTAGCTATAATACCAGCTCTATCTTTTTCTCAAAAAAAAGAAGAATATTACTTAGCTGAAAACAACAAAGGAAGAGTTGCGTTATCTTTTGGAGTAAACAGAAGCTCATTCGACTTAGGTAACTTTAGTGTACTTGGAGATAATAAAAACTTTACACTTCATGATTATGAAGGCAATGACGGCTTCAAAGGAATTAATTTCTCTGCAAACAATATAAAACTAGAATACTTTTTTCATAATCGTTTATCAGCAGCTATTAGCTATAGCAACATGAATTATGTTGGATTTAATAATCGTCTTATTCAAATCTCTGGGCAAATAGATACTGGAAATTACAAAGGACAATACCTTGAAAGAGAAGATGTAATTAGAACAACACCTGATTTAATTACAAACAACACTCAAATATCTACAATATCATTAAGTGTTTTTGCTCATGATGACTTTATGGTATTTGCTGATGAATTGATCGTATGGAGTTATTATTTTGGTGTTGGTGGAGGCATAGTAACTTCTAAAAGCGACATCAGTATTCTTAACCAAGAATCTTATTCTTCATCAAATGGAATGAATGGATTTAATTTTCAATCTAATTTTGGAACTCGACTAAATATTGGTCCAGCTTTTATTGATTTTGGAGGTAAAGTTGGAACCGTAAGAATGAATAATATTGCATTAGATGAAAATGGGACTATTGCCAAACAAAGTTTTATTTTTGCCTCTGGAATTGCTAGTATTGGTGTTAGCTATAATTTTTAAGCAAATTGTATACTTGCTAAATGCTTGTAAATACCATTCTCAATTAAAATAAGCTCATCATGAGTACCTTGCTCTACAATTCTTCCCTTATCAAACACTAAAATTTTATCACAATTTTTAATAGTAGATAGCCTATGCGCTATAATAATTGATGTTCGGTTTATCATTAGTTTATCTAACGCTTCTTGTACTACCTTTTCTGATTCTGAATCTAATGAACTTGTTGCTTCATCTAATATAAGTATAGAAGGATCTTTTAATATTGCTCTGGCAATTGCAACTCTTTGTCTTTGTCCACCTGATAATTGAACACCTCTCTCGCCAACTATAGTTTCGTAACCTTGCGGAAATGACATAATAAATTCATGTGCATTTGCATGCTTGGCTGCTTCAATTAAAGTATCATAATCCACTTCTGTATCACCATATAAAATATTTTCTTTGATACTTCCATTAAATAAAAACACATCTTGAGGAACAACTGTCATCTCATTTCTTAACCTGCTTAAATCGTATTCTTCAGCTTCAACATCATCAAAAAAGATTTTACCTCCGGTTGGTTTATAAAACTGAAGTAACAATGATGCCACTGTCGACTTACCTGCTCCAGAACTACCAACTAGAGCAACCTTACTTCCCGATTCAATTGATAAATTTAAATCTTTAAGAACTTGTAAATCTGGTCGAGTTGGATAATAAAATCCAATATCTTTAAACACTACCTTTCCTGATAAATTAAGAGGAACAATTTTACTACCTAATTGAACTGGTTCAATTTCTTGCTTCATGATTTTCATTAAACTATCGGTTGCTCCAATTGCTTTCTGAATACTTGCATAAGAATTAGGGATACTTCCAATAGAAGACCCAATAAAAATCGTAAAAAATATAAACTGATAAAATTCCTCTTGAGTAATATCCTTATTATCTACCGACTCCATTCCTTGCCAAATGATAAATACAATAACACTAAACATAGACACTACAATAAAACTTATAAATGCAGCTCTCCATCTCACACTTTTAAGTGCATATTTTTTTATATCCTCAGCTGATTTTTTAAATTTCATCAACTCAAAAAATTCATTTGAAAATGACTTAACGGTTGCAATACCTGATAATGCTTCATTTAAAACATTAGTAGAATCAGCAGAGCTATTTTGCGCCTTTTTAGAAATTTTTTTGATATAAGATCCAAAAACAATTGCTACTACAATCACTACTGGCAAAGTAGCTAACATAATTAAACTTAGTTTTGGAGCAAAAATAAGCAACCCAACCACACTAAATAATACAATTATAATTTGTCTTATAAATTCTGCAATTGTAACATTAAGTGTTTCTTGTAGTAAATTAATATCTGTTGCAATTCTACTGGTTAACTCTCCTACTTTATTACTATTAAAGAAAGACATTGGAGATTTAATCATATGCTTAAAAGCATCTTGTCTTAAGTCATTCAAAGAATTTTCAGTCATATAACCAGTCAACAAAATTCTTAAATAAGAAAAAATTGCTTGACAAACAAACACAAGTATTAATCCAATTACAACTGATAATCTTGTATCAAAAAATTCATCTCCAAAATTTGACTGAACAGAAGTAGTTACTTCATCACTGCTAAGCAGTTTTCCCATTAAATAAGGAAATAATAATGCAATTAGACTTCCTAAAACAAGAAAAATAAATCCTCCAATAAAATACCCTCTATAAGGCTTAATGTATTTAAAAAAGGAGGATGCCCCTTTAACAACTCCTTTTTCTAACTTAACTCGCTCTCCTCTTTTTCTTGCCATTATATACAATTAAAAAACATTAAATACACCTAGATAATACTAAAACGAATTTAATAAAGGGAATTAATACACAATCTCTAAAACATAAGCTTCTTCAGTAACTCCAAATTTTTTGAGGATTTTAATTTTGTTTGGATACTGCAATTGTATAGCCCTTACATATGTATGAATAGTTCCAATAAATTTATTAGGAATCATTTTAGTAGGATCCATCCTAATTTTACCTAATAAAACATGAGTAATCCCTTGGTCTTTAAACTCTTTTAGAACTTCATCTGCTTTAGACTTAGTGCTCCTATGTCTTCCTACAAATGTTACATTACCATTCATACTATATGCTTTAGATGAATTTGGTTTTCTACAAACTACCATACTCCCTTCAGGTAAATTTTCTGAAGCCCAAGTAGTTGCTGCTAAATAATTTTGCCAATCTTGTGTATATCCAGCAAAATCATTACCCGCAAAGTAATCTCTTCTCTCTTCACTATTTTCTTCTACTTTACTTGGTAAGTGCCTTAAATTCACTAAGCACAAAATAAAAATAAAGAAAAGTAACATTTTTTGATGTATTATATTTTTTTTGGATAACCAATGTCTTAACGATTCAAAAATAAAAACAATGATTAGCGGAATAAAAACAATGATCATTCTATCTTGTTTCCATTGTGCTTGCAATGCCAAAAATGTACCACCAAGCATCATACTAACATAAAGACCTATAAAGAAAATCTTTTTTCTATTTTTAAATACTAGAATCAAACAGAATAAAAATAGAAGGATGAATATAATTGTTATAACTGGTTGTGGAGTTAATTTTATATTATCTCTAAAACCAAGTATTCTCATTAAATCACATGATATATGGTAATTTAAGTTTTCCCACACTCTAGTTAATAAGCCTAAAAAATCCTCATTTCCAAGTTCTGGCTTATAATAATCTTTTAACCATAAAGTAGACGATCTATTAGATAAACTCTCAATATTAAAAATGCTTTTAATGACTAAATCAAAACTAAGCTTGAATATTCCAAATAACCCACCTACTATTAATATATTTTTCCACTTTCCGTTTAATAGCAAATAAAATAAAACTGACATAATTGCAATCAGTCCAATACCTTTGGATATGCTTACCAAAAAAGATAATAACACTATAACTATTACCCCCTTAACATAACTAATTAATTGTTTCCCGGTAAACTGAAAATTAGTCATTAATTTTTCATGATTCCTGTATACGAAATAAATGAAAAGCATTTGAATAAACATAAAAAATGCCTCTGACATAACTGAGCTGGAATAAAATAATATAGCAAAGCTAGTAGCATACATAAATAATACACTGAACAAAACAAATCGAGTTGTTTCTTTCTTAAATGTATAATAGGTTAAGGTAAAAGCTCCAAGAGCAAAAACAAACGATAATATTTTAATAAAGAATATACTTGTACCAGATATCAATATTGGTATTGAAAGGATAAAATGATACAAATAAGTTTCATGAACTGAAGGGAATTCTCCGTTAAAAATAAAATTATGAGGCGCTATAATATAATCAGCATCATCTTGCATTAAAACAATCGATCCTTTAAATAATAAAAAAGAAACAACACCCATTAAAGTCAATAGTAAAATGAAAATTTTGGGTTTTAATTCCTTTTTATCTTGAGCTACATCAGCTTTAACATCATTGCTTTGAGCTGGAATATCTTCTTTTAGTTTCGATTGCTTTTTTAGCTTGCTCATTATAAAATATATTTAGTGCTTTCTTTAAGCTTTTAATAAAATTTAATCTTATTCATTGCAAACATGACCATACGCAATAAAATTAATCCGTGCTTGAATCTAGATATATTAGTTTCACCATAAACCCTTTCTTTATATCTAACTGGAAGATCAATGATTTTTAAATTTAATTTATATGCACCAAATAATAAATCGAAATCTCCAAAAGGATCAAAATCTCCAAAATACTTTCTATTCTCTGCTAATTTTATGTAATCCTTTCTAAACATAACTTTAGTTCCACACAATGTATCTTTTATTGGCTGTTCCAATAACCATGAAAATGCATACGAAAAAAACTTATTACCAATAATATTTAAAAAACGCATTGCCTCTTTTTCCATTGGATATACTAATCGACTACCATTTATAAACTCTCCTTTAGAGGTAGCTAATGCATCATAAAATTTAGTTAAATCTTTAGGAGGAACAGTTAAATCCCCATCTAATATCATTAAGATATCACCAGTTGCAATATCATATCCTTTTTTCACAGCATCATATTTACCTTTTCCTGGTTGTCTATCAATAATAATTTTTCTTGTATCCTTGTACTTTTCTGCCATTTGTTGGATTACCTCCCAAGTATCGTCTGTAGAATTACCTTCAATAAAGATCAATTCGGTTCCTAAACCTAATTCAGGAGTTTCTAATATTGCTCGCTCTATGTTTCCACTTTCATTTCGAGCAGGAACAACAACTGTTACAGTATAATCTTTATGTTCTTTTCCTGGAAATGGTTTTGCAAATACATATTGTGATAAGCACATATGATGCAACAAAGGTAATTTCGCAAAAAACTTATTAAAAATAAATGATATTAATGGTATGTTGAAGGGAATAAGTAACCTTGTGTTATCTCTAAAGCTATCAAAACCTGATAAAAACAATAGGTTTTTAATATCATGTTGAGATAACCAATTTTGTTCAGGAGATTTTTTCTTAATTCTAATAAATTCAGCAAAATTGATTAAGGGCTGCCAAAGACGATTATAATGATTAATAAAAACCTTTGTGTTTTGATGACAACAATTTGAAATATTATTCAAAACATCAGAAACGTTTTCAAAACATCCAATAACATTTGACAAAATAATAACATCATATTTCTCTTCCTCTTTAAAATTTGATGCATCAGCAAGCTCAAATTCTATATCGGGATAATTGCTTTTAGCCTGCTTTATCATATTTGGACTAAAATCTATTCCCTTTTTTCTATCTCCTTTTAGTTCATTTAAAGTATCACCTATACCACAACCTACTTCGAGAATACTATTGGTATCCAATAAAAAGTAATTGAAGTATTTAATATTATCTTTTCTGTAATATTTAAACCTATTTTTATATTTAGAATATGTAGATGCTAGAGCATCAAAATGTTCTATCCATCTATTTTTAAATGACTTATTCTCCATTTTCTTTCTTTTTTACCTCTATTAATTGAAACATCCCATTTAAAAAATAAAAAGGTGTAAACAAAAGTTCTATAAATTTAGCGAATCCAAATCCCCATGCTGGGAATAATGCTCTATGTGAAAACCCTCCACTTAAAAAATATAAAAAAGGTGTATGTAATTTTCTTTTGGTTATACTAAATTTTGGATATTTTTTTAAAAAAATTTCTTTATCTCTTTTAAAAACTATCCAAGGTATTGCTCCATTAGCGTTACTTAACGGACCTCCTTTAGTTGTTATTTTCCACCCTGCTTTTGGATCAAATGGTTCGTGGTGAAATTTTTTGTAAAAAAATCGACTAAAAGGGGTGTTAGCCGGTTCAGACATTAAGATTATTCCTCCATCTACTAAACATCTTTGAGCTTCTTCGAAAAATAACTCACAATTAGGTATATGATGAAGTACATCAATCATAAAGATACATTTCAATGAATTATCTTCAAAAGGCATTGATTCTGCTGAGAAAACCATATCTACATTAGATAATTCCATTACATCAGATGTAATAACTTCTGGAAGTAATTCTTTTAAAAAACCTCCTCCGGATCCTATTTCTAAGATTTTACCTTCTTTTGGTAAAGTATCAAGACGATTTAATAAAAAACCATACCAACTTTTATATAATTTATATAAAAATTTCTTATTCTTTAACTCATCTTTTCTTTCAAGAGTTAATGATGGGTCATCCAGTTCTTCAAGTAATTCTTTAGCCATAATTACTTAAGGGTATTTAGATATAACTGATACGTTTTTGCTAAACCATCTTCTATCTCTGTTTTGTATGACCACCCTAATTGATTAATGTTAGTTACGTCCATCAATTTTCTTGGTGTACCATCAGGTTTTGAAGTGTCACAAACAATTTCACCAGTATATTGAGTAACTTCTTTGATTATCTCAGATAATTCCTTTATAGAAATATCTTTTCCAACACCTATATTCAAATGCTCTCTTCCATTATAATTTTTCATTAAAAACAAACACGCCTCTGCTAAATCATCAACAAATAAGAATTCTCTTTTTGGAGTTCCAGTACCCCAAATAACAACCTCTTTTTTACTATTTATTTTTGCTTCATGAAATTTTCTAATCAAAGCAGGAATAACATGAGAATTATTTAAATCATAATTATCATTTTCTCCGTAAAGATTAGTTGGCATTGCTGAAATAAAATTACAGCCATATTGTTCTCTATAAAATTCGCATAATTTTATACCTGCTATTTTAGCAATGGCATACGCATCATTAGTAGGTTCTAAAGATCCTGTTAACAGATATTCTTCTTTAATAGGCTGCTCACTAAATTTTGGATAAATACATGAAGAACCTAGAAACAATAGTTTTTTTACTCCAAATTCATATGAACTATGAATAACATTGTTTTGAATACTTAAATTATCAAATAAAAAATCTGCTTTGTATTTACTGTTAGCTAGAATTCCTCCAACTTTTGCAGCTGCTAAAAAGACGTAACTAATATTTTCCTCTTTAAAAAAATGTTTTACATCTTCTTGCTTACGTAAATCTAGCTCTTTGGATGATCTAGTTACAATATTATTAAACCCTTCTTTTTTTAACGCCCTTAATATTGATGAGCCAACCATTCCATTATGCCCAGCTACAAATATTTTTTCTTCCTTATTCATACTCTTTGGCTAATAAATATCCTCCTTTTCTAAGATATTCATCTTTTTTAAACAATTTAATATCACTATCAACCATATCTTTAATCAATTGATCAAGGCTGTATTTTGGCTCCCATCCTAATTTTTCTTTGGCTTTAGTAGCATCTCCAATTAGTAAATCCACCTCAGTAGGTCTAAAATATCTAGGATCTATCTCTACTACAACATCATCAACATTTAAAAAGTCTAATTCACTATTGTTTATCTCAGAAATTATCCCTTTCTCATCTATTCCATTCCCTTCAAATCTAATCTTAACCCCTATATGATTAAATGCCTTTTCTACAAAATCTCTAACCTTAGTGGTTTTTCCTGTAGAAATTACAAAATCCTCTGGAGTTTCTTGTTGCAACATTAACCACATTGCCTCTACATAATCTTTAGCATGTCCCCAATCTCTTCTTGCATCTAAATTACCCAAGAAAAATTTTGATTGCAAGCCAAGTGATATCTTGGAAACGGCTCTAGTAATCTTTCTACTCACAAATGTTTCACCTCTTAATGGAGATTCATGATTGAACAATATTCCATTACAAGCATATATATTATATGCTTCTCTATAATTCACTGTTATCCAATAAGAATACAGCTTAGCAACTGCATATGGTGATCTAGGATAAAAAGGTGTTGTTTCTTTTTGCGGAGTCTCTTGAACAAGACCATACAACTCAGATGTAGACGCTTGATAAAATTTAATATGTTTCGTTAAATTTAGTAATCTAATTGCCTCCAAAATTCTTAGTGGACCTAATGCATCTGTATTAGCGGTAAACTCTGGTGTGTCAAAACTAACTTTAACATGAGACATTGCTCCTAAATTGTAAATTTCATCTGGTCTTACTTCTTGAATTATTCTAATAAGATTAGTCGCATCTGTTAAGTCGCCATAATGTAAAATAAAATTTCTTTTACCATCATGGGCATCTTGGAACAAATGATCTATTCTTGATGTATTAAAAAGAGAACTTCTTCTTTTTACACCATGAACCTCATAGCCTTTACTCAATAAAAGCTCTGCTAGATATGCCCCATCTTGACCTGTAATTCCTGTTATTAAAGCTTTTTTCATATATTATTCAATAATCACTTATTTATCAATTTAGTGATGTATCCCAACTCTTTAAACTTAATACTTAAATCATATAAAGTAAGTAAGGAAAAATTAAGCAATGTTTTGTAATCGTCAAATATATAACATCACATCATAATATAACAACTTAAAGCCCAAAATTACGATCTCAGTGTATACTTTTATTATTTTTAGAATTTAAGTCAATAAATAAATCATTTTATTTTGGATAAAAGAATAATTATATATCTTTGCCTTCCGCAAATGTAACAAGTTATGAAAAGAACGTACCAACCATCAAATAGAAAGAGAAGAAATAAGCACGGTTTTAGAGAAAGAATGGCTTCCGCTAATGGAAGAAAAGTGCTAGCAAGAAGAAGAAAGAAGGGACGTAAAAAACTTACCGTTTCTTGTGAAACAAGACATAAACGTTAATCGTTAATAACTTTTGAAAGGACAACTAACTAGTTGTCCTTTTTTTATGCCCTTTTTTTTATTTTTAACCCATCAAATAATATAGATAAGTTTTATGCCAAGAGATAAAAGTATCCAGTCAATATTAATTATAGGTAGTGGTCCTATTGTAATTGGTCAAGCATGTGAATTTGATTACTCAGGATCACAAGCTGCAAGATCGCTAAGAGAAGAAGGAATTGAAGTAACCCTTATTAATTCGAATCCTGCAACTATCATGACAGATAAAATGGTAGCTGATAATATTTATCTAAAACCTTTAGAGCCAGAATCTATTGAAGAAATATTAGAACAACATACTATTGATGCAGTTTTACCAACCATGGGGGGACAAACTGCCTTAAACTTATGTATTAAATGTAAAGAGTTAGGAATTTGGGAAGAACATGGAGTAGATATTATTGGTGTAGATATTGATGCAATTGAAATAACCGAAAACCGTGATGAGTTTAGATTATTAATGGGTGATCTTGGAATTCCTATGGCCCCTCAAAAACCTGCAAAATCATTTTTGCAAGGGAAAGAAATTGCTCAAGAATTTGGATTTCCATTGTGTGTTCGTGCATCATATACTCTTGGTGGAGCAGGTGCGGCAATTGTATATGACCCAGAAGAATTTGATCAAATGCTGGAAACAGGATTAAAAATCTCTCCAATTCATGAAGTAATGATTGATAAAGCTGTTATTGGCTGGAAAGAATATGAATTAGAGCTTTTACGTGATGAAAATGATAATGTAGTTATTATCTGTTCAATTGAGAACTTCGACCCAATGGGTATTCACACTGGTGACTCTATAACTGTAGCTCCAGCTATGACATTATCAGATACTACGTATCAAAAAATGCGTGATATGGCCATCAAGATGATGCGTTCAATTGGAAACTTTGCAGGTGGCTGTAATGTTCAATTTGCTGTTTCACCTGATGAAAATGAAGATATTATTGCAATTGAAATTAATCCAAGAGTTTCTCGATCTTCTGCTTTAGCATCAAAAGCAACAGGATATCCTATTGCAAAAATTGCCTCTAAATTAGCAATTGGATACACATTAGATGAACTAGATAATCAAATTACGAAAACTACTTCTGCCCTATTCGAACCTACTTTAGATTATGTTATTGTAAAAATTCCTAGATGGAATTTTGATAAATTTAAAGGAGCCAACCGTGAACTAGGTCTACAAATGAAAGCCGTAGGAGAAGTTATGGGAATTGGCGGATCTTTTCAAGAAGCATTACAAAAGGCTTGTCAATCTCTTGAGGTTGGAAGAAATGGATTAGGAGCTGATGGACGAGAAGAGAGAAATCAAGAAAAATTATTACACAGCTTAAAACATGCCAGTTGGAATAGATTATTTCATATTTATGATGCAATAAAACTTGGAATACCCTTTAAAACCATTAAAGATCTTACTAAAATTGATGATTGGTTCTTAAGACAAATCGAAGATTTAATTAAAACTGAAAAGAAAATTGAAAAATATTCTTTAGCTGATATTCCAAAGGATATCTTATTTGAAGCCAAGCAAAAAGGATATGCCGATAGGCAAATCGCCCATCTTTTAAGATGCTGGGAAAGTGAAGTTTATGCCAAAAGAGAAGAGTTCAATATTAATCGAGTATATAAATTAGTAGATACTTGTGCTGCAGAGTTTGAAGCGCAAACCCCATACTACTACTCTACTTTTGCAATGGAAAATGAATCTATTGTAACAGATAAAAAGAAAATAATTGTTTTAGGTTCTGGACCAAATAGAATAGGTCAAGGAATCGAATTTGATTACTGTTGTGTACACGGAATATATGCAGCCAAAGAAATGGGATACGAAACCATTATGATTAACTGTAATCCTGAAACTGTTTCAACTGATTTTGATACTGCTGATAAGTTATACTTTGAACCTGTATTCTGGGAACATATTTATGATATTATTCGTCATGAAAAGCCAGAGGGCGTTATTGTACAATTAGGAGGGCAAACAGCTCTTAAATTAGCTGAAAAATTAGAAAAACACGGAATCAAAATTATAGGTTCAGGTTTTGACTCGCTAGATTTAGCTGAAGATAGAGGAAGGTTTTCTCATAAATTAGAAGAATTAAATATTCCATATCCAAAATTTGGTGTAGTTGAAAGTGCAGAACAAGCTTTAGAGAAAGCCAAAGAGTTAGGATTTCCATTACTGGTTAGACCATCTTACGTTCTTGGCGGACAAAAAATGAAGATTGTAATTAACGAGCAAGAACTTGAAACACATGTTGTTGACATTTTAAGAGATATGCCTGATAACCAAATTTTGGTAGATCACTTTCTAGGAGGAGCCATTGAAGCAGAAGCTGACGCAATATGTGATGGAGAAAATGTATATATTATTGGAGTAATGCAGCACATAGAACCAGCAGGAATACACTCTGGAGATTCTTATGCTGTTTTACCTCCTTATAATCTTGGAGATTTAATTCTCACTAAGATGGAAGAATACACCAAAAAAATCGCTCTAGCATTAAATACTGTAGGATTAATTAATATTCAATTTGCCATAAAAGATGACGAAGTATATATCATTGAAGCTAATCCAAGGGCATCTCGTACTGTTCCATTTATTGCTAAATCTTATGAAGAACCCTACATCAATTATGCAACAAAAGTCATGTTAGGGGCCAAACTAACTGAATTTAATTTTACTCCTAAGAAAGAAGGGTATGCTATTAAAATACCTGTATTCTCTTATAGTAAGTTTCCTGAAGTAGCTAAAGAGTTAGGCCCAGAAATGAAATCGACAGGAGAAGCAATTTATTTTATTGACGATTTAAAAGATAAATTCTTTAGAAAGATATACTCTGAAAGAAATATGCTGTTGAGTAGATAAAACAAAAAAGGCTTCAATTAAATTGAAGCTTTTCTATTTTATTAACGGTTATGATATTATTTATTGTGACTTCCATCATCAATACTGTAAGTGTAAAACTGATTTTCATTTGGTCCATTAAGTATCACTTTTCTTAACTTGTTATTCGATTGAACTAACAGTTTAATATCATCCTTGTTAAAATAACCTAACCATTTATCTAAGTTGCCTTCAAGCATAATCCCATTTACACATACAATTTCATCACCTCTAGTTAAACCACTTACCATAGCAGATGAACCTTCTCTAACATGAATAACTTTAGACGCTTTACCAGAGGCTGAGCATATAACTCCATAATTTTCAGATCGAATGTTCGAGTTCTTTTTCTTTAACTCAAAACCAAAAATGGGTAATGCGCTTGATAACGCTAGCTCCATGTCATGCACTCCATTGATGTGTTTATTATAAAATGATGATATGTCTTTTCCTATAGCTTCTTGTATTTCATCCAAATAATTTTTCTCAGTATAACCGTCAGATTCAGCTCCATATTTTTCATACATATTTTTCATTACATGATGTAAATTGAGCTTATTATCTGAATTCCCTCGTATCAGTGCATCTAAAACAAAAGAAATTAATGCACCTTCAATATAGATAGAAGATTTTCTTCCAGGTATCCCCATTACATATCCATCTAACCATGTATCATATGAAGAATCTGCCACTGATAAATTTAATCTACCATCATTACTAAAATGACGTTTTAAGTATTGATTAAACTCTTTTATATAGTCCTCTTTTGTGAAAACACCACTCTCCCAAAGTGTTAAATCACCCATATATGTGGTAACACCTTCAGCTACATAACCTAGACGCGAATAATTCTCTTTTGCATAATTATAAGGTTTCATTTCTTTAGCCCGAATAGTTTTTATATTCCATGTATGGTATAATTCATGAGAACTAATCCCCAATAATTCAGAATACAAACTATCAAACACCTCATAACTTGGACCTAGTGTAATAATGGTAGATTTTAAATGCTCTACTCCATGATATGCCTTAAAAGGATGAATAATATTTATAAAATGATATTCTTCAACTGGAAAGGATCCAAATTGGGCGATTTGAAATTGAGTAAACTTCTTAAAATCTTCTATTAATCTATCCCATTGAGGTTTACATTCTCCATAAAACCAAACATAAAAAAGAACTCCTTTAACTGTATATGTTTTATACTGAAGTCTAGAACTAACTATAAAAGGATTATCAACTAATTCATGAAAGGTTTGTGTAGTTAACAACCCTTCTTCTATAGTTTCTCCAGATGCAATTTGCTGACCTGATGCTACAGGTATTGTTACTTTACATTCTTTATTTATATAATCATCAACATATAGAAAGCAATTAACTGGATTAACATATAACACATCTTTTCCTAAATATGTAGAACCAGCATTAAAATCTATAGCATAATAAGTATAATCTATTATAACCTCAATTTCTCCTTCATGATCTATATGCCATCTATCTTTAGTGATTTTATAAAAATTTAAAACTTCTCCTGAACCACCAGTTACCTTAAACTCTTTTATGTTTTTAGCAAAATTACCTAGCTCATACCTACCTGGTCTCCATGATGGTAATTGTACTTCTGTGAAATTGCTAGTAAGCTCAACATTAAATTGAAACTTAATCGATAAAAGATGTTGATTTTCCTTTTCGGTACTTAAGGTATATTTCATGTTATTGTCGTAATTAATAATCTAAAACTACCTAAATAAATGAATATTACTAAACGAATTTATTGAATAATTTTGCCTTCATTTTCTAATTTAACCTTACCTCTTTTACGCTTAAAAAAGAATAAAAATTTCTTTTCTTGTTTTTCAATAAAAGTTCTACCTTCCATAGATGCATCTGTAACTTTACATCCATCAATAACCAAAGTAGCTTTAGGGGCTAAAATAATCTTAACATCTTTACCTAATCGAAGGTTATGTTTAATGGTTAACGTTTTTTTCTTTTTAACCATGATATTGTGATCCAAAAAAGACACGGTAGAATCATAAAGCGTATGTTCTTTGATTTTTTCTGTAAACTTATTATACTGAGGAATAGACACTTTCCATACACTCCTACCATAAGTGGAAGCAAAAAGTTCATTTGTACAATAATTTATTTTTAAATCTGTACAGGTAATATTCATAGGAAAACCATTCCCCAAAACCTCCCATTTAGACATTTTTTTGGTTTTATAATAAACACCATCATCCGTACCACAAAACAATAATTCCTTGGATCCATTATGTTTAATAATTTTAAAGGCTGGATAATCAGGTAAACCATCAGAATAATCAATCCATGACTCTCCTCCATCTCTACTTTTTAACACTCTATATCGTTCAAAAGGTTTAACCCAATCCGTTTTTTCATACACTCCTGTTAAAGATATATACACAATATCACTATTGTGTTTATCTATTTCAGCATCACTTATATACCTGTAATCTAATATCCTTAACAAACTAGTTGTATCACTATAATTGTCAGCATATACTGGTTTATCGGTTATATCTAAAAATACTTTACCACCATCAGTGCTTTTAACTAATCTTGGTCGTTTTTCTGACCAACCATTAAAATCTGCTGAGGCTATATAAAGTAGGCTATCATCATTATCAGAAACCTCAATTTCTCCAATTTTTTGCATTCTATCTATTTCCACACCAATATCATTGGTTCTTCTACCATCAGTTGAACTGGTGTAAAAAATAGCGCCTTTTGCCGATTTCTTTTTCTTACTTCCAAATACTAATGTTTTTTCGTCTCTTTTTACATTTGCAGGAAAATCTAAAAACCAACCCGATCTATTCTTATTAGGACTAAAGTATTTCCTTCTAACTCCTTCAAAAAACATTAAACTAGCATTTACACTATAAAACTGTTTACGTCCGTCTTTTGATAACCAAGAAGCTCCTCCATCTCCTCCAGCCATCCAATACCAATCATCTTGAGTAGTATAAGTAAAAGTTCCATTGTCCTGTGTTCCAATCAAGATTTTGTAGTCTTTTTCTTGAGACAATCCCATATTATAAACCTGTAGCGTATTTAAATCTTTACCATTTATACTTTTAAATCGTTTTTCATTGGGATAATAAAAACTCACACCTCCATCATTCCCCATCAATAAAACATCCTTACCTTTTTTTAAATATACTTTCAAGGAACGAACATCATCATGTTCTTCACTGGTAATATTTGCTGTTGGGGATAATAATTTTAAGCCTCTTTTTTTAGTCCATTCAAAGAACTCTACAAATCCTAAATAAACCTTGTTTGGGTCTTGTTTGGATACTTCAATTTCAAACTTTGTAGCTTTTCCATCACCAGTTTCATGATTCTTTTTTATAACCCCAACTTTTTCAAATGACACTGCTTTATCTCCAGACTTATATAATACAATTGTATTTTTAAGAGAAACACCAACATAAATAACACTATCTACAACTTCAGATAATTTTGTGCCTTGTACCCAATTGCCCTTAACTCCACTTAGTGTTTCGTTTTCATATAAATCAACCCAAGTTTTCCCAAAATCTGCTGTAGACCATAATTGACCCGAATTACCCCATTTTTGAGAACTTGAAACCAATACTTTCTCTTCATCCAGAATACTAAAATCAACTAAATCTTGACCATTAGTTTTTACATAATCTAGTTTTTCATCAAGTTTAAAAATAACATCCCAATGTTTTCCTTCATCTTTGGTGTGCACAATTTGTTTAGAAGTTGCTACTACTATAGTTCCTAATGAAGTAAATTCTACTTTAACAACTGGAGCCTTCCAATTAGGGTTTTTATACAAATCCCATATATCCCAAGAATTACCCGCATCTTTAGAAATTAAAACACAACCCCCGTATGTATCATCACCATATACAAAGTTACCTGCACTAGCTAAAAAAAAATTTGGTTTAGTTGGATGTTGCACAATACTGGTTATTCCCAAACTGGGTACTAATCTTTTCTTATCAGTTAAACACCTCCAGTTTAATCCATTATTATTTGTTTTCCATAAACCACTAGAGTTTGTTCCAATAATAATCTCATTGGTGTCAGCTGGGTTCATCCAAACAGCAGAAACCAAGCCCATAGAATGAAATTGACTTCCATTTTTTCTTTGACCATAAAAAGGACCAACAGGTGTCCATTCTTGGGCAAGAGTGATAACAGAAATCAATAAAAACAATATGATTACATATAATTTCATTTAATTAGCCTGTAATTGACCTTTCGTTAGCCACTTTTTATGAACCTTAAGTGTTTGTTCAATTACATCCCTAACTGCTCCTTTACCTCCTTTATAATGTGAAATATAATCGGCTACATCTTTAATTTCTTGACAAGCATCTTTAGGACAAGTTGGAATTCCTACTACATTCATCAAGTCATAATCTGGAATATCATCTCCCATAAAAATGACTTCTTTATTTTTTAGATTATATTTCTCCTTTAACGTTTTATAAACAGATAATTTATCTCCAACTGCCATAAAAATTTCAGTAACATCAAGATACTCTAGTCTTTTTCGCATGCTTTGAGATTCACCTCCAGAGATAATAAACACATTAAAGCCTTCGGCAGATGCTTTTCTCATTGCATATCCATCACGAGTGCTCATATTTCGTAAAAATTCACCTGAAGGATGCATCATTAAAACTCCATCCGTAATCACTCCATCAATATCAAAAATAAAGGTTGTTACTTTCTTTAACTTTTGTTTGTAGCTTAATTTAATCATGTTTAAATCTTATAATACTATCCGAAATTAGATTATACAGTTCTTTATAAACGGAATTATCTATTAATAAATTATTATGTTTTTCCATTGTTACCCTATCTTCCCTAATTGCTGGGCCAGTTTGATGTTTAATTGGGTTTGAGTTTTCTATTTTACTAAAGGTTTCATTAATCAAAGGCTTTAAAAATTCAAAAGGCACATTATTTTGCTCACATAAATCTTGAGCTATTGCTAACATGTGATTTGAAAAATTACAAGCAAAAACAGCTGATAAATGTATCCTCAATCTTTGTTCACTGGTTATAACTGCAACTTTATTAGAAAATTCTTTAGCAAATCGTTCTAGTTCTTCTTCAACTTCATCTGTATTTCCTTCAATACATAACGGAACTGATAAAAAATCTATTTTTTTACCCTTTAAAAAAGTTTGCAATGGATAAAATGAACCAAATAAGGATGTACCTTCTTTCAATACGTCTATGCCTATACTCCCCGAAGTATGAACTAAGGGAATAGAAACAGTTAATTTACTAGCTACTGTTGCAATGCTCGAATCTGAAATAGCAATTACAATTAAATCTGACTGGCAAGAATTAATATCGTTCAAATCATTTGTAAACTTAGCCTCCGCTATATTAGCCAATTGCCTTGCATCATCTATGTTTCGGCTATATACATAATCAATTATATAATTATGTTCATAAAATAAATGAACCAAATGCCATGCTAAATTACCAGAACCTATTATCGATATGTGCTTAACAGACTTCAGTACAAGTTATTTATTAGATTTTCTATTAAGTTTAATTCTATTAAAAGCTGCCATTATACTACCTATCAACATAATTACAATACCTAACCACAATAAATTAATTAACGGAAATGTCTTGGCTTGTACAACCACATATTCTTTTTCTGCAAGATCAAAAGAAACTTTAGCTGGTTGAATTAACACACTATCTTCTCCATAAACAGCAGGAGAAACAGCTGGCATTCTAACTTTAGCATTAAAATTTCTTAATTTCTCTGCTGGAGCTGGAACTAAAACCGAATCTCCTTGAATCATAAAAACGAGTTGAACATCTTCTGTTACTTCATCTTTAAAATCAGTAATCGAAAATACCGCACGTCCAGCTTTATCGTTCTCCATATAAGGGTGAAGTTCAAAATCTTTTGCAATAACCCTACCTACACCAGTAATTACAGTATCTCCAATATCCATTTCAAATTGCTCGTAAGGCATATACCCATTATTTTGCCCCTCGAACATAGATGGATTAGGATATTTAATAAAACTAAACACATCATAACTCCAATAATGTTTAGTAGAAGGCTCAGCTGCATTACCAAATTGTTCATTTAATTGAACAAAAGGATTTAACGTAAACATTTTTTTACCTGGTCTATAACCATCAGCAGTGTTAACTTTTTCAAAATAATCCATCTCGTAATAGATGTTTATTCCTTCCTGCCATCTTTTATTTAACGTAATAAAATACTCATTAACATCAACCGTATCTCCCATGGTTATTTGAGCATCTGCATCATTCTTAAAGTCCTCACTTAAAGAAGCTAAATCAAACTTACCTTTCATATTATTAGTAAGTTTTTTACTTTGAGAGTTAGATATTAATGCTCCAAACAATATTAACCCAAAACCTATATGCGCAATTGATGATCCAGCTACATTCAATTTCCCTTTCATTAATCGCAAGTAATAATCTATATTTCCAATCACTGCATATATAGATGTAAATAAAAGCGCTACATAAACGATAGGTTCAAAATCATCTATCATTTTAGTAGGCAAATCATAATTCTTCTTAAAATCAAAAACGTATAAACATAACACAGTTATAAAAATGGAAACAGATAGAGAAATTGAAATCTGACTTAAAAACTTTTTAAAACTAGTCTTCTTATATTTTAAAAATTGAGTAAAACCAATGAAAAAACACACAAAAACTGCAAATGCTCCCTGCCAAACATTATAGTGCAATAAAAAAGGATCTGGCTTTGCATTATTTTGATTAAATAGTTTATTCCATACAGGAAAAGAGTTGTCCCAAAATATCTGAATACAAGCAAGAAATAACACAAAACTTCCTAAAAACATCCAAAATTCTCTACTCCAAATACTTTCATCTTCTGATTTAGACCTTGGAAAATTTTTCAAATACCCCAATACTAAAAATACTACAACTACAGCAAAACTAATAGTAAATAATACACCTGAAGGATTAATTCCCAAAACAGACTCCTCATAATCGGCAAGAAACCCCATTACACTTATAAATAAAGTAAGAGTAGTAAATACAATTCGATAAAATCCTTTACCTAATATTGCATACACTGATAGCCAAACAAAAAACAATATATAAATTAAAAGTTGCCCCAACATTCCATTATCGGTAAATGCATGAACAGAGGAATCTCCTAACACCCCACTTTTTGTTAAAAAAGTCGAATACAAAACCAATATAAAAGATAATAGAGCTAAAATAAATGTTAGAAAAAGTGAAACTGGTTTTCGCTTATTAATCAACATTAGATGTCCAGCTCCTACAAAGGTAAGCCAAGGAATATAAGATACATTTTCAACTGGGTCCCATGCCCAAAAACCTCCAAAACTTAATGATTCATATGCCCAAGCTCCTCCCATTAATATTCCAATTCCTAATATTCCAACCCCAATAAAAGTCCAAGGTAATGCAGGCTTAATCCATTCTACCATTTTCTTACGCCATAATCCAGCTATAGCATAGCAAAAAGGAACTGCTGTTAATGCAAAGCCTAAAAATAATGTCGGAGGATGTATAGTCATCCAATAATTTCTCAATAAAGGGTTTAACCCTTTACCATCTCCAAACTTCTGAGGTAACTTTGTTATATAATCCTCCATTTCAGTCCATGGCAAACCTAAATTTTCAGGTAACATTCTAGTAAGCACAAAAGGACTTGAACCAATTTTTAAATCAAAAACATAGACTCCTAAAATCATGGAGCTTAAAAAAACTTGTATCAAACTAAAGGGTGCCATTACTGATGATTCCCATTTTTTAGCCTTCCACATTAAAAAACATCCAATTACAACATTCCAAAACGTCCACAATAAAAAACTTCCTTCTTGCCCTCCCCAAAAACAAGCAAAAATATATTTAAGAGGCATTGAATTATTAGAATATTTCCAGATGTATTGAAATTCATAAAAATGTGATAACAATAAATAAAAAAGTAAACCAATTAAAGTAATAACCGAAGCAGAATGTCCTAAAAAAGCAATTCTGGCTATTCTCTTCCAATTAGATTCTATTACCAAATCACCCTCATTCCTAGCTGAAAAAAAATAGGAAACACTTGATAATAAAGCAAAAACAAAAGCTAAATAACCTAACACATAGCCAAACGAACTCAAAAAAGTATGTTCCATTAAATAATATCTCTTAAATACACTATAAATATCAAGCTTTTTTTCCATTTAAACTATCATTAAAACAGGATATGAACAATTAAATATTATGCCTACCTTTGCTTTCAATGAAAAAGCAAATTAAGATTCACGATAAGTTTTTTGAGCCTTTTATTTCTAATCAAGAAATTGAGAGAGCTATTGCTAAAGTTGCAATTGATATAAACAAACAATATCAAAACAAAAAACCTTTATTCATTGGAATTCTTAATGGTTCATTTCTATTCTTTGCAGATCTTTTAAAAAAAATAGATATAGAATGTGAAGTTGCGTTTTTAAGGGTAAGTTCTTATCAAGGAACTCAAACAACTGGTGAAGTAAAAAAAATATTAGGTCTTGATAAATCTATAGAAAATCGAGACATCATTATAGTTGAAGATATTGTTGATACTGGTATTACACTTGATAGAATTTTTAATGATTTACAAAAGGAGAATCCTAATTCAATAAAAATTTCTACCTTACTATTCAAACCAAAAGCATATACAAAAAAAATCCCTGTTGATTTTGTAGGCTTTGAAGTTGGAAATGAATTTCTAGTTGGTTACGGCTTAGATTATAATGAATTAGGAAGAAACTTAAATGATATATACATAATTAGCGAAAATAAAATGATCAATTTAGTATTATTTGGCCCTCCAGGTGCAGGAAAAGGAACCCAATCCGAATTAATAAAAAAGAGATTTGACTTGGTCCATTTATCAACAGGTGATATGTTTAGGTATCATTTAAAAAATGAAACTGAACTAGGTAAATTAGCTAAATCATATATGGATGGAGGAAACTTAGTTCCTGATGAAGTTGTAATTAACATGATCGATAGCAGATTAGATTATGAAAAAGGAGCTAAAGGATTTATTTTTGATGGATTTCCAAGAACACTAGATCAAGCAAAAGCATTAGATGAATTATTAGAAAAAAAAGGATGGGAAATTTCTAACATGGTATCTTTAGAAGTCGATCAAGAAGAATTGGTTAAACGATTACTATTAAGAGGGAAAGAATCTGGAAGAAAAGACGATCAAGATGAATCTGTTATTAGAAACAGGATGAACGTATATGAAACTCAAACAGCTCCTTTAAAAAATTACTATGCTAATCAAGGAAAACACAAAAGTGTTGAAGGAACTGGATCAATAGAAGAAATCAGTGAAAAGATTGCAGTAGCGATTAGTTAATCATCCAAAAAATAAGTATCCTAAAATAATTGCAGCTAAAATACCTGCAAAATCTGCTATTAATCCAACAGCTGCCGCATATCGAGTATTTTTAATATTTACTGATCCAAAATAAACAGCTAATACATAAAAAGTTGTCTCTGTAGATCCTTGCAAAACAGATGTAAGTCTCCCTACAAAAGTATCAGCTCCACTTATTTCAGGAAATTTAGCTTGATCCCATAGCGCAGTTATATTACATTTTATCAAGCCACTTACATCATAGTGTTTAAACAATTCCCAACTTTCAATCATAGCCCCCCTAGCACCACCTCCTGATAATGGTTTCATCATAGCTGTAGGCAATGCGTCAACAAATCTTGTATCAAAACCAAACAAATTAAAAAACCAAGCCAATCCATCAATAATATAATCCATTGCTCCTGAAGCTGTAAAAACTCCAATTGCACATAATATTCCTATTAAATAAGGAATAATTTTAATTGCTACATTAAAACCATCTTTAGCTCCTTCAATAAAAGAATCATAAACGTTAACTTTTTTGTAAAGTGCTAATGTAATAAAACTAATGATTACTCCAAATAGTATAATACTAGAAAACAACTTAGAGAAAACCTCCATTTCTTCTTTATCTAAAGTTGTTGTATACAATATTAAACTACCAATAAGAATTAAGGCAGAACCTAAATACGATAAGATAACACGATTAAATAAATTAATTTTCTGAATAATCGAAGTAACAATTAAACCTACCATGCTAGAAATAAAAGTAGCTAATAAAATAGGAAGAAAAACATCTGTAGGTCCTTTAGAACCATCTGTAGCTCTTAAAGCTAAAATACTAACTGGTATTAAGGTTAAACCAGAAGTATTAAGCACCAAAAACATAATTTGCGCATTACTTGCCTTTTCTTTATTAGGATTGACTTTCTGTAAATCTTCCATAGCTTTTAACCCCATAGGAGTAGCAGCATTATCTAAACCCAGCATGTTTGCAGAAAAATTCATCATCATAGATCCAATAGCAGGATGATTTTTAGGCAACTCTGGGAATAATCTAGTAAATAATGGACTTACAACTTTAGATAAAATTTTGATAGCTCCTCCATTCTCTCCTATTTTGAGAATTCCCATCCAAAGAGCTAAAACACCTGTTAACCCAATTGATAATTCAAAACCCAATGTAGCTCTTGAAAATAAAGAATCTAACATGTTAGAGAAAACATCTATATCACCAAAAAAACAAAGCTTAACAATAGCTACTATAAATGCAGCTAAAAAAAAGAAAATCCATATATAGTTAAGTGCCATATATAATGAACTTTAATAATAAAAAGCACCTATACCTTGTCTAACTAAAACAGGATCTTCATCTAGACAATCTATAACAGTTGAAGGTTCTATATTTCCAAGACCTCCATCAACAAAAATATCAACTGAATGCCCCATAGAACTGAATAATTCTTGAGGATCATTCTCATACGCTAAAACATCATCTTTATCTATAACAGATGAAGTAACCATTGGCACACCTAAAGCTTCAACTATAGCCTTACATATATTATTATCTGGTATTCTAATACCTATTTCTTTTCTTTTGGAATTAAATAGTTTAGGTATAGCGTTATTAGCCTCTAATATAAAAGTATACGGACCTGGCAATGACTTATTAAGTAACTTAAATGTATTTCTACTATACTGCTTAGTATAATTACCTATTTGAGATAAATCTTTACAAATTATAGAAAATTTAGACTTATTTAATTTTTCACCTTTAATTTTAGCAATTCTCTCAATAGCTCTCTTATTCTCAATAGAACAACCAAAACTATACACTGAATCAGTTGGATATATAATAACTCCTCCCTTTTTAAGTATTGAAACTACTTCTGAAATTTTTCTACTTTCCGGATTAACAGGATGTATCTCTACATAACTCATCCCAATAATTAATTAAGAATTTAACTTATTATAATCAGCTAAAAACTTCTCTAAACCAATATCAGTCAATGGATGTTTTAGTAATGCTTCAATAGCAGACAAAGGACCAGTCATAACATCAGCTCCAATTTTAGCACATTCTATTATATGCATAGGATGTCTAACTGATGCAGCTAATATTTGAGTATCATAACCATAGTTATCATAAACAACCCTTATTTCTTCAATTAGATATAAACCATCTCTAGATATATCATCTAATCTTCCAACAAAAGGAGAAACATAGGTAGCTCCCGCTTTTGCTGCCAATAATGCTTGACCTACAGAGAAAACAAGAGTACAATTAGTCTTTATACCATTGTCGCTAAAATACTTAATCGCTCTAATACCGTCCTTGGTCATAGGCACTTTAACAACTATATTAGATTTTAATTTTGCAAGAGCCAAACCTTCACTTATCATCCCGTCATAATCAACTGATATTACCTCTGCACTTACTGGCCCATCAACTATATTACAAATTTCAACATAGTGATTTAAGATATTATGTTGACCAGATATTCCTTCTTTACTCATTAAAGATGGATTTGTTGTAACTCCATCCAAAACACCAAGATCATTAGCTTCTTTAATAGAGTTTAGATTTGCTGTATCAATAAAAAATTTCATAAAAAAGTATAAAAAAAAGTATAAAAAAAAAGCAAGACTTTCGTCTTGCTTAAATAAAAATAGCAACTTCATACTCTCCCGCCTTAGCAGTACCATCTGCGCAAATGATCTTAACTTCTCTGTTCGAAATGGTAAGAGGTGTAATCACCGCAATAATCACTATAAAATAAGATTTGTTGTATTTGTAAATAATAATAAATTCTACGGGTGATTAGTATTACTCGGCTTTTACATTACTGTATTTACACCTGTAACCTATCAAAGTCATAGTCTATAACAACCCTTAAAAGAAATCTCATCTCAAGAAGAGTTTCGCGCTTAGATGCTTTCAGCGCTTATCTCAACCGAACGTAGCTACTCTGCAATGCAACTGGCGTCACAACAGATAAACCAGAGGTTCGTCCATTCCGGTCCTCTCGTACTAGGAACAGGTTCTTTCAAATTTCTAACGCCCACAACAGATAGGGACCGAACTGTCTCACGACGTTCTGA
>JAHDBM010000087.1:0-8234 GCA_020630395.1 Flavobacteriales bacterium
ATCGCGGGGTAGAGCAGTTGGTAGCTCGTTGGGCTCATAACCCAAAGGTCGTCAGTTCGAGTCTGGCCCCCGCTACTAAAACAAAAGCCAATCATCATGATTGGCTTTTATTTTTTAAGGCAATTTAGTATAATATTAGTTGCTTTTCATTTAATACAATTTATGACATTTAAAGATTTAGGTTTATCAGCTCCTATTTTAAAAGCTGTTTCTAAACAAGGATATGAAAGTCCTTCAGTAATTCAAGAAAAGGCAATTCCATTAATTATAAAAGGTAAAGATGTATTAGCGTCTGCACAAACAGGTACTGGCAAAACAGCAGGGTTTACTTTGCCTATGCTGCATAACTTATCTGAAAACAAAAAAGAAGGAAAAAGAAAGATTAGAGGTCTTATATTAACGCCTACTAGAGAATTAGCTGCTCAAGTATACGATAATGTAAAGTCGTATAGTGAGTATTTAACTATAAAATCTACTGTAATTTTTGGAGGGGTTAATCAAAATCCACAGGTTAAAACATTAAGGGGAGGGATCGATATTTTAATTGCCACTCCAGGCAGATTGTTAGATTTATGTGGACAAGGAGAAATTAACTTATCTAAGGTTGAATTTTTTGTGCTAGATGAAGCCGATCGTATGCTAGATATGGGGTTTGTTCATGATATTAAACGAGTAATTAAGTTATTGCCTAATAGAAGACAAAATTTATTGTTTTCGGCTACTTTTTCTAAAGAAATTAAGCAATTAGCCAATCAGTTTTTAACTAATCCTGTTGCTGTTGAAGCAGCTCCCGAGAATTCTACTGCCGAAAAGATTGTGCAAAGAATGATTAGAGTAGATAATGGATTAAAAACAGCTCTTGTTATTAAATTAATAACAGATGGGAACTGGCAACAAGTGCTTATTTTTACCAGAACTAAATGGGGAGCTAATAAGCTAAGTGAGAAACTCTCTAAAAGAAAAATTTCGTCTGCTGCTATACATGGTAATAAAAGTCAAAATGCTAGGACTAAAGCACTAGCTGGGTTTAAAGATGGAAGTATACGTGTGTTGGTCGCTACAGATATTGCAGCAAGAGGATTAGATATACCATTATTACCTCATGTAGTTAATTATGAACTGCCAAATATATCAGAAGATTATGTTCATAGAATTGGTCGTACTGGTAGAGCTGGAGAAAGTGGGGAGGCTATTAGTTTAGTGTGTATTGATGAAGTTGGATACGCAAAAGATATTGAGAAATTATTAGGTGAAAAATTTGACTTTGAAATTTTTGAAGGATTTGAACCAGTAGATAAACCAAGTGAAAAAAAACCTCATCAACAAAGAAATAATAGAAGAAGAGGCACGGGAAAAAAGAAGTTTTCTAATCCTAAAGGAGGAGGCAATAATAGAAAAGGAGGAAACAGCAGATCTAAAAAAAGATATTAGTCTAGTATAAGTTTTTTAATAAGGGTGGTGTTGTTTGAAGTAAGGTTTAAATAATATAGCCCTTTTTTTATGCCTTCTAAATTAACAGTAAAGGTATTACTATTCGCCACTTCTTTTTTTACTAATTTACCGGTAGTTGAATACAATTCGTATTCAGTTATTAGAACCGAAGAGACAATACTCGCATAGGTGTTTACAGGATTAGGATATATAGAAATATCGCTAGATTCTATTTCACTGATAGACGATATTTCATCATGACGAGTCATAAATTCCTCATAATACATATTTGCAATTTCATGATCGTAAATTATTAGCGTATTTTCATCATAATCATCATCTGCTGAGTTAGACCAATTATGTGATCCAGTAATGGTGATGGGATTACTAGTGGCATTGGTAGCATCTACTACAGCATATTTATGATGCATAATATGTGATTGATTAAAGTGTGATTTAACATCAACACCTGCAGCTAAAAGACCATTGTACTCAGATCCAAAATAATAGATGTTTTCAATAATACCCTTAGTTGAAACTCCAGCATTATGCATGTCTTCTACTGCAGCTCCTAAATTGTTACGCGTGAAGGTCATGGTTGCAAACTCAAGATCGTTATTGGCAGTTCTTAATGCTTGTTCAATTTTACCGGCAGTACGATCTGAAGGGGAAAAATATAAATCAACAGCTGTTCCTCCAATATTAAAATTATGAGGTGTATTATCAGTTTTGGCAACTCCAAATTTTGCATTTGTTGTATTTGGAATTAGTGTGTTACTGCCGAACATTTCTTCAAATTCTATTCGGTATGCAAGTGCCAATGCTTGATCTTCTATAATAATTAAATTATTATAATCGTTATTAAGACTATTATTAGTATGGTTAACTGAGCCTGTTATAACCTTGGCTAAGTGAGCACTATCTGCATCAATAACGATAAATTTATTATGCATAATTTCTCCATCATTTGGCCTTTTTATTTGACCAATAGCAGTATTTAATGAGCCAAGTTGATTATTGTTGGTTCCGTTATTATGAGCACCAACATATCTAACTTCAACACCTCTATTGTATGCTGTATTTAGTGCATTTACAATATTAATTCTTCCAGTATTATAATTGGCAATATCAATTTTAAACTGTGCTCTATTGATATAAGCTATGATAGTATCCTCTAGGTTAATTGAATGCATTGCATTCGCGTGTGTAGAAATAGTATTGTCTGCATATTGATTAAAATAAACATGAATATTGCCAGATGATCTAGATTGTGTTGAGAAGAGTTTTACTGGAGATTCTTTATCAAGCCATTTTGCTTGTACGAAGTAAAATGTGCTGGGAGATAAATTTTCTAGTGTTAAACCTTCTTGGTGACCTAACTCTAAATTTTTAGTGTGTCCATAATAAAGTTTAATATCAGCTGCTTCAATATCTTCAATAGAAAACGATAAGTAAGTTGAAGAAATATCCAATACTTCTAATTTGTTTTGAGAAAATGAGTGAATCGAACACGATAAAAAAAGAAGTAAATATAAACCTTTCATAGGTTAACTTTAATACATCATATGTTTCTTAGAGGAGTTTCTCCAAGTAGCATCAAATTTGGTAGTCGTATAATATATTTTTATATCAGCTTGAGCTGCATTACTACAAACATATATTTTTTTTTGAGCATCAAAAGTACTAGAAGTAAAAAACCATAAACCCTTATTGTCTTTTGCCTCATCTTTGGAAGTGCATTTATATACGACTAAGTCAGCTTCGGATTGGGTATTACAAACATATACTTTTACATCAGCTTGAGCAATACTTTTCACCTCAAATACTTTTTGGGCTTTAGTGTTAAGTGATCCAAATAGGATAGTTATTATTATTAAGAATTGTTTCATTAAAAAAGTAATAATCGAAAGTAAAAATTAAAATTCAACTGAAATAAAAATTAACATATTAATAAGTTTTATATCAACCGTATTGAAATGTCATCTATGTAAACTATTGCCTCATTGTTGGGAGAATTAGCAGTTATACCAACTTGAATACTTTGGTATAAGCCTTTAGTGCCTTGTACTATGGTTATTTTATCTTTTGGTAATGTTCTAATATTATCTTCATTAATAATTAACGTGTTATTTTGATAAACTTTAACGTAGCCTTTTTTCTTTTTACTTAATCTTGTTTCTATTGTTAGTTTTACCCATTCATTTCTAGGAAAAGAAAGTTGATTTTCTGGAGAAGGAGAAATATCAGATTCTAGCATTTTAGCTCTGTTTATTTTCATATATTCTTTATCGGTTTTAAGCAAAAAACGCATACCTGGTCCAGCTCCAATGGGTACAATTTCTTCTAGATCGAATAGGTATATGTCTGCAAGATTTTTATTTCCTTCAATATAATACCAGCCTGTAAATAAAACGGTTTGTCCTGCTTTATATAACATATCGTTATTAGCAAGATCACTTTTAGATGCTTTACCATTTAGAGTGGGTTTAGCATATATTTTTAAGCATTTATTACCAGAATGTGGATTTATAGTATCAATACTAATACTGTTGTTATTAGTTTGCTGATAAAAACTCCAGTTACCTCCTTTATCTTCAAATAAATCTTCAATTAAATTAATCGACTCAAAATCTTCATTTAAAACGGTAGTACCTGTTTTAAATTTATTTTTTAAACAAGAAGAAAGACTAATGGAAATAATGGTAATAGTGATGATGTTATTCATGTTATGTAGTTTAAAATCTATATCCAATTGAGAGTCCAGCCCAATGTTGATATTGTAGGTCGTATAAATATGAAATTAGTGGTGTGTAGCTTAATCTTAAAAATAAAGGAGAATTAAGCTTTTCAAATCTGTATCCGGCACTTACTGTTAGCTGAGGATGAAATTGTCCCTTTGTAGTAATCGATATATTATGGCCTAAACTCATATCTATGTTGTGAGCTTTTGCAATATTAGATATATAGTGGAGGCCTATAGGAATGATAAAGGTCGTTCCTGTATTTTGGTCACCAGGAAAGCCTCCCAAACCAATTCGATAAGCCCATTTGTTTTTTATGGTAAAATTAAACTGAGATTCATAATTAATAGATCCAATTCCTGCTGCTCCTGCTATTTCTAGATATATAGTTTTGGTTTTATACTCTACAGCTTGAACTATATAGTTAGAAGGTTTTAGTAGGAAATTAGTTTTAGGAGTTATTACCTGGGCATTGCTAATAGTAAAACTCAGAAATAAAATTATAACAAACGATAGTTTTTTCATTTTTATCAAGATAATGAATTATTTAATTACAAGTGTATTTATGGTTATGTTGTTCTTGTAAAATAATCTTAACTTTAATCTATGATTAAAACTATTTTTAGCTGTATATATTCTGTTTTAATAGTTGTTATTTTTACTACTTTAATAGTTGTTATTTTTACTACTTATTCCTTTTCCCAAGGATCTAGAGGTATATCAGGAGAGATTTGGGGTACAGTCGTAGAGTCCAAAACAAATAAACCAATTGAGTATGCAACTGTTTCTTTATACCAAAAGAATCCGGAGCAATTAATTACTGGAATAATTACAGATGCCAAAGGGAAATTCTTATTGTCTAATATTAAAAAAGGTGAATATTATTTAAAAATAACCTTTGTTGGCTTTAAAGATAAAATAGTCAATGATATTGTAATATCGAAGGATAAGTCACGGTATAATGTAAAGGAATTAAAAGTAGAGAGTAGCTTAGATTTAAAAGAAGTAGTTGTAAAAGGAAACACACCATCTATTACTTATGATATTGATAAGAAGGTTATTAATGTTGAGGACATGGAGACTTCAGTTGGACAAACTGCAGTGGAAGTATTAGAAAACACCCCTTCAATTCAGGTAGATAACGAAGGGAATGTAACGTTAAGAGGTAGTGCTGGTTTTACTTTGTTAATTGATGGTAGAGTTACTGCCATGGATGCTAATAATGCTTTACAGTCAATACCAGCCAGTACTATAAAAAACATTGAAATTATTACGAACCCATCAGCCCGACAAGATGCTGAAGGAGCTGGTGGAATTATTAATATCATTACTAAGAAAAATAAATTAGAAGGAGCCAGTTTATTATTAAATGGTTCATTGGGAAGTTTTGGACAAAATAGTGTTGATTTAGCTGTAAATTATAGAGTTAAGAAACACGCCTTTAATTTAAATGCATCTTATAATAACAGAAATTACCTAAGGAGCAATTTTGAGAGAAGAACTACTAATTTTGATTCGGCTCAGTTAGATGTCTTAAAAAATGGGGTTAATACATGGAAAACAAGTGGGTATAAAATAAGGGGAGAATGGATTTATAATCCAATACCCGACCATAGTTTAATGATTGGTTCTAGTATCGGAAGGAGGTTTATGAATCCTTTTGATCGTGCGGTTTTTACAGAATTAGAAAACGATAGTTTAGTGGATGAATATTTTAACGATCATTTTACCGATATTTTAATTAGGACAATGTCTAATTATTTGCATTACACTCATAATTTTAATTCTGATGAGAAACATTACATTAAATTAAGAGGAGTATTTAATATGCGATCGGTAGATGAATATACGTATACTGATTATTATAAATCGGATGATAAGATTGGTGGTTTCTTTGCTACAGAATTTGGTCCCTCTAATGTGATGAGGTTTAATATAGATTATGTTAGACCACTTAAAAAAGATGTAAGCGTAGAGTTTGGAGGACAGGCACAATTAGGATTAAGTAAAGATGAGAAAACAAATTATGAATATAATCCGGTAACCAAAGAGAATGAGATATTGCCGTTATTTAGTTCGGATGTTCAATATCAAAGAAATATATATGCTGGTTACTCTTTAATAAGAGGTAAAAAGAAAAAGTTTGGTTATCAAGTAGGGTTACGAGCAGAGTATACTTACCGAAATATTGAAGCAACAAACTTTGCAGCATTTCAAGAAATTGATCGATTAGATTGGTTCCCTTCAGCTCATTTTTCTTATAACCTATCAAAGGATCAGCAGTTATTGGTTAGTTATTCCAGAAGAATAGAGCGTCCAAGATCTTATTTCTTTGAACCATTTATTAGTTTTAACAGTGAGTATTCTGTTAGTCAAGGAAATCCTGATTTAAAACCAGAATATATTAATGTTGCCGAGATTAACTGGATTAAGCAATTAGGAAATAAGGGAAACATTTCGGTAGAGACTTACGGAAAATTTTTAACGAATTTAATTAGCAGAATCCCTTCTGTTTATGATACCAATGTTATTATGGAACTTCCATTTAATGTAGGTAACACAACATCTTTAGGAATGGAACCTAGTATATCATATTATTTAAAAGATTGGTGGAACACAAGGTTGAGTGCTAACCTGTATTATTTTGCTGTAGATTCTAGGGTATTAACTAATATTGGGACTAATGAATCGTTTAATTGGAATACTCGATTTGTCAATACATTTACGATTGCAAAAGAATGGAGATTACAAGTGTTAGCTAATTATAACAGTAAATCAGTAACGGCAATTGGTATTCAAGAAGAGAGTTATCACTTAAACGCTTCGTTAAGAAGGTCATTTTTAAAGAAAAAGTTAGCGCTTACATTTCAAGTGAGAGATGTTTTTTCTACCGAGCGTAATATTTACAGAAGTATCTTAAATAATGTTGAGGTATATAAAAACTCTAATCCTTTTTCTCCTAAGTTCACGTTAACGGTTTCGTTAAGGTTAAACAATTACCAAAAAATGTATGAGAAAGGTAACCAACCAATGGATGATTTCTAGGACTCTGAGATGCATAATTTTGACCAGATAAAAAGAATTTCACCTTGAAACTGATTTAGTATATTAATTATTTAGGTTCCAAATCAAGTTTGGAATGATAAGTGTCTCTCGAAATAATATCTCGATACATTTTCAATTGTCATTGAAAACACTCGATATGACAATGATTATACAGACTCCGTAGAATATGAATGTCACACTGAGCGGAGTTGAAGAGTAGGTAGTATAGTCTAATAATAAAGTTGTTTTTATAAAAGAATCATGATATTCAAAAAAGTTAACCGCATAAAAAAGCCTATCAAATTTAGATAGGCTTTTTTTAAAAATTAATATATCTATAAACTATTCAACTGAAACGTTTAATGCATTTAATCCTTTTGGAGTTTCTTCAACTTCGTAGCTTACTACATCACCTTCAGTGATTTCGTCATTTAAGCTGTTTGCGTGAACAAAAACATCTTTTCCACCCTCGTCTGGAGTGATGAATCCGAATCCTTTTGTGTCATTGAAAAATTTTACTGTACCCTTAGCCATTTTTTATTGTATTATAAATTATTGCTCGAATATAGTCTTTTATTTCTTTGTATCCATCCAATTTTGCTGTTCTTTTTTAGAAAGATAGTTCCAAGCAATGATTCTGCTTATCTTATTTCCTTGTCCCATAGGGATTGTTTTTACCTGCTTTGCTCCTTTTTGTTGAAGTAAATGATAAAAGTATTGAAGGTTAGATTCTTTAGAAACCAGTGAAGTAAACCATAAACATGAGCTTTTAAATTCTTCACTTTCCTTAATAATACGCTTAACAAAACCTCTTTCTCCACCCTCGCACCAAAGCTCTTTGCTTTTACCTCCAAAATTTAGCGTAGGATTAGTTACTCTTTTCCCTTTTAGGTTAGATTCTTTACGAGCACTACTTTTTCGAGCATCCTCAGCCGATTCATGAAAAGGGGGATTACACATGACAAGGTCTACTTTCATTCCTTTTTTTATAATCCCTTTAAAAATATGGTTTCTGTT
>JAHDBM010000087.1:8334-10104 GCA_020630395.1 Flavobacteriales bacterium
CAAGGTCTACTTTCATTCCTTTTTTTATAATCCCTTTAAAAATATGGTTTCTGTTTCCCTGATAAGTAAGGTCTATTTTCCCTTTTAGTGATGGGTTCTTATCTATAATTGTTTGGCATGCTTCAAAAGCATCTGGATCAACATCAGAAGCTAAAAAGTTCCAATTGTACTCCGATACTCCAATAATTGGGTAAATACAATTAGCACCTACACCAATATCTAAACAAGTTATAAGTTCTCCCTTTACTGGTTTATCATTATTGGTTTTCGTTAATAAGTCGGCTAGGTTATGAATATAATCTGCTCTACCTGGAATTGGCGGACATAAAAAGCCTTTTGGTATATTCCAATATTTTAATGGGTAATAGGACAATAATAGGGCTTTATTTAGTTCTTTAACCGCTTGTTGATTAGAAAAATTAATGGTTTCAGTTCCATATTTATTTACTGTTGCAAATGGTACTAAAGCTGGATTTGCTTTAGTAAGTAGTTTAAAATTATATTTTCCTTGATGTTTATTTCTAGGATGGAATGTACGTTTTGGAAAAGATTTTTGTTTACGGATTTCTGGTTTCATAACGATTAGGTATACCCTTTATATTAGATATAGCGAAGTTACTCTTTTAGAAATTCTTTTCTAGTTAAAAACTGCTTTAGCGAGTTTTGTAAAGAATCAGTGGGAGTTTTATTTACATGTAACATAAAGGCTTCGTGCTCTTCATGGTAAAGATGGCTAGACATTTTCCAATAAGAAATTCCTTCAAGTGGAATACTATCTCTTTGTGTAACTTCATATAAGGCATCCATAGCTAATTTACGTTCTAAAGGCTTATCTTTAGCGTCTTGCCATATTACTAACGTATCGAATGTGTTGTTTTGTAGTAAGCTATAGCCATAACCTTTCCAAGGTGCTGTGGTACAATCTTCTTTTTTTGTATATCCAATTTCAGTAAAGAAAATAGGTTTATTAGGTACTTTTTGAAATTGCTTAACACTATCTATATTATGAAAAACTGTTGTCCAACCAGTTTTTAGATCTTTATATAAGGTGGTGTCATGTATAGGAATTGGCTGTATGTTACGTAGAGCGAAATATGCATTAATTCCTATATAGTCTAAATCATCCCAAAAGTTTACTTCTTGGTAATTGTCAAAATTAGCAGCAAGGGTTATTTTTCCTTTAAAAACCGATCTAGTTTGTTTAATGATAGATCGCCAAATACTATCTAAATATGTTCGGTCTTTATTGATAAGGTCAATGTAATTGGAATCTTGAACATGGCATACTTCTTTTGCCCAATCTAGGTTAGATGCTATTTTTTGATTGATATATCTTTTTTGATTACTATCAATGGGAACTCCATACTCCCAGATGTTTTTCGCTTTTAGCTTATCTTGATATTTTAAAATCTTGAATTCATGATTTTCTTGATACTTTTTATTTGCAAAATATGCTGAAATAGGGGGGAGGCTATCTATTGCAGTTGTGGATACTAATGCATTTAATTCACTGCCAATTGCCAAAATATCTACCCCTTCTCGTTCGCAAATGGTAGCCCACATGTTTACCCAATAAGCATAGCGATAAAACCATTCTTTTTTTTGAGAATTAGTTTTAGGAAATATCATGCCGTGCCATTTAAAGGGGTTGTTATCATATTCGTGTTGAAGTGCTACTCGTAACACCATAATTATGGAGATGCCTTGAGATTTGAGGGCTCTTATTTCTCGAATTACATTGGTGGTATCTTCTTTTTCCCACCAAAGGTG
>JAHDBM010000018.1:0-14854 GCA_020630395.1 Flavobacteriales bacterium
GATTTATTAATAATCATTAAATCATCTTCATCTGTTACATTCTTTATAGAAATTAATTCACCTGTTTTATCAGTTACATTAATTGTTTTAACTCCCTTTCCTCCTCTTTTGGTAATTCGGTAATCTTCTATAATAGATCGTTTTCCATAACCATTTTCAGAAACAACTAATACATTAGCTTGATCGTCTTCTACACAAATCATTCCTACAACTTCATCTCCAGCATTTAACGTAATTCCTTTTACACCAGAAGCTGTTCTTCCCATTGGACGAACATTTTGCTCATTAAATCGAATAGCTTTACCAGAACGAACAGCAATCATGATCTCATTCGTTCCATTTGTCATTTTTGCTTCTAACAATTGATCTTCTTCTCTAATTGTTATTGCATTAATACCGTTAGTTCTTGGTCTAGAATATGCTTCTAAGCTCGTTTTCTTAACAATACCTTTCTTAGTACACATCATAATGAAGTTATTCTTAATATAATCTTCATCTTTAAGATCACCAGTAGCAATGTATGCCATTACTTTGTCATCTTGCTCAATGTTTATAAGGTTTTGTATCGCTCTTCCTTTAGATGTTTTACTTCCTTCTGGTACTTCAAAAATTCTCATCCAAAAACATTTACCTTTTTCAGTAAATACTAATAAGTAATTATGGTTTGTTGCCACAAATAATTCTTGAATAAAGTCTTTATCTCTAGTAGTACTTCCTTTAGAACCAACTCCTCCTCTATTTTGAACTCTATATTCATCTAAAGAAGTACGCTTAATATACCCAGCATGAGAAATCGTTACAACCACTTCATTATCTGGAATTAAATCTTCAATACGCATTTCATTAGCTGAATATTCAATTACAGATCTTCTCTCATCACCATACTTATCTTTTACTTCAGAAAGTTCATCTTTGATAATAGACATTCTTCTATCTTCGTTATCAAGAATATCCTTTAAATCAGCAATAGTTTTCATTAACTCATCATACTCTGCTCTTAACTTGTCTTGCTCCAGACCTGTTAATTGTCTCAATCTCATTTCAACAATAGCACGAGATTGAATCTCAGAAAGCTCAAAACGTTTAATTAATTTCTCTCTTGCTTCATCCGGACTTTTTGAACCTCTAATAAGCTTGATTACTTCATCAATGTTATCAGATGCAATAATTAATCCTTCTAAAATATGTGCTCTTTCCTCAGCTTTTCTTAATTCATATTTTGTTCTTCTAACAATAACATCATGCCTATGCTCAATGAAATAATGAATCATTTGTTTTAGATTCAATAATTCAGGGCGACCATCAACTAAGCAGATGTTATTAACTGAAAATGAAGTTTGTAGCGCAGTGTATTTAAATAGTTTATTTAAGACTACATTTGGTATCGCATCACGTTTAAGTTCATAAACAACACGCATACCGTTTCTATCAGATTCATCTCTTATGTCTGATATTCCTGTAAGCTTTTCATCATTAACAAGATCAGCTGTCTTCTTAATCATATCAGCTTTATTTACTTGATATGGAATCTCAGTAACAATAATCGCTTCTCTACCTTCACGAATTTCTTCGATAGTAGCTTTAGCTCTCATTACAATTCTTCCTTTACCAGTTTCAAAAGCATTTTTTACACCTTCATAACCATAAATTGTTCCACCAGTTGGAAAATCAGGAGCTTTTACATGCTCCATTAATTCCGATATTTCAATATCTCTATTGTCTATGTAAGCGATTGAAGCATCAATAACTTCTGTTAAGTTATGTGGCGCCATATTGGTAGCCATACCTACCGCAATACCACTAGCTCCATTTACTAATAAATTAGGAATACGAGTTGGTAAAACTGTTGGTTCAGTTAATGAATCATCAAAATTTGGTCTAAAATCAACCGTTTCTTTATCAATGTCTGCTAACGTTTCTTCTGCTATTTTTCTTAATCTTGCTTCCGTATAACGCATTGCTGCAGGACTATCTCCATCAACAGATCCAAAGTTACCTTGACCATCTACCATTGGATAACGTAATGACCAATCTTGCGCCATACGTACCATGGTGTCATATACAGAGGTATCTCCATGTGGGTGATACTTACCTAACACCTCTCCTACTATTCTTGCTGATTTTTTGTGTGCTCTATTAGAAAGTACACCTAAATCTAACATTCCATATAATACCCTTCTATGAACTGGTTTTAAACCATCTCGAACATCAGGTAATGCTCTAGAAACAATAACCGACATAGAATAATCTATGTAAGCTGATTTCATTTCTTTGTCAATATTGATCTTTATGATCCTTTCATCTGCCATAATAACATACTTTTATGTCTTGTAAAATGCTTCTTACAAGAAGGAGCCTAAAGTACTATAAATAGTAGTGTTTTTATAGCCTTATAATAGTTAATTATAAACAAAAATCTGTTAATAAAGGAAAGTGGAATATTTTTTGATATATTTAATTAAGTGATACATTTAATTTATTGATTTTTTAAGTCAATTATAAATACAACTATTATGGAAGCAAATTTTTCACCAAGAGTAAAAGACGTTATTACGTTTAGCAAAGAAGAAGCTTTGCGCTTGGGACACGATTATATTGGTGTAGAACACCTGTTGCTTGGGATAATTAGAGAAGGTGAAGGAATTGCAATTAAGCTAATTCAACAGCTTGGAGCTGATTTAACTGAAGTTAGAAAAGATATTGAAGCAATTTCTAAACCTAATAAAACCATGTCGGTTTCATTAGGGAACATTCCATTATTAAAACAAGCCGAAAAAGTATTAAAAATAACTTATTTGGAAGCAAAACTTATGAAAAGTGCTGTTATTGGCACTGAACATTTGTTATTATCTATCTTAAAAAATGATGATAATGTTGCCACTAGAGTATTAAACAACAAAAACATTAATTATGATGTTGTTAAAGAACTATTAGATGATATGAAAGATCAAAATGTAGATTTTAAAGCTGATTTTCCTGACTCTCCAGATGAAGGATCTGAGAGTAATGAAAATTATGGTAATGCTGGAGGACAATCCAGAAAAGCTTCTGACTCTAAGTCAAAAACACCTGTTCTAGATAATTTTGGAAGAGATTTAACTAAAATGGCTGAAGAAGGTAAACTTGATCCAGTTGTTGGTCGTCAAGAAGAAATTGAGCGTGTTTCTCAAATATTGAGTAGACGTAAAAAGAATAATCCAATTTTAATTGGAGAGCCTGGTGTAGGTAAATCTGCTATTGCTGAAGGTTTAGCATTAAGAATTGTTCAAAGAAAAGTTTCTAGAGTTCTTTTTGACAAACGAATTGTCACACTTGATTTGGCTTCTCTTGTTGCTGGAACAAAATATAGAGGGCAATTTGAAGAAAGAATGAAGGCTGTAATGAATGAGTTGGAGAAATCGCCTCATATCATTTTATTTATAGACGAAATACACACTATTATAGGTGCAGGTGGAGCTTCTGGCTCTATGGATGCTTCTAATATGTTTAAACCTGCTTTAGCAAGAGGTGAAATACAAGTAATTGGTGCTACTACGCTAGATGAATACAGACAATATATCGAAAAAGATGGTGCGTTAGAAAGAAGATTTCAAAAAGTTATTGTAGAACCAACTACAATTGAACAAACCATTCAAATATTACAGAATATTCAATCTAAATATGAGGATCATCATTTAGTAACTTACACTCCAGAAGCTATTGAGGCATGTGTTAAAATGACGGCTCGTTATATTACAGATCGTTTTTTACCAGACAAAGCTATTGATGCTTTAGATGAAGTTGGTTCTCGTGTACATATTACAAATATTAATGTTCCTCAATCTATTATTGATATTGAAGCAAAAATAGAAGAAATTAAAATTGAGAAAACAGAAGTTGTTAAAAGTCAGAAGTATGAAGAAGCTGCTCGTTTAAGAGATACAGAAAGGCAATTAATTGAACAACTAGATGCTGAAAAACGTAAATGGGAAGAGGATACTGAAAACCAAAGAGAAGTCGTTACAGAAGAACATGTAGCTGAAGTAATTGGAATGATGACTGGTATTCCAGTAAATAGAATTGCAGAAAAAGAAAGTGGTCGTTTACGTACCATGAATACAAACTTACAAGGAACTGTTATTGGTCAAGATGGAGCAATTACTAAAATTGTAAAGGCTATTCAAAGAAATCGTGCCGGACTTAAAGATCCAAACAAACCAATTGGCTCATTTATCTTTTTAGGACCAACAGGTGTTGGTAAAACACAATTGGCGAAAGAATTAGCGAAGTACTTATTTGATTCTGAGGAAGCACTTATTCGTATTGACATGAGTGAATACATGGAGAAATTCTCTGTTTCTAGATTAGTTGGAGCTCCTCCGGGATATGTTGGGTATGAAGAAGGTGGCCAATTAACTGAGAAAGTTAGAAGAAAGCCCTACTCTATCGTTTTATTAGATGAAATTGAAAAAGCGCATCCAGATGTATTTAATTTATTATTACAAGCTCTTGATGATGGTCAATTAACTGATAGTTTAGGTAGAAAAATTGATTTCAGAAATACCATTATCATTATGACATCTAATATAGGTGTTCGTAAACTTCAAGATTTTGGTACTGGTGTTGGTTTTGGAACTAAAGCTAAAAATGAAGCAGCTGATAATGATTCTAAAATGGTTATTCAAAATGCATTGAAAAAAGCATTTGCTCCAGAATTCTTAAATAGAATTGATGACGTAGTGCTATTTAATGCTTTATCTAAAGAGGATATTCATAAAATTATTGATATCGAGCTAGTTAAACTTTATAAGAGAATCGAAGAGATTGGTTTTGAGATTGAATTAACTGATGCTGCTAAAGATTATATTTCTGACAAAGGATACGATCAAAAATATGGTGCTAGACCTCTTAAGAGAGCTATCCAAAAGTATTTAGAAGATCCTTTAGCTGAGCAAATAATTCAAGCTGAAATAGGAGAAGGAGACAAACTCTTAGTAGATTTTGATTCTAAGAAAGAAGAGATTGTTATTACTCCTCAAAAAGCTAAGAAAAGCACCAAGAAGGAATAAATAATATTAATTTATTATATACAAAAGCCAGTTAATAGTTATTAACTGGCTTTTTAGTTTGTTTCAATTTGCAATATTTTAAACTTAACTCGTCATAAAAAAGTTTTGCACCTTGTAAAAAGGTAGCTTAAACATTATCAATTATTCAATCTAATCCCTAATAAGTTTCTTGTACCTAACTCTTGTTGGTTGATAATCGCCTAATCGTTTCTTTCTATTTTCGATATACTCCGTATACGTTCCATCAAAGAAATATACTGTAGAATCATTTTCAAATGCCAAAATATGTGTACAAATTCTTTCTAGAAACCACCTATCGTGAGAGATGACAACCGCACATCCTGCAAAACTTTGAATCCCTTCTTCTAACGCTCTTAATGTGTTAACATCAAGGTCATTAGTAGGCTCATCTAATAGTAATACATTAGCTTCGGTTTTAAGCGTCATAGCTAAATGAAGTCTATTTCTTTCTCCTCCAGATAAAACACCAACTTTTTTTCCTTGATCGGAACCTGCAAAATTAAAACGAGATACATATGCTCTAGCATTAATGCTTACTCCCCCTACTTCTATTACTTCATTTCCTCCACTTATTACTTCGTAAACCGATTTTTCTGGATCAATTTCTTTGTGTGTTTGATCTACATAACCAATCTTAACCGTCTCTCCAACTTTAAACTCACCTCCATCTGGGTTTTCCTCACCCATTATCATTCTGAAAATAGTAGTTTTACCAGCTCCATTCGGACCAATAACTCCTACTATTCCTGCTGGTGGTAATTTAAAGTTTAAATCTTCATACAGTAATTTATCTCCAAATCCTTTAGCTACTCCAACCGCTTCAATAACATCTTTTCCTAGTCTTGGACCATTTGGAATTGGAATTTCTAGCTTAGCTTCTTTTTCCTTAGCATCTTGACTAAGCATAGCCTCATAATTGCTTATTCTAGCTTTATTCTTAGCTCTTCTCCCCTTAGGATTAGCCTGAACCCATTCTAACTCTTGCTCCAAGTGCTTTCTTCTCTTACTGGCTTGTTTTTCTTCTTGAGCCATTCTCTTCGTCTTTTGATCTAACCAAGAAGAATAATTTCCTTCCCAAGGAATTCCTTGCCCTCTATCTAACTCCAATATCCAACCTGCAATATTATCTAAGAAGAACCTATCGTGTGTTACCGCTATAACTGTCCCTTTATATTGTTGTAAGTGCTGCTCTAACCATTGTACAGATTCTGTATCTAAGTGGTTAGTAGGCTCATCTAACAATAAAATATCTGGATTTTTAAGTAATAGACGACACAAAGCTACACGTCTTGCTTCACCTCCCGATAAATTTGCTACAGATTGATCTCCCGGAGGAGTTCTTAGCGCATCCATTGCTAATTGTAACTTACTATCTAAGTCCCAAGCATCTAATTGATCTATTCTCTCCTGCACAACTCCTTGCTTATCAATTAAAGCTTGCATTTTATCAGGGTCATTCATGATAGCCTCATCCATAAATTGATTATTAATCTCCTCATATTCAGCTAAAACATCAACAGTTTCTTGTACTCCTTCTTGAACAATTTCTTTAACTGTTTTAGTAGGGTCTAATTTTGGTTCCTGAGGTAAAAATCCAACTGAATATCCATCCGAGAATACTACATCTCCTTGATATTCTTTATCTAATCCTGCAATAATTCTTAAAACTGTTGATTTACCAGCTCCATTAAGACCTAAAATTCCAATTTTAGCTCCGTAATAGAATGATAAATAAATATCTTTTAAAATATGTTTTCCTTGAGGTGTATACTTATTCACCTTTACCATGGAAAAAATGACTTTCTTATCGTCTGACATAGTATATTATATATGTTTTAGTTAATCTTTTTTACTTTTCCTCTAAAATAATAAAGATAGTTAGCTTTTAACACTTTAATATATAAGAATTTTAATCCCTGAGGAATGTCTATCCTCCAACTCTTGAGTTTACTTGGTAAATATGTAGATTTAAGTGCCTCTAACCCCTTGGTATAGTTAATCATTTGCTTATAAATCTGTTTAGTCTAAGTTTAATTTTACACTAAATTTGCTGTCAATTCGAGTGGTTTAAATTGGAAAATTTAAATTATATCGAGAATAGATACATTATTTTATAATAAATTAATTTTGATTTATATATTCAATTTATGAAAACTATAATAAGGAAGGCAACTAAAACAGATTTAAAACAAGTACTTGATTTAGTAAAGGAACTAGCCTTATATGAAAAAGCACCACAAGAAGTAACTGTTACTATTGAAGACTACGAAATTGATTTTAATAATAATGTTTTTGATGTTATTGTAGCCGAACAAGATAAACATATTGTTGGTATTGCATTTTACCACATGACTTATTCTACTTGGAAGGGAAAAATGCTCTACTTAGAAGATTTTGTTGTTAAAGAAGAACTAAGAGGACAAGGAATTGGTAAACTCCTTTTTGAAGCTTTCTTAAAAGAAGCTCATAACTTAAATGTTAATTTAACTAAATGGCAAGTATTAGATTGGAACGAGCCAGCTATAAATTTCTATAAAAAATATAATGCTACTATTGAAAAAGAATGGTTTAATGGTAAGATCATATTGTAAGCAAATTGAATTAGTCTAAAACAATATATACTAGACTGTCATTCCAAACTTGATTTGGAATCTGAAAACTCTAGATCCTGAATCAAATTCAGGATGACAAGCTCTTCATATTCTTTCTACATTAAATTTTCTCCCTAGTTTTCCATTGTTTTTTTGCTACTTGCTCACGCATAACATCTATAGATTTAGATACCATATCTTTTACTACCATATCTAATCTCATATCTTTTTCTTCATTAGATAACATAGTCTCGAACATTACATCAGCTAATTGATTAATTTGTTCTTCTTTGTTTTGGCTTGATAAATCTTTTAGGGTAAGATCAACTACTTGGTAGGTAATATCACTTATAGATTCTTGTAGTGTTTCGGTAATTTGCTTTCCAAGCAGTGGAATTTTATCTATCCTTTTGATACTCTTATTAGATTCAACTGCTTGATCTATATTTTTTTGTAAATATTCTTTAATTTGATCATGAAAACGATCATAAAACAATTGATTGGATTGCTGTACCTTTTGGGCTATCCATTTTACCAATACAGCTTGATTAGGCTGAATAACATCTTTGATGATTTTTTCTATAGATCCATCTTGTGTATATATTTCATCTTGCACGCCTAATAACACATTATCAACTACTTTATCTGATACTTCTTCTGCTAAAATATCAGTATTACGCTTTATGAGTCTGTAAATAGCAGTATGCTTTAGATCAATAAACCCTTTTTTATCTAATCTAATAACCATTGAGTAAATTCTAATAAGTCTTAAAATCCTAAACGTACCAATAGGAATACAGCCTAACACATCATACCAATGAATAAAAGGGTAAAACCACCATTTCATGTATTTTTTATTAACAATAGCTATACCCCATTTAATAAATAATTCTGCTAAAAATATAGTAACAAAATAGGCATCATATTCTAAATAATGAGGATGGATTTTGGTGTCATACCAGTTAAAAAAGTTAGGAAATAGATCTTGAACAACATTTCGAGTAGTGTTACCAATAAAATGCCAGTCAACTATCATCCATACGATAGATAGCATAACCAAAGCAATCATGAAAAAATCTACAGCTAAATATGCACTTGATTTTTTATCTTTTCTGATTTTACCGTAATAAATCTTAATTCTTTTCTTTTGAGGCTTCAATTTTTCTCTCCGTAATGTTGATATTCTCTTTTCCCATTAAGTCTCTTGCATGCTTAATATACTTTTTCATCTTAAGATAATCTTCTTGTTTCTTAAAAAATGTAGAATCATTTTCGTATTTAGACGCAGGTAATACCATGTAATGCTTTTTCTTTCCATTAGTTGGCACATGCACCCATGTAAGCACATAATTCGCCTTCTTAATGGATGTCCCAGTTGAATCTTTTGTTAAGGTAAGTTCAAAAACTGCACCACCATCTTTTCTATGCGCTCTTTGATTAGACACAAAATTACCTAAAGAATACACAACTAACTTTTCTGTCTTCTTAACAGTATCTTTTTCCCATTTCATGGGTTGAAGCACATGTGGATGAGAACCTATTACAATATTTACTCCATTATCGTTATACAGCTTATTAACTCGCTCTTGATCTTTACTTTGGATATCTTTATACTCCAATCCCCAATGCACAAAAGCTATGATTTGATCGGGTGATTTAGACTTTGCTTTTTTGATACTCTCTATAATAGTAGCCGTATCATAATAATTAACAATATTAGGCGGAGTTGGGTCTAAACCATTTGTACCATATGTATGATTAATAATAGCTACACGGATTCCGTTTTTCTCTACAATTAATGGTGTTGTAGAATCTTTGTGTTTTTTATCGTAAAAAGTACCTGTGTGAGCTACACCTAAATCATCCAATACTTTTATTGTTTTCTCTACCCCTCTTTTTCTTCTATCACAAGAATGATTATTAGCTGTAGCAATTACATCTATACCAGCATCTACCATAGATTTTGCCAAGGCAGATGGTGAACTAAACTGAGGGTACCCTTGAAAAGGTTTAGTTCCTAACGTAACTTCTAAATTTGCTATTGCAACATCTACAGATTCGAATACTGGTTTCATATAATGAAAAACAGTATCGTAGTTATATGATTTTGTTTTAGCGTTATAGGCTGAAGTAATTTGTGGGCTATGCCCCATTACATCCCCAGTAAACAATAAACTAATTTCTTGTTTGGGCTGTAGTGTATCTATTGTAGTTTGGTTAAATACATCTAATGCATCCACTTCAATTTCTTGAGCACATGAAACTGAACTAATCGCTACAATGCATACTATAAATAAATGCTTCATATTAATGGTTTACTCCATAAACTAAATTAAGTTTAATTTATTCTTCAATTAAATCCTCAAAAACATCATCATCAGAGCGTAATTCACTTGAATCATCTAAAATATCTATACTATTTTCGACCGACTTATTGTTCTTTTTAGCATATGAGATAAATAAATATCTTACTAGAAAAACTCCTCCAAAACCTGACAATAATCCTACTATTAACAATACGACTATATCTTCTAGCAAGTAAGGATCAATTAAACCAATAATAAAACCTGCAACTAATTGACCAACAAAATAAGCACCAATTCCTGAAATTATCCAAATCCAAGGAGTACCGTTATATTTTTGCGCAGATGAATTCATTAATGCACCTATACCTATTAATACTAATACTAATAAAATCATGTTATTTTATATTTAATTTAATTAATTGTTCTTCTTGTAAAAATCCTTCTAATTGATCTCCAATACTTACCGGACCAACTCCAGCTGGCGTACCTGTAAAGATTAAATCTCCTATTTTTAGCGTATAAAACTGTGAAATATAAGCAATAATCTTATCAATAGTAAACATCATATCTTTTGTATTGCCTGTTTGAACCAATTCTTGGTTTTTAAACAAACTAAAATCTATATTGTTTACATCTCCTCCTATTTCTTCTATTGATAAAAATTTATTACCTAAAATAGCTGATCCATCAAAGCTTTTAGCTTTTTCCCAAGGCAATCCTTTCTCTTTACATTCTTGTTGAATATCTCTGGCTGTAAAATCTATTCCTAAACCAATTTGATTATAATATTTATGAGCAAATCGTTCTTCAATATGTTTTCCTAATCGATTAATTTTAACCACTACTTCTACTTCATAATGAAGGTCTTTGGTAAAAGAGGGATAAAATAGTGGTTGTTTTTTAGGTAAAACCGCAGAATCGGGCTTTAAGAAAAAAAGAGGTTCTTTTGGAACCTCATTTCCTAATTCTTTAGCGTGATTAACGTAATTACGTCCTATACAGATTATTTTCATATCGAAATGGCATTGTGTTCTCGATACAATTATTCGATTATCATCTCATAATCACTCGAACAGACAAAAAATGCTAATACTACATACTCTCTTTAATTTGAGAAAGCACCTTTTTGGTGTATGCAGGGAAATCTCCTTTCATCATCCAAGCATAATAACTTGGCTCTCTCCTTAGCACTTCAGTTACAGGTCTTCCTTTGTGTTTTCCAAAGTTAAAACACGGTTCTTTATCAGCATTGTATACAAATCTTCCTGCAAAATCTACTAACTCACCTCTCATCTCAGTGTATTCAGCTAAAAAATCTACATCAGCCTCCACATCATCATAGCGTGCTATTTGAGCTTCTAACACGTCAAACGTAGCGTGAATATCAGCTTCTGCACTATGTGCATTTTCTAATGTCTTGTCACAGTAAAACTTTAATGCTGCTTCTAATGTTCTTTGTTCTTGCTTGTAGAAAATGCTTTGTACATCAACCATTTTACGGTCTTTCATATCAAAATCTATTCCTACTCTTAAGAATTCTTCTATTAATAAAGGAACATCAAAACGATTAGAATTATAACCAGCCAAATCAGCATCTCCAATAAAATCGGCTATTTCTTGAGCTATTTCTTTAAATGTTGGCTCATTCATTATATCAAAGTCATAAATACCGTGTACTTCTGATGCTTCAATAGGAATTGGAATCTCTGGATTACACCTTTTTGTTAGTACCTCTTTATTTCCATCAGGAGCTACTTTTAATACCGATATTTCTACAATACGATCTTTAGATACGTTAACTCCTGTTGTTTCTAAATCGAAAAAAGCCATTGGCTTAGTTAATGATAAGTTCATTTTTGTGGTTCTTTTTTTAAAATAAAAAGGCTGCCTCTTTATATTTTAAAGTAAGACAGCCTTTATAATAATGTTTATTCTTTATATTTCTCTATTTGGATCGAAAGCCTCCAAGTAATCAGCTACTTTACGAACAAAAGTACCTCCAAGTGCTCCATCCACAACTCTATGGTCATAGGCATGCGATAAGAACATCATGTGTCTTATACCTAAGGTATCTCCTTGAGGAGTTTCTATAACAGCCGGTTTTTTTCTAATTGCTCCCACTGCCATAATACAAACCTGAGGCTGATTAATAATTGGAGTTCCCATTACGTTTCCAAATGTACCTACATTGGTCATAGTATATGTTCCTCCTTGAATTTCATCAGGTAATAATTTATTTTCTCTAGCTCTTTTTGCTAAGTCATTAACTGTTTTTGTTAATCCAAGTAAATTTAAACGATCAGCATTTTTAATTACAGGCACAATTAAATTACCAGAAGGTAATGCAGCAGCCATACCAATATTAATGTTTCCTCTTTGAATAATATTTGTACCATCAATAGAAACATTTACACCAGGCATATCTTTTATTGCCTTTGCAATTGCCTCTATAAATATTGGAGTAAAGGTGATTTTTTCTCCTTCTCTTTTTTGAAATTCATTTTTTACACTATTTCTCCAGTTTACAATATTCGTAACATCTGCTTCTACGTAAGATGTAACGTGAGGAGAAACATGTTTAGACATAACCATATGATCAGCAATAAGCTTTCTCATACGATCCATCTCCACTATTTCATCATTAGGTCCTACATGAACACTAGGTTGTTTTATCTGAATAGTATTACCACTTGCAGATGCAGGTGTAATAGCTTTTTTAACTTCTTCTTTCTTAGCTAGAGTTGTTGATTTAGTAACACTTTCATTACCTCTATCTTTTACATAAGCTAATATATCAACTTTAGTAACTCTACCTCCTTTACCAGAGCCTGTTATAGCTTCTAGTTCATCCATAGAAATTCCTTCTGTTTTAGCAATATTTCTCACTAATGGAGAATAAAACCTTCCGGAGTTACCTGTTTTAGAAATCGTAACATCACTTATTGCTGCTTTAGCAACAACAGGAGCTTCAACCTCTGCAATTACTTCTTTACTTGGAGTTTCAGTATTTGCTGATGTATCAGGTTTAGTTGATGGCGCATCACCATCAGTAGATATGATTGCAATAACATCTCCTACTTTTGCAACTTCTCCTTCTTGAAATAACTTCTTAACTAAAATACCTTCTGCTGGAGAAGGAACTTCTGAATCAACTTTATCAGTTGCAATCTCTATTATAGATTCTTCTGCTTCTACTAGTTCTCCTTCACTCTTTAACCATGTTGTAACCGTAGCTTCTGCTACACTTTCTCCCATTTTTGGAAGTAACACTTCTATTTCAGCCATTTTATAATATTTGTATTACAAAAATACAGGAATATTTGGTATTTGGAAGGATTGTAAAGTGAATATAATTAACAATCTACTCAAAAGATGATATCAGTTTAACTTAAAACAACTTAATGTTGTGAATAATTAGATCTTGATCTTCATCAAGATGACAATTATATTAAATATACACTACTTATAAAGTGATCTTACTTTATTTCCTTTTTCTACTAATATCTTGTCGGTAAACTTGTCTGTATTATTTCTATTGTCAAATAACTCAAAATAAAGTCCTCTACTCTGTCCAATCATAGTATAACCTGTATATTGAATTGTGTATTGCTTCTCTCCAATTTCTAATAATATATCGACATAAGTTGGCTTATAGTAGAAAGAGGCTTCTTTCATTTTAAATGTACCAGCTGATTTTACTCCAGAACTATTATAAATAAATCCCGATATATTCGCATACCAACCATTATTAGAGTTTACAGTATCTGTTTTGTTGATCTCTAAGAAAATAAATTCTGGTTGTTTTGAATTAATGTCAAGTTTATCTTTAACAGAATCAGCCTTAACATGAAGTATTATAATCTTTTTAGTGTAATCTAATTTGTTTTGCGATAATAGTATACTTGATAAAAACACAAGTAAAAATGAGAGTATAACTGTTTTCATATTGAATATTCTTTATACGTACTATTTCAAATATTATACCAAAAAAAAAGCCCTCATGTAAATGAGAGCTTAAATACATTAATTATAAAATTTTAGCTTTTAGCTTTAGCTTTTGACTTTGAACAGCTTGACTTACTTTTACAACATTTTTTCTTTACTGCTGTAGATTTAGCTTCAGTGTTAGCTTCTTTCATTGATGTATTATCAGCTGATGATGAAGCTCCTTTTTTCTTGCAACAAGATTTACTTTTCTTAGAACAAGATTTTTTTGATGTTGCCTTTGCATCTTTTTTTGCACAACATTCTTTCTTACAACCTTTTTTACAGTCATCTCCGTCTCCATCTTGAGAAATTTCAATTGAAACTGTTGAAGTATTAATTGTTCCTGCGAATGAAAATGTTCCTAGAACAAACGCAAAAAGACTAAATAATGCTATTTTTTTCATGGTATTTTGTTTTAAAATTTATTTGCTTGATTAAATATACGATTTAATCCTTAATAAGTTTTGTTGAAATTTGTTAAATATTAGCTAATATATAATAGATACACTAATACTAAGGGAGCAGAAAGTAATATTCCATCAAAGCGATCTAGTACTCCTCCATGTCCAGGTAGTATATTTCCTGAATCTTTAACATCTCCACTTCTTTTCAGTAATGATTCTGATAAATCTCCTAATGTCCCGAAAACGCCAATGATAACAGCTAAAATCATCCAGTGCATAACTGAACTATCAGTAAAATATGCAAATAAATAACCAGCTAGAACTGCAAACGCAACACCTCCAACAAAACCTTCCCATGTTTTTTTAGGTGATACTCGTTCAAATAATTTTGTTCTTCCAAACAATCTACCTGTTGCATAAGCTAAAGAATCATTTGTCCATAAAATAATAAAGTATCCTGCTAATAAGCTCCAATTGGTACCTAAATCTATTTTGGC
>JAHDBM010000018.1:14954-49587 GCA_020630395.1 Flavobacteriales bacterium
TTTAACTGGTCTGTTGTTGTAATTTGTCTTTCTTCGGGCAAGTACCATGCTGCTCCTAAACTTCTACCTCTAGGCACTATGGTTACCTTTACTAAAGGAGATGCATATTTCGTTAACCAACTAACAGTAGCATGTCCTGCTTCATGATACGCAATCGTCTTTTTCTCTTGCTCAGTAAACACCTTACTTTTCTTTTCTAGACCTCCTATTAGTCTATCTACAGCATCTAAAAAGTCTTGTTTTTCGACAACTTTCTTCTTTTTACGTGCCGCAGTTAATGCAGCTTCATTACATAAATTAGCAATGTCTGCTCCTGAAAATCCAGGTGTTTGCTTTGCTAAGAAATCAACATCTAATTCTTTCTCAACCTTAAGTGGTTTTAGGTGTACTAAGAAAATTTCTTTTCTTTCTTTAAGGTTTGGCATTTCAACATGTATTTGTCTGTCAAAACGACCTGCTCTCATTAATGCACTATCTAATACATCAGCTCGGTTAGTTGCTGCCAAAATAATAACTCCACTATTTGTACCAAAACCATCCATTTCGGTTAATAATTGATTTAACGTGTTCTCACGCTCATCATTAGAACCCATATTTGGATTTTTTCCTCTAGCTCTACCAATCGCATCAATTTCATCAATAAAAATGATACAAGGAGATTTTTCCTTAGCTTGCTTAAATAAATCTCTAACACGTGATGCACCTACACCAACAAACATTTCTACAAAATCTGAACCAGACATGGAGAAAAATGGAACTTTAGCTTCACCTGCTACCGCTTTTGCCAATAATGTTTTACCTGTTCCTGGAGGGCCTACCAATAATGCTCCTTTAGGTATTTTGGCTCCTAGTTCGGTATATTTTTTAGGATTTTTTAGGAAATCTACGATTTCTTCAATCTCTTCTTTAGCACCTTCTAAGCCTGCTACATCAGTAAAGTTTACATCTACATTTTTGCCATTTTCGTATAGCTTAGCCTTGGATTTTCCAATGTTAAAAATTTGTCCGGCTCCTCCACCAGCACCTCCACCTGAAACTCTTCTCATGATGAAAATCCATATAGCAATAATAATAATGAATGGTAACATCATTCCTATAAATCCACCAAAATAATCATGCTCTTCATCAAATTCGTAATCAAATTTTTGATTAGCTGGTAACGTTTCGTTTAATCCTTTAATGGTGCTGTAATACTCATTAACAGGTGGTGTTTTAAAAGAAAACTGAGGACCTTTTGCCGGTCTACCTAATAAATCATTTTTGGCTAATTTCTTGTAATCCTTGTTTTTTATTAGGGTGTCCTTTTTTATATATACCCTACCTTCTCCGGTATTTTTAATTACAAGCAATTTATCTACATGTCCTTTTTCTACTAACTCTTCGAACTTTTTAAGGTTAATTTTTCTTCCTTCGTTATTATTCCCTAAAAAAGCAAAAGCTAGTATACCTACTATTGCTGCTGCATATATCCAATAAAAATTAAACTTTGGTGGTTTAATTTTACCATTAGAATTGCCTTTGTTTGTTCTATTTTCTTTTTTATTATTAGCCATTATTATGCTTGATATTCAATGTTTGTAATTTTGGCATCTGCCCATAACCCTTCTATGTCGTAAAATTCTCTTGCTTCTTTGTAAAAAATGTGAACAATAACGTTAACATAATCTATTAGAACCCATTGAGAGTTACCTATTCCTTCTTTATGAAGTGGTTTATCGTTTAAATTTTCTTGAGTTTCTTTTTCAACCGATTTTGATAAAGCATCAACTTGTGTACTAGAATCTCCATGACAAATAACATAATAATCTGTTATTGCATTAGGGATTTCCCTTAAATCCATGACGGTAATATCATGACCTTTAACCTCTTGCATTCCTTCTACAATGGTTTCCACTAATTGCTTGTTATACCTTTCTCTATCTTGAATCATTAATACTGTTGCAATCTATTAATTTGTAAACTTAATACATTTTTTCAAGTTGATGATTTCACTTTTTAATTATGTTATACTTTTGTGTTAAAACCATTAAAATTTTTACTTATAAACACATCTATTAACATTATCGAACTTGATACCATAGATAGTACGAACAATTATCTATCCAAATTGATTTCTACGACAAATGTGACAAGTGGCACTGTTATTTTGGCACATGAACAAACAAAAGGTAAAGGACAAAGAGGAAACACTTGGGTTACAGAACCCAATAAAAATCTTACTTTCAGTATGTTTTTAACTAATTTTCATCTTTTAGTAGAAGAAAATTTTTTGATTAGTATGGCAGTAGCCAATAGTATCCATAAAGCACTATCATCAATTGTAACTGATGTACTTATAAAATGGCCTAATGATATATTAATTCACAAGAAAAAAGTAGGTGGCATTCTCATTGAAAACACTATACAAGGAAAATATATTAATCAAACTGTGATTGGTATAGGCATAAATGTTAATCAAACTAATTTTAATGATATAGATACGGCTACTTCTTTAAAACTTTTAACTAATAGAGAGTTTGACAAAAAAACATTGCTGTTAGAAATTTGCACTAATCTTATAGAGGAATTCAGCTTAATCAATAGCGCGACAAATAACATACGTGAATATTATTTATCTCATTTACACGGATATAAAAAACCATTCCATTATAGAATTAACGATCAAAACATAATTGAAGGTACTATTCAACAGGTAGATTTTGATGGCAAACTACATGTTTTATCGAATGGAAAAATAATTCAGTTTTATTTTAAAGAAATAGAATTTGTACTTAATCCATAAGTTCAGCTAATTCCATCCACCTCTCTGTTTTTTCTTCAATTTTAGCACTTAAACTTTCGGATTCTTTTCCTAATTCAATAAGTTTCTCTGGATTTTCTGAGTGGCTATACATGTCTTGTTCCAGTTGTTTTTTCTTCTTTTCTAGCTTATCTATTTCTTTTTCAAGCTTATTATACTCTTTTTTAAGATTATAGTCTACTTTTTTAGGTTGATCCTCATAAACCTCTTTCTTTACTTCTATTTTTTTAGATTTAGCTTGATTTTTTTCTTCAATTAAATGATTTCGGTAACTGTAATAATTACCTAGGATATCTTTTACTTGACCTTCTCCTTTTAAATAAAACATATGATCACATATTTTATCAAGGAAATACCTATCATGAGAAATAACAATTAAACATCCTGTAAACTGCTCTAAAAAATTCTCTAATGCCGCTATAGTAAATATATCTAAGTCATTAGTAGGCTCATCCATAATTAAGAAATTAGGATTACCCATTAAAATCCTAAGTAAATAGAGCCTCTTCTTTTCTCCTCCACTTAATTTATACACAAAGTTATAATGCATATTTTTTGGGAAGAAAAAACGTTCTAGCATTTGTGATGCTGTAATTGTTTTACCTTTTTCAAGCGGGATGTAATCAGCTATTTCTTTAACTACGTCTATTACTTTTTGATCGTCTTTAAAAGCTAGCCCTTTTTGGTCATAATAACCAAAAGATATAGTGTCTCCAATAACTATTTTACCAGCATCTGGTTCTAGTTTGTTTAGTATTAGGTTAACGAAAGAGGTCTTCCCTACTCCATTTTTTCCTACAATTCCAATTTTTTCGAATCGTTTAAAATTATAAGTGAAATTATCTAGTATTTTTAAATCTCCGAATGACTTAGAGACTTTATGAAACTCTATAATTTTAGTTCCCATTCTTTGAGATTGCACACTTAACTCCAATTTGGATTTATCAATCTTAGTAGTAGCGACTTTCTTTATATCATCAAAGGCATCTACCCTTGATTTTGCTTTAGTTCCTCTTGCTTTAGGTTGTCTCCTAATCCAATCTAACTCTTTCTTAAACAAGTTATTTGCCTTATCTATTACTTGTTGTTGATTTACTAAACGTTCTTGTCTTTTTTCTAAGTAATATGTGAAATTTCCTTTGTACTTAAATAATTGTTGATCGTCTAACTCTAATATTTGGTCACATATATTATCTAAAAAATAACGATCATGCGTAACCATAAATAAGGTTACATTTTGTTGAGTAAGGTATTTTTCTAACCATTCGATCATGTCTAAGTCAAGATGATTAGTAGGCTCATCCAATATTAATACGTCTGGTTCATCAAATAAAACTTTAGCTAAACATAGTCTTTTGATTTCTCCTCCTGACATACCTGTTGTTGGAAGCGTAGTATCTACGATTCCAAATGCTGACAATATTTTTGTTGCTCGTTCTTCTATATCCCAAGCATTGAGTCTTGTCATTTCTTCAATTGCTTCTTGAAAAGCTTCAGATTCGGGAGCATTGACAGCTAAATCTTCATATTTAGCTATTATATCATATTTAGGATCATTAAAAAAGAAATCCTTGACAGACATATTATCAGTTTCATCTAGTTGATCTAAAAAACCTACTGTCACATCTTTTCTCCAAACTACTTTACCGGTATCTGGAACATCTTTGCCAGTTAACAATTTTAATAAAGTCGTTTTTCCAGCTCCATTTTTAGCAACAAAGGCTAATTTTTGCCCTTTATCTATACCAAATGATACATCTTTAAACAATACTCTTTCTCCAAAAGATTTACTAATATTTTCTACTGATAGGTAATTCATAAACAAATATAGACATAAAAAAAGCGACCAATTTTGGTCGCTTAAATTTTACATGTAAATTCCTATTTAGTATACTCCATAACTACTATGCATTTTTCTAATATTGATCCTGATGAAAAATCAGCAGAATTACCAGTGTCTAAAATTAATCTATTAAAGTCTTGAACATGAGCGCCAATTCCAAATCCCTCATCTGATTGATAAGTAGTTGAATTAACACCTTCAAATTTTCTACCACCACCATCATCAATTCTCCAGTAAACATCAAGTCTAACTATATCGTCATAAACACCTGCTGGCACGGACAAACCAACTCCATTTGTAGTCGTTCCGTTACCTGCAGCTAACCATTCAGCTTGCGTAATTGTATCTACAACTCTGAAAATCTTTTTACCATTAATCCATCTTTCACCTGTCCAGTGTTCTACTGTATCATAATCTCTTACACCCTGAACAGTATCAGTATTTTGAATAACAGTTGTATCGGTAACTAAAATTAAAGAATCAATGGGCTTAAATTCTACTTCTCCACTTATTGAATCTCTTAATGTTAACACATAACCTTCTTTTGCAGTAGTATCCATAACATCTGGAGTAGCCATTCTAATATCACTTGATACAGAAAATCTAGTTCCAGATTGAGATCCACCTCCATTACCTTCTACAAAAAACTGATTGGAATATATTTCAAATGATTCAAAATCATTCCAGAAAAGTTCAGCTGCTCTTCCATTACCATCTACACTTCTAGCGCCAAAGATAGTATCATCATGAGAGTATATTGAGGTTTTACTATTGTTAATTGTATTACTTAAACTATCTAAACTGTATTCAATTATGGTTCCATCAGTTGCAAAACCAGCCAGGTAATTTGTACCTGTTTTAGTTAAATCACTAGATTCCATATTACCAGCTCCATAATTGTCACTTCTAATTGATCTATCAGATGTATTTATTTCAAATACTCTGTCAGCACCTCTTCTCCAAACCACTTGACCAAAAGCATTATTTCCTGAAATAGCAGTCAATTTGTATTCCATCTCAATTCCAGTTCGATAAGCTCCATTCAACCAAAATTGATGGATTTGATCAAAACTTTCTCTATTTAACAGTGTATTACCTGGACTACTTATTGTACCCGTACCGACCCTGTAAGCCTCAAAAGTAACACCTATATTTGATGGTATATGATAATAATGATAAGTATCTTCCCCATTGGTTATCATTTTTTGATTATCTAAATTATTATGCACTTCAAAAAATCTTCCATTCTTATTATACAAAAACCTATTACTATCCTCAGTTAGTTCTCCATTAGGTCCTGCAAAAATAACGGATCCTGGAGTAAATAAAGAATCAGTGTTCATTATTTCTTTAGCTAATGAATCTTTATGTAGTTCAATAATAGTACCGTCAGTAGCAAAACCTGCTAAAAAAGGAGAATTTGTTTTAGATAAAGATGCACTTAACATATTACCCAATCCATATTGATTAAATTGAATGGTTTTATCGTATAGAAAAGTGGCTACATCAGATCCTCCATTTGCATTTCCATTTTCTCCTTCACCTCTTAGATCAATAGTATATTTTCCCATAGGATAACCGGCTGAATTATTTTTTAAATAATGTACTTCATTATTTGCTATTCTTCCTGTTCCAGTTCCAGTTCCTGCTGAAGGTACTCGATATGCAATTCCTCCAACATATCTATTTGAATCTAAATTTGTAAATGGTAATCTATTTTTAATTGTACCATTTGCCATCACGAAATTATAAATAGGTGCTGGACCACCACCAGTTCCTGCACCTTCATGCACTATTGCATCTCCCCACCATCTTAACCTATTATCAGTGCTTTCAAATAAATCTAAATTAGAAGTTGGAATTGATGTACCCATACCTAAATAACCTTCCTTACTAAACACAACTGTATCTCCTGATTCTAATGCTTTTCTTCCAAATATTGTTGAATCAGAATCTGATATCCACTCATTACTAATATTTAGTGCTTTAGCTAAACTATCGATTGGTTGGGATTGAAAAGTTCCATCAGCTGTTGTGTATAGAAAATTATCTATTGCATTGGTATCAATTCGTGTATTTTGATATGAATGAAGCCTAAAATCATCATTTGCTTTTAGCGTTAATTTTGGCACTAAGTAATTTGAAACCTGAAATACATCCACATTAGATAAATTAGTTGTAAATGTTCTTCCTTGTATTGTAACAGCCGCTTTTTTATTTACTCCTAAAGTATTTGGATCAACATCATCAGCATCTGGTATTTGTGAACTGATAACATAATTAGATGTTCCTCCTGGCTCAGGGAATATTGACTCCTGGTATCCACCATTCGGAGCTTTTTGGAGCATCCATGTGTTTGCATAAGCTGAATTTCCGGTTTGTACAGATAACAAGGACTTCCAGTTAGCTGTATTAGAATCTGTTAATACTAAACCTGAAGCATTATTGGCTTCCCATGATATTGGTAATGATCTATCTCCAATTCTCAGCTTATTTAGATTTTGATCCCAGAAAAAATTTAGATTTTCTTCAGCTAAACTTCCAGAACTATCTGCAAAAATAACGGATCCAGTGGTGAATATTGAATCATTGTATACAGACGAATCCTTAATAAAACCTTTAATAATATTATTATCTTCTGTAAGATATAGTGTATCACCTATCCTCCATAAACTGTCTACATTTGTTTCAATAGAATCTTGAAGAGAGCTTAAAAATATAGAGTCTAACAAAAGACTATCTCTATTTAGCGTATATGATGAATCATTAAAAAATATAGTATCGTTATTGCCTCCTAGTATACTATCTAATCTATAAACCCATGAACTATCCATTAGTAGAGAATCTGATAACACTGTGTAAAAAGTATCTACTCTAAGGTTAATTAAACTATCGATTAAATTAGTATCAAGAGACATGGATAACACTACCCAGTTACCATTTTCAATAAATAATGTATCATTACTTAATGTTAAGTTTTGACTATCAGTATTAACAGAATCAATAAAAATGGAGTCATTGAATAATGAATCTCTTACTAAATCAATTATGGAATCTACATTTTGACTTGTAATCCTTGATGATAAAGAATCTAATAACATATGCCTAACAACTCCTGTTGTTGGATTTACTACTAATACATGTTGTTCTGATACAAATGCATTTAATCCTTCTACTTTTAATGGATCAGCTCCAACAGTACCAACAACATGTAGCGCATTAGTAGGTGTTGTAGTACCTATACCTACATTTTGTGAAAAGATGTTGTTAAAAAAGCAAATAATAGCTAGTAAACTTAATAAAATATGTTTCATAATAATTTTAATTGTGAGGATAAAAGTAAGTTAAGAAAGCTCAATTAACAAATGTTATTTTTCCACTTACATCAGTGATTGTTATTTGTTTCATACATGCATGATCCCCTCTATAACAAGGCTTATTACCAAAAACAGAACATGGACTACACGCTATCTCGCTATGAAGCACTACATTATTATCTCCTATGGGTTTAAAACCCATAACTGGATGTGTGCTTCCCCAAATTGATATTGAAGGAGTACCCACTAATGATGCCATATGCATATTAGAAGAGTCCATAGTAATTATTTGATCTAGCTTACTTATTAATGTTAACTCTTGATCAAGTTTTAATTCATTTGAGGGCAAATAAATAAAAGGATGACTCTTTTTTAAATCATTTAATTGGTCCATCTCTTCTTTTCCTCCACCAAACATAAAAACCTTTACCTTTTGCTGAGATAAAAACTGAAGTAATTCATTAATTTTATCAATTCCCCAAACTTTGGTTTCATGCTTTGCAAAAGGTGCAATACCTATCCAAAATTGTTTTTTTTCAAGATTATTAGTACTTAAATAAGCATCAATATTAGCTGAAGGAATTAGCCATGGACCATTAACTAAATTTGTATCATAACCAGCATTTTTAAACACTTCTAAATATCTATGAACTGCATGTTTTAAGGTAGTACTTTTATCGTTACTTGAAATTAATTTCTTTTTTTGCCTTCTTTCTTTATCAATTTTAAAAACTTTATTTCCAGACAGTTTAAAAAAAGTATTTAATATGTTTGTTCTCAATACATCATGTAAATCACAGATAACATCAGGTTTGTATGTATTTAGAAGTTCTTTTTGTAGTTTTTTTAGCCCGAATAATCCTTTATACTTATCTAAATTAACAGGCACTACTGTTAATCTTTCATGAGATTGAAAAAAGTGACTAAATAAAGGTCTTGTAACAAAAATAATTTCAACATCTGGATAATTTTTTAAAACAGATTGTATTCCTGGAGCAACTAAGGCTACATCTCCCATAGCTGAAAACCTGTATGCTAAAATTTTCTTCAACATTACTTTTTGTACAACACAGGATTTAAACTCTCGTCATTATACATTTTCATTTGGCGATATACTTTCATATATTTTTGTCCAGATAATATATCTTCAATTAATTGATCGAAAGCTAAACTTAAATCTGCCTTTTGCTCAAGTAAAACTGATAATTTATTTTTACATTTATTTAAGTGATTCTCATCTGTATCAGCTCTATCAACTTGCTCTTGCATGTGATATATCTTTAGTGCTAGTATAGATAATCTATCTACTACCCATGCAGGGCTTTCTGTATTTAATCTACCCGATTTTATGTTGTTTTTTTCTCCAAAAAAACTTAAAAACCAATCATCAATTTGCTCCACTAAATCAGTTCGTTCTTGGTTAGATTTATCAATTCTTCTTTTGAGTTTAAGTCCTTCTACTGGATCAATATTGGGGTCTCTTACAATATCTTCTAAATGCCATTGAACAGTATCAATCCAATTTTTTTCACATAATAAAGCATCTATACCTTCAAAATCATGTAATAAAACGGTATCAACATCATCAGTTTCATGATATTTATCGATAGTACTTTCAAAAATGGATAAACAATGTGCTGCTTTCATCTAATCAATATTTTCTTCTCCAAAAAACAAAGCTTTTAATTCTGTCGCTTCATTTGGATTCATTTTTTTTGCTAAAATAAGACTTAATTGCCTTCTTCTAAGTGCACCTCCATAACGCTTTATTTCTTCATCAGTTTCGGGAACAACCTTAGGTACTTCAATTGTACGACCATGTTGATCTACTGCTACAAAAGTAGTAATTGCTTCATTAGCCTTTATTTTTTCTCCTGTTAAAAAATCTTCTACCGAAACATCTACAAAAATCTCCATTGAAGACTTAAATGCCCTAGAAACTTTTGCTTCTAAAGTAACTGTATCACCTAATTTAATTGGTTTATCAAAAGACAAATGATTAATAGTAGCTGTTACCACTTCTCTATTACAGTGGCGTCTTGCAGATATTGAAGCAATAATGTCTATCCATGACATTAGCCTTCCTCCAAATAAATTATTATGAAAATTTGTATCGTTAGGTAACACAATATGTGTTGCAACTGCAATTGTATCTTTTGGATTTCTTTCGCTCATGTATCGCTATTCATTAACCGTTAAACAAATATCTTAAAATAAGCGCAAACGAACTACGATTGGATAAACTTTTAGTAATTTTGAACAATCATATTATAATATCTACTTATGTATACAGGTCTTCAACACTTACACAGTCTTAATCGATACATTATTCTTGTTCTATTATTAGTCGTTATTTATACCTCATTTACTAAATGGAAAGGAAAAAAAATATATACCGGACTAGATAATAAACTCAATTTATTCACTTTTATTTCTGCTCATATTCAACTAACCATTGGTTTAGTCCTATATTTTTGGAATAAGAGTGGCTTAGTGAATTTTGATAATATATCAGTAAAAATATATCGTTTTTTTACTCTTGAACATTTAGTTGGGATGCTTATCGCTATAGCCTTAATTACAATTTGTAGAATAAAAATTAAAAAAATTAGTGATCACACTAAAAAGCATAAGCAAACCTTTATATACTATTTAGTTGCTTTAGTTATCATATTTGCTTCAATTCCTTGGCCATTTAGAAATGTTGGTATTGACTCTTGGTTTTAAGCCCATGATGGGCAACAATAACTCGAGAGAACAAGCAACCATTAATAAAACAATCGCCATAATATCAACTTACTCCTATAAATAAATGAAAATTATTTCTTATAACGTTAATGGCATTAGAGCAGCTTTAAACAAAGACTGGATTAAATGGGTAAATGCAGTTAATCCAGATATTATTTGTTTACAAGAAACAAAAGCTCAGCCTGAGCAGATTGACACTACACTTTTTAAAGAAAATGGTTTTAATACCTACATACATTCTGCAGTTAAAAAAGGATACAGTGGAGTAGCAATTTTATCCAAAACTGAACCTAAGCATGTTGAATATGGGTGTGGTATTGAAAAATATGATAATGAAGGGCGTATTATTCGTGCTGACTTTGAAGACTTTTCTATTATTAGTGCATACTTTCCTTCTGGTAGCAGTGGTGATATTAGACAAGACTTTAAAATGGATTTTTTAGCTGATTTTTATACATACATTAAAAAGCTAAAGCAAGAAATTCCCAATTTGATAATATCTGGAGATTACAATATATGTCATAAAGCAATTGATATTCATAATCCAATTTCTAACAAAAAAAGTTCTGGTTTTTTACCAGAAGAAAGACAGTGGATATCTGATTTTATAGATTTAGGATTTATTGATTCTTTTAGATATTTTAATGAGCAACCACATCAATATACCTGGTGGACTTATCGTTTTGGTGCCAGAGGTAAAAATTTAGGATGGAGAATTGATTATCATATGGTGTCTCAAACGCTTGAAAGTAAATTAAAAAGAGCTAATATTTTATCGGAAGCTGTACATTCTGATCATTGTCCAATTTTAATTGAACTTGATTAATTCCTTAGGTCAAATGTTCTATTTACATTGAATTTTAATTATCTTTAAGTAATTCTACAACATAAGATAATTTACATGGCAAATAACGATTTTTATTTTGATCTTCATATACACCCCTTAATTAAATCATTTAATTCTGGACATCCTAAACCCAAAGTTGATATATGGGAAGAAATAGATCATCAAAAAGTTAGTAGTAAAGTCGCTAAAATTGCCGAAAAGAGTTCAGTACATGTAGCCAAATATTCTCAATGTAATTTTGAAAAATTACTAGCTGGAAAAAATAGAGCGGTATCAGTTTCGCTAACTCCTGTTGAATTTGGCTTTTTAGATCATAGAAATTTACCTAAAGCTATTTCATCCAGCAAGGGTCGTAAGGAGGTGTTTTCCTTAATATCGGGAATGTCTTACGAAAAAGTATCTCATATTTTTAATCATGTAGATTATTGGGAAGAATTAAATGGAGAGTACAACTATTTGGTTAAAGGACAGGGTAAACACAAGTCTGGTGAATATTATTTAGCAAACAATTACAAAGAATTAAATAATATTATTAAAAATGAAAATGCGATAGGTATAGTATTATCCATAGAAGGTGCTCACACTTTATTTGATAAAGAAATGTTATCAGGTAATATGACTCAAACTGCACTTAGAAAAAAATTAATTAATCATGCTGGGCAGATGAAAAGCTGGGATCACCCCCCTTTTTTCATTACAATATGTCACCATTTTTGGAATAATCTTGCTGGTCATGCCAGAAGCATTACCGGACCAACCTCTAACATCCTTAATCAAAACAAAGGATTAGAAAGGGGAATTAACGGAAATGGAGCAATTGTCATTCGAGAGCTTTTAAGTGGAGATAATGGTAAAAGAGTATTAATTGACACAAAACACTTTAGTGTTAAAGCTAGAAAAGAATACTACAAGTTTGTTAAAGGCTACAATAGGATTTCTACCAGTGATAAAATTCCAATTATTCAAAGTCATGCTTCTCCTAATGGATACAAAACTATGTCTGGTTCTGTTAGAAAAAAGGACAATAAAAAGAAGCTTAAAAACGGTTATTTACACAACCTAGGAATCAACATTTCGGATGAAGAATTTGAAATAATTGGTAAAAGTGGTGGTTTAGTTGGGTTAATCCTTAATAAGGAACGAATTTATGGAGATAAATTTAGAGCTCAAGTTGAACGTTTATCTGACCAAGAAAAAATTAAAGAAGCCTATATTAAGCTTGTTTGGGATAATCTTTTACAACCTGTAAAAGTTATGAAATCTAAAGAAGCATGGGACATGATGTGTATTGGATCTGACTGGGATGGAGCAATTACCCACCTTGATGGCTATGACGGAGCTGATAAAATGCCTCAATTTAGAGATGATTTATATACTTATTTGGATAAATATAAATATGAAAAAAATCATTGGCATGGATATAAAGCTGAGGAATTAGTAGAAAAAATAATGAAAACGAACGGAATGGACTTTTTAAAGAAGCATTTTGTGTAGTATTTAATACATTTCATTATTAAGAGTGGCTTTTAAAGCCATGATATACCTTACCTATACCCTTCCAAATTTGTTTTTCTCCCTATAGTTTTGGTAATGATATCTTTTTCAATATCCCAGCCTCTTGCTGGTGAGTATTCTCTACCATAAAATATGATTTGTAAATGTAGTTTATTCCATATTTCTCTTGGGAATAAACGCTTACAATCTTTTTCGGTTTGTGTAACATTTTTACCATTAGATAATCCCCATCTGTAAATAAGTCTATGAATATGAGTATCAACAGGAAAAGCAGGAACTCCAAATGCTTGACTCATAACAACAGAAGCTGTTTTATGTCCTACTCCAGGCAATTCCTCTAATAATTCCATATTAGCAGGCACTTCCCCATTATAGTTATCTATTAAAATATGAGATAAGTCATAAATAGCTTTAGATTTTCTAGGAGACAAACCACAAGGACGAATAATCTCCCTAATTTCATCTACTGATAGTTTAACCATATCAAAAGGATTATCAGCCCTTTCAAATAATAAAGGAGTAATTTGATTTACTCTAACATCCGTACATTGAGCAGATAATAACACTGCTATTAATAATGTGTATTCATCAGTATGATCTAATGGTACAGGAACTGTTGGGTATAATTCTTCTAACTTATCAATTACAAATTGAACTTTCTCTTGTTTTAACATGTAACAAAGTTAGTTACTAGATTCTAGTTCTTCGATAATTGCTTTTAATTCTTTTATAAAATCTTGCTGAGCTTCTTTAAACTCTTCACTTTGCATCACTTCTGATATATCTTGTTTTACCATTTGCATATCGATCTTAACTTGATTTATGATAGAATCCATGGGTATTTGTTCAGTCATTAAAACACTATCTAACAAATGAACTGAAGATTTTAATTGTGATTTCATTTCCATTAATTCTTCTTTAGGAAACATTTCTTCAAAGTTAATTTCAGTTAAAGTAGTTTTAATTTCTTGAAAAAAATCAATAATCGTATCATTATTAGTTTGTGAAACAGAAAGTTTTACACCTAATGTAAGTAACAACAATAGTAATAGTTTACTCATAACTCTTTTTTTAAATGATAACGTATAAATAATAGAAAATAGTATAACAAAAAAAAAGGATCAGTAAATACTGATCCTTTAAGTCTTAATTATAATTACCTCTTCAAATGAAGATAACCTGTTTTGTCATCTTGACCTTCAATTTCTAAAATATAAAAATAGGTTGCACTTGGCAATACATTTGATCCAATTTGAATTCCATCTGTATTTGTACGTCCATCCCAAGAATTATCATAATTCTTCATTTCATATACAATATTTCCAAATCTATTGAAAACTTTAAACATATTTTGCGGATATATTACTAAGTTTCTAATCTCAAAAATATCATTTAACCCGTCTCCATTTGGAGAGAAAAACTGAGGTATTTCAACCTCTCTAAGACAAACTGCATTAACATTGAAAGAACATGATGATGAATTATTAGATCCATCAGTATACGTTAACGTCACAACAAAAGATTGATCTGCTACACTCAAATCAATAATTGATCCAGGGGCAGGAACCTGAGTAATGTTAGCTCCACCTCCAGTATTTGAACAATTATCGCTAGCTAGGTTAGCAAAGCCAGTATAATCTTGAACAGTATATTGACATCCTTCTGTTATGATGGTATCATTTTGATCTGCAGGACAGTTTAATGTGGCAGGAGTAACATCTTCTAATGTAATATCAAAATCACACGTATCCATATTGTTAGCTCCATCAGTAACAATTATTCTAATTTGCTGAATAGTACCAACTCCACTTAAAACAGCTCCTGGTAAAGGAGTTTGTGTGAAAATCAAATTATTAGGTGCTGTACAATTATCAGTTCCAGAAATGCTTGGTAAATAATCTGGCACTGTATATTCACAATTAGAATCTACATGTACAATAGTATCATTCATACATGTTATAACTGGATCTATTCTATCTTGAAGGTTAACTACAAATGTACATTGAGATGAATTTCCTAATGAATCGGTAGCCGTTATAGTTACCACTTGATTTGTATTATGTCCAGATAATAATGTTCCTGCAACAGGACTTTGTGTAATATTAGTAACTGCACTGTAACAATTATCATTTGCTGTTACTAATGGTATATAATCATTAAGAATTGCTTGACAATTTGCATCAACATTAACAACCTGATTTGGTGGACAAGAAACACTTGGCCCTGAATTATCCTGGCTAACTACTGAAATAGATGATCTAGAGTTACTCACACAACTATCAGAACTAATTGTCTCGACATAAAAAGTAGTAGTACCAACAAATCCGTTAGCGTTAAAAACATAAGGAGTATATCCTAACAATGTTCCTCCAGAAGCTGCATTATAAACTGCATAGGTTGCACCTGGTGTTCCACTAGCTGTTATGGTGCTTGACCCATTAGGACAAATTGGTGATGCAGATGCACTTACTGTTGGTGCAGTTGGAATTGGATTTACAAATATTTTAAGAGAAGAAGTTGTTACATTTCCACATAAGCCAGTGATATCAACAAAATATTCAGTAGTAACTGAAGGAGTAGCTGTAAAACTAGCTGTAGAAGGATATGGTCCGCCTGCTGGAATTGAATACCAATTGTAGGTATAAGAACCAGTACCAAAAACTTGAGCATTTACAGTAACTGTTGATCCATCACAAATAGTAGTATCACTAGCACTAACTTGTACAACTTGAACTCCACTGTTAGCTGAAACAGTGTAGGAACAAACATCTCCAGAAAAACCATCAATCATAATATAATACGTATTACCTATAGTTAAACCAGATGCTGTTAATATTTGACTAGTAGTTGTTTCTAAGAAGTTTGAAACTTCTGAAAAGTTATCACAATTGGCCCCTGAAAAAATTTGCATTTGGAGGCCTCTGTTGTTTAAACAATCTTCAATCTCAACAGTAAATGATGCTGTAGTTGCTGCCGCTTGAAAGGTAATCCAAGAATTATTATCTATTTGTACTGGAGATGATCCAGTGTAACCATTTCCAAATGGTCCTGCTGGAATTTCATCTTTTCCAGCCATATTACCAGGTCGATCTATACTATATTGTGGACTTGTTGTCCCCCCATAACCATTAATATCACATATTTGTAGCGCATTTGGACAATCGTCATTATCAGGTGTTGATACACATATTTTAAATTTCCCTTGAGTATCATTACCATACTCCCAAACTCTAATGAACATAGTATCTCCTGGTGTATTTCCAGTTGAATATATATATGGCATTAATCTGCTAGCACCTGTTCCACCTCTATCATCATCACAAGCAACCTGTGTTAATGAAGAACAACTAGCTCCACTATATAATGCCATAGCTCCATCACCAAAATCTATACTAACAGTAGATATTTCTACATTTCCACTAGAAGGAACAACAACTTTAAACCACATATCACCACCAGTATAACCTCCTTGGTGAGGAGCAGATCCTCCACATGTAGTAGGCGTAGGTATTGATGAACCAGCATGGTTTGAAACTAAGTATGTTTGAAAATTACATGCTGGTTCAACAGCAGGTAACACGTATGCAGAACATGGAGTTGTATTATTTGCCGGAGCTAACCCAGACACACAAACTCTAAACGTAGAAGTTCCTGATCCTGATCTAAAATCGTATATACGTAAATAATATGTGTTTCCAATTGTTAAACCTGAATAAGAATACTTTTCATTAATACCAACAGGATTAACATCTCTGCAACCTAATGAAGATCCTGAACAACTTCCATCAAAAAGTTCAAAAACTGCATCATAACCAGCAGTAGGATCAACTTTAACTGTCATTTCTGAGCTGTTAGCGATAAAATAGAACCATACATCATCATCAGCATTTCCACTACAACCGCTCAAGGATTGAGTTGCATTAGCTGATGAGCCATTTTGATAAACACAAGTAGTAAGTGTTGGAAATAATTGTGGTGCACTAGAACAGTCATCAGTTTGAGATAATCCTGTAATGCTAATAAATAATGAGGTTAATATGCCAAACCTCCTCAAAATTTTTTTCATTTTAAATACTTTAACAATTTATACTTTACATGAGTTATATGAAACCTTTTCTAATTAAGAATATATTTTATTAATTAAAGTGTCATTTTTTTCAAGGATAATATTTCTTTTAAGTTTTAAAGTAGGTGTTAATTCTCCTCCTTCAATACTCCACTCTTTGGGTAAAATTTCAATTTTCTTAACTTGCTCCCATTTTGCAAAATCAACATTATAAACATTAATTTCTTCATTGATTTTAGCAATGACCATATCATTTTTCACTAAGTCGGCATGATCTTTATAAGAAATACCTTTCTCGCCTGCCCACTCCACTAATTTTTCAAATGATGGTACTACCAATGCAGCTGGATGCTTTTTATATTCACCAATAACCATAATTTGCTCAACAAAAGGTGATAATTTAAATTTATTCTCCATTAATTCTGGTGAAACGTATTTACCTCCTGATGTTTTAAAAATTTGTTTTATTCTTCCTGTTATTTTTAAGAAATTATTTTCTACAAAAGTTCCTTTATCTCCAGTATGGAACCAACCATCAGCATCAATAGCTTCATTTGTTTGTTCCTCATTTTTATAATACCCCTGCATTACATTTGGACCTTTAACTAATATCTCTCCAGTATCACTATCTATTTTAACTTCAACAGATTTTAATACTTTACCTACAGTTCCTATTCTAATACCATCATTAAATGCCGAATTTACAGATATTACTGGAGAAGTCTCTGTTAATCCATATCCTTCATAAATTGGTATCTCAGCAGCATAAAACACTCTCATTAAACTAGACTCTAGTGCTGCACTACCAGAAACAATCAGTTGTAAGTTTCCTCCTAAACCTTCGTGCCACTTGCTAAATATTAATTTTCTAGCAATTTTTAATTTGAATTTATAATATGAACTTGCATTTTGCGGATCATATTTTAATCCTAAACCAACAGCCCACATGAATAATTTTGTTTTAATTCCCCCAGCTGCTTCACCTTTAGCCATAATTTTAGCATATACTTTTTCAATAAGTCTAGGTACAGCTGTAAATATATGTGGCTTTACTTCTTTAATATTATCTCCAATAGTCTCAATTGATTCGGCAAAGTAAATAGAAACACCTATATATTGGTATAAATAGGTAATCATACGTTCAAAAATATGACATATTGGTAAAAAGCTTAACGCCTTAGCATCAGCTGTAATTGGAACTCTATCTAAGCTATCCAATACATTACTTACAATGTTTTTATGAGTTAGCATAACTCCTTTAGGTAAACCTGTAGTTCCAGAAGTATATATAAAAGAAGCTAAATCATCTTCTTTCACATTTGCCATTAAATCATGTATCGTTTTATCATCAACATCATTACCTGCTTCAAGAATTTCTGTCCAGTGTTTAGCTCCACTTATTTCATCATACGTGTAAATAGCTTCTAATGACGGAACTTGATCTTTTATAGATGAAACTTTATCAAATAAATCTTTGTTAGATACCACACATATTTTAATCTCAGCATGATTAAAAATATATTTATAATCTTCTTCTGTTATAGTAGGATAAATTGGAACATTTATAGCTCCTGTTTGTAAAATACCAATATCTGAAATATGCCACTCAGGTCTATTGTTAGCAGATATTAAAGCCACTTTTTCACCAGGCTTAACTCCCATTTTGACCAACCCTTTACTAAACTTCATGGCTTTATCTACATATTCTTGCGTAGATACTTTAACCCATTCTCCGTTTACTTTAGATACTAAAGCATCATCATTAGGATTTTTCTCAAGTTGGTAATAAGGGAAATCAAAAAGTCTGGTTATTTTATCCATGAGTTTTAAAAGATTATTATTTAGGTTGCAAAAATAAGCTTTTTTATCCTATTTATCAAGCAAATACCCTAAACCCCTTATTCTATTCATTTATATTAGTATGTTTGTCTTAGAAAAACGATTGTAAATGAACCCTTTTTTAGAGGATTTAGCATCAGAAATTTTAGATAAACATCATGATTTATCGAAGGTATTTATTGTACTGCCTTCTCAAAGAGCAGTAGTGTATCTTAAGCATCATCTCAAGAAGTTAACCGAGAGAACCATTTGGATGCCTAATATTTTTACAATCGATCAATTTATCAAATCGAACAGTAAACTTAGAGGTGTATCTGGTATTGAATTATTAGTTCATTTTTACGAGACATATATTTTAATAGAAAAAGATGATGCTGAATCATTTGATTCGTTTAGTAAATGGGCTCCTACTCTACTTGCTGATTTTAATGAAATAGATTATTACCTCTCAAATGAACAAACGGTATTTAATGATTTAAAAAACATTAAAGAAATTGATCAATGGAGTTTTAACCTAGAAGAGTTAACGGATATCCAAAAAAAGTTTTCTCTTTTTTGGAATAAACTAACTACCTATTATAATGAATTAAACCAACTTTTATTAGCTAAAGAGCTAGGATATAATGGTATGATTTACAAGCAGGTTGCTAATTCTATTTTTGAAGTTGTAGATTTTTATGAGCCAAAAAGCGTTTATTTTGCTGGTTTTAATGCATTATCTAATTCTGAAAAACAAATTATTCAAACGTTTGTTTCTAGCGGAAAAGGTCAATTTATTATTGATGGAGATCCTTTTTATATTGAAAATGAACATCATGAGGCTGGTTATTTTATTCGAAAAAATTTAAATACATCTTTTTTAAACTCCAATAAATGGGTGAAAAATCATTATCTGTCTGATAAAAAAGAAATCAATATTATTGCCTCTCCTTCTAATGTTAATCAAGCAAAAATTTGTGGCAACATCCTACAATCTCTATCTCAAGCTGAAATAGATAAAACAGCCATTGTTTTAGCAGATGAAACACTATTAACACCTGTTTTAAATTCAATTCCAGCATCCATAGAAAAATACAATGTATCTATGGGGTATAATTTGTTTCAAACACCCATAGGAAACTTAGTACAGCTTATTTTCAGTATTCAAGAGAATTATATAAAATATAACGGTCAATTATATCATGCATCTTTACTTAAGATAATAGATCATTATCTACTGAAATTCAAAAAGAAAGGAGAAGCCATTAAGCATGATATAACAAAATATAATCGTTTATTTTTATCTCCTAAATACATAAGCAAACAATCGGCTTTGGCAGGCATAATTCCTTTAATAACTCAATGGAATTCAACTGATTTATTTAATCAATCTAAAGATTGTTTTAATTGGTTAATAAACTTTATTAAGACAACCGCTAATCCAAATAAAGACAGCATTGAGCTAGAATATGTATTTAGTCTCCAACAGCTAATTATAAAACTTGACAAACAATTAGCTAATACTAACTATATAAACGATTTAAGCACACTTAAAAATCTTTATAACAGACAACTTAAAAGCGAAGTAGTTTCTTTTATTGGAGAACCTTTAGAAGGTTTACAAATAATTGGAATGCTTGAAACAAGAAGTTTAGATTTTGAAAACATTATTATGTTATCGGTTAATGAAGATATTTTACCAAAATCAGAGGGAGGAAATAGCTTTATACCGTATGAGTTAAAAAAACTTTATGGATTACCTACTTTTAAAGAAAAAGAGTCGATTTATGCTAACCATTTTTATCGATTACTCCAAAGAGCTAAACAAACACACTTAATATATAATGAATCTACAAGTGGTATTGGACCTTCAGAAAAAAGCAGATATATCAATCAAATAAAAGAAGAACTACCTGTTTACACCTCTTCTATTACTGTAAAAGAACTTACGCTCAATATACCAGCTTCAATACAACCTATTGATGAAATATCACTGAACAATTCACCTGATATTGTATACCAATTAAACCAAATAAATGAAAAAGGGTTTTCCCCTACTGCTCTTAGAACGTTTATTAATTGTAAGCTAGATTTTTACTATAAATATATAGTGGGTATTAGAGAAGAAGATGAGGTTAATGAAACAATTGAAGCCAACACATTAGGCTCTATTATACATAAAGTCCTTGAAGATTTATATAAACCTCTACTAAATCAACTATTAATTATTCAAGATATTGATAAACTGCTAGCTTCTTATGAAAAAATGCTCGAAAAAGAATTTGCTAGTCAATATGCTGTTGATTATAAAACTGGAAAAAACTTTTTGTTATTTAATGCTGCTAAAAACACTATCAAAACGTTTTTAAATCAAGAGAAAGAAATCATTAAAAAACATGAGTTAATCGTTATTGGATTAGAAGAAAAGTTTACAAAAACTACAAGTGTAAACATCAATGGCGAACCTAAGGACATTAGATTTAGAGGAACAATTGACCGAATTGACTCTTTAGATGGTAATATTAGATTAATTGACTATAAAACTGGAAAGGTTGAATCTCGTAATCTATCGCTTAATAGTATTGAAGATGCTTTTAGTAAACCTGATAAAGAAAAGGCTTTTCAATTACTTCTTTACAAAATTCTTGTTGAAGAACACTATCAAGGTCAAGAAATTACTCCAGGCATTATTTCTTTTAAATCTTTACAAAAAGGACTGTTTGAGCTTAATATTAAACATGATACAGAAGATAGCATATACTTGTTTAATTCGCTATTAGCTAATCTTTTACAAGAAACGTATGATTTATCAACAGTATTTGAGCATAGAGAAGACTCAAAGTACTGTAAATACTGTTAATTACCTGTTTTTTTTCTCTAGCATGGGTACAAAACGAAAATCACCATATTCTTTCTTGGTAAATTCTTTCTCTGAAGTTCTCACTATTAATGTCATCACTTGCTTATCTAACTCACCTACAGGAATTACCATCCTACCTCCTATTGCCAATTGATTTAATAAGTCTTTGGGAATAAATGGCGCTCCACAGGTCACGATTATTCTATCGTAAGGCATAAAAACCTCATTACCTTTGTAACCGTCTCCATAATAAAACTTAGCTTTTACGTTCATTTTCCGCATAAGAACTCGAGTTTTATCGTATAATTCTTTTTGTCTTTCAATAGAAAAAACCTTTGCTCCAAGCTCTACCAAAACACACGTTTGATAACCTGATCCAGTACCTATTTCTAATACTTTATGTCCTTTTTCAACTTGTAATAATTCTGATTGAAAAGCAACCGTATATGGATGAGAAATTGTCTGGTCTGCGCCTATTGGAAATGCCTTATTACTATATGCAAACTCGACAAAAGCATTATCTAAAAAATAGTGACGGGGTATCGTTCCTATAGCAGCTAAAACTTTATCATCCTTAATTCCCTTTGCAACTAATTCTTCAACTAGTTTTCTTCTGAGTCCTTTATGTCGGTAATTATCAATCATATTATTTGTTATGATCTAGTACGTAATTTAATACTTTAGTCATCAAATGCACTCTATCTTTTCCTCTTACATTATGCGGATGCATAGGATATGGGAAAAAATCTGTTTGCACCCCATTATCAATACATGCTTTTATAAACGCTAAATTGTGTTGCATAACAACTACATCATCAACTGTTCCATGAATAGTTAACAGTTTACCTTTAAGATTTTTCACGTAGTTAAGTGTACTGGTTTGTTTATAACCTTCTGGATTTTCATCAGGAGTATCCATATATCGTTCTCCATACATTACTTCATACCATTTCCAGTCCATAACCGGACCTCCAGCTACACCTGTAGTAAAAACATTGGGGTGTTTTAGCATTAATGAAGTCGTCATGAAACCTCCGAAACTCCATCCATGAACTGCTAATCTATTAGAATCTACATAAGGTAATGTTTTTAAATATTCAACCCCAACAAGTTGATCCTCCATTTCCTTTTCCCCTAATTTTCTATGAATAACACTCTCAAATTTAAATCCTCTATTTGCTGATCCTCTCCCATCTATCGTGTAAACAACATACCCTTGATTAGCCATCCAATGCATCCAAAGGCTTGCTCCTCCTAACCAGTTATTTTTAACCAATTGTGCATGAGGTCCTCCGTATACGTATACTAAAACAGGATGTTTTATTGTACTATCAAATTGAGCAGGATAAATTAATCTTCCATGAAGGTCAAATCCATCAACACTTTTATGAGTAGTAAAAACTGTTTCTCCTATATTATATTCTTTTAATGAATTAGCACTCGCATGGATATTTACTACATCTGTGGTATTAACATTTATGACATCTGTTTTAGTATCGCTTCCTAAACTAGAGTACACATCAGTTATATATGATCCAGAGGAACTAACTTTGCAATTATGAATACCTTCTTCACTCGTAAGTAGGTTTATTTTTCCGTTTTTAACATTCACTCGATACCCCAAATTGTTTTTTGGATCGATTCCTGTTGCCATAAAATAAAAGTGAGTACCAGTATTATTATAACCTATAACTGAAGTAATTGGAAATCCCTTACCTCCTAAAAAAGTCTTTTTTCCTTTTCGTATAGATTTATATTGCTTAAGATTACTGAGCTTGCTATATTTCATTTTGTTTAAATCAAATGTATATAATTCCATAAAACCATTGTGTTCTGAAACCCAAATAAATTCTTTATCATTAACAGGATTAAAGTAAAGAGGATATTCTGGCTCTACCCATTTATCATTTTTAAGGTATACAAGAGATTCTGTATGCAAACCTGATTTGGCATCATATTGATTAAGCAACATTTCATTTTGTTCCCTATTTACTTGAGCCAAATATATTTTTTGATTATTTGGCCCCCAAGTTAAGTTAGTTAGGTAAGCATCATCTTTTCCTGTAGTTGATAAATATGATAACTTCTTTGTTTCTATATCATACAACCCAACTTTACCATACTCGCTTTTTTGACCAGCCATAGGGTATTTTACAGTTTTTAAAGCTCCAGGTGTTTCATTAATATTTAAAAGAGGATAATCAGCTACATCTGTTTCATTTTTTTGATAAAAAGCTAGTTTACTTCCATCTGGTGACCAAAAAATCCCTTCTGAAATACCAAACTCATACCTATGTATTGCCTGACCAGAAATTATATTCTCATCCTCATTTGAAGTAATTGGAATCATTGAATCTATAGTAGTTGCAACAAATAAATTGTTCTTAACAGTATAAGCTACACTAAAATTTTCTTTACAATATTTAATATGTTGAGCCTGTTTTGGAAATGACAATACGAGAGCTGCTTTTGTCATTTCATTTGTTGCTCTGTACATTTTTTTTACGATTTGACTACCTACCCTGTAGACTATCCATTGATCTGATAAAGAAATTACTTGAGGTACTATTCCTTTATTTTTATCTAAATCAGATATTAATATTTCATAATCTATTACACAATCTGCAGTTTTTATTAAAATGGAAGTATCCGTAGCATAAAAATACTTATCTACATCACTTAACCATCCCAATTGCTTAACAGTTGACGGGTATAAATCATAACCAATTATTGACTTTTCTAGTGTGAGTTCTTTTTGATTTAACCCATATTTAGCACAGATTAGCAAAACAGTAAATAAAATAATACTTTTCATAACCAATTAATGTTATTATTAACATTGGCGAAGATAATAAATCTAACTTGACGTATTACAGACCAAACAAATCAATTTAATTAGGTTAAGCCAAATTCTTGTAAGCAATAACACTAAATTTATCTGTTTTATTTGATACCTATTAAGCTAAAAACCGTACACCCTAACTTATGAGTATAACACATGAAATAGAAATAAAAGAAATTAAACATAACAGTAACGAATATTGGGAACTGGTTAATATTAGAGAGCTTATTCTTCGTAAACCGTTAGGATTATCATTTTCTAAGAAAGAATTATTAAATGAACATCATCAAATTCATGTAGCACTTTATCACAATAACAAAATGGCTGGAGGACTAATTTTAGCAACCAATGAGTCATTGATTAAAATGAGACAAGTATGTATTTCTTCTCATTTTCAAGGAAATGGTTATGGCAAACACTTAACTAAGTTCGCTATATATTTCGCAAAAGAGCACGGATATACACAAGTATATTGCCATGCTCGAAAAAGTGCTATTGAATTTTACACCTCATTAGGTTTTACAACCGATGGAGAAGAATTTTTGGAGGTAGGAATACCACATGTAAAAATGAGGTACACTATTCATCCTTCTTATTAGGATCTTCATTACAACAAACCGCTTCTAATTCAGTATTCCCAGGCGCATAATATTGACTACCTTCCATTGGACCACAATGAGCCCAATTATAACCGGACTGAAAATCTAGAAAGTGTTCTTCGTCAAGATTCATAAATAAAATAGATTGTGTTTCATTATCATCAATAAACCCCTTAAAATTATTGGCTATTTTAATATAATCTCTTTCCATATCTACAAAATAACCTCCACTATTTTTAATAACCTGTATAAATACATATTGAGTAGTCTCAGTAAAATTAGTTTTAGTTTTCTTTGGAGGAGTTGAATTTGCTTTAGTAGATAATACAATCAAACTTATAAGTATAAATGCTGTTAACGTTTTCATAATATGTTTTTTTGGTTACGTTATACAGACCAACAATTATGCCAAATTAACATTACATTAACAAAATTTTAGCATTAGCCTTTGCCTCATCTGTAATTTTATCTCCGCTTAACATTTTTGCTAATGCATGTATTCGCTCATCAGGTGACAAATGCTTCATTTTTGTAAAGGTTTTATCATTCTCAATCCTTTTATATACAAATAAATGTTCATCTCCTTTTCCTGCTATTTGAGGTAAATGTGTAATTGATATAACTTGTGTTGTTTTACCAATTCTCTTCATCATTTCTCCCATTTTACCTGCAATATCTCCAGATACTCCTGTGTCAATTTCATCAAAAATAATTGAGGGCAATTGTTTATACTGAGCTAAAATCTTCTTTAAACATAGCATTAACCTAGATAGCTCTCCACCAGAAGCGACTTTATCTAGCGGTTGATGTACACCACCCTTATTTGCCGTAAACTTAAATATAACGTTATCTTTTCCTTGAGAAGAAAAATCAACTTTTTGCGTTAACTCAATGATTAATGAGGCATTTACTAGCCCTAATTTAGCAAGTAATGGTTCTATATCCTTTTCTAACAATTGAGCAGCTTCATTTCTAGATCTACTTAAAGTATTAGACAGTTGCATTAATTCAGTTTCTTTTTGTGCTAATGACTCATTCAACTTCATTATTTCATCATCAAAAGAATTTACAAAAGAAACTTTAGCTCTTAGCTTATCTCTTGCCTCTATAAGATCTTCTATTGAAGTACAATAATGCTTTTGATACAAACTATTAATTGTATTCAACTGCTCTGATAAACGTTCGATTAGTATTGGATCATACACTACTTTACCCACACTGTCTTCAGCATCATGTTGTAAATCTTTTAATTCTATTTCAACAGAATTAATTCGCTCATATATTGACTCAAGAGTGGCGTTTGAATTTGAAATCTTTCCAATAAGCTGTTTCGCGCTATTAATTTTGTCTATAATACCCGATTCACTTTCTAATAAATTAATTAAACCAGTTAAACCCGAAGCAATATCTTCTGCGTTATTTAACGTGTTTAATTCTTCTTCGATTTGCTCTTCGTTTTGCTCTTCTAAATTCAAACTCTCTAATTCATTGAGCTGAAACCTCATATAATCTAACTCATTTTTAAGTTCCAGTTCTTTTTCCCTTAACTCATCTAATTTTTTTCGAGTATGTATATAATCTTGATATTGTTTGCTATACTTAATAAGTAGGTCTTCATTATTACCAATAACATCCAATGTTTGAAGTTGAAAACCTTGTTTATTAAGTAATAATGTTTGATGCTGAGAATGAACATCAATTAACCTAATCGATAAATCTTTTAAAACCGTTAATGAAACAGGTGTATCATTAATAAACGCTCTAGATTTTCCTGAAGGCAAAATTTCTCTTCTAAGAATAGTGTGCACATCAAAATCTAAATCATTTACATCAAAAAAAGATTTTAAATCCATTTTATGAATATTAAAAGTAGATTCAATAATACATTTCTCATTAAGATTAGATAAAACAGACGTGTCTACCCTTTCTCCTAGCGTCAACCCCAAAGCTCCTAATATAATAGATTTACCCGCTCCCGTTTCGCCAGTAATAACTGTCATTCCTTTATTAAAAGAAACTTCTAACCGATCTATTAATGCATAATTTGATATGAAAATTTTTGAAAGCATACTACTAAAATAAGGTTAATACTTTTAGGTGCTTCATTTTTGACAATGGATTTTTATCTTTACATCAATTAAGTATTTCATATCAATAATATTAATAGATTTTGAAGTTTGAACAAATCATAAAAGACATTAAGAATAAGGCATATAAGCCTATCTATTTTTTAATGGGAGACGAAGCCTTTTATATTGATGAAATAACCAATTTAATTGCAACATCTGTTCTGCAAGAACATGAAAAAGATTTTAATCAAACTGTTTTATACGGAAAAGACACCTCTGTTAACGAAATAGTATCAGTTGCTAAGCGATTCCCAATGATGAGTGAACATCAAGTGGTAATTGTTAAAGAAGCTCAACATATTCGTAAAATAGAAGATTTAGATTCATACGTTAAACAACCACTTAATTCTACTATCCTTGTAATTAATTATAAGTTTAAAAAACTAGATAAAAGAAAAGCGGTTGCAAAGCTTATTGATAAAACTGGTATACTATTTTTATCTGATAAACTGAGGGATTATCAAGTGCCTAATTGGATAAATGCAAAAATAAAGGAAACCGGATTATCTATTCAACCTAAAAACTCTTTATTACTTGCTGAATTTTTAGGAACTAATTTGAGTAAAATAAATAATGAAATCAATAAGCTTAAGCTTATTTTACCAAAAGGAAGTGAAATATCTGCTGAAGTAATTGAGAAAAACATTGGTATTAGTAAAGATTATAATGTATTTGAGCTTCAATCTGCATTAGCTAAAAAAGATATTTTAAAGGCTAATAGAATTTCTATCTATTTTGCTCAAAACCCAAAAGAAAACCCTTTGGTTGTTACTATTTCGAGTTTATTCAATTATTTTTCTAAAATATTACAGCTACATTTTTCCAAAAACAAAATGAACGATAATGTATTAGCTGGTGAATTAAAAGTTCATCCATTTTTTGTTAAAGAATATAAAGTTGCCGCTCAGCATTATTCTCCAAAAAAACTAGTGAAAATAGTAAGTTATTTAAGGGAATATGATTTAAAAAGCAAAGGAGTTAATAATGTAAGTACACCTGATGGTGAATTGCTTAAGGAGCTTTTGTTTAAGATTATGCATTAATGTTAACAGTATAGTGAATTATTTATAATTGAATTTGAGATTGCTTCAATTTCATTCCATTCAATTTCGCAATGACGATTTTATTGGTTAATAGTATAAAAAGATAATCAATAAAGCACTATCACGAGCTTGGCGACAGAAAAGCGAAGTGACTAATCATTGAATTTTGAAATAACTTGAATAACTTAATTCTTAACAACCTTCTTAGTCAAGATTTTCTCTTTGTTACTGTATATCCTCAATACATAAACCCCAGGAGTTAGTAGTTCAGTAGAAAATTGAATTCTATTATCTCCAGCTTTGGCTATGTCTTCATACAAAACTTTAACTAACTTTCCATTTCTATCTAATAATTCGGCTTTAATTTCTTTCTCTGCATCTAAAGAAAAATGTGCTTCCATATAGTCTTTTGTAGGATTAGGAAAAGCTACTCCGTTTTGTTGAGGAGTTAATGTAGTAGGTCTTTCATCAAAACAATCACCAGGTAAATAAATCTCAGATGCCCAACTGTTATTATCTCTAGACAGAGATCCATAATAGCCTGTTAACCATACTTTACAAGACTCATTGTATTTTCTTTGTAAACCAAAATAATCACCCCATCTTTGATTTGGACTAAACTGACTTGCCACAATATTATCTCCTTTTTTAAGGATTTTAAGCTTAGAATAGTTGTCACCATCAAAATATATTGCAGAATGACCTGGGTAATACCATTTTGAGCTATGATTAAAACCAATTAAAGCTTTTTTCTCATTAGGAACAATGCCTCCATAAACAATATTAGGATAGCCTAATTCCAAACTATCATGATAAATATAATTTCCTTTAACAGTAGTCGGGTTTTCTGAAGGGTTTTCAATTACACCATGATAAACAGCTACATGCCCGGTTGGAGGATGTAAACAATTTTGAACAAACTGTATTGTTTTATTCTCCAAAATCCCGCCTAGCACTCTTGAGTCATTTGTTTGAAAAAAACGATTAGAACCTTGCATTTGATTAGCTCTTGGTGCTAAATAATAAGGTAAATCAGCTTTTAATAAATGAACGTTTAACTGAGATGTTCCACTAGCTACTGAGTTGGTAACTTCAATTAAATAAATAGAATCACTTTGAGTTGCAAAATTTCTGTTTGATAAAAAATACTGATTAGGTCCTTTTAAATCAAAACCACCCCTAACAGGATGCATATTTCTAATATTGATACCTCCTTCACTAATCTCTGACCATAAATCGGTAGCAACAACAGTGTCTCCTGCATAACCATCTACTTTATCCAATTGCCATATAACGGTTTGCTTAAAAGAAGTTTGCCAAGGACCACCTTCCACTAATAAATTCATTGTAATAAATAAATCATTATTAGTTAATGAAATAGCTGGGTAATCACTCCATGAAGTATCGTTTAAAGGATTTCCTGATAGCGCATAAATATTCCAAGGATCCATTGGGTTAGATGTAGAAGAAAAGCACGTAATGATATTACTAGTCGCTACAGTACTTCCAACTAAAAAAACCAAAATAAACCTATCTTCAACAGGATCATATATCATTTTAGGATCAAAACTATGACCAGTATATCCCGATAGTTGATCTCTAAAAAAATTAAGTGAAACTTCAGCTATCATAGTATCTGCTTCAGTATCTTGAATAAATATTGCAGAGTTAAAAGCAGAAATTAAAATACCATCATTAGAAATTGCCATTGAATTATCGTTAGGTATTCCATGTCCGCCAGCATTGGTTAAAAAAGATTTACCCAATTTAAGCGTATCTTCTGATGTAATTGACCTATTGGTGATTGTTCTTCCTGTTTTAGGATTATTTGCTTCAATCTCTAGTTTTTTTCTTAATAAAAAACTTCTGTAAGAATCTCCATCAGGTGATGGAGCAATCATATGCTGAACTTGAACTGCCCAATCTTTCGTTTTGGCCTCTTTTAAATCAATTTGCTTGACAAACGAAACATTAACTGCCTGTTTTTGTTGACTGTAAACAATAGAAGTAAACAGTAACAAGAAGGTTATAACACTATATTTCATAAATTCCCTAATTTCTTCAACTATGAAAATAGGTTGTTTACAGCTCAATCTCAATTTTTTCACCTAAAAACTTAGGAGTTGTTTTCAACAAGTAAATGTCTAAAACTGCTTTATACTTTGCTAAAAACTCTCTAAGCTTCATTCTTTTACTTAAAACAGGAGATTTAGCGTTATAACCTATTGCCTCTATACCATTAGTTCTGGCAATAAATACAGCACGTTCGTTATGAAATTGTTGAGATATTATAGTAAAGGAATGCTGCCCAAAAACTTTTTCAGCTCTTATCATGGAATCAAACGTTCTTAAACCTGCATAATCCATAGTAATATGATTTTCCTTTACTCCTAATGAAACTAAATAATCTTTCATCTGTTGAGGCTCATTATAACCATCTACATGATTATCTCCACTAACCAAAATATGCTTTATTTTTTTATGTTTATACAACTCATAAGCCGCATCCATCCTATGCTTAAAATAAGGATTTACACCTCCTAATCTGCCGTATTTTGAAGTTCCCAATACCACACCAACATTATTAGTTGGAATATTAGAATGCTCATTATACATATAATCATTAGAAGTTGATAAAACATGATAATATGAAAACACCATTGACATGCCAATAATAACAGCAATAGCAACAAAGGTCAACAATATTTTTTTTATCATTTTAATCATGATCGCTTGGCTTCAATAACTCTTAAATGTAGTAATAATGATTTTTTATCTAACTTATCATTTGCAGGCTGGATATTCATCCATTTACATAACTCTAAAACCTCTCCTTTTATTTCTTTGTTGGGATATCCATTATCTCTAGCAAAATGAACAAACTTTAACACTTTAAATGCATCAAAAAATTGAAAAAATCTTTTCTTGAAAGATTTAAAATCTGTTGTATTGTTCTTAATTTCATTTACTTTATCATGAAATGCAATCGAATTATTAAATTGATTTAATACTTCACGTTTTGATTTGTAATCATTTGATTCATAAATTAATAGCAAATCGTCAATTAATGATTTCAATATATCAAACACCTTAACATCATAAGTTGGGTATTGTGTATAATTATCTGAATTTAAAAAGTCATGCATTGCTTTTCCTGTTCCAAAAGGAACCCTATCGGATGTTCTTGGAGATGGAAAAACACATGTAGTGTTTAATTCTGTGAAACCACCTAAAGAGATAATTTTATGAAGAAAATAAAAATCCTCACCAGCTTTTCGCTTATTCATACCTCCTTGTTTTTGATAAGTCAATGATCGAACTGCCATGCTAGAACCAACTGTATGATAACCATAAGGGAAGCCTGCATAAATTAGCCCAAGATTATAATACCTTAAAAATAATTCATAATTAATAATTCCACTGTAATGCAAATCTGTGTATTCATCACCTTCTAATGGATGCTGATACTGTATAGCACAACCAGGTGTTTTAGTCTCCATTTGAAAATGATGTTCAATTGCTTGAAAGTAATTAGATGCCACTTTACAATCTGCATCTAAACACACAATTACACCATTTTGCTTGTCTATTTTATCAAATCGATTAACTGCTTCATCCATTCCAATTTTTCTAGCTAACCCAACACCTGCATGTTTTTTAGGCAATGTTACTTCAACTATTGTGAAACAATTAAAAAATGGCTTATTGACTGATAACCAAACCCCTACTTCTTCTTTAGTCTGTTGATTTCTAACTATAATCGATTCCTCTGCTATCTCACTATGATTTATTACAATAATAACCTCTACTTCTAATGTAGGTTGCTCGCAAATCTGTAAAGCATCTAGTGTTTCGCATATATTGGGCTCATTATGACATGGTATGACCACTATAATATTAAGATCATCAGAAACTGGATGAATAATTTTAGGTTCTTGAAACCCATATTTCTCCAAATATGCATTCATATTATAAAAGTAATTTTTTGAACAAGAAAAACTATTGAAAAATGCTCCTTAACTTCTATATTTATATTAAATAATTGATTTAATAACATTATACAACATGAAAAAGACAGCTTTAACAAGTGTACACATAGATAGTGGTGCTAAAATGGTAGAATTTGCAGGATATTATATGCCTTTACAATACGAAGGTTTATCTATTGAACATGAAACTGTTAGAAAGGCTGTAGGTGTATTTGATGTTTCTCACATGGGAGAGTTTTTAATTGAAGGTCCTCATGCTCTTGAATTAATTCAAAAAGTTACCTCTAATGATGCATCTAAATTAACTGTTGGTAAAGCACAATACAGTTGTTTACCTAATGATAAAGGCGGAATTGTAGACGATTTAATCGTATATAGAGTTAAAGAAGAAACGTATTTATTAGTTGTAAACGCTTCTAATATGGAGAAAGATTGGAATTGGATTAAGTCTAATAATACAATGGGAGCAGAAATGAAAGATCTTTCTATGGATTATTCTCTACTAGCAATACAAGGACCTAAAGCAGTTGAAGCTATGCAAAGTTTAACATCAGTTAATTTAGCCGATATTAAATTCTATAATTTCGAAGTAGGTCCATTTGCTGGAATAGATCATGTTATCATATCTGCTACAGGATATACTGGAAGTGGTGGTTTTGAAATATACTGTAAAAACAGTGAAGCAAAACAAATTTGGGCTAAAGTATTAGAAGCAGGGGCTGATTTTGGTATAAAACCTATAGGTTTAGCTGCAAGAGATACCTTAAGACTTGAAATGGGATACTGTTTATATGGCAATGATATTGATGACACTACTTCTCCTCTTGAAGCTGGATTAGGTTGGATTACTAAATTCTCAAAAGATTTTATCAATTCTGAAGCACTTGCAAAACAAAAAGAAGAAGGAATCACTAAAAAATTAGTTGGCTTTGAAGTATTAGAAAAAGGGATTCCAAGACAAGGATACGAACTTAAAGATGCTAACGATAATGTAATTGGAAATGTAACATCTGGTACTATGGCTCCATCCTTAGATAAAGGGATTGGAATGGGATATGTTGCTAAAGAGTTTGCTAAAGCTGATACTGAAATATTTGTACAAATTAGAAAAAAACAAGTAAAAGCTAAAGTGATTAAATTCCCTTTTTATAAAGGTTAACCATTGATTAACATCATTGAAGCAAAATTATCGTTACTTTAAAGTAAGATCAAATTTATTATTATGAGGGTATTTATTGTACTTATTTTATCATTTGCCATTTTATGTGGGTTTTATATTAATGAAACCCCACAAACTGGTATTCATGGGAAAAAAGTTATTTGGGGATTTTATGGTCATAAAAAAATAAATAGACTAGCAGTTTTTACCTTACCGCCAGAATTATTTTCTTTTTACAAAGAACATATCGAGTTCATTACCGAACACGCAGTAGATCCAGATAAAAGAAGATATGCTACTGAAGGTGAAGCACCAAGACACTACATTGATATCGATCATTATGCGCATGATTCAACTGATCCTTTTGATGTTGTACCTCAAAAATGGACGGATGCCATTCTTAAATATAGCGAAGATACTTTGCAAGCATATGGTATTGTCCCATGGCATTTACAAACCATGCTAAACAGACTTACCAAGTCTTTTACGAATATGGATTTTGATAAAATTTTACGAAATTCTGCTGAAATTGGCCACTATATTGGTGATGCATGTGTTCCATTGCATACTACTGAAAATTATAACGGACAATTAACGAACCAAAAAGGAATTCATGGATTTTGGGAATCTCGTGTTGTTGAACTCTTCTCAGATGATTATGATTTTTTTGTTGGTCAAGCTGAATATATCGAAGACCCATTGGCTTTTACTTGGGAGCGTGTAAAAGAAAGTCATTATGCTGTTGATTCTGTTTTGTCTTTTGAACGAAAACTAAGTGACTCCTACCCTAGTGACCAAAAATACGCATACGACAATAGAGGAAATAGAACCATAAAAACATACTCTAGAGAATACAGCAAAGCGTATCAAGACATGTTAGACAACATGATTGAAAGACGAATGAAAGTTGCTGTTAAAGCATTAGGTAGTTTATGGTACACTGCATGGGTAAATGGTGGCAAACCAGATATGAGTAAATTAGATGATAAAAAAATATCTGAACAGCTAAAAAAAGAAATCGAAGAAGAGAATAAATCATTCGAACAAGGTGGTAATAT
>JAHDBM010000019.1:0-39024 GCA_020630395.1 Flavobacteriales bacterium
GATTCACTTTCAGTAGGCTCTACCATTAATGTTCCTGCAACAGGAAATGATACAGTAGGAGCATGAAAACCATAGTCAATTAAACGTTTTGCAATATCAGCAACTTCAACACCTGCGGTTTTCTTAAAATCTCGACAATCTAAAATCATTTCGTGAGCAACTCGTCCGTTTTCGCCTGTGTATAATACATCATAATGACCTTCTAAACGAGCTTTTAAATAGTTTGCATTAAGAATGGCATGTTCAGTAGATTTTTTTAATCCTTCAGCACCAAGCATTTTTATATAAGCATAAGAGATTAATAAAATCAACCCACTGCCATAAGGAGCTGCAGAAATAGAGGAAATAGCTTGTTCTCCTCCAACATCTGTTAATGGGTTGCCAGGTAAAAATGGGACAAGGTGTTCGGCAACACCAATTGGACCAACACCAGGACCACCACCTCCATGAGGTATAGCAAATGTTTTATGTAAATTTAAATGACAAACATCAGCACCAATATTTCCAGGACTGGTTAATCCAACTTGTGCGTTCATATTTGCTCCATCCATGTAAACTTGTCCGCCATGTTGATGTATAAGATCAGTTATTTCAATAACTGAAGCTTCAAATACACCATGTGTAGAAGGATAGGTAATCATTAAACCGGCTAATTCAGTGCTATGCTTTTCAGCTTTTTCTCTTAGATCATTTACATCTATATTTCCCTTTTCATCACATTTTACAACAACAACTTTCATCCCAGCCATTACCGCACTAGCAGGATTTGTTCCATGAGCTGATGAAGGAATAAGCATTTTGTCTCTGTTAAAATCTCCATTACTTTCGTGATAAGCTTTAATTACCATTAATCCAGCATACTCTCCTTGAGCTCCAGAATTTGGTTGAAAAGTCATTTTAGCAAAGCCAGTTATTTGAGATAAATCCTTGTCAAGTTCTCCAATAAGTTCTAAGTAACCAGTAGCTTGACTAAACGGAGCATACGGGTGTATAAAAGCAAATTCTGGCCAAGTAATAGGCATTAATTGAGTTGCAGCATTTAGTTTCATGGTACAAGAACCTAACGAAATCATAGAGTGCGTTAGCGAAATATCACGATTTTCTAATCGTTTGATATAACGCATGATTTCTGTCTCAGTATGATATTTGTTAAATACTTCATGAGTTAAGTAATCACTTGTTCGTTTAAATTGTTCATCAAGTTCTGTTTCTGGAACGATTTCAGTAATAGGTTCAATTTCCTTAAGTTCTGCTTTAGCAAAAACAGTTAAAATCTCATTTAATTCTTTAATATATACCGTTTCATCTAAACTTATTTGAACAGTTGATTCAGTATAATAAAAATTCATTCCAGCAGCTAATGCAAGCGCTTTAATTTTTTCTTGATTAGTTGTGTTTATGGTAATGGTATCAAAAACATTATTACTCACGATATCTAATTCAATATCACGAAGAGCTTTACTTAGTGTTATTGTTCTAAGGTGAATGTTTTTTGCAATATTTTTAATGCCCTCTTTTCCATGATAAACAGCATACATGGCGGCCATGTTAGCAAGTAATGCTTGAGCTGTACAGATATTAGAAGTTGCTTTATCTCTACGTATGTGTTGCTCTCTGGTCTGTAAAGCCATTCTTAAGGCAGGATTTCCATGACGATCTTTAGATAATCCAATAATACGTCCAGGGATGTTTCGTTTATACTCTTCTTTTGTTGCAAAATAAGCAGCATGAGGACCACCAAAACCTAATGGAACTCCAAATCTTTGTGTATTACCAACAACAACATCTGCACCCCATTCACCTGGAGGCGTTAATAAAGCTAAGCTTAATATATCAGCAGCAACAACTAATTTAACTCCAGCAACAGTTAGTTTTTGTACTAAAGGTTTGTAATTATTTACTATTCCAGAAGCAGCAGGATATTGCACCAATGCACCAAAAAAATCATTAGTAGGTTCAAAGGTTAACGCATCTCCAAATACTAATTCAATTCCAATTCCGCTAGACCTTGTTTTAAGCACATCAATGGTTTGTGGAAAAGTATCATTAGACACAAAGAACTTCACTACTCCTCTTTTAACAGCATCTCTTTTTCTAGAATTGTACAACATTACCATTCCTTCGGCTGCTGCAGTTGCTTCATCTAATAAGGAAGCATTTGCGATTTCCATTCCAGTTAAATCTGTAACCATGGTTTGGAAATTCAATAAAGATTCCATTCTACCTTGCGAAATTTCGGCTTGATAAGGTGTGTAAGCGGTATACCAACCTGGATTTTCTAATACATTTCTTAAGATCACGCTAGGAGTAACCGTACCATAATATCCCAAACCAATGTAACTTTTAAACAATTGATTTTTATTACCTAGTTTTTTAATATGTTGTAGGTATTCAAATTCACTAAGTGGCTCACTCAATGAAAGATGATTTTGTAATCTAATATTACTTGGTATTGTTTCTTCTATAAGCGCGTTTAAAGTGTTTGCTTTAACGGCTTTTAACATATCGTTTTTATCGTTACCTAATGTCCCGATATGTCTTGTTTCAAATAATTCTCTGCTCATTTAAAAAGTCAAAATTAGTGTGAATAATCACATAATAGTTTTATTACTTATAAAATTACGTTAAAAATTAATTTTAAGAAACAGTATATCACAATTATTAGCGCGAATCATCATTTGTTTAATGATGGGAGATATAGATTGTTAGTTACCATCTTATTATTGAATATTTTATATCTTACTTTAAAATTAATTACATGAACAAAAAGATGGTGATTTCTGGCGCAACATCAGGATTAGGAAAAGCAGCAGTAAATAAATTAGCTGAACAAGGAAATGATTTAATATTAATTGGGAGAAGTAAAGAAAAAGGACAAGCATTAATTGATTCTCTTTATAAAAGATTTCCTGAGCAATCTTTTCATTATTATTCTGCTGATTGTTCTTCAATTGACGCTACTAAACAAACAGTTGAAGCCATTAAAAAGGAGCATGATAAAATTGATGTAATACTTAATAATGTAGGAGGGGTTTTTTCTAAATTTGAACTAACAAAAGAAGGCTATGAACGAACTATAGCTACCAATCATCTTTCATATTTTGTATTTACGTTAGGGTTATTGCCTCTATTAAATAAACAAAATGGTCGAATTGTTAACGTAGCTTCAAAAAGTCACTTAAAGGGAACGTTAGATATTGATTCCTTTACTAAAAAAAAGGATTATTTTATCATGAAAGCTTACGGTCAGTCTAAGCTAGCAAACATCATGTTTACATACTCATTAAAAGAAAAACTAAAAGATACAGGTATTACGGTTAACGCCTTAAATCCGGGCAAGGTTAAAACAGATATTGGAGGGAAAGCAAAGCACTGGTTGCATCAATTGGCTTGGGGATTCTCTGTTGGAACATCAGGCATTACATTAGATGAAGGTGTAAGAACTCATGTTTTTTTAGCTTCTCATCCAGATGCAGCAAATATAAATGGTAAGTATTTTGACAATATGAAACTTCTGTTAACCAGTGAAGAGTCTTACGATAAGAAAAAACAAGCTGATTTGTGGAAATGGAGTGAGCAGGCTACTAATATGACATTATAAATTTCATTAAACATGAAAAAAACAGTATTAATAACGGGTGCTACATCTGGATTAGGAAAAGAAGCTGCTTTTAAAATTGCTGAGAAAGGATATAATATAATTTTAACAGGAAGAGATAACGCTAAAGGACAAAAAGTATTAGAAGAATTAAAAGTGAAATCACCTAATAATATTTATCAATATTACAGTATTGATTTTTCTTCAATCTCAGCAATAAAAGAAGGTGCAGAACTAATCAAAAAAGAAGTTAATCATATTGATGTATTGCTTAATAATGTGGGAGGTGTATTTTCTAAATTTGAGTTAACAAAAGATGGATTTGAAAAAACAATAGGCGTAAATCATTTAGGATACTTTGTTTTTACGCTTAGTATTTTACCAATACTGAATAAAACATCAGGGAGAATTGTAAATGTGGCATCTGATCAGCATAAGTATACCAGTATTGATATCGATAGTTTTACAAAAAATAAAAGTTACTCTATACTAAATGCATATCGTCAATCTAAATTAGCTAACGTCATGTTTACATACTCATTAGCCGATAAGTTAAGCCATACAGGAATAACAGTAAATTGTTTAGAGCCAGGAAAAGTTAAAACTGATATTGGTTCAAAAACTAAGAACATATTGCATAGTTTGGTTTGGAAATTAAATGGTGCTGTTAGAGGCATTTCAGTTGAAGAAGGTGCAAAAACTCATATATTTTTAGCTATACATCCTGATGCAGCAACTTTTAATAGGAAGTATTTTGACTGTATGGTATTAACTGCAACTAGCGAAGCTTCTCATAATAAAAAAGTTCAAGATGATCTTTGGACATGGAGTGAAAAAGTAACCAATATGAAAGTTGATTTCTAATCTTATTTTAATCTAATTCTAATTTTTAGTTTATTATGTTTCACTTATTAATGTTTATCTTTAAACAAAAATGATGAAATATACCATTATCATATTATTATTAACTTGGTTTAATATTAGTTTAATAAGCCAAACATCTAATCGTATTGAAGCTACTCAATTGGTTCAAAAGGGAGATAAATTCATGCGTTTTGGAAATTGGGAGGATGCAGAAGTACAATATACTAATGCAATTGCAACTGATATTGGGTATGCTGAAGCATACATGAAAAGAGCTAGGTTGTATAAAAACCTTGGCAGACTTAAAGAATCTATGATGGATTATAATCAAGCCATTTCTATTAACCCTATGTCTGAGTATGCTTATGACCAAAGAGCTGCAGTTAAAGTATTAGCTTCTGATTATGCAGGAGCTATTAATGATTTAACTGAAGCAGTAAAAATAAACCCAACAGATTTTAGTGTAAGAAATGATAGGATGAACGATTACTTACTCATAGAGTCCTATGAAGAAGCACTTGCTGATTTAGATACATTACTTCAACAAGGTTTTGATCTTGAGATTTATTATTTACAAAAAGGTAAAATCTATATGCTTCAAAACTTATTTAGTAAATCTAAAGCCTATATAGATTCAGCTATTTTATTAAACCCTAAGAGCTTTATTGCTTATGATTTAGAAGGACTTTTATACTTAGCACAAGAAAAATACACTCCTGCTATGAACTCTTTTACAAAAGCTATTGAACTTAATAACGAGTTTGATGTTGCTTTTTATAATAGATCGGTAGCAAAACGATATTTAAATGATTTTGAAGGAGCTAAGCAAGATTTAGATAGTAGTATATATTTTAATCAAAACAATGAAAATCTCTATTTTTCAAGAGCTGTTTTACGAAAAGAGATGGGAGATTTAAAAGGAGCTATTAAAGATTATAATAAAACGTTAGCTTTAGATAGTTCATATAAAGCTGCGCTATTTAATAAGGCTTATACTAAAAAGATGCTGGGTAAATATAGTTATGCTTTAAATGATATCAATAAACTAATTAAGAAAGATGAAAATGAACCAGAGTATTGGAATATGAAAGGGAATATTCAAGTATTATTTGCCGATTACTTTGATGCAGTTGAATCTTATAATAGAGCTTTAGAAATAGATGAAAACTATGTAGAAGCAAAATTTAATAGAGGATTAGCTTATATTATGAGTTATCGTCCATTACAAGGTTGTCAAGATTTAAACGATTGCTTATATACGTATGATTACGAAAGAGCAATGGATGTAATGGAAAATTTTTGTGGATTTTAATTCATCATTATGAAAGTATTAGTAGTTGAAGATGAAGCAGGCATTTCTTCATTTATAAAAAAAGGGTTAGAAGAATCTGGTTTTCAGGTAGACCAAGCTTTTGATGGAAATATGGCTATTCGGTTGGCATCTCAAAATGTATATGATATTATTTTATTAGACATTATCTTACCAGGGCTAAACGGAACCGAAATTTGTAAAAAGTTGAGAACAGAAATGGATTTTAAGAATCCTATTATTATGCTAACAGCACTTAGTAGCACTGATGATATTGTAGAAGGACTTGATCTAGGAGCAGATGATTATTTAACAAAACCATTCAAGTTTAAAGAGTTAATGGCACGTATTAATGCCTTGATGAGAAGAAAACAAGTGGATTATTCAACTGCTATTTATAAAGTAAAAGACCTTACAGTAGATTTTGATAAAAAAGAAGTATTTAGACAGGAACAACCTATAAAACTTACCGCTAGAGAATTTAATTTGTTAATGTATTTAATAAAAAACAAAAATAGAGTTGTTTCTCGTGTAGATATTCTCGAGAATGTTTGGGACGTTAATTTTGATATGGGAACAAATGTTATTGATGTGTATATAAATTATTTAAGAAATAAGATAGATAAAAAATTTAATGATAAACTGTTGCACACAGTAGTTGGAATGGGGTATGTTTTAAAAGATACTGATTAATGAAAATTCGTAATCGAATTACATATACCTTTACAGGTTTAGCAACTTTTATAGTTGTTTTAATTGGGTTTATTATTTATTTTTCAAGCGATAAGGCACGGGAAAATATATTTTTTCAAAGACTTGAAGATAGAGCTAACATTACTGAGAAATTTTTTTTAGAAGCAGAAAATGAGTCGAGCGAATCTGCAAAAAATATAAAAGAAAAATTTGCTCAAAAACTTCCAGAAGAATTTGAACTAGCATTAAAATCAAGAATATTTATTGACTCACTAAAAAAATCGAATTTAGCCTTTATTCCTGATTTTAGTCTAATAGAAATACAAGAGAAAGGAGAGGTTTATTTTAATGATAATAACTATCAAGGTATTATTAAAAGATATGATGTAAATAATGAGGAATATTTAGTGTTAGTAGCAGCAAAAGATGAATATGGATTAAAGCAAATCAACCAATTAATATTAATCATTGTTATTCTTTCTCTTTTTAGTATTCTATTATCTTTTATAGTAAGTAGAATGCTTGTCAAACAAATATTAAAACCAATAGCTGTAAAAATTGAAAAGGCAAATAACATTACCGTAAACAATTTAAGTGAACGTTTACATGTATACAATAACAAAGATGAAATTGGAAAATTAGCAATTGCGTTTAATAACCTACTAAATAGATTGGAGGATGCATTTACACTTCAAAAAAATTTTGTGCGCTATGCTTCCCATGAAATCAAAAACCCGTTAGCAGCAATTATGGGAGAGATAGAAGTGCTGCTAACAAAAGAAAGATCTAAAAACGAATACATTTTAACGTTCGAAAAAATCAATAAAGAAGCCAATCGGTTAAATCTTTTAGTAAATAATTTTTTGCAATTACCACAAAGTAAAAAAGGCTTAATGACCGAAGAAGTTTATCTAGATGAGTTACTTTTTGAAATAATAAGTGAAAAAAAACAAGAGTTTTCTGCTATTGAGATTGAACTTAATATAGATGAACATATATTGGCAGAAGATATTGTGATTAGTGGCGACAAAGAGTTGTTAAAAAGAGCTTTTTCTAATATAATTGATAATGGATTAAAATTTTCTGATTATAAGCCTATTAAAATCAATATTAGAAAAGCAAGTCAAGGGATTAATTTAGAATTTAATGATAATGGCATTGGAATACCTCAAGAAGAATTAAATATGGTTTTTGAGCCTCTTTTTAGATCTAAAAATGCAGTAGATATACCAGGAACAGGGATGGGACTTTCTATTGTTAAAACCATAATTGAAAATCATAACGGCACATTGTCTATAAAGAATATAACTAACGGAAAAGGATGTCAAGTTAGTATACGATTTTAGTTTTTCTAATTTCATTTTAATGTGAGCTTAATTCGAGCTTAATTAGTAGGTAGTAATTTTAATTAAAATAAATTACTATGAAACCCATTATAAGAACATCCATCATTATTATTTCACTTTGTTTCTCTTTCTTTGGGAGAACACAAACTCAAGACTCTACTTATTATTCTATTCAAGCAGCACTTTTAAATCCGTTATCGGTAAAAAAATTAACGTTAGATAATGTCACAGCTAATTTAGAGACATTAATACAATTTAAAAATCTTGAAAGTTTAACCCTAATTAATTACAAAACGAATTATCCACCAAAAGAAGTTGCAGCTGTAACTTGGTTAAAAAGATTAGAAATAGAGCGAAGTAATTTTGTTGAGCTACCAGTCACCTACAATAAGTTAGTTAAACTAGAAGGCTTATCTATTATAGATGACAGTTTAATGGATGTTTCAAATGCTTTGGCTGTATTTTCTAAGCCAACAAATTTTAAAGAGATAGTATTTAATAATGTTTACCCAATGACAAGCTTTCCTGAGGAGTTATTTAAGTATAAAAACTTAGAAAAACTTTCCTTAAGAGGCGATCATATTACAACATTACCTAATAACATAAACTATTTTGATAAATTGAAATTTTTAGATTTAGGTGATAATGAAATCGTACAATTACCATCATCATTAATAAACCTAAGTTCTATTGAAACATTATTTATAGACCATGATTTAAAATTAGATGTGCCTCAAGTTAAATCGGTATTAATTCAAATGCCAGCTCTAAAAGAGTTACACTTGGAGGGTGCAGGACTAACACCAAATCAATTAGATATAACAGAATTTAAACAATTAGAAAAGTTATACATAAAAGAAAATAGAAACAGCAACAATGAAAAAGAAGTTGATTTAAAAATTAACAATTTAACATTTGAAAAAAAGATAGACCCATCAACTGGATTAATTGATATCAAGTAACCTCTAATACAGATATTAAAATGGAAAAATTTGAAAGAAATACGATCGAAAAAGCATTAGCGTTAAATCTTAAGGAAGAAATTTATGGATCATTCTCAGAGATTGGAGCAGGACAAGAAGTTGCAAATAATTTTTTTAAAGCTGGAGCCGCATCTGGGACAATAGCTAAAACAATATCGGCTTATGATATGAAAGTAAGTGATACACATTACGGCAAAACAAAGCGATATGTTAGTATGCCAAGATTAGAAAACATGCTTAGTGTAGAATATGAAAACTTAGTATATAACTTATCTGAAAAAGCTGATGAAACTTGTTTTTTTGCATTTGCAAATACAATTGAAACAATTAATTTTTTCAAAAACAATCAAGGACAGGGCTGGCTAGGCATTAAATTTCAAACTAAACCAAATGAAATGCCATCCCAGGTTATGATTCATATTTTATTACACGATTCTCAATTAAAAGATCAACAAGAAGCCATTGGTATTTTAGGAGTTAATATAATATCGCATCTGTTTTTAAATTACACATCAATTGAGGATTATATTAAAAAGTTAACCTGTAATATTGAAACTGGAAGAGTAGAAATAAACTTTATGGAGGTTAGTGGTCCCTTTTTTAATAAAATTGACAATCGATTACTGGCGTTATTATTAGTAAAACATAAGCATACTAGAGCTGCTATGTTCGATTCAAATAAAAGAGTATTACAACCTTTAAATGCTCTTTATAAAAAAGATTTATTAATTGTTAGAGGAAGGTTTAGACCACCAACATTAGTAAATATTAACATGTTTGAGAGCTCGTTAGATTTTCTTGAGAACACAAAAAAAATAAAACGTGAAAATATACTTCCAATAGCAGAATTAACACTTCATAATTTAGAAGGAACTGATGATAATTGTGAGATGCAAGACTTTATAGATCGAGCCAATTTATTAAGCGAATTAAACTTACCTGTACTCATAACCGATTTTAAATACCATTATGAATTAACCGACTACTTAAACACTTATATCAAAAAGAAAACTACCCATATTGTGCTTGGAATTAATAATTTAGAAAGTGCATTTGAAGAAAAACACTACAGTCATTTAAATGGAGGGTTATTAGAAGCATTTTCATCTTTATGTGGTAGTAACTCAAACTTATTGGTATATCCAGAGCGAACAGTTCATAATACGTTAAAAAAGCTACAACATATTGAAGTTTCTCCTAGCACGAAACATTTACTGGACTATTTTATGTTCAATAATAACATACAAGATATCAATAATGTTAAAGAAGATGTATTGCACATTTTATCAGATGAAGTGTTAAAAATGATTAGAGAAAGTAATGAAGAATGGAAGGAAATGGTCCCTAAACGAATTGAAACAATAATAGAAATTGAAAAACCATTTATTTAAACATATAAGTTGGATTTTCCTCTCTTTTGTTTTCTCTCTTTCGTTAGTTGCTCAAGACGATAATGCAGTAGGTTCTTGGAATGTAGTTTATGCAAATTGGAAACCAAACCAACAATTATTTTGGTATAATGAAATCCAATACCGTAATCACAATCTTTTAACATCATTTGATATTTCGTCTTACAGAAGCGGTATAGGTTTTAATAATAAAAAAGGAAGCGCTTATGGATTATTGGGTGTTTTAACAGCAATACATGAAAATGACCAAGAGCAATTAGTAAACAGAGAAAGAAGAATTTATCAAGAAGCAGGTATAGATGCTAGTTTACTAACTAAATCTGTTTTTGAAACAAGGCTTAGGATTGAGCAAAGATTTTTTAATCATCATAAATTTTCTATGCGTTACAGGCTTCAATTGAAAGTAGAGCACGAATTACCTTTAACAACTAAATACATGATATATCCCTTCATTAGTTCTGAGGTTTTTATTCAAAATAAAGAGGGTTTATTTAATCAAAACCGAACAGCAGTTGGTTTATCATTTTCTCATAATAACCTTGATGCTAGCTTAGCAAAACAATGGCAATTTTTACCCAATAGAAAAACGAAACAACAGCTTGTATTAAAGCTAGGGTTTAATTTTTAACCTAACGTTTTATTAAGATACCTTCTTAAAATTCCTCCACTAACTTTATTAACATCATATTCAACTACAAAGCTATCTCTGTCAATATCGTTAACGAGTTTATGTACTTTGTTTAAATCAATACGATTAACAATAGTATGAATAACTATTTTGTCTTTTTTAATACCGCTTTTACCATAAGAATCATACGATTTATAACACGTAATACCCGCTCCTAAATTATGTTTAATATGATCGATTATAACCTCATGTTTATCAGAAATTACCATTACACCAATAAAGTCTTCAAACCCTTTAATAACATAATCAAGTACTTTTGCAGAGACAATAAACGTTAAAATAGAATACATAGCAGTTTCAACTGATATTAACCAAGCAGAAATAAGAAATAATACCGTATTAAACAATAAAATAATGGTACCAATAGATAAGCCAAATCGTTCGTTCAATATAACACCAAGAATTTCGCTACCATCTAAAACTGCACCATTTTTAATGGTTAACCCTATTCCTAACCCTACAAATAGACCACCAAAAATAGAAATTAACAACTTGTCTTCGGTAAGAATAGGGAAGGTTTCAAAATAGAGAAAACATGCTAAAATAGAAATGCTAATAGATGATATTAACGCAATCTTTTTTGATAGATAAAAATATGCCATCACAAGAAAAGGTATAGTGACAATAACAAGAAAAATAGATGTTTTTATCCCCGTTAAACTATTTACCAATAATGCGATACCTGTTACCCCTCCATCTAAAAACCCATTAGGAATTAGAAAAGCCTTTAAACCAAAACTTGTAAATATTATACCTAATAAGATTTGCGAATATTGTATTGTCTTTTGTTTCATAATAATCAAATCTAAGACTTTTATTAAGTGTTTATGTGTTCATGTTTAAAATCTAATGTGATTTTAATTTAGTGTTAATCTAACTCTAATAATAGATGGTGTTATTTGGATAAACAAAAAATAATAACCCATGAAAGTGTATATTAAAGAATTAGGTTTGGCCGTATTATCATTATCAATAATAAGTTGTAATAACTCAGAAAAAGGTCAACCATTAATGAACGATATGGTTAAAGAAGAGCCTAAAACGTTAGCCAAAGAAGAATCAAAACCATTGGTAGAAGATGTATTATCGAAAGAACAACAGGATGCGCTAACTCCAGCAGCAGTTATAACTGCATTAAAAGATGGTAATGAACGTTTTATAAATAATGATTTAACGGCTAGAGATCATTCAAAACAAGTACGAAATAGTGTGTTAGCTCAATATCCAAAAGCTATTGTGTTGTCTTGTGTAGATAGTCGAGTACCGGTAGAGGATGTTTTTGATAGAGGAATTGGAGATTTATTTGTTGCAAGAGTAGCCGGTAATTTTGTTAATGAAGATATTTTGGGAAGCATGGAATTTGCATGTAAAGTTTCTGGATCGAAATTAATATTAGTGTTAGGACATGAGCATTGTGGTGCCGTTAAGGCAGCAGTAGATAATGTGCAATTAGGAAATATAACCGAAATGCTTAAAAAAATAAGACCAGCTGTCGAAGAAATAAAATATGAAGGTGATAGAACATCTAAAAACAAAGATTTTGTAGACATGGCATGTAATGCCAATATTAAACATGCAATAGAAGACATAAGAGCAAAAAGTGCTGTTTTAAAAGAGATGGAAGAGAAAGAAGAAATTAAAATTGTTGGAGCAGTTTACGATATGGATACAGGAAAAGTAAATTGGCTTGATGAATAATTTGCATCTACTTTTTTGTGATGCTACCTAAGTAGTTTGCTACTACTTATTATTGTCGAATAAAATGGCTGTTAGATTAAGTATCTAACAGCCATTTTTGAATAAGAAAAAATCAATTTAGTATTCTAATCTCATTTTAATATGAGCTTAATTTCAGTCTAATATTGATATATGATATTTGATTAAACCAAAAATAAAGAACAATGAAAACAAAAACATTTATAGCCGCAGGAGTTTTATCCTCTTTACTTTTATCAAGTTGTGCTATTATTAAACCAGGTGAAGTAGGTGTTAAACGAAAATTAGGGAAATTATCTAAAAAAACGCTTAGTCAAGGAGCACATGCCTACAACCCTTTAGTAACTCGAATTATAAGAACACCCATTAGAACAGAAAATATAGAAGTTAATCTTAATCTTCCAAGTAAAGAAGGATTAAATGTAAATTCAGATATTTCAATACTATATAAAATACAAGAAAAAAAAGCACCTAGTTTAATTGAAAATATTGGCGAGGGATATGAAAATATAATAAGAAGTGTTTTTCGTTCGGCTTCTGCAGATGTTTGTGCAAAATTTTTAGCAAAAGACATGCACTCTGGAAAACGAGCAGATATAGAGTCAGAAATATCTAAGCGAATGAATGAGGTGCTTAACAGTGATGGTATTTTGATTGATGCTGTTTTGTTAAAATCAATATCATTACCACCTGGTTTATATAGTTCTATTGAAGGTAGGCTTCAAGCTGAACAAGAAGCATTAAGAATGAAATATATTTTAGAGCAAGAAGAACTTGAAGCTGAAAGAAAAATAATTGAAGCTAAAGGTAGCCGTGATGCTCAAAAAATCCTATCGGAAGGATTAACTCCAGAGATTTTAAAATTAAGAAGCATAGAAGCTTTTATTAAATTATCAGAATCTCCAGGGAGCAAAGTAATCATTACGGATGGAGATGCTCCATTTTTAATTGATAATGAGTAATTAACCATTTAAATCTATCACATTATGATACTTATCCATTTAATAACAAAAAACTTTGATGATGCCATTGAAATGGTAGACATTTTAACAAAAGAAAAATTGATTTTAAATGCAGTTATTTCAAAAGAAGTAATTGTTCGAAAAGAAAAAGAAGGTAAAATGGTATCAGAAGATAGAGTGTTAGTTATGGGGAAAACAAAGGGGCTCTTATTCGATTCTATTGATAAAAGAATAAGAGCATTATATCCTAACAATATGCCAGTATTGTATAGTGTGCCAATTACCCACATGGATTGGGAGCAAGCAGATTATCTAGTTAAACACACTGCAAGGGTATAAAAAAAGGCGCTCATTTGAGCGCCTTTTTTGTCTTTAATATTTTCTGTTATTACTTTATTAGTTCAAAAGTAATTCTTCTATTTTTTGCTTCTCCAAGAGGAGTTTTTTCAGTTGAAGCAGGCACTAAGTTATCTTGAATTTCTGTTTCAAAACGTTCTTTATCTAAACCGTGCTTCTTTAAGTAAGCAACAACTTTTTCAATTCTTCTTTTTGCAAGATCTTCATGAAATTCTTCTTCTTTAGCGATATCAACTTCTTCTTTAGTTGAGTGTCCATCAATTTTAATTTTATATTCTGGATGATCTATTAAGATACCTGCAAGTAAGTCTAAATCGTTTTGAGCATCTGGCTCTAGTTCAGATTTTAGATGATCGAAATAGATAGTAGAAGATTTAATTTTTTCTTCATCAGTTTGCTCATCCATAGAAGAACTATTTTTTCTGTATATCACTCTTTCTACTTCATCTTCTTCAGCAGTTTCGCAAACACATGTTTTTTCGTTTTCTTCTGTAAGCAATACAACACTTACTTCATCTATGTAATAGTAAGCCATAGGTACTTGAGAACCTTTGGTGTCTTTCTTTTTCTTAAGTTTTTTAAACTTAGTATTACGGTTTTCATCAAAATTACCAAGCACAAGATATTTTTCACCACCTTTAGCTACATATTCACCACATACTGTTTCCCAGTTATATCTAGCTTCATAAATTTTATTACTAGCAACTTTAACAAGAGGTTCATTTCGAGTAAAAACAATATCCTTTTTACCTTCTACTTCAATAGCCTTTTTAGTTAAGTGAGCACTTATATTGTTAACGGCATATTTAGACAAATCTGCTAAGCTTACTTTAAAGGTAACGCAGTACTTTTGATCTTTTTTTAACTTTTCTGTTAACGTAGTAAGAATATAAGTCCTAGGCGCACGGTTATTATAACTATAAGCAGTAATACCAGCATAGTTGTTTCCTTCAGATGGATTTTCTCTACCATATTTATTATCTGGAACTGAAATAGGTAAATCAGGTTTTGCAGCCGAAAACAAATCAGCTCTTAAACCAGTTGGCGAAAACCAATCAGTAGCTTTATTAATTTGTTTGATGTTTTTTAATTTTCCTTTAGTTCCTTCGAAACTTGGATTTGGTACTAAATTATCTGCATCTTGTGAGAAAGTTAAACTTGCTGCAATGGCAAATAATCCTGTAAGAACGTATTTTTTATTCATGACTTCGTTTTTAAACGTTAATAAAATTAATAATCTTTTACAATTAAGAAGACTATTTTGCTTCTTTTGCTTAACGTAATACAATATAAATGCCAAGATTGGTTGTTTAGTGTCCCAAATACAAGGTTTAACGTTTAATTAACAGAATACCTACTTGGCAATAAAGTAGGGAGAGTATAAATCTTCTTTATTGTAAACTAATGGCGTTTTTTTATTTACATAAAAGACTTCCTTCCCAATTCCATTAATAATAGCATGACCAGCTGCAGTATCCCACTCCATACATAATTGAAATCTAGGGTATAAGTCTACTTTACCTTCGGCTAATCGACAAAATTTAATAGCACTGCCTACTTTTAAGAATGTTAATTTAGGATGTTTAGCTTTTAATTGGTTAAAATATAGTTCAGTTTCTTCGCTCCCATGTGATCTGCTCCCAGTTACTATTAGAGGATTGTTTGCTTGCTTTTTAAATAATTTGGTGCCGTTTTCAACTTTAAAATCAGGTTTAAATTGATTTTTCATCATTTTAAAACTCCCAATATCCTTACCTCCATAAAAAATTTCTTGAGTAGTAGGAATATATATTATGCCTAAAATAGGATTGTTGTCTTCTATGTAACCAATGCAAACACAAAACTCTCCATTTTGCTTTATAAATTCTTTTGTGCCATCTAAAGGATCAATCATCCATAAATACTCCCATTTTGAGCGAACCTCATAAGGTGGGATTTTTTCTTCTTCACATATTATTGGTATACCAGTAGTGTATAATACATCTAAAATAGCTTTGGATGAATGTTTGTCTGCTAGTGTAACGGGAGAATTGTCTTTTTTAATTTCAACACCAAGATTTTGGGATTTATATATATTTAAAATTTCATTACCACCAGCTAATGCGGCTTCAATCCCTTTTTTTATGAGTGTATTATAATCCATTGTTATAGGCTCATCATATCTCTAAATCTTTGCGCTTGCCTTCTGGATACCTCTATTTCTTCATTAGAAGTTAAGGTCAATCTTAAACCTCCACTAAACCAATTATCTACTTTTTTTATCCAGTTTACATTCACGATATGTTTTCGGCTGGTTCTAAAAAACTGCTTGTCTTCTAAACGATCTTCAATATTACTAAGTGATCTTAAAATTAAGGGTTTAGAGTTTTCAAAGTATACTTTAACGTAATTTCCTTCTGATTCAAAATACCGTATATCTGCAAGCTTTACAAACCAGCATTTTTCGCCATCTTTTAAAAAGATTTGATCTTCATAAGATAGTTTTTGATTGTTATGCTCTTTTTTTTCTGGTAATTTTATTTTTGCAAGTGTAGCTTTTAGTCGCTCTGGATCTATTGGTTTGAGAATATAATCAAAGGCATTTACTTCAAATGCTTTGAGTGCAAATTCATCATAAGCCGTTACAAAAATTACAAAAGGAATATATTCAAGTTCTTCTAGTAGATCGAACCCTGTTTTTTCAGGCATTTGGATGTCAAGAAAAATTAAATCGGGTTTTAAAGCTTCAATTTTTTCTTTGCCTTCGTCTGCATTAGCACATTCTTCAATAATTTCTATTTGCTTAAAGTCAGTTAATAATGAACGGAGTTCCGTTCTGGCTAAACGTTCATCATCAATTAATATAGTTTTTATTGTTTTACTCATGTTGTTGGTATTTGCAGAGTGGTAATAACCGTTTCATTTTTTCCTTCACTTAATGTGAATTTAGCTTTATTTCCGTATTCTAGCAATAAACGCTTTTTAGTATTTTCAATTCCAACACCAGTTTCACTTTTCTTTTTTAATGCTAATGTCCCCGAATTAGTAATAACAAGATGAAGTTTGTTTTCAATTAAGGAAGAGTTTATTGTTATTTCTCCGCCCTTAATACGTTTTGCTATTCCATGTTTAATTCCATTCTCTACTAGTGTTTGTAATAATAATGGAGGCAATTTTATTTGTTCGTGTTGTTTATCTATGTTGATGTTAACTTTTAAGCGTTCTTCGTATCTTATTTTTTCTAAACTAAGGTATGCTTCTACAATATTCATTTCTTCTTTTAACGAAACGAGCTTGTCTTTACTATGAATAAGGGCGTTTCTAAGAATACTAGATAACTGTGTTATGGCTTGTTTTGCTTGTTTAGGGTTTTCATCTACAAGGGCTCTAATGCTATTCATAGCATTAAACATAAAATGGGGATTTAATTGAGACCGTAAATTTTGCAGTTCAATTTCATTTTTTAGGGCCTCTAACTTAACATTTTTTAATTCTTGAGATTTTGATCGATCACGATAAGCATATGCAAAATATATGACACTCCATATTAAGTATAGAAAAAAACCAATTGATACTGTATTCGAATCGAGCCAAATCCATTCTGCTTCATTAATTAAAAAATTTAAAAAATTTGTAGTTACTGAAAATAGTAATGCTAATACAATACTAGAAACAATTATTTTTAAAAGAACAATCCCAAGTTTATTTTTAACCCAATCGAAAGAGATGATAATTAGTCGGTAGCAATGACTAATACTAATATTAAACAGAAATAGTCCAGCTAAAAACAATCCAAGCGTTATTCCAACATTAGTTTTAGATTGTATAGAGTAGCCTACTAAACCAACATAAACTCCCCATCCCAAAAATTGCAGAAGGTAATATAGTTTCGTTTTATTGTTTTGATCTTCCATTGACCTACTTTTTGGATGTGCTTAGCATTATAGTTACTAAAAAACCAAATAATAATAAAGAAAGTAACAAATGAAAGGGTTGCCCATAAGCCTGCATACCTAAATAAAATAAAAACATTCCAATTCCAATTTCTAGAACTAATAAAGCAAGGGTAATATAGGCTCTTTTAATAAGCACTTTAGATTGTATGAAATGCCAGCTAATAAAGCCAATTATTATCGCCAAAACTATCGAAAATGATCTATGAATGTAAAATGTTAAGCCAAATTGATCGGCTAATAAAGAACGATCTATTCCTGTTTCTAAAAAATGATCTACTTCTTGCCTCACTTGAGTACCTAAAATGATTTGAATAGTCAACAAAACCAGAGCAATTGGAATTAAATAAAACCATTTTGTTGTTACTTTATTTTTATCACTATTTATTTTTCTAAAGAATAATAACTGTATGATGATGAGTATAAGTACTCCTAGCATATGGTAAGTTATGGTTACTGGTGCAAGGTTATTATCAACTGTTATTTTTCCCAACCATGCTTCAAATCCAATAAATAAAATAAGCAGAATAGATAACCAAGTTGACGCTTTATTTGTTTTCCATTTTTTAATAGAAAGTATAAGTTGTATGAATGCAAAAAAACCAAGTAAAGCACCCATCAAGCGATTTATATATTCTGTCCAAGTATGGTAAACATTAAACTCAGCATAATCGTGTTTGGTATATTTATCCCAGTTAACAGGATTAAAAGTAGAAGAAGTAGTAAACGATTTATTAGCTGATAGTAAAGTCTTATCTTCTACTGCAGATTCTATCTCACCAGAAGATATAGATTGAATATTGGAAGATGTATGAATAATTAATTGCCCTTTCTCGAAGGATTTGTTTTCTTCCCATAAAATATCTTCTTCTTGTGTTGGAGGAATTAAATAACCAAAACATTTAGGCCAATCAGGACAACCCATTCCCGAACCAGTCATGCGAACAACACTTCCAGCTATAATAACTAGGTAGATATTTATCATTACTATTATTCCAATTCGGTTAAGCCCTTTCATTTTATTTGAATTAAATCTTGATAAAAATTAATCTGTAAAGCATTTAGTTTTTTTAGGAATATTCTTGTAAAATGATCCCGAATCAATGTCGAGATAATATTTTTCTTTAAGCCAAATGTATTACAGGTTAAAGTTACATAATTATCATGGCTTCATTTTATGATTTAGATCATTTTGAAAAAAAATTATGTTATCATATAACCTTAATTAAATGGTTTCATTTTCAGTTGTTTGAAGTAGATTAATAAAAAGATAACAGATTGAAAACTGCATAAGAAAAAGAAAAGTATTTAATTAGTAGATATTTGATGTTAATATGAAACAATATTTTGCAATCTTATTGGTGTTAATTAGTATTCAATTTGAGGGGTTTTCTCAAGGATTAATTATAAACGAATTTTCTAATGGACCTAGTGGTACACAAGAATGGATAGAGTTGCTTGTAATAGGAGACTCTGCATTTCCAACTGCTACAGTAAACTTAATAGGATATATATTAGATGATAATGGAGGTAATTTTGAAGCTTCGACAGGTGGTGTTGGAATAGCAGATGGACACATAAAATTTGGAAATGCTTTTAATGCAATTCCTCCAGGAGCAATAATTGTTATTTATAATGAAGGGAGTAAAGCTGCTAATATTCCATTGGACGACCCTGTAGATGCAAACAATGATAGCGTATACATTTTGGCAGGAAACCATAGTTCATTACAGGCATGTAGTTCAGTACCAGTAATCGGAACGTTTTCTTATTCGTGTACTCCTACTAGTAGTCAATGGAATTATGTTGGATTACGTAATGGAGGTGATGCTATTCAAATTAGAACGCCTCTAAATCAATTATATCATGGTTTTTCTTATGGAGATGTAACAGCTCCTTTTCCTTTGTTTCCTAGCTCAGTTTCAAGTTGGAATATTGGTAATGGAGGTACTGGATTGGCCTATGAATTTGATTGTGGTGATTGGGAAGTGTTAACTTCATTTAACGAAATAAATGAAAGTGTATCTACTCCTGGATTTCCAAATACAGGGAACAATAATAATTTCATAGCCAAACTTAGAAATGGAACATTTAATTATGATTCGTTACATGTAAATTGCTCCAGTACAGTGGTTAATCCACCACCAGTAATTGACACAGCTATTCCTTTACCAAAAATCAATATCCCAAATGTATTTTCACCAAACAAGGATGGAAATAATGATGTGTTTATTATTGATAGCTTATTATATTATGATGTAAAGGATTTCGCAATCTACAATAGATGGGGAAAACAAGTGTATCGTGCTATTAATTACCAAAATAATTGGAATGGTAATACAAATGATGGAGACGAATTATCACAAGGTACTTATTATTATATCCTTGATATTGGAGAGAAGAAAAAGAGAACTGGTTTTATCAGTTTATTTAGGTAAATTATTTATCCAGGCACTAATTTTAGTTAAAACTTCTAGGGAGATGGTTTCCTCAATTTTATTATACTCATCTATATTTCCTGTTTCACAATGTTGAAATAAGTGGTTGAGATTATCTAATTCAACAATATCATATTGTTTACATTTTCCATTGTCAAGTTTTTGTTTTAATGCTGGGAGATTTAAATAATATGGAACCTGAGTATCTTTCTTTCCATTCAGTGCTAGTAAAGGTTGTTTGATCTTTTGTAAATAACTAGAAGGATTAATGCTAATAAAACTTTTATACCAAGGCGTTAGCACCTGTAATTTTATGGCTTGGGCAAATTGAATTCTAGTCATCAATTTTTTGTATTGAGGATCTGATCGTTTATCTAGATTGTTAGTGATAACGGTTGTTAATGTATTACTCAACTTGTCTTTTTCTTCAATAGCTAATACTAAAGAATCAACCGAAGTAAACAGTTCTTTGTTGAGATTCATTTCTTCTTCACTCATACTCATTGATTCATAAACCAATCTTCTTTGTTCATGCATCATTTCTGAAGGAGGTATGGTGGGTCCAGCTAACATGACAACAAATTTCACTTTACGTGACTTACTTGCCAACCATGGAGCAATTATTCCTCCTTCACTATGTCCTAGCAAACCAATTTTAGCAATGTGTTTATGTTTGTTTAACTGGTTTACAATTGCTTTAGCGTCTCTATAAAAATCATTAAGATCAGAAGTGCCAAATTTACCCGTAGAATGTTCAACACCTCTATCATCATATCTAAAAGAGCCTATTCCATTTTGTGCTAAATGATCGGCAATAACAGCAAAAGGTTTATGTTTAAAAACTTCAGAGTCTCTATTTTGTGGCCCACTACCTGATATCAAGATAATAACAGGGTGTTTACCTTCTTTTTTTGGTAGTGTTAATGTTCCTGATAAGGTTACGTTATCTTTTTTATTTTCTATTTCTAACTCTTCGGTATAATAATTAAAAGGGGGTTTGGGTGTTTGTGGTCTTTTTAGTTCTTTCTTCTTTATTTCAGTTCTTTGGAAATTAAGTTCAATATCCATTCCTTGATTAAAAAAGCCAACAATTTTACTCTTTTGCAATGAGCCAGTATATTTACCTCTAAAAACTTCAAAATAAATAGAGTCTTTCCAAATGATTATTGAGTCGACTTTCTTGCCAAAAATCTTTTGATCAGGGCTATCTAATAAGCATGCTAATCCATTGTTGGTATTGTTAATGGTAATGTTAATTGATAATTCTTGTCCCATAACCTCTCCCACGGCATACCATTTACCAGTGAATTCGGTTACTTGACAAAATAAATTGTTAAACAAGAAGCAAGTAATGACAATAAAATAGTATCTCATCATTATTTCACTACAAACTCAACTCTTCTATTTTGGGTTCTTCCTTCTTGGGTAGTGTTTTCTGCGATAGGTCTAGAATTTCCATAACCAATTGCTGTTAATCTAGAGGCATCAACTCCTTTTTGAATTAAATAATTTCTAGCCGATTCAGCTCTTCTTTTTGAAAGATTAAGATTAGAAGTAGGATTACCAACATTATCAGTATGTCCTTCAATACTTAAGTTAATTTTCGAGTTGTTGTTCATAACAGAAACAACATTATTCAATTTCGCATAAGATTCTGGCTTTATAACTGCCGATCCTGTTTTAAAGAATAACCCTTTCATAGCTTGAATTAATACTTCTTCTTCCTCTTTTTTAACTTTAGGACAGCCTTTATTTTCTTTTAACCCTGCTTCATTTGGACAGGCATCTTCACTGTCTATTATACCATCTTTATCTGTGTCTGGACAACCTTTAATAGTACCATACACCTTAGGGCAAGCATCATCTATATCAGCTATTCCATCTTTATCCGTATCAGGACATCCTTTTAATGTTCCGTAAATACTAGGACATTTATCATTTTTATCTGCAATACCATCTTTATCGGTATCCGGGCAACCTTTAATTGTGCCAGCAAGATCAGGGCATTCATCATCTTTATCTGCTATTTTATCGCCATCTTTATCTGGGCAGCCTAGTAGTTTTCCAGGAGTATTGGGACATTTATCATCTTTATCTGCAACTAAATCATTATCAGTATCGGGACAGCCGTTTAATTTTCCAGCAACATTAGGGCACTTATCATCTGCATCAGCAACTCCATCTTTATCAGCATCAGGACAACCATTAGCAGTTTCAGAACCAGCAATAGTTGGACATTTATCGTCTTTATCTGCAATACCATCTTTATCTTGATCTGTTTTACCAAAACTATATACTACACCTAGTGAATGGTAATTAAAAATATCTCCAAAATTTTGCTCAAATGGAGAATCTTGATTGTTATCTAAATTATCAGAAAAAGAGTATTTTGTTAGTGTTCTTACTTCAACAGCAAATGCTTCATTTACCTTTATGTTTAACCCAAGCCCAACAGGAATACCAAAATCAATATCATTTTCGCCTAAGTTGGTGTAATGGCCAGACTCTGAATAGGTAAGTCCTCCACCAATAAAAACAAAAGGGCTTAATCTGTAATCTTCAGCTAGAATATAACCATTATCAAACTTGTACTTAAGGCTTAAGTTGTAATCAAATAAACTGTTTTTAAATGTCCCCTTTCCTCCTTCAAAATCAATTAATCCATGAGAAAAACTACCCATAGCATCAAAAGATGAATTTAAATACCTGTAAATATTAATTCCAAAAGCACCATGGTTATTGATAATCGTCCAAAATTCACTCCCTAGATCACCATAATATTCTTTCGTTCCAAAACTTGCTCCTACAGCCCATTTTCTATTGTCGTTTTGAGAGTAACCATTACTAATTAATAATACAGTAATAATGGAAAGAAATAAATTTTTCATAGTCATGTTTTTAATCGTCAAAAGTATTGTTAATCAAAATATTAAAATTAAGAAATGAACTTTTGCCCGAATATACTAATTCTAATAAACAAAACCTTAGGATAATTAACTCCTGTAACAACTTTAGTTTTTTATCTTTAGGCTTGATTTTTGTGGTTAATTAATCACAAGCTACACTATGTTTTTGAAAAATAAACTTATCATAAATAGTTATCTAGTAACGTTAATGTTGTTGTTTGCATTAACAAACTATGCGCAAAAAGTAACAATTGTAGATTTGCAAACCAACTATCCAATAGAAAATGTTAATGTATACAATAAGGATAAGTCTAAGGTTGAGGTTACAGGAAAGAATGGTACAGTTACACTAAAAGGATTTAATTTTAGTGAGTTAATATATGTTAGTCACTCCTCCTATCAAACAGAAAAACTTACATTAGCCGATTTAATTGATAAAGATTTTACTATTAAAATGGTAAATGAAAAAATTTTAAAAGAGGTCATCATAAATCCACTCCGAGAAGATGTTTTAGAAAGCATTCAAACAAATAGAATCGAGCAAATTACAGAGCAAGAAACACAATTTAGTAATCCTGCTACAACTGCAGATATGTTACAACAAAATGCAGGAGTTTTAGTTCAAAAATCACAAGCCGGAGGAGGTAGCCCAGTTATTAGAGGGTTTGAGGCAAATAAGATTTTACTTGTATTGGATGGTGTTAGGTTAAACAATGCAATTTATAGAGGCGGGCATCTACAAAATGCGATTACAGTGGATAATAATATTTTAAAAAATACAGATGTTTTTTATGGTCCAGGATCAGTTGTATATGGAAGTGATGCATTAGGAGGTGTTATTCATTTTCATACTAAAACACCAAATCCAACACAGGATGATTCTTTACAAATAAAGGCTAATGCTTTGGTAAGGTATGCCAGTGCCTCAAATGAAAAAACAGGCCATGCAGATGTAGAGTTTGTAAATAAAAAGTGGGGGTCGTTAACATCTTTTACTTACACTGATTTTGATGATTTAAGAATGGGAAAAAATCGACTACATGGATATGACGATTTTGGGAAAATTTTTAATTACGTACAAACCAATAATAATGTAGATAGTGTTTTAATAAACCCTGACGTTAACGTACACAAACGAACAGGTTATAATCAAATAGATGTTTTACAAAAAGTAGTATTTGCTCCTAATAAATACGTTAAATTAATTGGAAATTTTCAATACTCAACATCAAGTAATATTAATAGGTTTGACAAGCTAAATGAGTATAGAAATGGGCAATTAAGATTTGCCGAATGGTATTATGGTCCTCAAAATAGATTGTTGGGTTCTTTAAAGCTGGCATTAAAAGGGAAAAAAGAACTTTTTGATTTTGGAAATATCATTTTAGCTTATCAAAAAATAGATGAAGATCGAATTTCAAGAAGATTATACGATTCACAAAGAAGAACTAGGGAAGAAGATGTGAGTGTATATAGTATTAATGCTGATTTCTCTAAAAATTTATCTTCAAAACATAGGTTTTATTATGGTGCTGAGTTTACATATAATGATGTACAATCATCTGCTTATAACCAAGACATTAATACACTATCTATAAGTAATGAATCAACTAGATATCCAGATGGAGGTAGTAGTATTAGCACTATGGCAGTATACTTGTCTTATTCTAGAGAGATTAATAAAAAACTTAATTTTAATATAGGAGGAAGGTATAGTCATTTTACTAATAAGTCTAGTTTTATTGATACTACATTTGTTTCACTTCCGTTTGATGAAATTCGTTTTAATACTGGTTCGTTAATAGGTAGTTTAGGATTAACGTTTAAAGATGAAAGTGGATTGTCAATAGAAGGAATATTATCTACAGGGTTTAGGTCGCCTAATGTAGATGATTACGGTAAAGTTTTTGAGAATGATGGTTTTGTAGTAGTTCCTAATAAAAACTTAAGGCCCGAAAATATATTTAATGGAGAACTTAACTTAACTAAAAAATGGATTAAAGATGAAAAGCAAGTAGTTCGTATTCATGCTACAGCATATTACAGTATGTTAACAAATGCTATTATAAGAAGAAATTTTTCGTTAAATGGGCAAGACTCATTATTATATGATGGAGAAACTGCTAGAATACAAGCAAATCAAAATGTTAGTTTGGCAAGTGTTTATGGAGGTGTTTTAGGAGGAGCAATTAATTTTACTTCATATTTAAGATTAAGAGGTTCGGTAACGTATACAAAAGGAAGGGACTTAACAAATAATGAGCCCGCTTCCCATATTCCACCATTATTTGGGACTGTAGGGCTGGGGTTTGCTACTCCCAAGTTCCATGTAGAGTTAAGTAATCAATTTAACGGTAAAAAAGATATTAGTGAATATGCATCTGGTAGTGTTGATAAACCAAGTGAAGCTACTGTTGATGGAACGCCAGCTTGGAATATTTTTACATTTAGAAGCTCATATCAACTAACAGATAATGTAAAGGTTCAATTAAATGTAGAAAACATACTAGATACTCATTATAAGCAATTTGCTTCTGGAATTAGTGGTGCTGGAAGAAACATTATTATTAGTGTTAGAAGTAATTTTTAATTTTTTTAACACCTCAATCTTTTTTCTGTAAATTTTTAACCCTTTTTTATTGTTATATTTGAAGCCTTGGCTTATGTTGTAAACATAAAGTATGAGTAAGCGAGTAAAATATAAATATAACCCAGAAACTCTTCAGTACGAGAAGATAGATCTCAACTTGAAGACACTTATGCTTAAAGCACTAAAGTACGGTCTTGTTGGGTTACTTTTAGCAGGAATAATTGTTGCTATTTCTTATCCTTTTATCAAAGAATATTCGAGTAGAAAAGCTCAAAAAGAAATTACTTTTTTAGAATCTAATTTTGAGGCTGTTAATACCGAAATGGATACTTTAATTCAAGTATTAGAAGGCCTTCAACAAACAGATAATGATTTATACCGAGTAATTTTTAGCGTAGAGCCTTTTGAGTTAGAAAAGATTAAAAGAAATACATCCACCAGTAAAAAAGATCATACTGAGTATGTATTTGCAATACAAGATAAATTAAGTCAAGTTAGGAGAAGATTAGTGGCACAATCTAAATCATTTGATGAGCTAATTCAACTAGCTGTAAATAAAGAGAAGATGCTTAATTCTATACCATCTATCCTTCCTATTGCCGATAAAGACTTAACTAGGTTGTCATCAGGATTTGGTTATCGAATAGATCCAATTTATGGTGTTCCAAAAATGCATGCTGGATTAGATTTTACATCTCCAACAGGTTCTCCTATTCATGCATCAGGAGATGGTATTGTGGAAAAGATGGAATACAGTAAAGGAGGTTATGGAAATGAAATTGTTATCAATCATGGGTTTGGCTATAAATCACACTATGCGCACATGAGTAAGTTTAACAGCAAAGTGGGGAAAAAAGTGAAAAGAGGAGAAATAATCGGTTATGTTGGTAGTACAGGAAAGTCTACAGCACCTCACTTACACTATGAAATAATAAAAAATGGAAATAAGATAGACCCTATAAACTTCTTTTTTAATGATATAACACCAGAACAATATGAGCAAATGATTGAAAAATCATTAAATTCGGGAGCATCATTAGATTAATTATTAGCATTGAAAACACAAGAATTAGATCCAGATAAACTATTTTACTCCATTGGCGAAATTGCCAAGATGTTTAATGTGAATACTTCTCTTATCCGTTTTTGGGAAAAAGAATTCGATATCATATCTCCTAAAAAAAATCCTAACGGGAATAGAAAATTCACAAAAAAGGATATTTATAATTTTCGAATAATTTACCATTTAGTTAAAGAGAAAAAATTCACACTTGAAGGAGCTAAGGAAAAACTAAGACGAGATAAAAAGGAGTTAGCCAATAAAATAGAACTAAAAAATAAATTGTTACGTCTTAAAAGTAAACTTGTAGAGTTGCAAGAGGAACAATAAATTTCTTTTTGTTTAAATTTTAATTTAAATTAGTTAAACAAAATAAATTCATGAAAGAAGTTACGATAATTAGGAGAGAACGATTTAGTTCTGCACATAAACTTTGGGTTAACGATTGGTCTGATGAAGAAAATCACAATACCTTTGGTGGATGTGCAAACCCGAATTGGCATGGGCACAATTATGAGTTGTTTGTTTCGGTTACAGGTCAAATAGATCCTACAACTGGTTTTGTAGAAAACTTAAAGTACATCAGTAAAGTATTGAAAAATAAAGTCATTGATAAATTAGATCATAAAAATCTAAACTTAGATGTAGATTTTTTAAAAGGAAAAATGACGACAACAGAAGTATTGGCAGTATGCATTTGGGAAGAAATAGAAGATGAAATTAATGCATTAAACTGTCGATTAACTAAAATAAAAATAAAAGAAACCGAGAATAACTTTGTAGAGTATTCTGGAGAAAAATAAAGCGTAAAATGGGATATAAAAAAGAAGAGCATTACGATAATAAGTTAACCGAAAAAATGTCGGGCTTTTATAAGGAAATAATCTCTGATTTAGGAGAAGATGTAGATAGAGATGGTTTACTTAAAACTCCAGAACGAGTAGCTAAGGCTATGCAGTTTTTAACACATGGATATGATATTAATCCTGCTGAAATCTTAAAATCGGCCATGTTCGAAGAAGATTACAGCCAAATGGTTATTGTAAAAGATATAGAAGTTTATTCAATGTGTGAACACCATATGTTGCCATTTTTTGGTAAAGCTCACATTGCTTACATACCTAATGGACACATTGTTGGCTTAAGTAAAATACCAAGAATTGTAGATGCTTTTGCCAGAAGACTTCAAGTTCAAGAAAGACTTACTAATGAAATTAGAGATTGTATTCAAGATACATTAAACCCATTAGGGGTTGCAGTTGTGATGGAAGCACGACACATGTGCATGCAAATGAGAGGAGTAGAAAAACAAAACTCTGTAACGACTACATCTGGATTTACAGGAGAGTTTTTAAAGAAAACGACACGAGATGAATTTATTGATTTAATTTCATCTAAACTTCATTAATAAATACACCTTTTAATTTTTGTTAAAATTAAATTTCTGTTACGAAACGGATAGTAGCGAATACATTAATTCATTACCTTTAGTATACAATTAAAGAAAAAATGAGAGATTTAAATTATTTCACAGAAGAGAGAAATACCACAATTGATTCACCAGTTGCAAGAAGAGAAATGTCAAAGACATTTTTATCAAGTGTTTTTGGGTATATGTTTGTTGCGCTAGCAATAACAGGTGTTACTGCATGGTATTTTGCATATTCTAGATTATTAGAGCAGTATTTGTATAATGCTGAAGGTCAGCCTACGCCTGTGTTGTGGATAGCTATGTTTGCACCATTAGGATTAGTATTTTGGATGTCATTAGGATTCAATAAATTGAAGCCAACTACTATGCTAATTATATTTATTGCTTACGCACTTATTAATGGAATAGCATTTAGTACCATTTTCATAGCTTATGATTTAGGAGCTATATATAAAGCATTTTTCTCAGCAGCAGGTGTTTTTGCTGCTATGTCTGTTGTTGGTTATACCACTAAAACTGATTTAACGAAATTAGGTAGTATTTTAACCATTGGTTTGTTTGTCATGATTGGAGCTATGTTGCTTAATTGGTTTATGGCTAGTCCTATGATGGATTATATTATTAGTGTAGCAGGAGTCATTATATTTACAGGGTTAACTGCTTATGATGTTCAAAAATTAAAAAATATTGGACAAGGTGTAAACATGGGAGATGCATCTACACGTAAATTAATTATACATGGTGCATTGTCACTATACTTAGATTTTATTAATTTATTTTTATTCTTGCTCAGGCTTTTTGCAAGTAGAGACTAAGCATAGATTTTGCAAAACCGTAATTAATCCTTAATTTTAAATAGTAAAAATTATTATATGGCAGATAAGTACTTTCACGAAAATGCAGGACCAATAGGATATATCTACACAGCTGTAGCTATAGGTATTGTTGCATATTTAATATTTGGATAATACCAATCCCATCATTTATCTGCATTAAAGCTTACTTGTATGCCCTTTAATGCTGTTTTCTCATGGATTATTAAAAAGCGAATAGAACAAATTAATCTATTCACTAATAACCCTGTAAAAACCCAACAGCAAGTTTTTAAAAATTTAATTAAGAAAGGAACAAATACTTCTTTTGGTAAGGATCATTCTTTTCATGATATTTCTACTTATAAAGAGTTCAAAGAGCTTGTGCCGTTAAGGCAATATGAAGATTTTTCGAGCTATATAGATAAGGCAATAAAAGGTAAAGAAGATGTATTATGGCCAGGACAAACTAAATGGTTTTCTAAATCATCTGGTACCACAAGTAATACCAACAAATTAATTCCTGTTAGCGAAGAAGCTATTCAAGATTGTCATTACAATGGAGGTAAAGATTTATTAAGCCTATACTATCATAACAATCCAAAAGCAAAGCTCTTTACAGGTAAACACCTTATTTTAGGAGGTAATACTTCCGTTAATAAATTAAATGAGGAAAGTTACTTTGGAGATTTATCAGCAATTATAGTAAAGAATTTACCGTTTTGGGCAGAGATTAGGCGAACACCAAGCAAAAAAATTGCGCTACTACCCAATTGGGATGAGAAAATAGAAAAAATGGCTAAAGCTGCCATTAAGCAAGATGTGCGAATTTTAGCAGGTGTGCCATCTTGGATGCTCGTACTGCTTCATAAAGTTATTGAGGTAAGTGGTAAAAATAATATTATGGAGGTTTGGCCTAACCTGGTGTTTTATATGCACGGAGGAGTTAATTTTGAGCCTTATCGAAATCAATTCGAAGAGTTAATACAAAATCCCAATTTAAATTACTACCAAACGTATAATGCATCTGAGGGGTTTTTTGCTTTGCAAAACGTAAACAAAGCAGATGACATGTTGCTGATGTTAGATTATGGAATTTTCTATGAGTTTATCCCTATGGATGTATTTAAGGGAAACGATTCTGAAACAATAGGGTTAAAAGATGTTGAGGTTGGTAAAAATTATGCTCTTGTTATAACCACAAATGCTGGTTTGTGGCGATATATTATTGGTGACACCATTATGTTTACATCTACCCATCCGTTTAAAATTAAAGTTACAGGAAGAACCAAGCATTTTATTAATGCTTTTGGAGAAGAGCTGATTATAGATAATGCTGATGAAGCATTAAAAAGAGCCATGAGTGCTACAAATAGTTCCATAAAAGAGTATACAGGAGCACCTGTATATTTTAATAAAAAAGAAAGTGGAGCACATCAATGGATTATTGAGTTTAATAAATCTCCAAAAGATTTACCAGCATTTGTTAGTGCATTAGACAAAGCGCTACAAGACGTTAATGGAGATTATAAAGCAAAACGATCGAACGATTTTATATTAAGACAACCAGAAGTTAAAATAGCACCAAATGGAGTGTTCCATCATTGGTTAGAGCAAAAAGGGAAGCTAGGAGGACAAAATAAAATCCCAAGGCTATCGAACGATAGAACATTTATTAATGAAATAATAGATTTATGCGAAACGTATTAGCCACTATAGCTGGATTAGTAGATGCTTTTATTTTAGTGTTTATTTTTGATATGTTGGCACATATTGTATTTCCTATTGAAGGAGATACTCCAACTTCTCTTGAAGAGATGCTGGCTATTATCGATAAAATTCCTACAGGACAATTTGTGTTAATGGGAGTAGGTCATTTTATAGCTATAGTAGCTGGAATGGGGTTGGCTACTTTAATAGCTAAAAAATCGTTAGTGCCCGCTATAATAGTGGGAGGTTTGGTGTCGGTAGCCACATTGGCTAATTTATTTATGTTGCCACATCCTAATTTATTTATAGGAATTGAAGTAGGAGCAATTTTATTAGGACTAGCTATTGGTTGGTTTATAACTAAAAGAGTAGTAAAACAATAGGCTACTCATCTTTAACCACTTCTACAATAATAGTTTGTGCTATTTTAGGATCAAACCCTTTAATGATAAGGGTGTATTTACCATCAGGTAGTCGATCTTTTTTTATGAATTCATTGGTATACGGATGCTTAATAGAATCTTTAACTAAAGATAAACCAAGGAGATCAATAGATTCTTGAATGGCGTTTGTTCTCGAAGAGTGAGGATATTTAGCATTATCTCCATAAAATTCTAGGCTACAATTGCTATATCCCCAAAATTTCCCTTTAACTTTCCTATAATCTGTAGTAACTCCATCTGCAATGTTGTTCCATCTATTTTTATAAGATTTACTAGCATACGAATTGCTACCTTTTCTTATTAAGCTACCTAAATAACACCTAGATATAGATTCTCCTAATTCATTTTTAATTCTAAATTGAATATTAGCATCATCTTCACAAGAAAATAAAAACAGACATAATAATGGATAAAATATTTTTTTCATTGGAAATAGTAGGATGTAAAAAAAGCGATCAAATACATGATCGCTTTATAATAAAAATATAACCTAATTATTACATAGAGTAACCAGCAGTTACATCAATAGGATTTACGCATAATACTGGTATTTGAGCTTCATTTGTAATAAGATGCTCCTCTCTTCTTTTAGTTGAGAATAATCCACCAAACATATTCCACTTAAGCGTATTTACAATAGCAATAAGATCTGCATTTACATCACCAGCAAACGTAAGTAATTCATCATCAAAAGAACCTTTTCCTTCACTTACTGTAATATCTAATTCTATTCCTTTAGTGGCATAATATTTTTTCGCAAATAAAATATTATTTCTAAGCTTTGCGGCTAAAGAAGAATCTTTCTCTTGCTTTGCAAAAATGTGGATTTTTGAATTAAAATACTTTGCAATATCAGCAACTTCATCTAGTTTTTGCTTAGAATCATCCGACATGTCTAAAGGCACTACAACATGCTTATATCCTTGTTCTCCAATTGTTTTGTTTTGGGTAACAATAAATGGTTTAGTAGAATGCGTTACTACTTTCATAGCATCACTTCCAGTTACAATTTGCTTAAATCCTTTTGGTCCATGAGTTCCCATGATGATTAACTGTGCTTGTACTTCAGCAGCAGCATCTCCAATTTCATTAATAAAACTTCCAATTCTAACTAAAGGGTTAATTTCTACACCAGTATGCTTAGAAACTTGTGCATTAATTTTTTCTTTAGTTTCTTCAACTTCATCCTCACTTTTAACAACATGAAGAGCGTATATTACTCCTTTAGTAGTACTAGCCAATTTAACGGCATGTTCTATAGCAATTTCAGAAACCTCTGTAAAATCTGTTGCAACAAGTATTTTCTTTATTTCCATGGAATATTTTTTACTTTTATACTAAATGAAATTTCTTTATTTAGCGCTCAAAAATAATCAATTTTATTGAAAAGCTATTGATTTGATATTCATTTATACGGTTAAACACTTAAATTCTAGTTTTATTTCTTGAAAACAACAAAAGATTTATCATTGTTATTAGCAAATATTCCAGCTAAACCTGGAGTATATCAATATTTTAATAAAGATGGGGTTATTATATATGTTGGTAAAGCTAAAGTGCTTAAAAACAGAGTTCGCTCTTATTTTAACACCAAAAAACATGATAGTGCAAAAACACGAATTTTAGTAAGCCATATTGTAGATATAAAATACATTGTTGCCACTACCGAATTTGATGCTTTACTACTGGAAAACTCTTTAATTAAAAAGTATAAACCGAAGTATAACATTAACCTTAAAGATGATAAAACATATCCTTGGATTTGTATTACAAAAGAGCCTTTTCCTAGAATTTTCCCAACCAGAAATTTAAGGAAAGATAAATCAGAATATATAGGGCCATATAGTTCGGTTAAAATAATGCGTACGGCATTAGAATTGGTGAAAGAAATATACCCTATAAGGAGTTGTAGGTTTATGATGACAGAGGATTCTATTGCTAAGAAAAAACATAAGATTTGCCTAGATTACCATATTAATAAGTGTTTAGGACCTTGTGAGGCTCATCAATCTAAGCAAGAATATCGAGATAGTATAGATCAAATAAGGAAAATTTTAAAAGGAAACACAAAGGAAGTTATCGATTATGTAAAATCTCAAATGATGGAATTTGCCGATAATTTTGAATTTGAAAAGGCACAAGAGGCAAAAGAAAAACTCATTTTATTAGAGAAATATCAGGCTAAGTCTACAGTTGTGAGTAGCTCTATTCATGATGTAGATGTGTTTTCTATTATTTCGGATGTGTCTCAGGCTTTTATCAATTTTATTAAAGTAGTTAATGGAGCAATAGTTCAATCGTATACTACAGAGATTAAGAAAAAGTTGGATGAAACTGATGACCAAATTTTAGAAATTGGAATTGTCGCATTGCGAGAAAAATTTAATAGTCAGTCAAAGGTTATTTATACTTCTGTACCAGTAGATATTTCGTTTGATGAAAAAGTTGAAATCGTTCAACCTCAAATAGGAGACAAGAAAAAATTGATTGATTTCTCCTTAAACAATGCTAGGCAGTACAAGTTTGATAAGTACAAAAACTTAAAAGTTACCAATCCCGAAGAACATGTTAGCAGAGTGTTAGGTCAATTAAAGAAAGATTTACACTTAAAAGAGTTGCCAAGGCATATTGAGTGTTTTGATAACTCTAATTTTCAAGGAACTAATGCTGTAGCAGCTTGTGTGGTATTTAAAAACGGGAAACCATCTAAAAAAGATTACAGACATTTTAATATTAAAACAGTTACTGGTCCAGATGATTTTGCCTCTATGGAAGAAGTGGTGTATAGGAGGTATAAAAGATTACAAGATGAACAAAAGCCATTGCCTCAACTTATCGTAATTGATGGGGGTAAAGGGCAATTAAGTTCGGCTGTTAAAGCTTTAAAAGAATTAGGTTTATTTGGAGAAATCGCCATTATAGGTATTGCCAAACGATTAGAAGAAATCTTCTTTCCTAATGATTCTATCCCTTTGTACATAGATAAGAAAAGTGAGTCGCTAAAAACGATACAACATTTACGAAACGAAGCACACAGATTTGGTATAACCCACCATAGAAACAAACGAAGTAAAGGTGCCTTAGTATCTGAATTAGAGCAAATCCCTGGAATAGGAGAAAAGTCTTTAGAAAAACTATTGAAGAAATTTAAGTCTTTCAAAAATATTCAAGTTGCAAGTGAAAAAGAGCTGCTAGAAGTAGTTAATCTTAAACAAGCCCAAGCTATATTAATTTATTTTGGGCATAAGTAGATCTGTTGTATTAATAAATATATAATAATATTCTGCATTATTTTAGAAGATAGCCATTAATGCATGGTTGTATATTCTTTGCTAAAATTTATAGTTGTCATTTATTGACTATAGTCAATGATTTATAGCTATTGCTTGATTTAAATTTATGGAATAAATAAAATTAAACCATAATTATGAATCTTAAACATGTATTACCAACAGTATTAATATTAATTACCTTTAACGTATTTAGTCAAAATCAAGTTTTAGACACAGAAGAGAGCTTTGCTAAACATAGAAATTCTTTAGGAGCGTCTTTTTTTATGTTAGGCAACTTTCTCAAAGAATCACCTGATTATTATTTGTTAACCTATGGTTATAGATTATCTAAAAAGCAAAGAGTGTTTGCAGAATTTAACTCATGGAAGTATGCTGAACCTCTAGGTACCTATAATAAATCTGAGGAGTTTTATCCTGGCTATGTTAGGGCTTTTGGTATAGGATTTGGTTATCAACATTTTTCATGGAAAGGTTTATTTACAACATTTCAAGGAACTAACTTTCTTTTGCAGTATCATGATGTTAATGGAAATAAAACTCAAAAAGGGTTTCAATTATACCTTCAATTAGTAGCTGGTTATAGATTTGAGTTTTTTAACAAGCGCTTTTATGTAGAGCCTGCTTATGCACTTAAATACTGGCCAATTAATACTAATATGCCTACTAATTTTAGTGAAATAGAAGAGGGTAAGCCAAAATATATATTTGAGCCAAGTTTAAATTTTGGATTTAAGTTTTAGCTATTGAGCGAGATTCGTTTTCTAATTCTACTTAACGTTTCTGGCTTAACTCCAAGATAACTTGCAAGGTGGTATTGAGGTACTTTATTAATTAAAGAAGGTCTTTCTTTTATTAGGTTTAAGTACCTCTCTTTTGGGGTTGAATTTTTAAACTTTAAATATCGTTCTCGATTTTCTCCAAACATTTTTTCCATTTCAACTCTACATATTTCGCCAAAACGAGGGTGTTTTTTATAAAGCTGACTTTCTTTCTTAGCGTTTAAAATTGCTACAGTAGAATGTTCAATGCACTCTAAATTATATTGGGATGGTTTATTGTTTGAGATACTCTCAATATTTAGTATGGATTGAAGTTCGGTGTAGAATTCATTTGTGTGCTCTTCTCCATCAATAATACAATACTCCCTAATGCAGCCATTAACCACTAAAAAGGAGTCTTTAGCTCTTTGTCCTTCCTCAAGTAAAAAGTCTTTTCTTTTAAATGTTTTAATTGGGAAAGCCATTGCAATGTCTTGTTTTTCTTCGTCAGTTAACGTAATAAAATTTGACATAATTTCAACTAAAATATTCTCCATAACTATATGTTTTTAACTAACTAATGTCTCTTCCCCTAAAAGACAATAACACCTTGGCATAAATAAAGAATACAAATAAACTACAGGATATACCAAAGAGGGCTCCACACAGAATATCTAACGGATAATGTACTCCTAAGTAAATTCGGCTATACGATACTAAACCTGCCCATAAAAAAATAAATAGGGTAAACCGTTTAATTCTTTTTCTAAGGTAAATAGCCATTAACATAGCCAAGCCAAATACATTAGAGGCATGTGAAGAAAAGAACCCATAAGGACCTCCGCAATGATTGTTTACTATATGAACTTGAGCTTGAATCTCTATATTATGACACGGTCTAGGACGTTCAAATCCTTTTTTAAACACCTCTGATGATATGGTGTTAGTTAAGCCAAACGTAACGACAACCAAAGCTATTAAAATGCTACCCCTTTTCCATTTGTATGCTTTAATTACTAAATAAAATAAGAATAGATAAAAAGGAACCCAAAAGAATTTATGACTTACCCAATACATGATTTCATCAAAAAATGTATTATGTAATCCATTAAGAAATAAAAAAAGTGAAGTATCTAAATCTAAGATTTGATCTAGCATAAACGTTTATTTACGACTAAAGTTAGTCTCACATTCAGTTGCTTTATTTAAGAGAAAAGTAACGGTAACACCTGCAAAGTAATACCAATCGTTTAAATCTGATATTCCTCTGTTAACACCAATATTACGATCGCCAATTTGCTTATAGCTTCTATCCGAAAAAAATTGTGTTAAAGGGCCTGATTCTCCATTTAAGACAGTAGGGTTTACATACTTTTTGCTTACATCATCAAGATAATCAGTAAACGTTTTCCTTGCTCCAAATTCAAAAGCTAATCCAATCGTTTTACTTACATTCATTTTTAACCCAATACCTAGTGGAATGGAAAATTGATTTAACTTATAATAATCATCAGAATTAGAAGAAGTATTTTGCCCTTCAGTACCTAACGGTTGTAATTCAAACCAATCGTCTTGAAACACAGCATGAGGGTCAAAATGATAAAAAGCTGCTCCTAAAAAGAAATACGGACTAATATAATCTCTTCGAATGTTACCCATTTCATATTTCACAAAATTTATTTCCCAAATAGCTCCTACTTCATATATTTCGCTCATGAAATTAAGGTTTCTATTTTGTAAAAACTCACTTTTGTTTTGATGATCGTAAGCTTCTATCTTGCCATATTTACCATGCAAGCGATAAGCAAACCGTTTGCCTCTAGATGTTCTTCTATACACTAAGCCAACAGCAGGGTTAGTATTTTGTCCAAAATGAGTTGTAGGATTTAAATCTCCAGTATAGTATGATCCACCTAAAAATACTCCAAGCTCATCAGTTTGTGTAAATGATAAGGAAAAGAAAAGTAAAAATATAATGGATGTTACTAGCTTCATTTATGTTAATAATGATGTTTTAGGTATTTGTATTAACGAGCCACTTGACTTATTATTTAATACTTAAATGCAGGTAAAGTTAAAAAATTGCCCTTAGAGTTAATAATTTGACCACAACATTTTGTTTCACAACATCTAAATTTCTAGTTGATCTTGATTATACATCCGTTTACCTCCTTGGTTAAATTCATCAATAATATCAACTACCATTAAGCAATTAACGATTTCTGCATATACTCGTTCTACTTGTTCTAATCCAATTTCATTATTTAAACTAGGATCGAAAAACTGCTCATATGTTTCAATTCCAATATTAATATTTTCGTTAACAAAGGAGACATAAACAGGTCGCTTGAAAATTTCTTGTACTAACACGACATCTTGAATAAATGAGGAGTTTATTATTTTTTTTGCATCCTCATCATTATATACATGTAGTGTAAATTTACGATCAAACCTATCATTATGTGTTTTGTATTTTGACATGCTTCTGGGTATAGATCGTTAGCTAGCATGATTGTGAAATATCTTAACAGCTCGGTTTAGTTGTAAATTTAGATTAGTATTTATAAATATTCCATCAAAAACATCTTCATATTTTGTTTGAGTATCTCCATCTGAATCTATATAAGTAGATTTTTTTTGAGCTAATACCTCTGATAGTTTAAATTCAGTAATGCCTCTTTTACCTGTAAATAAATCTTCTCCACTACCATGGTTAACTTTTGTTTTAAAAAGATTACTTCTTTTCATTTTACCTACTGAAATTCTTCCAGTAGGATTATAGGTGACATTTGGTAACAAATATTTAATAAGGCTTTTTATTGCTTTGTTTTTAAATTCTCTTCGTAATCTATTATTAATGGAAGAGGTTATTCCTGAAGCTATAATTAAAAATAAAATACTAATAACAATTGGTATCCAAATAGTGTCTTCATCAAGTGCATTTGTTCCTATAGAGATATACCAGATAAATGATATAAAACCTAAGGCAAAAATCCAAGTAAGTGTTATTTGTGGTTTAGATGCTCGCCTTTCTTTTTCGATTTGCATCAATTTACGAATGAGTAGCGCTTTTTGATCCTCTTTAAATCCGGGTAAATTATTTTTCATTTTGAAGTTGTTTATTCATTCCATCATTATTTGAAAAATTTAACCCATCAATGATATCTACAACCATTATGCATTTAATGATTTCATTATAAATGCGTTCAACTTGCTCAATATTTATTTCTTTTTTAAGGTTTGGTTCAAAATAATTATGATTTGTTGAGATGGCTATATGAGCCGATTTTGGAAAAAATGAAATGAATACTTTAGCTTGAAAAAGTGTTTCAATTTCCGCTAATTGACTTAAAATTTTGTCATTTAAAATAGCTGCACATTGTTCGTTTTCATAGCCAAACACATTAAAATGATTAGAATATTTACCTAGTAAGAGCATTTTTTTTGTTCCAACAGGTTCAACAATAATAGACTTAGAATATATTCGTATTGATTTTTTTATTGGGATGTTAAGTTTACACTTTACTAAAACTCCCTTAAATGTTTTATCTAACTCGTTATTAGATACCTTATAGCTAGATGCCCTTATTTCACTAAATTTAAAGGCTGTTTTACCTCTAGTTCCTTTAAATAAATCTTCCCCTCTGGCTTTAGTAGCATAAAAGTTCATGACTTTACTTCCTCTTAAATTACTGGCAGTTAGATTTTCATTTGGGTAATATTCA
>JAHDBM010000019.1:39124-43134 GCA_020630395.1 Flavobacteriales bacterium
GACTTTACTTCCTCTTAAATTACTGGCAGTTAGATTTTCATTTGGGTAATATTCAATCCCAGGTAGCAAATAAACTAGTATTTGCTTAATGATTTTGGTTTTGAATCCTCTTTCTACTTTAATTTTGTCTTTTAGTGTCTCATATAAACCAGCAATAAATATGATGCATGTAAACAGTAGTAATGGAATAAATATATATCCATGCCCCAATGAATAATAAAGTATACCAAAAAGAATAGAAAGAACAAATAGTACAATAAGAAGATTTGTTGAAAAATTCCTATCATTTATTCTTTCGAGTTTTTTTAATTCTTCAATAAGTTTTTCTTTAGCATTAATTGGTAGCCCTGGTAAATTATTTTTCACTTAGTTTTATAGTTTGTTTTTTCTGTTCATTTAATAAATCAATAACTGCTATACATTGAAAAATTTCGGAATAAATTCTTTCAATTTCACTTATGTTAAGCTTTTTAAAAAGAGGGGGTTCAAAAAAGTTATGATTAGTAAACACATGAAGATAGATGTATTCTTTATGATACAATAAGGCGATAGGCATATTAAAAATTTTCAATATCTCTTTTGCATGATATAGCATCATTTCTTTTTGCTCTAGAGCAACATGTTTGTTTTTGGAATAAAAATAAAAGTTAGTTGAATTACACTCTTGCAGACACATTTCATATAAGTCGAAACTGTTTTTTTTTTATTAGTAATTAAGGTTTTAGTGTAATGATTTTTGTTCAAAATAGTCATATATAAACCTTTGAAAACATTTTTGACCACTTCACTATCTCCTGAACCTTGCTTGTGAAATGCTCTTAAATCTGATAAAGCAAATACTACATCATCTCGTTTACCCGAAATTAAATCACCTCCATCTATTAAATTTGAATGTCTTTTAAAAAGTTGTGCTTTATTAAAGAGTCTAGAACCTATTTTTCTCTTGGGTTCTAATTTAAAATCTTTAATTCGTTTTTCTAAAACAGCCGAAACAGCTATTCTTTTTATTTCATTTTTAGTTTCTTTAATTATTACAGGAATCCAAGTGATTATTACAATTACAAATAATAGAACAAAGAATCCGGCACCTAAAAGTATTCCCATTTGGTATTCTTCATTAGCAATTACTAACCCATACACTAATAGAGCACTAATCAGTATAATGATTAAAGCAATAATTCGGATTACCTTTTTAATCGCTTTTGTTCTTATGTTGTTGCACACAATAAGTGTTTGCTCTTGTTCACTATTACCCATTTAATCGAATGTTATCATCTTTAAATATGTTGGATGGTTTCATCTAACATATCAACAACCATTTTAGCCTTTGTTATTTCGTTATAGATTCTAGTAACCGTTTTATAATTAATTTTGTTTTGGTTAGGGTCAAAATGATTGTAATCAGTTCTAATTAAGATGTAAATTCTATCGTTAATAAAAGATAGTTTAAAATCAAGTTTATATATGCTTTGTAAGTCTTTTAATTGACTAATAAATTTGGGTTTAAATAAACGCTCTAAATCTCTTTGATCATTTGAAAATATATATAAATAAGGAAGTACTGTTTTATATACATCAGATTGAGGTGTATTTGTTTTAGATGTACAATTAGCTGTGTGAATTTCTACATGATTAAAATGTTGGGTTGTTTTGCACTCATAAAACAACCCATTAAATTTTAATATAAAATCTCTTTTAGAAATAGTGGAAGAATAATATCCAGTGAATTTATTAAAGGTTGTTTTATTATCAGTTAAAGCTTTTGTTTTTATTTCACAAAAGTGATATTTTAAATTGTTTGTTTCTCCAACAAAACGATCTTCACCAACAATACCTAAAGTGTTTATTAAACCACTTTTTCTAATTACACTAAGCGCAACTTGATCATTTGGTTTATAATTTAAATCAGGAATTAAGTAGGTTAATACAGATTGAATTACATCTGTTTTAAAATCAATATTAAATTCTTTTTGCTTTGTTGTTTTATTGTAATAGAGTAATGGAATTGTAACAAGTAAAATAATTGCTGGGATTAAAAGAATAAAAGGATGTATTATATCTGCCGAAAAAACAAAGAATAATATTAAAGCAATTAATACAATTATGATAATCCAGTTAACAAAAGACCCTTCGTTTTCTTTTTTCCTTTTCTCATTAATGAAAAACAACTTCTTTTCTAATTCTTCTTTAAGGTTTGGAGGGATTTGGGGTAGGTTATTCATATTATTGCTTCGTCCAAATACGAGTGTTTAAATCAAGTGTATCAATAATACTAAGGCAATTATCTATTTCATTAAAAATTCGCTTAATTTGATCAAGGCCAACTTCTTGTTTCATTTCGGGCTCAAAATGATTATAAGAGTTTGCTATAGCAACAAACATGTAATGACCTTTAAAACTGTAATGCGTTTTTCCTCCCCAAGTTTTTTGAAGTTCAATCATGCGTTCCATCATAGCTGGAGTTAAAATGTATCGTGCTTCTACTTGATCTTTAGAATAGGTGTTAAACATTTTTTCAAAAACAGGATCTTCCAAACTTACTTTTGTTTTACCTGCAAATAGTTTTTCAAAAAAACCATCAGATGCTTGCATTACTCTTGTGTGAGATTGAATTTCTTTATTGAAATCAGCAATCATAAAAATGCCTTTAAATATTGTTACATAGTAAGTTTGGGTTCTACCTTTCGAATCTGTTCTAGTTCTACGTTCTTCGACATGAACTTCAGAGAATTTAAATGTAGTATCTCCATGTTTTCCAGTAAAAAGATCTTCTCCTTTAAAACGATCCACACTGCTTGCGCTATAAATTTGACTATGTACAAATTCATCTCTAGTTATAGATGCCTTTTGGGCATAGGTTACACCTGGATATGCTTCTTTAATTGAAGGTATTAAAACTTGTTGCTTAAATACATTAATAAGTTTCATTTTGCTACTGTATCCAATAATAGCGATTACAATAATGTAAATTAAAGTACCAACTCCGCTAGCGATTAGTACTACTGGATTTGGATAAACAAGGAAACTTATGCCTAATACAACCAAAGGAATTAATGAATAAAGCCAGAGCTTTTTCATTCTTTCTTTTCTTTTTTTACGTTCACCTTCAATTCCAATAAGCAACCTACTTATTGTGTTGTTAACATGTTCAGAAAACATAAATTAGATTAATTATTAAAAAGGCTTTTTACATCAACATTTTCTCTAACTTCCTGTGGAACTTCAAAGAACTCAGCAGGTTTTAATCTCATCATACCAGCAATTATACTAGATGGGAACATTTCTAAACCATTATTATACTCTAATACACTCGCGTTAAATGCTCTTCGTGATGCCGATAATTGACTTTCAATTTCGTTAAGGCTACCTTGTAATTGTAGAAAGTTAGTGTTTGCTTTTAAATCGGGGTAGTTTTCAAAATTTAAACTTAACCCATTTATTTTATTGGTTAATTGGTTTTCTAACTGAACCCTTTCACCATTAGATATGTCTTTATTATCTACAATTTGAGCTCTTAGCTTAGTTATTTCAGTAAGCGTACCTCTCTCATGCTCCATATATTGCTTAACCGTTTCTACAAGATTAGGAATTAAATCATGACGCTTTTTAAGCATTACATCAATGGTACTAAAGGCATTTTTAACTCTGTTTTTTTTACCAATTAAACCATTATACAAAAAGATTGGAATTATAATTAGAAAAAAAGCTGCTACTAGTATTATGATTAAAGTTGTATCCATGTTGTGTTATTTTTAATTTATTCAAATTCAATATCATCAATTATATCATCATTTGCAAGAACCTTTTTATTATTTCTTGCTACCGCTAGCCCTTTAATTAAGGCGCTATATATAAGTACTTTCCATAGAATCCCTGAAAAAATAGAAGATGGATCAGCAATTGCTGATAAAACTATTATTAGGGTAAAAAGAATTAGTCCTGTTAAAATTGCTTCATAGGGTTTAGTTCTAGACCATATCCCTAACCCAACAAAAATCAATGGCATAGAT
>JAHDBM010000019.1:43234-49575 GCA_020630395.1 Flavobacteriales bacterium
AATAAATTCTATATATTGAGTATTGGGAATGTAGGTTACAGCAGCAGATATAGCTAAAAGAACTGCTACACCAAATAACCAAATCCCCGCATTTTTAAGTTTTCTTTCATTTTCAGCAATTTTACGCTTTTCTTTTATTTTTTTTATGACCTCTAGTTTTTCTGGTGTTAAAGCTGTTCTCCTACTTGATCTTGACATTAGTTAATTAAATTTAGGGTGTACATATAATCGTAGTGTTTACCATCATTGGCTTTTATGGCTCCTAAAATAGAAGATATAATAGAGAAAATGATGATGACAAATGCAATTATAAAACCAATACCAAATAACATTAGTGGAACTGAGCATAATAACCCTATGCATATGGTAAGCTGAAAATTGAGTGCAGCTTTACCTTCTTTATTTACAAAATAGGATTCGTTTTTTTTCATTAACCACATAATTAACGGTCCAAGTATAATGCCTAATGGAATAAAAATTCCAGTAAGCGATAAAAGATGGCAAAGCATGCCCCAAGTTTTTTCTTCTTTTGAAGGTTTATTATTATCATATTTTATCAGTTCGTACATTGTCTTTTTTATCATTAATATGTTTTTTCTTCGGATGTAACCACCTTATAGTTATATTGACAAATAATTAATTGGTCTTAAATAAAAAAATGGACAAAGCATTAGCTAACAGAAGTGATAATTCATGTGAATTATGTGGTAGTAAAATTGACTTATCGGTTTATCATGTTCCTCCAAATGAGGAAAAATCGGTAGAGCGAAGCCTCTATGGATGTGCAACATGTATTCATCAAATTGAACATCCAGAAACTACTGATGCAAACCATTGGAGATGTTTAAATGACAGTATGTGGAGTGAACATGATGCTGTAAAGGTTGTTGCTTGGCGGATGCTAACTAGAATAAAAGCTGAAGGTTGGCCTCAAGATTTATTAGATATGATGTACCTAGAAGAAGAAGCAATGGGTTGGGCAAAAGCAGGTAATCCCGATAGTAAACAAAAACATGTTGATGTTAATGGAGTAGAGTTAGAAGCCGGAGACTCTGTGGTACTCATAAAAGATTTACAGGTTAAAGGGTCTAGTATGATTGCCAAAAGAGGAACGTCAGTGCGAAGAATTACGCTTGATCCTGATAATCATGAATACATTGAAGGAAAGGTTGATGGACAAAAAATTGTGATTGTTACACAATATGTAAAGAAGACTAAATAGTATTTGATTCCCACAAGAAATAATTTAGCAATTCGTGAACAATGCTTTGACTCCGCTCAGCATGACAACTTCAATATTTTTTACTCTTGTCACCCTGAGCGGAGTCGAAGGGTTTTCTACACAATTTAAAAACATTCATTTTCAGTTGTTTAATTCATCTTATGGTATCTTTACGAGGAGTCAATAAATAGTAAATCGAAGTAATTTAAAACAATAAAAAATTAGAACAAACTGGTTTGTTTAGTATTTAAAGCTCCTTCTAGTTCTAATAATTGTTTCTTTACATCTAATCCACCAGCATAACCCGTTAATGAACCATCAGCTCCAATAATTCTGTGACAAGGTATTATGATATGAAAATTATTTTTTCCATTTGCAGCACCAATTGCTCGAATAGCTCCAGGATTTTCTAATTGCTTACTTATCTCGCTATAAGATTTAGTTTTTCCATAAGGTACTTTGCTAACTTTCTTCCAAACGCTTTTTTGAAAATCAGTTCCAAGGATGTTTAATGGTAAATCGAAATTGGTTCTTTTAGCATTAAAATATTCTCTTAATTGTTGTATAGTAAGTTTTATTACGGGAGATTTATCATTAAAATTCAATGATGTTTTATTAAACTTAAGTGATACAAGCTCATTGTTGTTTTCCTCAATTAAGATATTGCCAAAAGGAGAAGGGAATGAATAACGGTTCATTAAAAGAGAGTCTTCGTTTGTTGCATGACAGGGATTTTTATATCGTACCCAAATCGCTTGTTAAGCTTTTCAATAAAATAAGCCGATAATAATGGAGAGGCTTGTTCTACGTTTTGATGTACAAAAAAGTAAAATCCTTTAAGACCTTGCTCTTTCCAAACTTCAAAACGATCTAACCAATCATTCATTCTATCATAGTCGCTTTTGTGATTTGCACCTGTATAACGAATAAAGGCATAAGGAGAAGTTAACCGCATATGCATGAGGTCTCTTCGGCCAGCAGTATCGGTAATAACATGAGAAATATTATTAGCTTCTAATAGATGATATAATTGCTCTGCAATACTGCCGTCTTCATACCAATCTTTATGTCTAAGTTCAAGCGTTAACGGAAATTCCTTTGGCCAATTTTGAACAAAATTCTCCAAAGCATCAAAAGATTTTGGAGCAAAATTTTGCGGCATTTGTAGGAAAATCATGCCTAATTTTTCTTTTAAGTTTCCTATTGAATTTAAATATTCTGCTACAATTTCATCCGTATTTTTTAGCCTTCTGAACTGACTAATTAGTTGAGGTATTTTAGGGAAAAATTTAAAACCTTCTGGTGTTTTATTATACCAATTCTCAACAACATTCTCTGGGAATATTCTATAAAACGTAGCGTTTAATTCTATAGAATCAAACTGAGTTGAATAGTATGTAAGCTCATCTTTAGTGCCTCTTGGGTAAAAACCTTTTAAATCGGTTTTATTCCATTTTGCACACCCTACAAAAACTTCTGGTATATTGTCATCTTTTGCTTTGGTTAAAACAACTTCTGTCCCAGGATGATCAGTTGGGAGGGTAAAGTCTATTAAAGAAGGGTCATCTACTTTTCCGAATTTCATAAGTGTAAAGTTGATTAATCAGTTAAAAATGTGTCGTTTAATTTTATTCATTGCAATTGATTTCACACAATTATTGATGCCCATCATGGGCATTTCATATAGGCTAACTATTTTGTAAGATTAAAAATAAGGATTTAAATCGCAATTGGTATATTTGTTTAAGCCTAACAAAGTAATCAATACTAATGGAAGAGGAATTTGATTTTCATAATGAGCAATATGTATCTCCCGATCAAGAGATAGAAAAAGTATTGCGTCCTAAAACATTTGATGATTTTGCAGGCCAACAAAAGGTTACTGAGAACCTTCAAATCTTTGTTCAAGCGGCTAAACTTAGAGAAGAAGCTTTAGATCATGTATTGCTTCACGGACCTCCTGGGTTGGGTAAAACAACTTTATCTAACATCATTGCAAATGAATTAGGGGTTGGTTTTAAAGTGACATCTGGACCTGTTTTAGATAAACCTGGTGATTTAGCAGGTTTGTTAACTAATCTCGAAGAAGGAGATGTACTGTTCATTGATGAAATACATAGATTAAGTCCAGTTATTGAGGAGTATTTATACTCAGCAATGGAGGATTTTAAAATTGATATTGTAATTGATACAGGACCAAATGCGCGTTCAGTGCAAATTGAGTTAAACAAGTTTACACTTGTTGGAGCAACTACTAGAAGTGGATTGTTAACAGCTCCGTTAAGGGCTCGATTTGGTATTAATTTAAGATTAGAATACTATGATGCTAAATTATTAACCGATATTGTAGAACGCTCATCTGGTATTTTAAAAATTCCTATTGAATATGAAGCGGCCTACGAAATTGCATCTAGAAGTAGAGGTACACCAAGAATTGCGAATGCTTTATTAAGAAGGGTTAGAGATTTTGCTCAAGTAAAGGGATCTGGAAATATTGATCCAGATATAACAAAGTATAGTTTGGAAGCACTTAATGTAGATGCAAATGGTCTTGATGAAATGGATAATAAAATACTAAGTGCTATTATTGATAAATTTAAAGGTGGGCCAGTAGGATTAAAAACAATTGCTACAGCTGTTGGTGAGCAGGACGGTACAATAGAAGAAGTATATGAGCCATTTTTAATTAAAGAAGGCTATTTAATGCGAACATCAAGAGGAAGACAAGCAACCGAAAAAGCATATAAGCATCTAGGCAGAGATAAAGGGTTTACTCAAGGAGGTTTGTTTTAACCAAAACCATTTCATGTCATTCCCAACTTGATTGGGAATCTATAAATTTGTATAATTTGCTTTAGATTCTCAATCAAGTTGAGGATGACAATATAAAAAAGTGAAAAATTAATCTAAAAGAAAACCATACAGTTTTAATAAAACAAAAAGCCCTTGATCTTGGCTTTATGTTTTGTGGTATTTCAAAAGCTGATTTTTTAGAAGATGAAGCTTCTAATTTAGAAGAATGGTTAAAGCGAGATTATCATGGAAAAATGGGGTATATGGAAAACCATTTTGATAAGCGTTTAGACCCAAGATTACTGGTAGATGGTGCTAAGAGTGTAATTTCATTAGCGTTAAATTACTTCCCTTCTAAAACACAAGTTGAAGAAGAGGCTCCAAAACTTTCTAAGTATGCCTATGGTAAAGATTATCATCATGTTATTAAGGGAAAGTTAAAAGAGCTAACATATTTCATTGAAGAAGAAATAGGAGAAGTAAACGGTCGAGCATTTGTAGATTCAGCTCCCGTTATGGATAAAGCTTGGGCTAAAAAGAGTGGCTTAGGTTGGGTAGGAAAAAACAGTAACCTTATTAATACGAAAGCTGGAAGTTTTTTTTTCTTGGCTGAGCTTATTATTGATTTGGAATTGGAATATGATGGTCCTATAAAAGATTATTGTGGAACATGTACAGCATGTATTGATGAATGCCCAACAGATGCAATAGTAGAACCGTATGTTGTTGATGGATCTAAATGTATTTCGTATTTAACCATAGAGCTTAAAGATGAAATAATCCCTAATGAATTTAAGGGAAAAATGGATAGTTGGATGTTTGGGTGTGATGTTTGCCAAGATGTTTGTCCTTGGAATCGTTTTTCTAAACCGCACAATGAGCCTTTGTTTAATCCACATCCAGATATGTTGTATTTAACAAAAAATGACTGGGAAGATTTAACTGAAGAGGTTTTTCAAGAAATGTTTAGAAAATCGGCAGTGAAACGAACAAAGTTTAAGGGCTTAAAACGAAATATTGATTTTTTAAAAGATTAAACAAAATATCTGTTTTGCTTCTTTTTGTTTAAACAATGTTTCAATGACATTAAAAGATAGTATTGTTTTCTTTCGTTTAACCACATGCCAAATGTTGTCTTTTTAGATCCTTTAATGGATATTTTAGTTAAATTTCTGGAGTTATTTACTCTAACATTAGATGTTGTTTCATGAATTTTATCAATATCACTCCATTTAAACCTTTTTGTTCTTCCTAATTTGCCAACCCCCGTAAATATTTTTCCTTCATCATTGTCAAGTGTTAATTCAGTTTTGCCAAATAAGAACATTGTTATGGTTGATAATAAAATAATAGATCCAATTAAAAAAGGGAGTCCAAATAAAGACATCATTAAATCAAATTCACCTGATAAAATTTGCGTACCGTAAATACCCCCTAATGATCCACCAGACCATACTAAAGCAAAAGGAATTAAAAAAAACGCGATAGGAGACCAACAATTAGCTCCAATAATTAAACTTCCTCTTTCTTTCTTATACCATGTGCCTTTTGATGTTGTTTCAATTTCAAAACTGCTAGTGTCAGCAATGTTAATTAATGCTGATATTTTATTAATTTCCCCACAATTTTTACAATGTGCTAAATCAGTTTTTATATTTATATTATCTTGAGGTATTTCTATGTTACAATTACTACAGTTCATTATTTTGTTATATGTTTTATTAGTTAATGTAAATAGCTAAATAATGTAACCACTAATAATGCTTAAAAACAACCTCTATGAAAATATTAGATTTTAGAAGTGATACGGTAACTAAACCTGCTCCAAAAATGAAGGAGTTTATGTTTAAGGCTGAGGTTGGGGATGATGTGTTTGGGGATGACCCAAGTATAAATGAACTAGAGGCATTGGCTGCCAGTATGTTTGGTAAAGAAGCAGGATTGTTTTGTTCATCTGGTACACAAACTAATCAAATTGCTATTAATGTTCATACTAATCCTGGAGATGAATTAATATGTCATGAAGAAGCACATATTTACCGTTATGAAGGAGGTGGTATAGCAAGAAATTCGGGAGTGTCTACCCGATTTATAAGAGGTAATCAAGGCAGAATTGATCCCGCTTTATTGGAGAATCAAATTAACCCAGACGATCAACACTACCCAAGAACTACATTAGTTTGTATGGAGGATACAGCCAATAGAGGAGGAGGTGTTATTCATGATTTTAATTGGATTAAAGGAGCTCGATCATTTTGTGCTAAGTATGGGTTAAAACTTCATTTAGATGGAGCTAGAGTGTTTAATGGTTTAGTGGAATCAGGTA
>JAHDBM010000088.1 GCA_020630395.1 Flavobacteriales bacterium
AGTGACCCCCTGCTTGTAAGGCAGGTGCTCTGAACCAACTGAGCTAATCGCCCTTACGGGGAGACAAATATAGAGATATTTTTTCTTCTACCAAAAATCAAAAGATTTTTTTTGAACTTAACCTTTTCACTAAACATTATTAACATAATAATAAAGCTAAAACCTATATTAATAAAGGCTTTAAGATAAAAAATTAAATAAACTTTACTATCTTTCGCGAAAGAATGAGGTGCTATTTTTAGCAAAAAAAATCTTTATCCAGTATGAATAATATTAAAACACCTGTGATTTTATGTGTTTTGGTTACATTTTTTATGTTTCAAAACTATACAATAGCACAAAACAAAGAGAAAAAAAACAAATTAAAAATTACTGGTGGTTTTGGAGGTACTGCCGATTTCTATAATGCTTCTACAGTTGATTATCCTGATTTTAGAAATAGAAGACCAGATCAATTATATAGATTAAATGCTAATGCAAACATTAGTTTCACTAAATATTTTAATCTTCCATTTGGTGTTAACATTACTTCAGGACAAAGAACTTTATATAATTTACCTAATATTCCTAATGAGTCTTTTATAGATTATATTATGAATCCATTAAATAGGATTTACATTGGCCCTAAATATAAATGGGCACAATTAGAACTTGGTACTCAAACGCCAAATTATTCTAAATTAACAATTGGATCAATGCCTATGTTTGGTGCTGGTGTAAATTTAACTCCTGGTAAATTTATCTTTTCGTTTCATTCTTTAATTGCACAGAGAGCGATAGAGCCAAATTTAGACAGTAATATTTTTGGAACTTATGCTCGATACATGTGGAGTACAAAAATAGGTTATGGAGAAAAAAGTGGAAACTTGTTTGCTGTAAGTTTTGTTAGAAGTTGGGATGATACACTTTCAGTAGCAAGAAAACCTATTGGTGTAGATGCTAAAGATGGTTTTGTTGTTGCTCCTACTATTCAGTTTAAGTTTTTAAAGAAGTTTTTGTTCAGTACTGAAATGGCAACATCAGTATATACAAGTAATGCAGAATCTGAAGATTTAACATCTGATGATGATCAACTTCAAAAACTATTTGGTAGCTTATATCAACCAAAATATGCAACTAAAGGAGGTATTGCTAATATCTCTTCATTAGCGTTTAAATCTAAGTTTTTTAATTTTAAGTTGGGCTTTCAATACATGGGAGCAGGATATGAAGCCATGGCTTTTCCTTTTATGCAAAATGATTACATAGATTATACATTCTCTCCTAATGCTGTTTTGTTTAAAAGTAAGGTTATATTAAACGGTACAATTGGATTAAGAACAAATAACCTAAATAATAACAACCTTACTACAACTAATCAAATTATTGGGATGGGAAATCTAATGTGGATACCAAATCAAAAATTTAATTTAAATGTGACATACTCTAATTTTGGATTTAGGAACAAATTTGATTTTGATACATTGAAAGTAGAAATGGTTACTGAAAGTTATAATGTGATACCGACTTATGCATGGGAAAAAGGAAACACCAAGCATAGAATAATGTTAACAGGAGCCTATAATCAAGTTGAAGATTTTAATACCTATACAGGACAGTTTAGAAAAATACAAACTACAGTTATTGGGGCTAATTATAGTCTTAGCTTTACAGAAAGCCCATTAACTATGAGCGTTTTTGCAAGGAATTTAAATAATGATATACCTGATTTTCAATATTCATCTAACAGTGGAACATTTCAATTAGGTTATAGTTTCTTTGATAAAAAATTAAAACCAAATGTTTCTTTTACTTATGCTCTAAATGATAGAGAAGGTTTTACAACTGATACCCAAATGTTTGGTGATATTGGATTTTCACTTAGTTTAAAAAATAAGTTAAGCTTTAATGCTAGCTATAGGTATACAAACTATAAATTTGGCTCAGTTAGAAATGGAGCTCAATTAACCGAGAATTTTATTAGAACAGGATTTAAAAAGAGATTTTAATACAAGCATGAGTAACAAAACAATAAAAACAGCTTTAATTTCTGTTTATCACAAAAATGGATTAGATCCTATTGTACAAGAATTAAGCAAGCTTGGAGTAGAAATATTTTCTACAGGTGGCACACAAAAATATATTGAAAACACTGGAGTAGAAGTTATACCTGTTGAAACACTTACTTCTTACCCTTCTATTTTAGGAGGTAGAGTTAAAACATTGCATCCAAAAATTTTCGGAGGAATTTTATCTAGGAGAGATAATGATAGTGATGTAGCAGAATTATCAACTTATGATATTCCAGAGATAGATCTAGTTATAGTTGATTTGTACCCTTTTGAAGAAACTGTTAAAGCAGGAAGTAGCGAAGAAGAAATCATTGAGAAAATAGATATAGGAGGTATATCGTTAATTAGAGCAGCAGCCAAAAACTTTAGTGATACAACTGTTATTTCTTCTATGAATCAGTATGGCAAACTGTTATCTATTTTACAAGCTAATAATGGGAGTGTTTCGTTAGAAGAAAGAAAAAACTTTGCTAAAGAATCCTTCTTACAATCTTCACATTATGATACTGAAATATTCAAGTATTTTGTTTCGAGTGATGTAAATAAAGCAGTAGATTTTAATCAAAAAAGTCAACTGAGATATGGAGAAAATCCACATCAAAAAGGATGGTTTTTTGGAGATTTAGATGGTTTTTTCGATAAACTACATGGAAAGGCATTATCCTACAATAACTTATTAGATGTAGATGCTGCAGTTAACCTTATGTTAGAATTTAAGGACGATAAACCAACATTTGCAATACTAAAACACAACAATGCTTGTGGTTTAGCAACAAGAGAGCACTTGCTTGATGCTTATAATGATGCATTAGCTGGTGATCCAGTTTCAGCTTTTGGTGGGATTTTAATCAGTAATACGGAGATTGATGTAGCAACAGCTAATGAAATACATAAATTGTTTTGTGAAGTAGTAATTGCTCCTTCATTTACAGCAGAAGCACTAACCGTTTTAAAAGGAAAGAAAAACAGAGTGCTATTAGTTCAAAAACAATTTGAATTACCTGCACAACAGTATAGAACAATACTTAACGGTATTTTGTTTCAAGACAAAGATAACGTTACAGATAAAAAAGAAGATTTTGTCACAGCTACAATTAAAGCACCAACAGCTAATGAGATTGATGATTTAGTATTTGCAAGTAAAGTTTGTAAGCACACCAAATCAAATACAATTGTATTAGCTAAAAATGGTCAATTGTTGGCTAGCGGAACAGGACAAACATCAAGGGTAGATGCACTTAGGCAAGCTATACACAAAGCCAAATCATTTAACTTTGATTTAAATGGAGCGGTAATGGCATCTGATGCGTTTTTTCCTTTTCCTGATTGTGTAGAAATAGCTAATAAAGAAGGAATAAAAACAGTAATACAACCAGGAGGCTCTATTAAAGATCAATTATCAATAGATTATTGTAATGATCATGAAGTTGCTATGGTTTTTACAGGAACAAGACATTTTAAACATTAATATACAAACACATCCTCAAGAGTAAAATGGGATTATTTAATTTATTTAAGCAAGAGATTGCAATTGACTTAGGAACAGCAAATACGATTATCATACAAAACGATAAAGTTGTTGTAGACGAACCATCTATTGTGGCAATTGATATCAAAACCGATAAGGTTATTGGTATTGGTAAAAAGGCACAACAAATGCATGGTAAAACGCACGAAACAATTAAAACAGTTAGACCGCTTAAAGATGGTGTTATTGCTGATTTTAAAGCTGCAGAAGCTATGATTCGTGGGATGATTAAAATGATTAAACCAGGAAAAAGTGTTTTTCCACCTTCTATGCGAATGGTGATATGTATTCCGTCAGGAATAACTGAAGTTGAAAAAAGAGCCGTTAGTGATTCTGCTCAACATGCAGGTGCAAAAGAAGTATATCTAATATATGAGCCAATGGCTGCTGCAATTGGTATTGGTATTGATGTTGAAGAACCAATGGGTAATATGATTATCGATATAGGTGGAGGAACATCCGAAATTGCTGTAATTGCGCTTGGAGGAATAGTATGTGATAAATCTATACGTGTAGCAGGAGATGATTTTACTGCTGATATTGAAGAGTATATGAGACGTCAGCATAATATTTTAATTGGTGAACGATCTGCTGAGAAAATTAAAATTGAAGTAGGTGCAGCTTTAACTGAGCTTGAAGAACCACCAGAAGATTATCCAGTAAGAGGGCGAGACTTAATGACGGGTATTCCTAAAGAGATTTTAATTTCTTATAAAGAAATAGCACAAGCATTAGATAAGTCAATATCTAAAATAGAAGAAGCAATTTTATCAGCTTTAGAAATGACCCCACCAGAATTATCTGCCGATATATATAAAACAGGTATTTATTTAGCTGGAGGAGGTTCTTTATTAAGAGGGTTAGACAAGCGAATTTCTCAAAGAACACAATTACCTATTCATATTGCTGAAGATCCATTAAGAGCTGTTGTTAGAGGTACTGGAAATGCATTAAAAAACATAGACAAATATCAATTCTTAATGAAAGGATTGTAACAGATTAAAGGTCAAAAATAGGAATTATTAATCATGCGAAATTTAATCAGTTTTATAAGAAAGATTCGATTTCTATTGTTTTTTGTTTTTCTTCAATTTGTAGCTTTTTTCTTTATTTCTAATGGTTCTGGTTATCAAAAAGCCAGTATAATTAATTCTGCAAATGAATTAAGTGGTTGGTTTTACTCAAAAGAAAAATCAATAGAAGACTATTTTACTTTACAACAGGTAAACAATAAATTGTTGCTTAATAATCTAAACCTTAAACAACATTCGATAAAAAATTATCAAATAATATCCGATAGAACGATAAAAGTTGAAGACACTTTATATAAACTTCAATATGAGTATTATCCAGCACAAATAATAAAAAACTCGGTTTCAAGTAAGTTTAATATACTTACACTAAACGCAGGTTCAAATCAAGGTGTAGAAAAAGAAATGGGAGTGTTAACGAGCAGAGGAGTAGTTGGATTTATTAAAGATGTTTCAGCTAATTACAGTACGGTTATGCCTGTAATGAATCAGCAATTTAGACTTACAGCAAAATCAACTAAGGAAAATTTATTTGGTACATTTTTATGGAGAAATGAGGATAGTTTTAATACTGGTACCGTAGAAAAAGTACCGAACTATATAGACTTAAAAAATGGAGATACAATGGTAACTACTACACAAGAAGGAATTTTTCCTGCAGGAGAACCTTTAGGGATAGTAACCAATATATCAGAAGAAAATGGAAGTAATTACAAGACGGTAAAGCTAAAGCTCACGAATGATTTCTATAACTTAAATCATGTACTTATTGTGAAAAATATCCTAAAACAAGAGCTAGATAGTCTAAACTTACTACCTAATTAAATGAATATTATTGTTATAAATATTGTTCGTTTTGTGTTGTTAATATTAGCGCAACTTTTTGTTATAAACAATATGGACCTTGGTGCGGGTAATTATCTTATCTCACCCATAATATATATATCCTTTATATTAACATTTCCGGTAAAGTTTAACCGGTATGCTTTTATGTTTATTTCTTTTATGTTGGGCTTAGTTATTGATTTGTTTTCAGACACTTATGGTGTTCATGCCTCAGCTTGTGTTCTTATTGCGTATTTACGTCCTTCATTTACTAAACAATTAGAGGAGCAAGCCTCTTCTTTTACCGAAGTGTATAACCTTTCTATTTATTCGGTAGATAGATTAGGCTATATACGATATGCCTCAGTATTAACTGCATTATTCTTATTTTGGCTTTTTTTACTTGAAGAATTTAGTTTTAGATACCTTCACATTATTATATTAAAGACAGTAATTAGCACAATAGTCTCGGTTTTATTTATGATTATTGGTCAGTTTTTGTTTTTATCAAAACCTAAAAATTAATTATTATGATAGATGTTACACTTCTTTCCACTATATGTGAAGCTCCAGGTGCTCCAGGATTTGAACAAAAAATACGTGAGGTAGTATTAAAAGAAATTAAAAGCCTTGCAGATGAAATAAAAATAGATAACATGGGTAATGTTACTGCTATTAAAAAAGGAACATCATCTGATAAGAAAGTTATGCTTGGCGCTCACATGGATGAGATAGGATTTATTGTTACACACATAGATGACAATGGATTTGTTCGTTTTCATACATTAGGAGGTTTTGACCCTAAAACATTAACAGCACAAAGAGTTATTATTCATGGGAAAGAAGATGTTGTAGGGGTTATGGGATCTAAACCTATACATGTTATGTCTCAAGCTGAGCGAAATAAAGTGCCAAAATCAATCGATTACTTTATTGACCTTGGAATGAAAAAAGAAGAGGTTGAAAAAATTGTTGAGGTAGGAAATCCAATCACTAGGGAGCGAGCGCTTATCGAAATGGGAGACTGTGTAAATTGTAAATCAATAGATAATAGGGTTTCGGTATATATACTAATAGAAGTACTGAAAAACCTTAAACAAGTAGAGGTTCCTTATGATGTTTATGCGGTATTTACTGTTCAAGAAGAAGTAGGAATAAGAGGAGCTAATGTTTCTACTCAAGAAATACAACCCGATTTTGGTTTTGGTATTGATACCACTATTGCTTTTGATGTTCCAGGAGCATCAGCTCACGAAAAAGTAACATCCTTAGGAGAAGGAACGGCTATTAAAATAATGGATTCATCAACTATTTGTGATTATAGGATGGTAAAGTTTATGAAACATACTGCAGATAAGCATAAGATTAAGTGGCAATCAGAAATTTTAACAGCTGGCGGTACAGATACTTCTGGTATACAAAGAATGACAGCTGGAGGATCAATTGCTGGAGCAGTTTCTATACCAACAAGACATATTCATCAGGTTATTGAAATGGCACACAAAGAAGATATCAAAAACAGTATCGACTTGCTTACAAACTGCTTAATTGATATCAATACATACGATTGGAGTTTTAACTAATATGTTTTTATCTACTGAGGGCATATTATTAAAAAAGACAGCTTATACAGGTAATGGACTTATACTTAAAGTATACACCAAAGAAAAAGGGATAAAGCAATACTTTGCAAGAAAGACAAAGAAAACAAAAGCAATTTTTCAACCGCTCACTATTCTTAATATTACGGCTTACGAAAATCCTAAAAAAACAATTCAAAACGTAAAAGAAGTTACGATTGCTAAACCTTATAAATCGTTACAAACAGATTTAATTAAAAGTAATATTTGCTTGTTTATTAATGAGCTGTTAGAGAAAGTAATACAAGAGGAAGAACCCAATAAGCAGTTGTATACCTTTTTAAAACAGGAACTGATTACGTTTGATGATGAGGAAATTAATTTAAATTTTCATTTAGATTTTCTAATGAAATTAACCTTTCAATTGGGTATTGAGCCAGATTGTAATAGTGAAAAACCTTATTTTGATGTAGAAGAAGGGAGGTTGTTTCCAACTCAACCCAACCATGAGTATTTTTTTAACAAAAAGGATACTCATATTTTCAAGAAAATATGGGAAGCAGCCTTTAATAATGAGCCCTTAAGTTTAACCAATATTGAGCGAAAACAAGGCATTAAACTTTTACTTATTTATTATCGGTTTCATAATATGATTAAAGAGTTAAAATCACTTCCAGTATTGGAAATGGTATTTGCTTGATTAGTTGGTAATATATTAATATACAAGTCATTATTTCATTTCTTTTTTGGTAAGGTAACTTTAAGATTATGTCATATTCGTTTCCTTATGTTAGTAATGACGGTTTTGTTGATCGTCATTGCGAGATGAGCGGAAGCGAATCGAAGCAATCTCTAAAAAAAGCATTGTAAATTGTGGTTAAGAATTAGTGTTTTTTATATAAATATTTATAGGTTAATCGAAATCGCATTATATTTAATAATGGAAGTCATAAAAGTAAATGAGTTTAGCGGACATAAAGCCGGTATATATGCATTGCATAGGGGACGAAAAGACCATTTAATTTATGCTTCTGGAGGAGATGAACATTTAGTAGAATGGAACTTATATGAACCACATAAAAGCAAGGCAGTTGCTAAACTACCATATAAGGGGTATTCTATTGCAAAAATAGAATATTTAAACATACTGTTAGTTGGTAATTTTAGTGGAGGAATTCATGTTATTGATTTAATCGAAGGAAAAGAGATTAAGTTGCTAAAAACACACGAAAGTATTGTCTTTGATATATTGGTGTTAGCAGAAAAAGAAGAATTTATAGCAGTTTCTGGAGATGGATCTTTTTCGGTTTGGTCGACTAAAGATTTTACATTATCTAAACAGGTTAAACTCACCACTAAACGACTTCGATCTTTGGATTTATCTCCTAATAACAAATTGTTAGCGATTGGGTGTAGCGATAACACAACCAGAATAATAGAGACAAATACCTTTAAAGAAATTGAACAGCTAACAGGAGATAAGGAAGATCGCTTTGTGAATAAAGCGGTATTTCATCCTGCAAAAGATATATTAATAACGGGTTCAAGAGGATTTTTGAGTTTTTGGGATACAACAACTTTTACCTTAATTAATCGAATAGCAGCACATCAGTTTTCTATTTATGGTATTGTGTTTAATCCTAAAGGAACATTATTTGCAACCAGCAGTATGGATAAAACCATTAGAATTTGGGATGCAAACACCTTTAAATTATTAACAGAAATAAACCGACAACAAGAAAAAGGACATACCAATAGCATTAACACGCTTTTATGGTCTAATTACAATGATTACCTCATTAGTGGAGGTGATGATCGAAAAGTGATGGTTTGGAGGGTTATTGAATGACAGCTATCTTATTCTGCTTATCATTATTTCAACAAATGAATATATATGAATTTGAAGTAATCTCAATCTCGTAATAAGGGAATGTCGTATTATTAGTTTAACACTTTAACTTTCTTCATTTCATAGTCATAAAGAATATAAAAGTATTTTGTTGCTTTATCCTTCCAAATATTTGCTCCGTTTTTTAACCACTGAGTTTGTTGTTGAATATCAAACTTCATGGTGTAACTTAATGTAGAGGATAGTTTAGTATAAACTAACTTTCCTTTATAATAAATGTTATTGATATAGGAATACTCCATAGCTTCAGCACCAGTTCTATCTCTACTGCATCTCATTATTCTTTCATGATATACACTATTTTTTAATATAACCTCAAATTTTAATGTTGAGGAGTCAGCTTTATTAAGTTTAATATTGAAATGCTGTTTTTTGGCTAATTCAATATCATGTATCACCACCTTATTGTTATCCTTGATGTAGTATTTAGTAGCCTTATCATCATAGGTTTTTTTATAATAATAATCTTGTGATGTAAGGGCTGAATCGTATGTGACTAATGAAAAATCATCACATATAGCATATTCAGTATAAGTGTCATTTACAAACAGTTGTTTGTCTTGTCCAAAACATAGTAGGTTAGACATTATAAAGGTTAAGGCTAATAAGGTTTTTATCATTATTATGAGGTGTTTAGCTATTTAAATGAACTATTATCAGTTAAATAAAAACAACAATAATTATGCCGATTAGTGATAGAGAATAATGTGTTTTTGATTATTCAATATTCGTTAGTATAAAATAGAGCCCTTAAATGGGTTTAAAAAGTCAAATTAAGACCAACAGAAGGCAAAAGAGGTAATTGATAAACTTTTTCAGTAGTAACACGATCTACGTAAAAAATGTTTTCTCTGTTGTACATGTTAGTAGCGCCAACATTAACCTCTAGTTTGGTATTTTCATTAAACACAAAGAATTTTTTAAGGTTAATATCTAGTCTATGGT
>JAHDBM010000089.1:0-4166 GCA_020630395.1 Flavobacteriales bacterium
ATTGGTAATGGATTGATGGTATCTATAATAATATTTAATTCTTCTCTTCCAGGTCTAACACAATTTGTTGTTGTGTCTCTAGCTTCCAAGAAAAAAGAAGTATCTGTTAAAACATTAACTACTAATGGTGCATTCCCGATATATGTACCCCCTGTTAATGCCGTCCATACTCTATATTGGATATTAGTTTGATAAGCATCTGGTTCTAATGTAAAAGTTCCTTGACATATCATAGTATCTGATACTGTAAAAGATTGTGGAATAGGATTGACCCATATTCTTAATGTATCATAATTAACACATGTTCCTCTTATTATTCTCAATGAGTACTCTATAAGTGTAGGGACGCCAACTGTTGGAGGAGTGAAAATTGGATTTAAAATATTCACATTTGATAAATATGTTGCTGCTCCACCACCATTTGCATCACTCCATTGATATATTCTTGAACCAGAAAAAGCACTAGAGGTACAATTAGCAAATGTAAGATTATCATTATCACAAACTTGAAGCGTATCTAGCTCAAAATCTAAATCAACAGGAATTCCTAATTCAGTTTTATCACACACACAACTTGGAGTATCAATAAAAATTATTAAATCACATATCTCTACATTTGTTAAAATACCATGATTAATAATAATGGAATCATTTGTATTTAAACTATCTGTAATAATAAATTCTTGTCCTGTGAGTACAGGATCAGAAGGGTCTAAGATACTATTCCCGTTAGCATCATGTGCAAACTGAACTACCGTATTCGTACCAGTTGGAATTAGACTTCCCGTGTTTTTAACTTTAAACTCAACTTGTAGTGAATCATCACATGCATTTAAAACAGCAGTAGCATTAGATATTTGAATATTAGCCTTATCTATCACTATAGTATCCTCTGTTCTGTCTATATTAAAGTTAACACCACAAAATGAACCATCAGAAGGACAAAATACATCATGCCTTTCTACAGTAGATAATTCTATTGGAGTTTTACCACAAACAAGATTATTATAATTATTCGGTCCTATGTTGAACTCAAATTTAATACTATCTCCAACTGGTAATCCAGCAGTAATTCTCCACTCATAATTTCTAATACCAGAAATTATAGTATCATAAGGTATAGTAGACTGTAAATAAGTTCCATTTACTATATTAAAAATATTTCCAGCAATTAAATTAGTATCTGATATACGAACAATAATAATTTCCTGACCATTAGATAAGTTACCAACTGCATTCCTAACATTAACAGTAAGTTTTGCAGAGTCAGCACATGCATTTAATGAATCTGCTGCAAACTTTGTTACAATGATTGTATTGGGAGCTGGTGGTAACCCTCTAACATTAAGCGGATCACTTACCAAAGTATTAGACACCAAGTTATCTCCACAAGTTTCATCAGCCTCCATATAAAAGCTCAATTGATCTCCAGATGTGAATGGACATCCTGATACAACTCTAAAACGAATTTGATATGCGTTACTATCCAGAGGAATGCCAGCTCCAGGTAAATTACCAGAAACAAATTGAGTTGATAAATCCCACTCGTAAAGTCCTAAAGTAAGTGTTGGATCTGGAATACCTATCCAAACACCTGAATTTGCTGGATATTCTAGTTCTGAAGAACCGGGGACAACTGATAGGTTTGATGCAGGTAAAGTCATTAACTGTTTAACATTATTAACATCTACATCATTAGAGTTTTGTCCTAATAATCTAAAATCAAGTGTATCACATAAATTAATAGTATCAGGAGCTTGTTGAACTAAGAAGTTTTGAATAAGAGCATTCTTCTCATTTAGAAATAATTTATCTACTCTTATCTTATCATTACAAATATACCCTGTAGTAGGGTATCCCTGTATTGGATCAATTGGATATTGAGAGCAACTATGACTTGATCTTATAATTAAACTATCGTCATTACAGGTATTATATTCTGCATAAATTTTAAAATCTTTGTTTTCGCTAGGTAAAAGCGTATCTAGTTTTACCCAAAACCCTCCTGCATAAGTTAAAATTGGATAATTTTTAGTTCCATCAGATACTCTAACTGGAGTAACTAATGAAGATGGTGACTGAATATCTAACCAAGCATATTGAATAGTTTTAGAACTACTTGTATTCCCTATATTTACCATCCATTCGATAGTATCTGCTGTAGCAGATCTAATTGGAGTTATTGCTGTCATGGATACTTCCGGTAAAGACGCTCCAACTATACTTCTTGCAGCAATACTATTATTATATTTAACTTTTGCCCCTCCTATTGCCTGAGGATATTTTTTCCAAAAAACATCTGTCCTTATCCTTTGATCTCCAGATGGAAGATTACCCGAACTAGTCAATACGCTTCCACAGGAATGTTTTAATGGAACAGTAACGAAAACATTGTCTCTAGCACCTCTACCATATCTATTTGGAATAGAACCAGGATAATAAACTACCTTGTTAGAGGCTACAATATCATAAATAGAGTCATGTAACAAAATTGGTGATGATAAACCTACATATATTCTTGTTAAATAAAAATTGCCATTACTGTCTAACGTATAAACACGTTCATCCCAAGATAATTCGATTGAATCAACTGATAAAAAAGGCTTATATTCAGCTGGAGCAAAATCTTTGAGAGGATCAAACGCACTAGAAGGATTAGCTGTAATCGGTTTACCATTACTATAATGAAAACCTCCTTGTCCATTAAATGCATTTAAACATGTATTAAAGCCTGTCATATCAGACCTAAACCATTGACCAATATTATCAATAAACATAGTTGGTTTTTTAAGCAAGCAAGGAGGTATAAATGGTTTTTGAGTAATATCATTATATGCTGTAAATATTGTACCTATGTAATAATCTCTCTCAATGCTACCATATAAAAAATAATTCAAAACGATTGAATCTCGGCTGTATGTTGTACTTAAATCATCTCCTCCAAATTTCCACAATGGATTTAATAGAAGTAACCTCATACTATCTCTATAAGTTGATAGGTCAGCTCTATAAATGCTTTCAGTTGCTGATACGACTATTTTTGAAATTGGGACATTATTAAATGTAAACGTATTACCAGAGCTCACATCAGTTATAGATGCTGATACAGTTCCAGGTAATAATTGAAGTGGATCAGTACCTGATCCGAAATCATAATCTAAATCTACACTTAAAGAATCGAAGGCTGTATCTTTTACGTACGTATTAACCTGAACACGAAGAGAGTCAAAAGGGTGTGCTCTATCTAAAACTACACCCGGAGTATTCCTATCAACTTTTGTTGCCATGGTAGAATCGGTCCATCCAAAAGTTGCTCGTTCAAAAAAGTATTGGCTGATATTATACCCTTTTTGAGTTGATCCACAATCTTTAGTTATTGAAACTGAATCACATGCTATGGGTGTAACATAACATGGCATAGCCGAATCTCCATCATCAACCCTAATGAAAGATTGCAAATAAATTTTTATGTCTTCACATGTATCAAGATTCAATGAACAATTATTAACAAAATCAATATAAAAATCATCATTTTGGTTATATGCTCCTCTGTAACGATCAGTAAATACTGATAGTGTATCATAAACAGCTCCTGCTCTAATTGTTGTATAATAATTGGTAGCTGTATTTGTTACTCCATTCCAGTACATATTAAAAGGAGCGGCAAATGAAACACCTTTTGGAACAATAAATCGTTTTTCTATTCGAATCTTACTCCAATCAAACCTAGCAAATTGAGACCATTCATTAAATTTAACTCTAAATGGCACTCCATCAAATGCTGTTGGATCTGCAGATGATGATACATGACGATAATCAAGAAATTGATATTGTCCTTGCCTTCTAAATTGGGTTTGAGGAGCACCACACATATTTTGATAATCAATATAAATCCCTTTGTGTCCATAATAATGAATTAAAGCTCTTCGATTACGAGCACAAGAAAATACCCCATAATTATAATGATAGAAAGCCTCTACTTGTATTGAACTATCTGAAGCCAGATCATTTACATAACCATCTCCATCAATATCAGTTAATCCTCCGTTAGAGTATTGTGCTGAAGTCAATGAATCAACAATAGGATAAACACCAAATGCTCCTAAATCAAAGGGAACTATACGACCATTTATCTTTATTGAATCATAAATGATTTGATTATTAAA
>JAHDBM010000089.1:4266-9582 GCA_020630395.1 Flavobacteriales bacterium
TTAGTTCTACTGAATCAGAAAATGTGAACGTATTGTTACTAGGGCTTAAAGGAGCACCTCCAAAATCACTTGTATTAAACCCATAATAGACGGTATCACCTGTAAACGAATAGGTGACATTACCTGTAGAATTCCATAATATGTTATGATAAGGTTTTTCAATAGCAACTGTAAACGTATCTAAAGATCCTGATACTGCTGTAAAATCTACTTTAAACGTTCGAATATATTGATCTCCTAAAGAAAGAGCAGCAAGGTTAATTCCAGATTGATTACCAGTTGTCGTATTTAAAATTCCAGTTAACAGTAGATTAGAAAGGTCGATATTCATTGTACTAGAGGTATACAATGAACCAAAAGAAACATCTGAATTATCTTTCAATTGAGCAGTTACTGAACCAGATGGTGCAGAACATCCAGCATGCGCTATAAACCTTATTCTTCTTGTACCCCCAGGAGGCATAAATGTAATCCCAAAATAAGGTTGTTGTTTGTTTGATGTATCTATAATTGAATTTGCTCCACTCAATAACCTATCAAAACTAACATCATTAGGCAATGTTACCTCAACTCTTAGATTAGAATAACCATTAACACTTTGAATAAATACTTCTATAGTATCTCCTTCTCCACATGCGTTTAATGATAATGGAACATTAATAGATTGCACTGTTGTTTGTCCCAAAAACCAATTTGAAAAAAGAAAAAAGAATACTATTAAAAAATATTTTTGACTCATACAATATACTTTACCCAAAGTTAACACAAAACATATGATTATTCATCCCCAATATTAATCAGATGTAGTCCTTAACTAAAAGTTAACACATTAAAAAAAAGATACAATTACTTCTATGGAAAATAGATGAAATACAAAATTTAAAGGTTTAAATGCATTTGTATTTCAAGAATTTAATTTGAAAAAATAAACTCAACACGCCTATTAATTTTATGTAATTCTTCACTACACTCAACTCCTTCTTTACATTTATTAATAATATTAGCCTCACCCATTCCTTTAACACTTGCTATTCTTATTGAAGAAATTCCTTGACTTAATATATACGTTTTTACACTCTTAGCCCTTCTTTTGGATAGATTTAAATTATAAGTAGCACTACCTCTACTATCTGTATATGCTTCTATTGCAACCCGTTTATCTTTATATTCTTTTAAATAATCAACTAATTTATCCATTTGATATTTAGACACTTCAGTTAAAGTCGAACTGTTTAATTCAAAATAAACATTATTTAACACGAGTTTATTATTAATAATTAAATTTTTGATTTCTTTTACTTCTTTAGCTATTTCACTTATACTATCCATAAGGTTACTTTCAACATACTTATTAACTGTATCTGTTTGAGCATATACTGTGTCAATTTTAACTGGAATCACTGTATCCTTTTGAACAATAATTGGTTCAATATCTAATAACTGTTCTTTAAATACATCTGATTTATTTAATTTTTCAAAAGGCCCAACCACTATATCTTTAAATTTACTATTCTCAACAAATTTTATTGTGTAGGTTTTATTGGATTCAACCTTTTCAAAAATATAGCCATCATTAACCAAAAGTTTAGTTAACTCTTTGTTAGTTTCATTATCAAATACTTTAAACTTACTCCTTGCAAAGTTTCTTTTGTGAATTGAATCTACTTCTAAAAATAAATTGAACTCAGTTGGTCCAAATAAAGGATCGCCTAAGTCAAAATAAAAAATATTATGGTTGTATTCTTGCTTATATGCACTGTTAGTCGCATAATATCCTGATTGATTATCGATAAATGTTATTCCGAAATCATCATATTTAGAATTCAAAGGCTCATCCAAATGTTTTGGTTTTTCCCCCCTTAATGCTCCCAATTCAGTAACATAATAGATATCTAAGTCTTTTCTGCTTCTATTTCTATGCCTACCTCTAGAACAAAAGAACAAGATTCCGTTATTAACAACTGTATACATATCATCTCCTCTGGAATTAACATTTTTCCCAAGGTTTATAGGTGTAGAATATTCTCCAGATGAATCTATGTTGCAATAATACAGATCAGCTGCTCCTATTCCTCCATCCATATTTGATGAAAAATATATTCTTTTAGATGCTTCAGAATAGAAGGCATGAGCTACTGAGTAATCCTTATTATTGTGAGTAAATTTTTTAATGAATTTAAATTCTCCATGGATTTCTTTATAAATATCAATTTCTAATGGATTAACAGTCAAACTGTTTTTTCTCAGCTCTCTACGCGTATAAATATTTCTTGTCACATAAGCCAAATTATTTTTTCTATCAAACGAAACAGGCCCTTCATTAAATCTTGTATTTAAATTACCTTTTAGAAGCTTATATCTTCCTTTTGCTTCTTCTTTATATACATCAACAGTAAATAAATCATAATATTTATTGTAAAACTTATAAAAAGGTTTATTCCTATACACATACAATTGACCATTTTCAAAATGAGTTGGCACTTCAGAAAGACTAGAATTTATAGTCATTTCCTTAACAACATACTTTTCATTAATTTTTGTCCTTCTAGAAGATTGACCAAAAGCTAGCGCACAATAAGCTAACAAAAAAGTAATAAATAAAATTTTTCTCATATTATTATTAAAATGTGATTGGCGAAATTACTCTATATTTTTCAGTAAAAAAACCAGCCATAGAAAATGATACTTCTAAACCTCCTCTATACCTTGATGCGACTGATAAATTAGATATGTTAATATCATAACTTAATCCAAGTGTATATTTCTCTTTAAGATTTATATAAAATTGCGGAATAATGGCATCTCCATACCTAAAACTACCTCCAAAATATATGGTTGTATTTTTATAATACCCTGTATATTTTGAATGTAAACCAATATCATTTCTTACAAGCATTCCTCCGTTAATTTCAAGAGCTTGTCTTTGGTTGGCTACAAAAAACATTGGAATTAGTCCCCATCTATCATTATACATTTCAAACTCTTTTTTACCATGTAAAACGATTTTCATAGGTAGTTCATCTTCTGCACTTAAAACACCAATAGATGGTGTTGAAAGGTGAGAAACACTTAATCCAATTTCATAAGGGAATCCGTCATAATCAAAATACCTATAAAAAAGACCAGCTGCAAAATCAAAATGACCTTGAGATCTCCCAAAAAATATTTCTTGAGTAGGTAATGTTTCATCATAATCGATTCCATTATACTGAGCGTCCCACATTAAATCTGCATAGTTTGCAGAATACTGAGTATACCCTAAAGAAACACCTAAAGATAAGTCGGCATAAGAGGCAAATTGAATAGTTTGTGATATACTAAGGTTAATACTTGTTGTTTTCGTTTTAGAGTCTCCAGCAACATCTTGAAATAAATCAACACCTGCCCCCAATGCTTTATACCTCCTATTTTTAGTTAATGGTAAATCAAAAGATCCATGATAGGTTTTAAACGCATTATTAAATGATGAAAACTGTTCTTTAAAGTTTAATATTCCTCTAAAATCACCTGCAAAAGTGCCTGCAGCCCCAGGATTAATGTAAGTGGGCGTCATAACCATTTGAGAAAAATGAATATCCTGAGATTCTGCATTAGAAGCCAATACAAACATCACCATTAATATGATATATAGTTTATTTTTCATCATCTTACTAGTGTAATATTACCTTGTTGCTTATACTCCCCAAAATCCTCTATTTCAGCTTCTAAATAATATACATAAACACTACTTTGAGCTTCCTGACCTTTAAATGAGCCATCCCAACCGATAGTTTTATCTGTAGTCTCAAAAACCTTTTCTCCCCATCTATTATATACTACAAACTTAAGTTCTTTAATTTTTCTACCTCTAACAAACACTACATCATTTGCTCCGTCTCCATTTGGTGAGAATATTTGAGGAACAAACACCAATAATCCTTCAGTTACTGCTAGAGAAAATGCATCATCATCAAAATTTCCTGTTGTTAAGGAAATAAAGTTTTCTGGAGTTCCATAACCTGCTGGACCAGATATATTTGCCGTAAAATCGGTAGTTACAAAATCCCATTCATTAAACGAACTTTTCCATTGACCTAACCCATCAAATCTTCTATTTTGAGATAAGTGATCATTTTCAAAAAAGTAAAATTTAACATTTGCTATAGATGTTCCATGCATTCTAGCTACATGGTGATAAAAAACGGGATTAAGCTGTAAAATGGTATTGTCTTTTAACGTTCTATCATAAGGTCCTGGTGCACCTGTAAAAGAAGTTCCTGTTACATCTAAACTAGCATCCTCAGCTGCTAATCTAACACCATACACATTACTATCCCCATTTGCTGGTGTAATGTCAATACCTCTATATGGACTCGTAAATAAATTAGTGTTTCCTACTGGATATTGATAAACTGAAGTTCTATCTGTGCTTCTAGCAAAGTAACCTCCAATGCTATCTCCAGAAATAAATCCATTTAACCATTGTAATGATAATGGATCAGGATTGGTTAAATGAATAGTGTTTTGATGAGTCTGTAACTCTGCATTATTTAAATTTAAATTGTTAGTAATAAATGCATTTTGATAAGCTTCTTTCAAAACAAAACCTCCTTTTAAATCTAAATTATAAAATTGAGTAATACTATTTCCTCTTATTTCTTGATTGCCCCCAATCATGTGTACAGTTCCAAAGGCATTATTTATTAAACCTGTATTACCTGCATTATTAATCCAATCTTGATCAAACTCAATATCTCCATTGTTTTCAATTGTTCCAGCATTATCTATATCTACATCTCCTTCAACATAGAACAAAGTATTAGACTCAGTATATACTGATGCTCCATCAACAAATAAACCAGTTTGTCCAATAGCTATTGATGAGCTAATAAATAATATGTAAATTATATTCTTCACTTTATCAGTAGTACTTTTTTAGTATGAGTATTTAATGATAAATATATCTGATGCAATTGGAGTAAAAGACAATGTAACCGCACTACCTACAATTGTATAGTCATCTGTTGCTCCTTCTGTAAGTAACTGACCATTCATATAAACATCTACCAATGCTGCTGCAATAGGTGTTTGAGCAAGATTTATTGTTGATACTGTTATTCCTGTTTGTTTTTCTTTAGTTGGAGTAACTGACCTCACAATTCCTGTAGCTGTTTCTTTTACTAATACTTGATAAGCTGTAGCTGGTGCTAGGTTATCGATATTATTTAATATCAAAGTATCAGCATCAATAGTTAAATCATCTATATTGTTAAACGATAAGTCTTGATCATTACCATTCATAATCCTATCGGATGTTAACACACCATCATCAGTGTA
>JAHDBM010000090.1 GCA_020630395.1 Flavobacteriales bacterium
GAGGAAGTAAGCGGATAGGTAATTTGATCTTCTACATCTTGTGGAGAACGCCCCATCCATTTGGTAAATACAATTTGTTGATTTTCTCCAATATCTGGGATAGCATCAACAGCTACGGGATCTCTTGGTAACCAATCTGATTCAAAATTAAATGGAGCAGTTACTAACCCCCAAATGACAAACAAACCTAGCATTAACCATGCTACTAGTTTGTTATCAAGGAAAAACTTGATAATATTATTTAACATCTTTAAATTATTTTTTTGATAAACACAGTTAGCCCTTACACGTAGCGTGAAGGATAATCATCAAAAAAATAAAATCAAATACGAAATACTTGGTGTAGGATAGAAATATCCTTTATAATTGGTGGTGGATTGTAATAAGCATAATTTACTTGCTTACTAGCTGTTTTAAAAAGATCAACATTTGGAAATAGAACTATAACAGCAACTATAACTTGTTGAAATTGTTCTAATGAAAAATCAGAAGTCTCTAATTCGCCACCATTATCTATAACAAAGCTTTCATTGTGGCAACAATTACCTTTTACAACTTCTCTATTATGACAAGGCTTAATTTCTTTTTTAGGCGATTCACAACAAGAACGTGATTCTTTTTCTTGTTTAGGCTTCATCATTTCACATGCTTCTGCTTTTCCAAAAAAGCTAAAACTTTCTAATTTGCCTCCACAAAAATGAACATCCATAGAAAAGCCTATTGATGAAGTAAACATCAAAAAAGCCATAAACATGGCAAGTGCTCTATATGAAAATTTAATATTCATTTAATTCAATAACCTATAACGCAAAGTTACAATATAAATTGTTGGTATAAAAAAAGTTAATATGATATTTTTAACGCATGAATTATATAACTCATTAAAATTTATAATTATATCCAATTCTAAAAACTTGTGTTTCGTAAAAGTTAGAACTTGTGTAAGAAAAGTTATTTCCATCAATAGTTTGCTTAATAAACATTGTGTTCAATAAATCTGAAGCATTAAAGAAAATCTCTCCTTTTCCTTTTTGTATAGTTTTTTTCAATCCAATATTTAATGAAAATCTTGAAGCTATTCTTCCTTGCGGAATAATATCAGGAGCTAAATAAATAGCCGTTAATTGAGCATCAAAATCTTTTTTGAAATGAAAAGAAGTATTTAATTTTAAATTACCTGATATAGCTGTTTGTCTATCAGTACTAAAAGTATGTGCAACTGGATAAAGATTATTAACTGTAAAAGCATCAATTTGATTGTAATATACATTTAACCCTACATTATAAGTGAAAAAATCGGATACATCTTGAGATAAAACAGATTCAACACCTGTAGAGTTACTTTTTCCTGCATTTTGAAAAATAGCATAGATTAAATTAGTTGTATCTACTGTAGTAGAAATTCTTGTAATTGTTCCATTCGCAAATTTGCTGTAAGCAGAAGTGTACCAAAAACCATCTTTAATTCTATGTTTTAAGCTTAATTCAACTGAATTGGTAAATTGTGGAGCAAGTGAAGGATTACCTACCTTAATAATTTCGGCATCATCATATTTAGGAAATATACGAATATCTACTTCATTTGGTCTATCAACTCTACGGTTATAAAAAGCGACTAGCTTATTTTTGTCATTTATTTTATAGCCTAACCTCAAGTTTGGGAACGGTTGGAAATAATCATATCCATCACTTTTGTATGTATTATGATTTGGATTTACTTGATAATTTAACTTAACATACTCAGCTCTTAAACCTGCTTCTCCTTCCCATTTTTTACTATCAAATGAATAATTACCGTACAAAGCAGGTATTAATTCATTATAAGTTGCTTGTCCACCAGCATTAGTATCTAAGGGAGAGTTTGCACTTGGAAAAAACTGCATGTTTGTAGGAATTGTTCTTACTCGCATTTTAATACCAGTTTCCAGTTTACCATATTTTAAAGGTTGAATATAATCCAGATTAAAATCTCCTACATGTTCATCAGATAAAAGTTTAAATGATTCTTCTCCAGTAAATGTTGGTAACGTATTGGTGAAAAAATAGCGTTCATCTTCTCTATGAAAGGTATAATTAAATCCTGTATTCAATACACGCCCAGGTTCTTTAAATTTATGCTGAAAGTTCATATTACCTGCAATAGTCGTCTTTAGTTCATCCTCTAAAAACTGCCATAACCTTAATCGTTCTGTATTATTAGCGTTAAAAAATGGTTGATCCCCATTGTCAATAATTTTTTCACTTCCAAACATTCCAGAAATTGTAAACTGATTATTATCATTTATAAACCAATCAATTCCTGCTTTGCTAGTTAGGAAGTTTGTATTTCTGTTTCTAACTGTTTGTTGATTAATAACAGAACCATCAGTATAGGTTCGAGTAACAAATTCATTTTTGTTTAAGGTTTCAGTATATAAATTATCTAATTGAAAAAAGGCATTTACTTTATTTTTACGGTAATTTAAAGAGATAGAAGGGTTGATCTTAGGAGTAACTTGGTACTGCTTTCTAACATTTGGCAAACTATTTTGTTTAATCCATAATGCTCCAACCCCTGTTGAAAGTCCTATTTTTCCATTAAATCCATCTTTACTTTCTTTTTTAAGAATCACATTTATAATACCGGCATTACCATTTGCATCATATTTTGAAGATGGGTTGTTTATGATCTCTATACGTTCAATAGAAGAAGCAGGTATATTATCCAAGCCAGATTGACTTCCATAACCCGTCAAGGCAGACTGCTTTCCATCTATCAAAATAATAATTTTATCACTACCTCTTAACTGTACTTTATTATCTTGAACAGTAACACCCGGTAAATTTTCCATTGCTTGCAAAACAGAACCACCACTTTGACTAATGTTATCTTCTACAGCATAAGTCTTTTTATCCATTTTGCCATTTATTTCAGATTGCTTTGCAGTAATTGTTACCTCTCCTAAACTTTGAACACTCTCAGTTAATTCGATAGTACCAAGATTTAAAAACTCTGAACTATTTCCTACATAAACTGATTTTTCAATACTGTTATACCCTATAAAAGATATAGATATAAAATAATTGGCTGGTTTTATATTGTCAAACTTGAAAACTCCATTTTCATTAGATATTGTTCCTCCAACAAAAGCTGAATCTTTAGCATTTTTTAAAACAAGATTTACAAAAGGCATAGTTTCTTTTGATACTTGATCGGTTAATGTACCAGACAATGTAACTGAACTACTTTGAGATTTTACATTTTGTGCAAAGCAAACTACAAATAACACTATCGCTATTTTGAATATATTTTTCATGGTTAGTAATTTTATATTTAAAAGTAAGTTGTGATTCTGTTTTTTTTCTGTTTTTTGATTCGATTAAAAAAAAATGTCAAGTTATTTCTAGCTTGACATTTAAACCTTGTATTAAAATAGATTATTAGTTTTCGTCTTCATCATCTTCGTTCTCTCCATCCTCAAATTTCTTTTTAATAACCTTTCCAGATTTATCGAAAACAACTTCCATTGTTTCTTCTCCTTTTTCAATTTCAACTTCATATCCATTAAAATCAGATGTTTCTACCATTTCTGCCTCTTCGATTTCATATTCTGAAAATTCGTTTGCTAAAGTATTTTTAACATTTTCAGGAAGTTCATTTACTTTTATTTCATGCTCAGTTTCTTTCCATGTTCCATCTGTTCCGAAATTTGCAGAGTATTCAATTCCATTTAGCTTAAATTCTGCTTCCCATTCAGTATCATTCTCTTTTTCCCATTCTACTGATTTCGCATTTGGAAATTTAGTATTAAAAGCATCTTGTACTTTTGTGGGTGTGCTTTGAGCAAATGACATTAATGTAGTCCCTACAAGTAATGTTGTTAGTGTGATTGTCTTTTTCATTTTTAGTATGTTTTATGATTTATTGTACTAATTAATAACATACTTCTGAGGAAAGTCTGTAGTTGTTTATAGTTCTTCATCTATTTTAGAGATGTTACCTTTTTTATCCCATATCTCTTTAGCTTCTTTAGTGAAATAGTCATGAGATTCTAAAAAATGTTTATTTAGAAGTTTCCATTCCATGTCAGAGAATTTTCTACTTAAAACATTAAACCACTCTTTTCTTAAATCCTTCAAAATAGAGAAATACTCTTCTTGGGCTAAATGTGATAAGTCAGCATCACATAAAACTTTCTGTAGCTTAGTAGAAGGTGTTTGGGGCATTTTGGTAGCTTCAATAGTTTGTAAAACGATTTCTAGTTTAGACTTATCGTAATGGTTTTCTATTAGAAATTTTTCAGCTATCTGCTTGCTTGCATTTTCATGACCATAGTAAGTTTTAATATGTCCTGAATCATGGAATATTGCGGATAACAAAACGACTTCTTTATCGCTTTCGGATAAATCCATTAATTCGATAATACTTTCTACACCTTTTATTACCGTTTTAGTGTGTTTTAAATTATGAAAACTTCTGTTTGAAGGAAGCTGTTCATGAAATAGGCTTTCAATGTAATTTATAGCTTTTATAATAATGTAACTTCTCATCTAAGTTAATTTTAGATAAAAGTATTACCGACTTCTGAAGAAAGTCTGTAGCTATAAAATGGTTACTTTTCTATAACAGAGATTTTAAATGTATCATCATTATTAAGAGCTTCTAATTTTAGGTTAGATACTTCGGCAATCCTATTAACAATAGCTAGTCCTAGCCCTGTTGAGCTAGAAGCATCATTTCCTTTTTTAAATCTTTTGAAGATTAATTTTTTATCAATTTTAAATTCCGTTTGGTTAGCTATACTAAATGAGTTATTTGACAATTCAATTTCTATTAATGATTTTCGTATTGAGTGCTTTATTGCATTTGAAAGTAAATTGTTTAATAAAATTTGAGCTAAAAAATTATCAATTGGAAAAACAAATACTCCACTATTCTTAACCTTAATTTTTAATTCTCGCTCTTCTATAAGAGGTTCTAATTCTTCTATTTTTTCTATCAACAGATTGTTAAAGTTTATCTCATTAACATCAGTAAATTGATCATTATCTAGTTTAGCTAATAAAAGAAGCTTTTCATTAAGCTTAGATAATTTTTGAACAGATTGATAACTACCGTATAATTTTTTATAATTTTTCTGTGAATGTTCCTCCTGCAAAACCTCATCTAAATTCATTGAAATAATAGAGAGCGGAGTTTGAATTTCATGTGAAGCATTTTCTGTAAATTCTTTTAATGATTTATAATCATTCTGCAATTTATTAGTCAAGATAATTAGTGAATCTTTTAAGTCTTGAAATTCATCTACATTAGAATCCAATAACTCTAATTTACTATTGTCTTTAAAAGAGTAATATTTTAACTTATTAATATTATAATAAAATGGCTTCCAAAGTTTAAGAGATAATCTATTATTCAAAAAAAGTAACAAAACAAAGATCAGAAATAAGATGATACTCATAGTTAAACCAATAGCAATTATAAAGTCCTCATTTTCTATTGTGGAATTTCTAACCTTTATTAAATACCATTTGTTATTTATTTCTTGAACTGATGTGAGTTCTCTAAATGGCTCATCTTCTTTTTCAATAGGGTCATAAATCATAACATTTTTGACTTCTCCATCCACTTCAACTTTACTTTCAATTTCACTAACCTCTATAACAGGAGCTATTGATATAAAAGAGGGGTTAATCTTTAATTGTTGAATAATTCTCATTTCATCAACTCTTAATTTTTCATCTACTTCATCTGAAATAAAGTAGTTTAATGAAAAGAAAAGTAATATGCAGGCAATAGGTAATACTATTATTGTAACTAAAATAAAATTTCTATTTGTCTTATTAATCAACTTCATACACTTGCATATTTATATCCAATTCCATGAATAGTTTTTAAATAATCTTCTCCCCCGAGTTGTAAGATTTTCTTTCGTAGATTTTTTATATGTGTATAAATAAAATCATAGTTCTCGATAAAATCAATGTTATCTCCCCATAAGTGTTCTGCTATAGATTCTTTAGTTAGCACTCTATTTTTATTATTTACTAAATAAAGTAATAATGTAAATTCTTTCTTAGTCAATGAAAGAAGCTGTTCATTGACATAAGCCTGTTTTTCCGAAAGATTGATGTTTATTTCATGAAATTTAAGCACCTTTTCGCCTTTAAATATTTTACGCCTAATTAGTGCTTTAACCCTTGAGTTTAATTCCGCTAAGTGGAATGGTTTAGTTAAATAATCATCTGCGCCAAGGTCAAGTCCTTTAATCTTATCATCAAGTGAATTTTTAGCTGAAAGGATTAGAACACCCGAATTATCCTGTGTGTCATTAATTATGGGTAAAATATCTAAACCACTCCCATCTGGCAGTGTAATATCTAATATTATTGCATCAAACTGATGAGATAATAGTTTGTCTTCCGCATCAAATTTATCTTTAGCAGTAACAACTAGCTCTCCAATATTTTTGAAAAATTCAGATATAGTTTCTCTTAATTCCCTTTCGTCTTCAATTACAAGTAATTTCATATAACGAATCTAATTCTTAATTCTGAAGTTTTTCTGTACTTTTACAAAGATTCGGATTAGAACAATCAAAACTTTATAATATGTCGCCTTTTATTTCTCTCATAATAGATTCAAAATCGTCCATTAAAAAGTTCGATACTTCCCCGAAGTCGACAACAAAAAAAGCTCAACATTAATTAATGTTGAGCTTTTTTTTGATATTTACTCTAATAAATAACTACTATATGAATATTTATCTTAAAATAGGGTTAATAATTACTGCAGCTATTATTGTTTCTATTATAATAAGAATTCTTATTAATTCTTATTTGGATAAAAAAATTGAAAATTTAAAAGTAAACCCTACTAATTATAATTTTTTAAAAAACGCTTCCTCCTTTATCATTTTTACAATTGCAACTTTTGTAATTATATATTCTGTTCCAGAGCTTCAACATCTTGGTACGACTTTATTTGCTAGCGCAGGAATATTTGCAGCAGTGTTAGCTTTTGCCTCACAGCAGGCTATGTCTAATATAATTGGAGGCATTTTTATCGTTATTTTTAAACCATTTAGAGTTGGTGATGTTATACAAGTTAGAACTGATTTTGGATCTGTAGAAGACATTACATTAAGACACACTATGCTCAAGAACTTTCAAAACGAACGTGTAATAATTCCTAACTCGGTTATAAGTGCTGAGTTTATAATTAATAGAACTATCGTAGATGAACGATATAGACGAGCAATAGATATTGGTATTAGCTATGATTCAGATATAGACCAAGCTATAGAAATTATACTAGAAATAGGAAGAAAACATCCTTATTATATTGATTGGCGTGAACCAGAAGATATATCCGAAGGTGCTAAAGATATTGATGTTAAGATCTTAGAATATACAGAATCAGGGATTATGTTAAGAGCTTTTATATGGAGTGAAACTGCAGGTAAATCTTTCGATTTAATGAGTGACATTTTGTATTCTGTTAAAAAAGAATTTGACAATAATAATATTACCATTGCAAGACCTGCACGATATGTAATAAACAAGTAAAATACCTTTTTATGAAAAGTCAATTATATAGTTATAACAAAGATGATGTTATTGTAGACAAACACTATACTGCTGATAAATTAAAGCTAATTGAAGATGATGATAGCAAAGTATACTGGATAAACTTTCATGGAATTGATGATGATGAAATCATTAAAGCATCATTTAACAGGTTTAACATTCATAGAGTTACTCAACAGGATATTATAACGTTAAATGAAAGACCTAAAATTGAGGAGTTTGAATCTTATCTTTTTGTAACTCTAAAAAGTGTTTATTTAAAAAATAAAATTGTTGAGTCAGAACAAATGAGCTTTATTCTAAGTTATTCTAATCTGTTTTCTTATCAAGAAAAAGAAGGAGATATATTTAATGAAATTCGTTATCGTATTTCGAATAACACAGGTATTGTTAGAAAAAAAGAAGTTGACTATTTACTATACTTATTAATTAATCAAATTATTGCAGGGTATCAAAAAGTACTGGATCATATCCAAAATCGAATTGATATAATTCAATCAGAAATTAGAAATAATGTTGACAAAACTAAATTTGAAACTATAGATTTTGAAAAAGAACAATTAAAATTTTTAAAAAAATCTATTTTACCATTTCGAGACCAAATTAGTAAGTTGATTAGCAGCCATAATCAATTTGTAAACGCTAAAAACATCCCATATTACAATGACCTAAAAGACCAGATATTATTTTTAATTGATGAAATTGACTCTGAAAGAACTGACCTAGAGTCATTAAGTAATTTATATTTTGCTTCACTATCTCAAAGAAGTAACGAAATCATGCAGTTTTTAACAATTGTTGCCGCCATATTTATTCCTTTAACTTTTATAGTTGGAATTTATGGGATGAATTTTAAAAACATGCCTGAACTTGATAGCGATTATGGTTATTATATTGTTTGGGGTATAATGATCTTAATAACCATTGGATTAGTGTATTATTTTAAACGAAAAAAATGGTTTTAAATTTTTAATATGGTAGCGTACGATCAAGAATATATTAACTTACAAACTGAACTTGTTTGGTTACAACAATATCTACAGAAAAAGAACAAACGAGTTGCTATTTTATTTGAAGGAAGAGATACTGCGGGAAAAGGAGGGGCAATTATGCGATTTATTCGCTTTTTAAATCCTAGATGGATTAAAGTTGTAGCTTTATCAAAACCAACAAAACAGGAAAAAGGACAATGGTATTTCCAAAGATATATCCAACACTTACCTAATGCGGGTGAAATCGTTTTCTTTGATAGAAGCTGGTATAATAGAGCTGTAGTTGAACCTGTAATGGGATTTTGTACGGAAAAACAGTATAAACAATTTATGCAAGAAGTACCAACAATTGAAAAATTCTTCATTAATGATGGTATACTTTTATTTAAATTTTGGTTTTCGATTGATCAAAACGAGCAACAAGCTAGACTAGAAGATAGAAGAATTAACCCATTAAAACAATGGAAATTAAGCACAGTTGATTCTCGGGCACAAGCTAAATGGAATGATTTTACCTCTTATAAAGAGAAGATGTTTGAACAAACAAACACTCCTCTTTCCCCATGGATAATTATTGATGGAAAAAATAGAGAAATTGCTCAAAAAGAAGCTATGAGATATATTTTGTATAAAATCAATTATGAAAAGAAAGGAGAAACTGGCGAAAGACTAATTCCTAATAATGAGATTATTAAAATCTATAAAAACGAAATGAATTAACGGTCTGTTAGTGTTTCCAAAAAAGCAATAATAGACTTCTTCTCTTTTTCATTTAAATTAAACGATTTAATCTCTGGATTTTTATTAACGTGTGATTCTCCACCTTTTTGATAATGACTTAAAACTTCTTCAAGTGTTTTAAAGCTTCCATCATGCATATAAGGATATGTTTTCGCTACATTTCTTAGGGAAGGTACTTTAA
>JAHDBM010000091.1 GCA_020630395.1 Flavobacteriales bacterium
AAAATCAACAAGTAAGCAATAAAACATTAAAACTTTCTTACACTGCAGTTAGTATTAAAGAGAATCAAACATCTTCTTTTAAACTATATCCTAACCCTACACAAAATCACTTAACTATAGATTACAATCTTAATGACATAAAAAACATTAATATTATTGACCAATTAGGAAATATTATACATGAGATACAATCTCCTAGAAAAACAATCAATATCAGTCAATTAAAAAAAGGAATCTATTACATTATGTTGATGAATAAAAACAATGAATTAATAAGTAATCGTTTTGTAAAAAAATAGACAATAAATTTAATGATTGATAATTTTATCCTATATTTGCAATCCGAAAAGAGAATATTTAAATCCTAGGATTATGAAAATTAGAGTAGCAAAAAAGATAATGAAGAATAAAGACGTATTAAATTACGGAGCTCACCAAATTCAAAAAGCTGAGTCAACAATCAAGAAATGGAAAAAAAATGATCCTGCTAATAAGAAAGCAGAGTAATTTTTTAACTAGTATAATATTAAAAAAGCCTCTTAGTTAGAGGCTTTTTTTATGCTCTAGGATTTTCCTTTAAAGATTATTCAATATATTTATATCACTATCTAATAACACATTAACATGAATACTTTTAACCGATTACTTTTTATTTTCAGCTTATGCTTAACGATTTTTTCTTGTACTAAAGAAAAAGCTACAGAAAAAATAACCCAAGAACCAGATAATTGTCCTACTATTTTGTTTGCCACAGAGGTACTTCCTGTTTTTCAAAACAGTTGTTCATTTTCGGGATGTCATAGCTCTGCCTCTAGTGCTGATGGAATTGCATTATCTACCCATAGTGAAGTTATTGCAGTTAATGAACAAAGGTTATTAAACTCTATAAGACACGAAGGCACAGAATCTCCTATGCCACAAGGAGGAGGAAAACTTAGTCAAGACGATATTGATAAAATTGCTTGTTGGATTGCAAATGGAAAACCGAATAACTAAAGATCATCTTTATGAAAAATAAGATCATTATTATTGCCGCACTCCTATTTACAGGAATTATCTTTTTCTCATTCTTTTCTAATAAGGAAACAGGAGTAACCAACAATACAAAAGTATTAGATATACTGGTTAAACTTGGACAAGACAAGCCCTTACATTTTATCCCGTCCACCAAATTATCAGATGAAAAAGTAAAAATGGGGTTAGAATTGGTAACCACTGGGACTACCGAAAAAGACGGCAAAAAAGTTAAAATACAATCTAAGCACTTTGTCTGCACAGATTGCCATAATATGCAAATTGAAGATCCAGATTTAACAAAAAGTGATCCTGAAGCTCGATTAGATTATGCCATAGAAAATAACCTTAAATTTTTACCCGCTACAACTATGGGAGGAGTTGTAAATAGAGAGCATTGGTATAATGACGATTATTCCAAAAAATATGGAAGCTTAGTTGAACCAGCTAGAGATACCCTTGAAAACGCCATTCAACTATGTGCCGTTCAATGTTCACAAGGTAGAGCATTAAACGATTGGGAAATGGAGGCTGTTATACAATATTTCATCAGTATAGGCCATGAAGTAAAAGACTTAAAATTATCAACAGCCGAAAGAAAACAAGTTGTAACTGCTTTAAATGATGGCGTAAAGAAAAAAGAAACATTAGAAATGCTAAACTCTAAATTTCTAAACTATTCACCAGCTACTTTTTTAAAACCCATGAAAAAGGATAAAAGACCAATGGGTAAATACGGTAACATAGAAAATGGAAAAAAACTTTATGAACTAAGCTGTCTTACTTGTCATGAAGAACTCGGAGTTACCAATTATAAATTAGACAAATCTTCCTTAACGTTTAAACACTTAAAATTTTGGGCGGGAAGAGAAACTTTTTTAAGTGTATACAACATCACCAGAAAAGGAACTTATGCACTAAATGGCTATAAGCCCTACATGCCTAATTATACTGAGGAAAGACTTAGCAATCAGCAACTAGAAGACTTAATAGCTTACATTAACAATAGCGCTAATTAAATAGCAAATCATTAAACCTTAAAGCACAACAACATAACTCGTTATGAAGAATATATACTTTTTTACCTCATTGTTAATACTATCATTTAATAGTGTGTCACAAGATGAAACTCCTGTTTATAATACGTTTAACACTACCCGTGTGATTAGCAGTCATTCGACTGAAACGCTTTGGAAACATGAGTTAGATTTTAGAGTTGGGCATAGATTTGGCGATATTGGTGGAGCTCAAGGTGGTGCTCAAACATTATTTGGAATTGATAATTCTGCTGATATTGCTGTAGGCTTTGAATTTGGAGTTACGAATGATTTGGATATTGGCTTAACTCGATATAAAGGTGCTGGTCCTTACAGACAGTTATTTGAGGGGTATGCTAAATATAAATTTATGCGTCAAACGAGTGAAAAACCAATTTCTATTGTTGGTATAGCTAAAGCATATACTACTACAATGAAAGCAGCTACTGATAGCACATCTCCAACTGCTTTTACTGAATTTGCTCACAGAATGGCATATAGCTACCAACTCTTAATTGCTCGTAAATTTGGAGAACGATTTTCTTTTCAACTTATGCCAACTTATGTACATAGAAACTTTGTCGCTTTTGAAGATCAAAATGTTCACCTTAGTATTGGAGCTGGATTTAGACTTCAATTAACGAAGTTAATGGGTATTATTGGTGAGTACCATCATGTCTTTACTGACAATGATTTAGCGATCAGCCAAACATTACAAGACCCAATTGGTTTAGCTTTCGAATTTAATACGGGTGGTCATATATTTCAATTAAACTTAACCAACTCAAGAGGATTTGGTGAAGCGCAATACATTTCATCTACTACTTCTGATTTAACTAAAGGGCAATTTAGGATTGGGTTTACTATTTCTAGGATATTTAAGTTGTAGAATTTATTTATAAGATTTAATTAATAAAAACATAGTAATATGATCTCTTTCTCTTTGACTAAAGAGACTTTGACATAATAACAACAGATCTACCTTTTATTTCAATTTTATCAGTAACAGTCCATTTATTCCTTTTATATAATGATTCTGCTGTATGGGTAAATAAGTATATGTGTGTATAATCTAAACTCTTTGCTTTCTCCTCAATTCTATTAAGTAATTTTAATCCAAAGCCATTTCCTCTAACAGAAGGAATAGTATACATTAAAGCCACCCATGGAGTAAAGTTTCTTAATTTGACTATTTTATGCTGAATAGGAAGACTTTGATATAAACCACCTGTTCCAACAGGAATACCTTCGCATGTTATCATCATTTGAAAAATCACATTACTATCTTGGTTTTCCAATAAATCTTTTTGTGTTTTAGCTTTGGGTATTTGCCACTCATTAAAGTACCAACTAGAAATAGTTTCAACAAAAAATTTATCATCTCTATTAATATTCTCATACTCAAGTTTCATGGAAACATACAGTTTTATCCTTCCATTTGTTTCTCATAAAGCCTTTCATAATAACCTTTAGTGGCTATTAATCCTTCATGATTTCCCTCCTCAATAATCTCGCCATCTTGTAGTACAATAATATGATCGGCATGTTGAACAGAAGAAATTCTATGACTAATCACTACTGATGTTTTGCCCTTCATAATTCTTTTAAGATTAGTCAAGATAACATCCTCTGTTTCGGTATCTACAGCCGATAAACAATCATCAAAAATCAAGATTTCTGGCTCTTTAATAATTGCCCTAGCAATAGAGACTCTTTGTTTTTGTCCGCCCGATAACGTAAGTCCTCTCTCTCCAACTACTGTTTCAAAACCTTTATCAAACTCAATAATATTATGGTAAATATGAGCGTCTTTAGCTGCTTGATGCAACAAATCATCAGAAACTCCATCTTGCTCTAACCCAAATTGAATATTATTCTTGATAGAATCTGAAAACAAAAAAGCATCTTGTGGAACGTATCCTACTTGCTTCCTTAGCTCTTTTAAAAACACTTCTTTAAACTCAATATCCTTAACCTTAATCGTGCCGCTAGTTGGATCATGAAGTCTACCCAATAAATTACCTAATGTACTCTTTCCTGAACCTGTCTCACCAATAATACCAAGTGTAGTCCCTTTTTTTATCGTTAAAGAAACATTTTTTAATGCTTGTATTCCCGAATCTTTATATGTAAATGAAACATCTGTTAATGCTATGTCTCCATTTTCAAAAGACTTAGGTTTTTCAATATCAACTATTTCGGGAGATTCGTTTAAAAACTCATTAATACGCTTTTGAGAAGCAGAAGCTCTTTGAACCATAGAGGTAACCCAACCAACACTAGCAAAAGGCCATGTTAACATGTTAACATATATAACAAATGCAGCAATATCGCCAGTAGAAATTTCCGGATTAGGTCCCTGAGCTTTTAATCCTCCTATGTATATCGTTAAAATAGTACTAATACCAATCAATAAAATCATTACTGGAAAAAACAAAGCATTAACCTTTGCTAAGTTTAACGATTTCGTTTTGTAACCATCTACTTCTTTTGTAAATCTCCCTTCTGTAGCCCCTTGCATATTATATGCCTTAATAACCCTTATCCCAGAAAATGTTTCTTGAACAAAAGAAGAAATTTTAGACTGTTGAACCTGAACTTCTTCACTCTTTTTATTCATAATCTTACTGATGTAATAAATAAGGACTGCCATTAAAGGCAAAGGAGCCAATACGTATAACGTTAATTCGACATTCGTATTCAACATATACGTGATGGTTAAGAAAAACAACACTACTAAGTTTATGGTGTACATAATAGCCGGACCAAGATACATCCTAACCTTACTTACATCTTCACTAATCCTATTCATTAAATCGCCTGTACTATTTCGTTTATAAAAAGACGGACTCAATTTTTGATAATGAGCATAAATCTCATTTTTAAGATCATACTCAATTAGGCGAGACATGACAATAATCGTTTGTCTGTTTAAAAACACGAAAATTCCTTTAACTAATGATATTCCAATATAAGCTAATGCGAGCCACAAAGCTCCATTTAAAATATTCTCAAAATAGGTATCATCATTAGGGTTTGCTTTTAATAACCATACATTATCTTCAAAAGTATTAACCGAATTCTTTACAATCTTAGGCATTTCAACAGCTAAGAAGTTAGAAGAAGTAACGAATAATATGCCCAAAGATAGGCGCCATTTATACTTCCAGAGGTATTTATTTAAATAAAATAATGGCTTCATGAGGGTATAAAGTTATATAAATAAAATGGTAAAAAAGCTTGTTGTAAAAATCTTATATCAAACAAAGCGATAGTCCAATATTTATAGTAATTTTGGGAACAAATTAACAAGTAATTCCTACCTATATGGAAAATGTAATAGAAGAAAAAGCTCAAGAACATGGCTTCCTATTAAGCCGAATGGAAAACATGGGACACGAGCAGGTTGTTTTTTGTAACGATAAAGCCTCTGGTTTAAAAGCTATTATTGCTATTCACAATACTGTTTTAGGACCAAGTTTAGGTGGTACAAGAATGTGGAACTACAAAACTGAAGCAGATGCACTAACAGATGTATTAAGGTTATCTAGAGGAATGACGTATAAGTCTTCTATATCTGGTTTAAACTTAGGTGGCGGAAAAGCAGTTATCATTGGAGATTCAAGAAAAGATAAATCAGAAGCTCTTTTTAGACGTTTTGGAAAATTTGTTGACAGTTTAAATGGTAAATATATTACTGCAGAGGATGTTGGAGTTTCTCCAAAAGAAATGACATGGGTTAATATGGAAACTGATTTTGTTACAGGACTACCTGGAACATCTGGTGATCCATCACCACTAACAGCTTATGGCGTATACATGGGCATGAAAGCTGCTGCAAAAAAAGCCTATGGTAATGATAGCTTAGCTAGAAGAAAAATTGCCGTTCAAGGTGCTGGACATGTTGGTCAATACCTAATAAAACATTTAGTAGACGAAGAAGCTGTTGTATATGTAACAGATATTCACGAACCTACTTTAAAAGAAGTTTCTAATAAATATAATGTTAAAATAGTAGGCATAGATGAAATTTATGACCTTGATGTTGATATTTATTCTCCATGTGCGCTTGGTGCTACTGTAAATGATGATACTATAGATCGACTAAAATGCAGTGTTATAGCCGGAGCAGCTAATAATCAATTAAAAGATGAAGCAAAACACGGAAAAATATTAATTGAAAAAGGTATTCATTACGCACCAGATTATTTAATTAATGCAGGAGGTGTTATCAATTGCTTTTCTGAGCTTATTGGGTATAATAAAGATCATGTTATGGAATTAACTGAAAATATTTACAATACTACCCTTAACATTTTTAACAAAGCCGAAAAGGAAGGTATTCCTACTTATCTTGCTGCTAACCGAATGGCAGAAGAAAGAATTGAACAAATCGGAAAAATAAAACTATCCTTTTAATGCTAACAAGAAGGCACATAAGAATTAAAACATTCCAGTCTATTTATTCTCATATCTTTTCTAAGAAAGAAGATATCAGCATAGGAGAAAAAGAACTTATTTTTAGTTTAGGAAAGGTATATGAATTATACAGCTTGTATTTATCTGTTTTTGCTGAAATTCAAGATTTTGCTAACCAAAAAATTGAAGATGCAAAAAATAAAAACAGACCTACCGAAGATGAATTAAATCCCAATTTAAAATTCGTTAATAACCGAGTGTTCGAAATGTTAAACAAAAACATTGAACTCAATAACGAAATAAAAAAACGAAAAATTAAATGGACTTCTGAAGGGTCTTTTAATGTTATTAAACAAATATGGAATAACATTAAAACTTCTGACGAATACCGTGAATACATGAATAGTGGCGAAGATACACTACATGAAGACAAGCAGTTTTTAATATGGGTATTTAAAAACATTATCATCACAAATGAATTACTACATGAGCTATTAGAAGATCAAAGTATTTTTTGGAATGATGATTTAGATGTTATTATATCTGCTGTTACCCTAACACTAGATTTAATTAGAGACGATTCAACTGAGTATTATAAACTTCGTCCATTGTTTAAAGATGAAACTGATGAAGGTTTTGCACGAAAGTTATTTAAGCAAACTCTTATTAATGATGAAGAATCCTTAAAGTTTATTCATAAACACTCACAAAACTGGGACTTAGATCGTTTAGCTAAAATAGATTTAATTTTGATGAGTATGGCCATAACGGAAGCTACTAAATTCCCTTCTGTTCCATTAAAGGTATCTTTAAATGAGTACATTGAAATATCTAAATATTACAGTACTCCCAAAAGTAAAAACTTCATTAATGGTATTTTAGATAAAATCTTTGCAGAATTAAAAGCTGATGGTAAAATCGTTAAAGCTGGTAGAGGGCTAATTAATAAAAGTTTAAAACCATAAAAATGAAAGCATTAACCCATTCAGTTATATTTCTAGTTTTTGGTTTAACATTCATCACCTGTGGATCTACAGAAATAACTGATGACAATTTCACTGATATTATTGACCAAGAAGATCCTCCAGTTATCACTTTTGAAGAAGAAATCCACAATTTTGGAAAAGTAATTGAAGGAGAAACTGTTGAACATAAATTTAAATTTACCAACACAGGAAAAGGTGTTTTAGTAATCTCTAACGTACAAGCCTCTTGTGGCTGTACTGTACCAAGGAATTGGCCTAGAGACATGATAAAGCCAGGTGAAACTGGTTATATTGAGGCTGTTTTTGATAGCCAAGGACAAGTAGGAGTAAAAAATAAAATAATAAAAGTAATGGCGAATACTAAACCCAATGTAACTAAAATTGCATTACAGGGAGAAGTAGTTGGCCCTAATTAACAAATAATAATGAACAATATCTTATTAATGTCTCAACAGGGACAAGAAGGAAGTGGAATGTCAACCATCATTATGATGGTATTAATGATTGGTGTTTTTTACCTATTTATGATACGCCCACAAATGAAGAAGCAAAAAGAATTAAAAAACTTTCGTGAAGCATTAAAAGCTGGAGATTCTGTTGTAACTGTTGGTGGTATTCATGGTAAAATATCGGCAGTTAAAGAAGATGCTATTATCATTAAAGTAGAAGGAGGAACAACTCTTAAGCTAGAAAAATCGGCTGTTGTTAGAGATTTTGCTCAACACCAACAACAAGGAGGTAGAAAATAACACCTTCTACACATGAATAATACATTGCCTAAAGCAATTGGTATAACTGGAGGTATTGGTTCTGGAAAATCTACTATAGCCCGTATATTACAAAGTATGGGTTATCCTATTTACTATGCCGATAAACGAGCAAAAATATTAATGAATTCTGATGAATCTTTAGTACAAGATATTATATCATTATTTGGCAATGAAGTATATAAAAACCAAGAATTAAACAGGCCTTATTTAGCTAATATTGTATTTAATGACAGTGTTAAACTACAAGAATTAAATAACCTTGTTCATCCTGCAGTAGCAACTGACTTTAAAAAATGGACATCTAGCCAAACTACCAACTTTGTGTTTAAGGAAGCTGCCATTTTATTCGAAATTGGTTCTCATAAAGAACTAGACTATAATATACTAGTAACAGCTCCAGTCGAAGAACGCATTAAAAGAACAATGGCTAGAGATAAAACGACTCGAGAAGCTGTTTTAGACAGGATGAAAAATCAATGGGCAGATCAACAAAAAATCCCACTAGCAGATTTTATAATTGATAACGGAGGTTGCGTATTAGTTATACCACAAGTGTTAGAGATTATTAATTCTTTAAAAAAGAAGGTAGACAATTTTATTATCCAATAAATGTAATATATGAAACTACTCATCACTACTAGTTCGATATTCATTTGCATATTATTCATAAGTTTTAACTCCAGAAACAACCTAGTTGAAACTGAACCTATACGTTATTTAGCTCTTGGTGATTCGTATACCATTGGGGAAGGAGTTTCAACTTTAAAAAACTGGCCTAATCAATTAATTACTAAACTTAAAGAAAACGATCATTCAATTAAAAAATCATCCATTATTGCCAAAACAGGCTGGACAACCACTGATTTACTAAAGGCTATACATAAACATGATCCTAAAAACTATAACCTAGTATCTTTGATGATTGGAGTTAATAACCAATATCAAAACAAGCCCTTTTCTTTATTTAAAACAGAATTTGATTCTCTTGTTGATATCTCGATAAACCTAGCAAGCAGCAATAAAAGAGTGTTTGTGTTATCCATACCTGATTATGGTGTTACTCCATTTGGAAAAGGAAACAGAAAAAATATCTCAATAGCTATTAACAAGTATAATACTTACATCAAAAAATGTTGTAAAAATAAGAATGTTCAATACATTAACATTACCCATATTTCTAGAACTCTAGGTAATAAAAAGAATGCATTAGCTAGCGATAAACTTCATCCAAGT
>JAHDBM010000020.1:0-39732 GCA_020630395.1 Flavobacteriales bacterium
TATCATAAAAGAATTTAGTGTCCCAAACATAACTTCTTTTATCTAAATAAAACGTGTTTGATTCATCATCAAATACTGGTAAAAACATAGTAGTTTGAAACGAAAAATTATTTATTTTTTTAAATGGACTAACTTTTAATGAAAAACCAATATTACTCAATCCAGCTCTTGCAATTCCAACTCCGTTTTGTTCTTCTGTTTTAAAGTTAAAAACACTAAAAGGGTTTTGATCATTACCATTATTAGACTTAATGTTAAATAATGCCCCTACATTAATTCTTGCATCTTTAGTAACTCCTGTATAAAATTCTAAAGAAGTAGTGAAAAAATTTAATCTTGGTTGATTTTTAAACTCTTGACCATCACTATCAGCATACCGAGTTTGAGTATATAAATTGTTAAACATTTTAATATCCCACTTTCCTTTTTTCATCAGTTTAGATGGGGTATATTCCAAAATATTTGAAGTAGGCTTATCAATTGGGTCTTTCGCATTTGTTCCAGATGTTGGTTGACTATTTATACTCCAGTCGTAAGGGTAATATGATTGATTATAGGTAGACGGTATTTTATTATCCCTATATAAATTAACATAAGCTAAAACGTTTGCTGATTTATCAGTTTTAAAATCTTTAGGGTACCATTTAAATATTTCAGAAAAACCTACTTTTTTCTCACCATCATTTACTTGAATAAAAACAGGATTGTTTAATGCTATTTTCGTCTGTATATCTAATTGCTCTTCTAGTGTTTTTGGTAAGTAAGCCTTATCTATTATAGGTGGGCAACCTCTTCCTCCGCATACTAACACAAAATGTACGCGAGGATCATTATAAACGGCTCGTATCATTTTATTTTCTAAATCATTAAGCGTAACTTTTTTACCTCCAACATTATGTTTTATACCTTTAAAAAATCCATCTACATCCATAGGCGAAGTAACGGGATAGTGATCTATAATTGATTTAATAACTAATACATTATAGGTGTTAATTAAAAATGCTTTATTGTAAGATTCTTCCATCTTATTATCCAAGCTAATACTTTTAATTTCATTAACAATAGAATCGAGTTGCATGTGATTACGCTTAATAAATGCATAATCTACTTCTCCATTTTTCACATACATATCCATAAATAGATCAACTCTTTTAAAGAAACTATCAAAAGACTGTTGCGAATTTAAGTTCTTGTAAATGAAAGAACAAAAAACGAATAATACTAAAAATAAATTTTTCATAATAAGGTAAACGATAAACTAAACTACACCTTACAAGATAAGTTTATTAAATTCTTCTTTAATATATAGGCAACTTTTCTTTACTTTATGAAGTATAAATAGGTAAATTCATCATATTGACTCATAAAATGACAATAAAAAATTATAAAGTTGTGTTTTGCTTCTTTCTTGCTTTTTGGGTAGGGATGTTTCAACATGACATTTTAGCACAAACTGGACCTAAAACTAAAATTAGAATATTTGATCAAACAACTGTTTTTGACAGCATTATATCTAGAAACGACTCAATATTATTTTTTAGTAAAGATACTATTGTAGGTGTTAGTTTAGATACCATATCGGATCAAGATTGGTTTAAAATTGGGACTACTAATAGTCCTACCTCTATTAATGATAGTATTTTTACCAATGGAGATATACAATTAACTGATTATCCCGAAACAAGAGCTGATGATACTATAGCGCAACTAAATATGTTATATACTGATGCTGCTGGTAACGTTAAAAGCGGTAGAAGAGAAATAGTGCCCCCAGCTGTAAGTATTAATATAGCAACTACTAGTTCAGGGAATACATTTAATTATTACAATCATTACACTACACAAGTTACCAATAATGGATATACTCCAATCGCTATTACCAATCTCGATTTTGAAGTGGTATATTTTGATCCTGGCATTTTTGCGAATGTTTCTATCAGTCCATTAGGAATACTTCAATATGATGTCATAGCAACAAGTGCTTATGGTGTTATAGATGTAAGATTTTACACGAAGTAATTCTATATGTTAAAGAGAATACTTCAAATATTTATATTCGCCTTTATTAGTTTTAATGGTTGGTCCCAATTAGATGACATCCATTACTTACCTCCTTTAGTCGTAGATGAGAACCTAAAAAATTCTACCGGTAATTGTCAAGACCACTTTATTGTATTAACTACCCCTGAGATCAACTCTTTTAAAGTTTTTCTACAAGATGGTAACTCTAACCCAATAACAAATTACACAGTAATTAATGGAACTGGTAATGCGATAACAGGATTTGATTTATCAAAAACTAACCCGTTAAAAATACGTTTATCAACAGTTGCTAATGCCTCTCATAATAGTCATGGAATTATTTCTCGAATAGAATTAAATGCTATTAATACTCAAGATGTAATAATAGCTAAAGGAAGTAAACCTTTCTTTTGTAATATAAGACATATTTCAGGCGCCCAAGGAGGTTCACTAGCAGCTAAAGGTAGAAATGCATTAGGTACTTCGTTTAGAGTTGGTTTTGCAAATCATGTGCAAGATCCCGGTAAAAATTACTTAAATAACTTTATTTCGGTAATGGCTACTCAAAACAATACCGAGGTAGTCTTTACTAACTTTAAGAACAATGTCACTTTTTTTGGTGATCCTGCTGTTGCTGGAGACTCCATAAAAGTGGTTTTAGATGCTGGAGAATCATATGCTATAGGACAAGAAATTGAAAACTTACCTGCCGTAGCAGATTTAAATGACTATAATGGTATTGAAGTATATTCAAATAAGCCAATAGCTATGAACAATGGTAGCTGGTTATCTGGAGGTAGTGGTGGAGCTAGGGATATTGGTTGGGATCAAAATGTACCTGTGTCAAAAGCAGGTAATGAATTTGTATTAATACAAGGTAATGGTGCAACTACAATTGAATCCGCTACTGTAGTTGCTACTAATTTTTTTACTAACGTATTTTTAAATGGTAGTGCTATTCCTGCCACTACACTTATTTTTCCAGGTGATTATTATGTAGTACCTGGAACTAATTACACTGCCGATCAAAACATACTAGTAGAAACAGACCAACCTGTTTTGGTATACCAAAAAATGTTTGGTTCTACTTCAATTGCTACTAATAGTATGAATTTAATCCCTCCCTTAAATGAATGCTCTGGTGCGGGTGAGGTTATTTTACATGATACTCGATTTTTTGGATCTGGTGAATTATTTATGACAACAAGGTTAGGATCTACAGTTGAAGTATATGAAAATGGTGTTATAACAGGTACATATAATCCTGTTGCTACCAACATAACAGGTGCAAGTGGAGCTAATTGGAGAACCATAAAACACATTGTAACTACTCCAAATCCAGTTGATGTTTGGGTAGAATCTGATAATATTATAAATGTTGGTTTTTTTGGCGCATCTGGTGCGGTAGGTGCGGCTGGATATTTTTCTGGATTTGAAACACCTCCCGTTATTTTAGGAGACTCTAGTTTATGTGATGTTGATTCTATGTACCTATATGTTAGAGATACATTTGGTTTAGCATCATTTAATTGGTATAGAAATGGCGTATTGGTAGATAGTGGAGGTGATGATTCTTTACTAATAACCGATTTTGGTTTTTACACAGTGGAAGCTAATTATAGAAATTGTATTGGAACTTCCGAACTTTCTTATCCATATAGTGCAGACCAATCTTTATGTTCTGCTCCTGGCGGAGTAGTTGCAGATTTAGTATGGTTAAAAGCAGATGATGGTCCATTAAATACGCTTTTACAAATTCCACAACAGAACGATCAAATATCTATATGGTTTGACCGGAGTAACTTCTCCAATGATTTTCTTGAAAATGATATTGGACTAACTGTTACTGGTCCCTTTTTCGAAGATAACTTTATGAACTTTAACCCCTCTGTTGGTTTTTTTGGAAATAGTGGTATGAAGATTGATTCTTCTCTACTACAACACAAAGATACTGCTGGGACAATATTTGCTGTTGTTAAAATGAATACTAATCAAGGAATTATATTTTCCGATCAAGATGAAGATTCTACTTCAGGGGTGTCACTAAAAGGTAATGGTGCTACTGAAATTGATAATAACAGCTATTTAACTCCAACTGGAACACTTAATACTTCTCAAATATATACTGTTAGAAGAGATTCAGCAATTGGCGGTTTTGTTGATGTAGATAACTTCTTAAATGCCGATCTTATTAGTAGTGCAAATGTTCCTATTACTTCTGAACCAACCTTTTTTAGTACACTAGGTTATAAGTATAAAGATAATTTACCTGCTGGTGTTGGATCAATGATGAATGGTTATGTCTCTGAAGTTATGCTGTTCAGCTCAAGACTTACCAATCTCGAACTTAGACAAGTTCAATCATACTTAGCTATTAAATGGGGAATTACCCTAAATGGAGATTACCTATCCTCTTATGGTTCGGTTGTATGGGACTCTACTAGAAATCATCCATATATACATGATATTGCTGGAATTAGTAAAGATTTTGATGCTGCACTTCGTCAAAAACAATCAAAATCTGAAAACTTAGATGACATTTTAGCTGTTGGATTTGATACTGTTTTAAGATCAAATAATGAAAACCAAGGAGTTTTTCCTGTTGATAGTGTTTATTTTATTTGGGGAAATAACGATAGTGCAATAGACATTACTACGCTTGATCTGCCCTTAACTGTTAATTCTAAAAGAAGGTTAAAAAGAGAGTGGAAAGTACAAGAAACTAACCCTTCTGCAATAGATCGATTTGTAAAACTTGATTTATGGTTTGATTTATCCATCTTAGGAACTAGTACTTTTGCTGGTGCTGGTAATTATTACTTATTAATTGATGAAGATGGTGATGGAGATTTTAATACCGGTAATATAAGAGAAGAACTTTTTAGCTCTAGAAGAGGCGATACTGTTTACTTTAACAACATTGATATTGATGATTTTGAAGTGTTTACATTAGGAGCTTCTATTATTAGTCCGGGATGTATTGTAGATGATTTAACCTTATGGATGCGATCGGATTTTGGTATTGATACTGTAAATGGAAATGCAAACTCTTGGCAATCTATTACAGGTGCGGTTACTATTGATACTATTGACGCGATAAAACCCACTTATTTCGATAATACTTCTAATGTATTTAATTTTAACCCTTATGTAGATTTTTCTGGGGGTCTAAGTAGGTTGTCTGACTCCGTATATGACCTGATTTTTGATACAAATGTTACTGTTTTTGTTGTTCGAATTCCAGGAGCTGCTGGTGAAACTACTTTTGCTTATAACAATAGCTTAAATCAGGTATATAATGCAGCTCATACTGCTGGTGTGAGTTCAAGAAACGATCAAATAAATTACGGAACATCAGTAATACCTCAAATTATAGGATATAGTACTTCGGCAACTACATTTAACGTGATTGAAGATGGAACTGTAACGCTTGATCCTTTAGTTATTCCTTATGTCTTTTTAGATTCAATTGGTGAATTAGTTATTGGAGGAAATAGTATAGGAGGAGATTTTTCTGGTCAAGTGGCTGAATTAATTTTTTACGATAGAACCTTAAATAATACTGAAATTCAAAAAGTAACCTCATATTTGGGACTAAAATATGGTATAACACTAGATCATAATTATAGATCGTCTATTGATAAAAAAGTTTGGGACTTAGAAATTAATAAACATTATAATGACCAAGTATTAGCTTTAGTGAATGATAATGGTTACGATTTGAAAAAAGAAAAAGTATATAATTGGAATGAAAATTGTACTTTTTCAACAACATTCGAATCAGATTCAATTCATTACCTTATGATTGGATATAGTAACGAACTAGATGAGTACTTTGTATCTAATTCTTCTACAAGTAAAGACTTAACCATAGACTTTGCTAACGATATCGTTTCTTCCATAACTATTATTAATAAAAATGATAATACAGAAAAACAGTTATTTGTAAAAAATAACGTTATTAGTGTTAAAATAAATCAAAACGAGAAACTTTACATGAAGTTTAACCGTAAAAACATTATAACTTCTATTCATGATTAGATTTAGTTTCATCATATATGTTTTACTAGTTGGAACAGCACTTTTCTCTCAAACAAGAGAGTTACACATGAATACTCAAGTTGCTATTCCTTCTTGTGACCCAGATACATTACTTGTATATGATACAACTACTTACTCACATGATATTTTTGGCATAGCCAGAGATACATCTAAATTATTTGTTCAAAAAAAATCAACCTCAGTAAGTTATAAAGCGGTAACCATTGAAGTAACCTGTGATATTCAATCGGATAACTACTTAGTTTGTGGTCATGATAATGGCGCACTTGCTAGAGCACCTATTGGATCGGAAATAAACGCTTTACAAAGAACTTGGTATGCTGATATGACTGGAGCAATTGGAACTGTTAATCTAGAGCTAGATTTAGCTCTTATTACAGCAATTATTGGAAGTCCTCCGACTGATGTTAAAATTTTAGTAGCCAATAACCCTGGCTATGTTAATTACGCCACCATAGAAGCTACTTCAGTAGTGGCTGGAATTGCTTACTTTGAGGGTATTCCTCTATATAATAAATATTTTACTTTTTCTGCACCTTAAAAAATAAACCTACAATATGAAAACATTACTACTATTTGTAACTGGGCTATTAATTAGTTCAATTTCTATTTCCCAACAATTATCTGAAGGATTTGAAACTTATCCTGCAACTGGTTGGACTGAAAGCCATACTGGCAATGACGAATTAAATCAAACTACTAACCAAGCTCATTTAGGAGCGCATTCCGTTCTTTTTAATTTTGGAAATAATATTGGAGTTGATACTAGCAAGTTAATATCTCCTGTTATAACATCCTTAAACCCAGGAAGCGAACTTCGTTTTTGGGAATTTCAACAGGCTGGAACTTTTTACCAATATCATGGAGTATGGATTTCAGTTAATGGTGGCACACCATTTGAAATTAGCAATTTAGGTGTTGGCACAGATGGCACTTGGGTTGAAAAAATAATTGACTTATCGGCTTATGCTGGAGATAATATTCAATTAAGTTTTGTTTATAAAGGAATTCCAAATGGACTACATGACGCATGGTATCTTGATGATGTTTCGGTAGATGCTTTATTAACTTGCCCACCTCCTACTAATGTTGATACAATTGGTTCTCCTTCAACTACTAGCGTTAATTTAACGTGGGTAAATGGTGCTAATGATTCATCTTGGGTAATTGAATATGGACCTACAGGTTTTAGTCAAGGAACTGGAACTATGGTTAATGCTGGTTCAAATCCATTTCTTTTAACAGGATTAACTCCTGCTACAGAATACGATATATATGTACATAGTTTATGTAGTCTTTATGACACTAGTGTTTTTGTTGATGCAGATATAACTATTACTACCCTATGCCCTAATGAAACATTACCTTATGTGCAAGATTTTACAACTTACCAACCAACTTGCTGGACAGGTGATAAAGGTACGCTAGCTAACCCTACTTCCTTTTTATTATTGCCTAACTCTCTTTGGATGGGAGATGATTATTTAAATAACCCATCTAATGGTCAAGCTGCCTCATTACATATTTTTGGTAATGTACCAGGAGAATGGTTGTTTAGTCCACCAATTGATATGGGATTTGGAAGTATAAATAACGTAGTTGAATTTGATTTAGGACTCAAAAATCATAATACTCAAGACAGTGGATATTTTGATAATGATGATTACCTAGCTTGTGTTATATCAACTGATGGAGGCAATACATGGAACCAAAGTGATGTGTTACAAGATTGGGACATGAATAATTCACCTAATGTAAATGGAGAACGTATTAAAATATCACTAAGTGGAATTGTAGGAGTTATTAAAATTGGTTTTTATGGTTCTTCAACAAATGCAACAAGAAGTAGTGATGTGTTTATTGATAATTTTAGAGTTGGTTTAGATAACACTACTGGTATTAAACATAATCTTGTAGAAGAAAGCTTCTTTTTGTTTCCTAATCCAACTAATAGTGTAATTAATTTAAGAAGAAACAGTGCTGCTAATGCAAATGTTATTATATCTGATGCTTCTGGTAGGTTAATAACTTCATTTAACTCTACTAACAATTTAAATCAAATTGATGTTTCTAATTATGATAACGGATTGTATTTTATTACTATTAATACGGATTCTTATACAAATACAAAATCATTTATTGTTTCTCAATAAGAGAATAATACTATCATAACATTTATTAAAAAGGCAGCCAAATGGCTGCCTTTTCTGTCTTATCTATTTTTAACTTTTTTATTTTTTCATTACATATGCGCCATCATTAAATTCTTGAGCTTTATCTAAATATTCTTTTGCCTCACTTCTAGATGACCATGAACCCGCTACAACTTTACTTAAACCACCTCCGGGTAAAATTCGAGCATTAGAAAACCCTGCTTCTTTTAATTTATCTACTAAACCTTCAGCATTGGATTTGTTGCCAAATGCACCAACTAATATATGGTAATTTAAATCAGACGAAAGAGGTGTTTCATCCATAATAATTTCCTCCTCTTGTTGTTCAGTTTCTTCTTCTATATCATCTTTTGTTTCTTCTTCAGAATTAGATTCATCTTCTTCAACCTCCTCTTCATTCATGATATCTTCCTCGTTTAGCATAGTTGAATCTATCGTTTCTTCCTCAATTGAATCAGTAATTATTGGGTTGTCATCAACATTATTTATTTCTTCATCACTATTGGTATTTCCTAATGATATATCATCAGTTAATTCTTTTGCTTCTCCAGTAAATGAAGCTATCCAATTATTCACTTCTTTCCATTTAAGCCCTACAAAAGTTCCTCCTCCAGCTAATAACAATAAAATTATTAGCCAAACAATCATTCCTTTTCTCTTTTTCTTCTCTTTTTTAGGCTTCTCTTTCTTTAGTTTATCCTTTTTTTCAGAAGTTTTAGCAGTTACTATAGGTGTTTCTTTTGCTGTAACAATCTTCTCTTCTTTTTTCTCCTCTTTTTTTTCAATTACATCACCTACAATTGATTCTTGCACAACTTCTTCTTTTATCTCTTCTGGTTTTGATAAAACTTCTTCTACTTCATCTTTAACTTGCTCAATATTATCTGTATCTACATTAATTATTGGTGCTATTACTTGTTCCTCTTCTTGTTCTTCTTCAATTACGCTTCCCTCTGGGGAAAAAACTATTTTGTCATTTTCATTTTTTGAAAAAGAACCAAGTCCAAAAATCGTATACGTATTTCCTTTATCTAAATCCGTTTGAATATCCCTTACATGACTCGCAATCATGTTTAATACTTCTTGCGGATCTTTTCCTTCTTTCTCAGCTATATAGTTTTGAAGCTTACCATCATTAAATTTTAAAATACCATTAAACATCAAGGATTTCCCTGATCCCATTAATGCTCCAAAATCTGGAATGATTACTGTAGATTCAGTTTTTAGTAATTCAATAATGTACTTATTCATATTGGTTGTAATTAGATTACTTTAAATTATTCAAAAAACACCTGCAATCAAAGTTTAAATTAATTAAAGGGCACCTGCATCAATTAACATCTGTTTATAGACTTTTCGTGATCTTTGAAGAACAGACTTATTCTTTCTTGTAAATGCATTAACGTTTGCCTTTGCATCTATCAATAATTGAACCGTTTGTATATTCTCTTTCCCTCTTTTTCTTACTGCCAAATGTAAAGGAGTCTCATCAAATTTATTCCGAGCATCAACATCAGCTCCAGCATCTATAAACAATTTAACAATTTCGTGTTTCCCTTTTTTATCAGCAGCTCTATGTAAAAATGTAAAACTTTTTCTTGGGGTTAAATAACCTGTATTTCCGTCATGAGCCAGAAGTAACTCAATCATTGTTTTATCCCAATTATTTACAGCTTCATGCATTACTAATCCACCAGAAACATCTGCTTTAGCATCTATTAATACTTTTACTATTTGAAGTCTGTTTCTCTTTACAGCTAGAAAAACACCATCAGTTGGATTTGCTCCTTTTTCAATAAACTTACGAATTACCTTTTCGCTCGATTTTCCAGCAGCTTCTTTAATGTAATTTTTAACAGCTGCTCCATTATCCAATAAATAAATCAGTACTTCTCCTTTGTTATATTGTAATGCTGAAGCCATACCGTCATCTGGATTAGCTTTATTTTCAACTAATAACCTAACCATTGGCATCCATCCTTTACCTGCAGGAATGTCTAACCCTATTGGTTTAGCCCCTTTACTTAATAGATAAGTAACCATTGGTATATCATTATTATTGATAGCTGCTAATCTTCCGTTTTCTGCTTTTGCTCCACCCTGCTCAATCAACATCTTAACCATTGGTAGGTTTTTATTGGTTGCTGCTTTTCCTATAAGAGTTGGATCCTTTACTTTTGCTCCTGCATCTAATAATAATTTTACAATTTGAGTGTGTTTGTTTTCTACTGCCCCTTTTAGTCCTAAATTAGGATCTGCTTTTTTGCTTAATAATAATTTAACCCACTCAATTTTCCCTTCCTTACTAGCCGCAGCTATATGATTTGATGCTTTAGCATTACTATTTAAAGCAATGGTACCCATTTTTATATTGTTTTTTAAATAGGCCTTATTTAAACCAACATTAACATCTGCATGGTATTTATTAATTAAATTATCAAAAAACACAACATCAACTTTATTAACTGCATAATCAATTGCGCCTGTCCCATGAGCTCCTGCTTCTAACGCAACAATCATGGCTGGTTTTTTACTTTTAGTTATCGCATATGCTAACGCTTCATCTTTAGAGCCTCCATGTGTAATCCCATCTTTAAGGATTTCCATATTATTCTTGTCGATTGCTTTATGGATAGGATCTACGTTTATAACCCTAACTCTATTTTTCGTTAGCGTTTTAAATAGTTTTGTATCATTTCTTTCGGCTGCTGCTAATAAACTTAAGTGATCTGCTTTTCCAACCTTAAGTAATTCATCTACCATAGCTGCGTTACCTTTTTTAATTGCATTTGTAATCATAACTGAGTTCGCTACAGCTCCATGTTTAATAAACTTCTTTGCTAATGATACATTATTTTTTGAGACAGCATAGTTAAGTTCAGCTTCACCAACTTGTACAAACGAAATAGACAACAAATAATTAATCATTGGTATATCATTTCGTGATATCGCTTTTTTAATGTGCCTCAGTTGTGGTTCTGCATGATGTTTTACTAATAACTTAGCATCATTAATATTACCTGTTCCAATTTCATTATATAGTGCTTCTGGGTTTGCTCTTACTCCTGTTCTTAATAAAAGCTTAATCATTTCTGGGTTTCGATATTGAGATTGAGTTGCTAAGACTAACTGACTAGCTCTTGCCATATTACCATGTTTATACAACCATTCTACAACATAAGGGGGGACTTTAGCTTTTATAGCCTCCTCTACTATATTATCAGCTTTTATATTACCTCCCTTTTTCATGAGGTAATCCAGCTCGCTAATTTTAGCATATCTTGCTGCAGCTCTCATTTGTTCATCACTTGGAGGGGGTGGTGGTGGGCCTTTTCTTTCGACTAATTTAACCGTGTAAGTAATTTTAACTTCTTCATCATCTCCCCTATCTTCAAACCCTTTAAAAGAACCATTTATTGGTACACCCAATCGTAGGTCTCTAATATTAATTGATTTTGATCCTTTCAAGTGATCATAATCTACATTACTGTTCCATTCCATTACTTTTGATACCATTTGTATCCATCCTTGTCCAGCATCTATAGACGAATTAGCAACATAAAAATCTTTTGTGTGATATACGTTAACTGATTGTCCTTCTTCCGTATCATCACTTCTATTTACCATTGATTTTCCGTAAGCAAAAGGAGTTGACCCTTTATTCGATTTAATATTACTAGATACTTTTATTAAAACACTTCCGTATAGCTCTAAACCATCACTTCCAATACCTTCATCATCTGTAGTAGTAATTTGCTTAATCGTTACTGTGAAGTGACTATGATTATACGGAGTTGTTGCTTTTCTACCATTGCTTACTGGAGCAGTATATGTATCTCCAACAAATACTTTTTCTAATTCTTTTCCTAAATCTTCGAATGCTTTAGCCATATACTCTCCTGCCTCTACTATTCCTTCGGCTGCAGCTTCTGCGCCTTCTACCATTGCCTCACCAACAACCTCAGCTCCCTCTACAATATAACCTCCTAAATCTTCAAATGCAGTTTCTAGCTCTGCTCCTAATTTTTCAAAACCATTTGCAATTTCATTATCTAATGAACCAAAGAAATCTATTACGTCTTCGCCTATAGCATCTACAATTAAATCGGTAAACATATCTTCCGAGATATTTAAATCTACCTTAACTGTTTCTTTAAGAGTTTTACCTGCAATTGTCATATCTACTTCTAGGTTAACTTTTGCTTTCATGGATGTTACTTCACCTTCGAAAGAGAGTTTGCGAACGTTTAATGCTTCTTTTAACAATCCTTCAACCACATAGCTTCCAGCTACAGCCATACCTCTATCCATCTCTGCAAAAGCATCTACCGTTTCACTTGCAAGATCAACAAACGCTTGTTCAAAATCATTTTTCCCTTTAGATTCAGCTAATACTTTCTTGGCATCCTTATATGCTTCTTGGCTCTTTTTACTTTCGGTTTCAATGAATTTTAATAATTCATCTGCTACCATAGTTTGTAGCTTATTTTCAAATGCCACCTTTGCATATAAGCCACTAGTTGGTGTAATTTCTCCTCCTTTAATATGAGCTGTAGCTGTTAAAGCACCTCCAGCAATTTTACCTGTAGTTTCAAATTCAAATCCTGTTTTATCAATTTTAATAAAAGATTCATTTGTTATTCCTAAAATGGTTACACTACCATCTAATTTAAAATGAGGATTGGTTGCATTTAATCCCAAACTAATCATTGGCCCTCCAATCTTTCCGTTTACATCTGGCCTAGAAGATTCTATAGCAAAAAGCTTCATTCCTCCTTCTTCTATTGCAAAACGATCCATAGAACCATATGCACTAATACCACTTTCACCAACAGAAAAACCAATAAGGGCATTCATTCCTAAAAATTTCAATTTTGCACTATCTAATGCTAGTCCTGGGTAATAAGTTTGACCAAATAACTCGACTTCTTTAGGTACAATTTTAACTTTAGCAGATTCTATTCCAGTATTTAATGCATCACGTAAATCCCCTTCGATTTTTGCATCAGAAAAAGCTTCGATAAAAGCCAAAGGTGTCATGTTTTGCACCTCAGCTACTAACATGGTTTTAGCTACATCAGCAATATTAATTTTTGCTGCAATAGAACCGCAAATATGTTTTCTTGAATCCTTAACTGTTCCTAAACGAATATTACCTCCCAAACTAACCACATTAATAAAAGGAAATGTAGTTCCTATTCCTGCTCCAAGACCAAGACTTCTAATACCAACTCCTGGAATTCCAAAAGGTTCTTTCCATTCGGCTTGAGGGACAATGCATGATTCTGGTCTCTCGGCTCGTTTTCCATCAGCAGCTAGTCCAGCTTCAAATTCTAAAGACATACCAGATGGAGATGCTGCTCCAATAATTCCACCATAAATGCTTACCCGTTCTTCTCCTGCTTTAAATGATCCTGCCCCTTCTAACCTTAATTCAATTGTTCCTGCTGCATTTAAAACTAACCCTGCTCCAATATTATCAAAAGAAACTTCTTTGTTTTCTCCAATACTTAGATCCAACCCTAACTCCGCAAATAAACTTATAGAAGTAAATGTTGGAGATATAGATCCAGAAAGAGTTATATCCGTAACCTTTAACATCTCTGCCATTTCTTGAGGCAGTTTCATAGATGACATTAAGTTAAATCCTTTTTTAACATTAAAACTTGCTGTGCTTGTTGATGCTTCGTCTAAAAATTTAATCGGAATAGCTGTTTGTTTATCGGATACGATAAAATAAGACCCTGACATATCTAAATCATCAAGAGCTGCTATATTAGAACTTAAGCTTGAAAATTTAAAAGATGCTGGAGGGCGAATCGCTAATAAGGTTTTTTGCACTCCAGCTTTCCTTTTTAAATCTAATATGATGCCTCCAACTGATGATTGGGCTGTGAACTTAAGCTCTTTTTCACTAGGAATAATATTAATACTAGCCTTTGTTAGTTCTAAATCTTTAAACGCTTGTGGTGTAGCTTCTAAAAAGGATACTGCTTCATTAGGTAGTGTTGCTTCAATTACATTTTTAAGGTTAACTTTTTCAATGCTCATTTTTATGCCAGCTTTACTTGAATTATTTGATAACATTGCGGTAACAGAGACTGGTATTTCTCCAAAACTTGCCAATGCGCTCACTTCTCCTGTAATCTCTCTTGATGGTAATTTTGGGTTATTTACAGCTAAAGAGAACTCTACATCATTCATAGCAAAACTTCCTATTCCTAATAATTCCCATTTTTTTGCAGCAGCAACTGTTGCCGTCATATTAGTAGGCGCGTATCCACTGGCACCAAATTTTACGGCTAAATTCTTAACCCATACACCAGCTTCTAATGGGAATTCACTTGGCAAATAAGCTTTTAACTTTCCATCTACTAATTCGTCTAAAAGCTTAAAATCTATGGTAGTTCCTTCAGGTAATTCTATAGAAAGATTCTCAATACGTTTTGCTTTAGAATAAGATCCGAAGAGTACTACATTTTGTTTCTCAAAAACTTCTATAGCTCCTGTAATATCTCTTCCTCCATCTTGCCTTTTAGTGTGATCTATAGCATTCATTACAAACTTCCCTGCTCCAAACACAGCAGTCATTGCTTCTTTTAGCTGCGTTTTAATATCATCTTCAGGGGATACAATATGTATGTCATGTTTAACTGAATTTGAAAAAGTAACTGAGAAGGCAAAAAAGAAAAGAAAAAAGTATAGTAGCTTCATTTAAACTGGATTTGTGGTTACGAAAATAATCTTTTTGTATCAACTAACTCTATATGAATACATCTAATACAAATTATGCTAGTTTTGTCTTTATAAATTATCTCATGAAGTACATAGTGCATGTTTTGCTTTATCTTTTTCATCATTTAAAATTGGTGTTTAATGTTTTTCAAATCATTTCTAACATATTAACTGCATTACTAAAAAAGCAATCAATAGTAATCAATATGTTTGCTGCATTTAAACAAAATGGAGTAACCAAATTAGTGTTTAAAACCGAAGGAGTCTTTTTTATCTATGTTGTAGGGTTTGGATTTATAGATCAACATGAAGGTGAGGTCAATATTCCTTTTGCCAATAAAAAAGTTAAGGCTTTATTTATTGGGCTAAAACCTTGTGTTAAAACTATACCCGTATCTCCGGAACCTTATACCTTAACTTTTAAACTTAAGAATAATCGTGCTCCAATTATTCGTATAAGCCATAAACCAAAACTCATTAATAAATTACAGATTAACGATAAAATATTTAAAAATAGCTCAATAAACGATATATCATGAATAATGAAACTTCTTTTTATCAATCTCCAAAAGCAGGGATTATTATGCGTCAATTATGGAAAGCTGCAGGTGCTGATTCCTATATCTTATCTCGATCTACTTATTCTGATCAAGTAAAATATGCTTGTTTAGGTGGAATTGTTGTAGCCACTGGATTTATGGCTGCTATGGCAGGAGGATATGCTTTTTATACCATTTTTGAGCCTAAAACTGCTGAAGTTGTAGATAAAATTAACATGGTTTCAGAAAACGTAATGACTAAATCTACGCATTGGCCAACCGTTATTCAGTCTTCTATTTTTGGACTGATTTGGGGACTTATTATTTTTAATATCGATCGGTTTATTGTTGCTGCATCTGGAAAAGGAGATGGAACTGAAAAAATTACTTGGAAAGAAATTAAGGGATCTGTACCAAGACTTATAATGGGGCTTATAATTGCGTTAACAATCTCTAAACCCATTGAAATTAGAATGTTTCAATCGGAGATAAACGCAGCACTTTATGAAAAGCAAAAAGACGAACGAAAAAAGCTAGAAGAAAAAGTAAACATCTTGTATAATGACGAATTTGTAAAACTTGATGAGTCACTGGATAAAATTGAAACCAAAAGAGAGGAATATGTGGCCAAAGTAGAAGAATATGATGTGCGTTACCAAAAAGAGGTTTCGGGCGGACAAGGCATGAGAGGTAAAGGTGAAGGTCCTGTTGCTAAAACACTAAAAACAGAACGTTTAAGATGGGAAGACAAGTTAAACTCTTTTGATAAATCTCATGAAGCCGAAAAACTAGCTTTGTTAGACCGTAAAAAAGATTTACAAATTGAGCGTAAAAATGAAATAGATGCCAATAAATCGGTTGCTGCTGGTATGGATGGTTTATTAGAACGGCTTAAACTGGCTCACGAAATAGCTGGTTTTTGGATTAGCTTATTCATTACCCTTCTTTTTGTTGTAATTGAGCTTACCCCTATTTTCTTTAAAATGATGCTGGTTAAAGGCCCGTATGATTTTATGCTCGATAATACCAAAGACTTAATTAAAGCAAAAAACGGCATTCAAGTTGTTCATGATTTTTACAAAGACAAAATTGGTATTTCTCGAGATCTTGTTATTAACCATAAGGTAAAAAAGAAGCACGATATGATTCAAGCTCAAAATGAGATAAATGAACATATTTTGGCTAAATGGAAAGAAGATCAAAAGAAAAAAATTGATGAAAATATAGGTGATTACATCCAAGATATTGGTAAAGAATCTAACGATTAATTCTTAATAATTGGCTTGAAAGAACAATCATCCATAAGATGGCTCATTAAGCGAACCGCTTGGATCGTTTCTGGTGAAAACCCATATTTAGTGCAAAAAGCAGATCGAAAATCTCAGCTTTGGCATTACTTTATTGGGGTATTCATGAGTATGGTGATATTAGTTAAAATTACTTCACTATTTATCTTTTTTCATAGTCTTATTGAGAGTATATGGATTTCCTTAACTATGTCTGTTTTAGTAAGCATTTCCATCTTTAATATTTTAAGGCTGCTTATTATTAGTTTTTCTGTACCAACAATTCCTGTTCCTTTTGAATCAGGAATGCCTGTCTATTTTTCGAGATTAATTCGGTATTCAATTGTTATTCTATTAGCACTTTTTATTGCACAACCTATTGCTGTTTATTTGTTTAATGAGGATTTAGAACCTATTGTAACTAAACACAGGACAGAAGAACTTGAAAAATTAAACCAAGAGCTTAACACCATGTACTTGGAAGAAGTTGCTACCATTAATGAAATTATAGCATATTCGAATAAAGCAGATCAAGCGTTTTATAACAATCAATTAATAGAAAAAGAAGCTTCGCATGACAAACAATTATTAGTTGTATCTAACCTAATTAGTAATTCTAATTATTTTATTTATCAAATTAAACAATTACATAAACAAGGATCAACTGAGTTTATATTGTTTCAGTTGTTTATTGTTTTATTATTTTACCTACCTGTTTTATTTAAGCGAAGAGCTCAAATTTTTGGAAATGTGCAGACATTAAAAAAAGAACATGATATGCGCCTTGTTTCAAGCGAATATGAAAGATTTAAAGCTCAATATAATGCTATATTATTAACTAAATATGGAGTTGAACCACATGAGCATGAGGTATTTCAAGATCCTCCCTTTAATACAACCTTAACAGAAAAAGAGTATAAGGGACAAAAACTATTTATTCGAGAGTTTAGAACCAATAAAGATGCTCAATTGGGACTAGGAATATCTAAACACTATATAACATCAACTTTTAAAGCTAAGTTTAAATCGAATATGATTTCGGATAAGCAAGAATTTAGCTTGAACAATATATACGACATTGAACTTGTTTCCCCAACTGAACATTCTCTTGAAAATCATACAAAGACTCAACATAATCATAACCAATTTAATCCATTCTTTAAACTAGTTACTGCCTATTATAAAACCTCAACAGGTATTGTATCTGAAAAAAAAGAAGATGCTTTATTTTTATTAGGACTGGAAGATGTAAAAATAGAGGATATAGATATAGAACACACTGTTGTTGATATAGATGAAATACATGGTACCCTTAAAGGCAAGTTAAGTGCTGAACTAACTTATAGAGATATAGATGAACGTTTACGTATTAATTACATTGAGGCCGATAAACAAAATCGACCTGATATTTTACCAAATAAACAATCTACTGCTTTTCCTAATTTCATTAAAGCTATGTATCTATTGCCTATTGGCTTATTTACTATAGGTTTATTATACTATGGTTATACCCATTCTGGGCATTTGTTTTTTGTATCGTTTATTATATTACTTGGTTTAACATATGCTCGCTTTAAGCTCCATAAAATCATTAAAAAGAAATGGATAAAAACTGTAATGACGATTGCCATAGTGTTGTTATTTATTAATGTAGTTGCACATAGTATTAAATTTTTAATTGAGATGGTAATGTCTTTGTTTTGAATTAAATGATACATGTTAGGCAATGTATAACTATCTTAGTACACTTAAGCTCTCTATTACATGAAAAAACTGTTATTCCTAATCACATTATTCGCTTTAGCCAATACACTTAAAGCAGGAACTATTGTTGTTCAAAATACAAATGATAATGGTGTTGGATCTTTGAGAGACGCTATTTCGAATGCAGTTAACGGAGATACTATTCGTTTTAACCCTAACCTAATTTTAAGCGGAAGTGATACCGTTAAGTTAACTAGCGAAATAGCTTTTAATAAATCTATAGTCTTCAAAGGTTTGTATAATTCTACCGATACTTTATCTATTAGTGGGGAAGATTCAGTAAGAATATTTAACCTAGGCGCTAATATAAATAAGAATGTAGTGTTGGATAGCATGGTATTAATTAAAGGTAATTCCTCAAGTAATGGAGGAGCTATACACTTTCTTAATGGTGAACTAACCATCTTAAATTCTTCTATTTCTAATTGCACTGCAAAAGGAGGAGGAGCTATATATGTTAATACACCTTGGAACGGCACCCCCACTGTTTCTATAACTATTCATAATTCATCCCTTAACAACAATATTGCCAGTGATACTGCTTTTGGTGGCGGAGCAATATCTGCTTATTGTTCAGATTTTTTTCAAAATGTACCACTTTTAAATCTAGACATAAGTAATTCTGATTTATCGAATAATGTTTCTGCTGGATCTGGTGGTGCTATAAATTCTATTATGTTTCAAAACCAAGGAGACTCTTGTGATATAACTATAACGCTAACGAACTGCACTATAAAAAATAATTCGGCAAGTAAAGATGGAGGAGGGATCGCAACAGCATCTAGTATTATTAATTCTAATGGATTAAGGGGTAGAAATATTAATGTAACATTATTAAATAGTTCAATTATAAATAATCAGGCATTAGAAGTTGGTGGCGGTATAACGAATAGCTGTGTTAACAACTCTAGTCCAGATACAGTTGTTGATTTTCACCTTAATGTTACAAACTCTCAGATTACAGGAAACACAGGATTTAATGGTGGAGGTATCGCTAATTATGGTTCTGGAACGAATACCCTTAACCATGTTTCGTTAACAAATTCAACAGTAACAAATAACACTGCAAATAATGATGGTGGAGGAATATTTTATTACACTGAAAGAAATCGTTATTTGAATTTAGACATACACAATTCAGAAATTTCCTACAACAATAGTAATAATGGAGGTGGTATATTCGCTTACCTAAGTGATAACAACAACTCTGCAGACACCAACTATATTATAGCTACTATTTCTAATAGTAACGTTTCAAATAATAATGCTATTGCCGGAAACGGAGGGGGTATATCTTTATTTGGTATTGCTACACATCCTACTCAATTTTTGTTTTATAGTTTAGATGTATTTAACTCAACCATAAATAAAAATTCTTCAATTGGAAGTGGTGCCGGAATTAGTGCAACTCTAGGTCCATCAAATAACCTACAGGGAGTTCAAAATATAACGATTGATAAATCAACAATAAGCGAAAATAATTCAGGTACTTTTGCGCTTGGATTAGAATTTAATGCGCCTTTTCAATATACTGCCAATACCATTATTTCGAACAGTACAATTTATAACAATGGGTTTTTAAAAACTGATGATAATAATATGTCACTTTCTAATACAATTATAGCTAATAGTATACCAGGAGAAACAGCTCTAGCATCACAAACAGTTAATTCTTTAGGTTATAATATTTTTAGTGATTCTAGCGTAAACGGAAGTATTGCATCCGATTTTTTAAATGTAACCCCTCTTCAATTAAAGCTAGATACCTTAACAAACAATGGAGGAGTTAATTTAACACATGCCCCTTTATGTGGCAGTATTGCAATAGACGCAGGAAATCCTTCTGATATTAGTGATGCCCAAAACGGACCAATAAACGGAATAAGAAGAGATATTGGTGCCGCAGATTATGTAGATATGATAGATACTAGTTTAACTGTTTTAGGTTGTGATAGTATAAGTTTTATGGGGACGACCTACTACAATGACACAATTATTTATACAGTTTACACATCTACTTTTGGATGTGATAGTGCCGTTTATACGCCTATTGAGATTAACGCTCCTTTTACAATTGGAGAAACTATTGTAGCTTGTGATAGTTTTGAGGTAAGAGGTAACTGGTATTATACAACTCAAGTTATAGTGGATACATTTGCCTCACAAGTAACCGGATGCGATAGTATTTTAAGCACAACCCTACTTATCAATTTATCTGACACCATTATTCATCCTATTATTTCTGGATGTGATTCTATATTTTATAATTGGGATGCTTATTTTGTTGATACATTAATGGAAACCATTACACCTGGAGGAGCTTCTAATGGTTGTGCCTTGTATGAGTTCCAGCAAATTTATGTTGATACTGTTAATAATGGAACCTCTTTAAATAATTTAATCATTACATCAAACCAAAATGGAGCTACCTACCAATGGATAGATTGTACCAATGGAGATACCGCTATTACAGGAGAAACAAACCAAAGCTTTACCGCAACTTCTAACGGAGATTATGCTGTAATTGTTACTAATGGTTACTGTATTGATACCTCTTCATGTGTTACCATTGCAACTGTTGGTCTAAATAGTTTGTCTCAAACTAAGTTTAGTATTTATCCTAATCCAACAAATGATTTTTTTACTATTGATTTTGGAACGAAAAGTAACACATCTTATAACATTAGTATTATTGATGCTATTGGTAAAACTGTTAAACAGGTTTCAACTAATAACCAAATCCAAACAATTGATTTAAGTAGTTACCAAAATGGGGTTTACTTTGTAAGAGTTAAGGAGGCTTTTATAAGAATTATTAAGCAGTAGGTGGTTAAAATGCTTCTCCTATAAACAAATAAATGCCGTAACCATCTGGGTTTAAACCAACATCTAACCGTGTGTAAACATCTCTTTGAGGAAATAATAATACACGTAAGCCTCCTCCTGCTGTCCATAGTATTTTGTCAAAATTTAAATTAGGGGAAACAGACCCTATACCTGCAAATAAAGCTCCCCCAAGTCTTTTGCTAAATTTAAATGGTAACCACCTATGCTCTGCTTGTAACGCTAGCATGTTTTTATCTCGATATCTACCTAAATAATATCCTCTCATCATCATTTCTCCGCCAATCATGCTGAGTTGATTGAAAGGCACATCTCCTTGTGAAAATTGACCTATAAACTGTCCTGCCAACACATTTCTTTCGGTTAAATCAAAAAATATACGGTTATCTAAAAATAAGGTACCTAATTTGTTAGTCGAACCCCATGCTTGGTCATAAAACAAATATCCAACTTCAGATAATAATCCATGCCTTACGTTTAACACATTGTGTCTATTATCATATACAAGACCAGCACCTAAGCCTAAATTACCATAACCATTTTGCCCTAATATATTATTTTGGGGTATTATTCCATGAAACCAATCAAAACTTACCTTACTTAACCGTTCGTAATTTAATTCTAATCCGAAATACCAGTTATTATAAACCTTTCTCAAAAGCCTCTCTCTAATTGAAATAATATTAGCGTTTGCAATAGCAAGTTCTTCCCCCGAAATATTTTGTCCTATTCCATAATAAGCCAAAGGATAACTCTGGAACTTTAACTTTCCTAACCCAAACCACTTGTCTTTATTAGTATAAATTGCATGATCGAAATGCACGCCATATTGACCTGCTAACGTGATGAAAGAAAAGTTGCTAATTTCGCTTAAACGATTTGTCTTATCTTTCTTAGCGTGATAAATATAAAGCGCAGATGCCCCTATTTCCCAACTAGTTTCTGGTGCATAAGCCAAAGTAGGATAAGCAATAAACTTTGATGTTTTAGTAGTATCTGTGTCGTTAAACATCTTATTGAATAGCTTAACAACTTTAGATTGAGCTTGGAATGAGTTAATAAAACAACAAAGTAATACAATCAATATTCCTTGTTTAATAAAATTAAAACGATTTCTTATCATTAAAGTATTGCTATTATCCCGCCCAATTCTCACGATCTAAACTTCTAAATTGAATAGCTTCGGCTAGGTGTTGTGTTTCTATATTTTTAGCGCCATCTAAATCGGCAATCGTTCGGCTTACTTTAAGTATGCGATCATAAGCTCTTGCTGATAATCCTAAACGTTCCATTGCTCTTTTAAGCAAAGCAGTTCCTTCAAATGATATATCGCATACTTGCTTTAATTGTTTGGTATCCATTTGAGCGTTAGCAAATACATCCTTGGTTTCTTTAAACCGTTCGTTCTGTATTTTACGAGCTTCTACTACGCGATCTCTTATTGTTACACTATCCTCTGTGTTTTCTTTGCTCGATAATTCATCAAAATTAACAGGGGTTACCTCAACATGTAAGTCTATACGATCCAATAATGGTCCCGATATCTTGTTTAAATATTTTTGAACCACTCCTGGAGAACATAAACAGTCTTTCTCTGGATGATTATAATACCCACATGGACATGGATTCATTGCCGCAATGAGCATAAAACTTGCAGGATACTCTACTGTAAAACGTGCACGAGAAATCGTTACTCTTCTATCTTCTAAAGGCTGTCTCATTACCTCTAAAACTGTACGTTTATATTCGGGTAGTTCATCTAAGAACAATACACCATTATGTGCAAGAGATATTTCTCCAGGCTGTGGATTCATACCTCCACCAACTAAAGCAACATCACTAATGGTATGGTGGGGTTTTCGAAAAGGTCTCTGTGTCATTAACGATTCATTACTTGCTAATCCACCTGATATAGAATGAATTTTAGTGGTTTCAAGTGCTTCATCTAGGTTAAGAGGTGGTAAAATAGTAGGTAGTCGTTTTGCTAACATGCTTTTCCCAGCTCCAGGAGGTCCAATTAAAATAACGTTATGTCCACCAGCTGCAGCAATCTCAAAAGCTCGTTTGATATTTTGCTGACCTTTAACATCTTTAAAATCTATACTACTATTGTGTAAACTATTGTAAAACTCTTGTTCAGTATCTATTATAGTTCTTTCTAATTGTTTTTCGCCATTAAAAAAGTCTATTACTTCTTTTATTGTTTCTACACCATAAACCTCTAATCCATCTACAATTCCAGCTTCTCTAGAATTTGGTTTTGGAACAATAATTCCTTTTAATCCATGTTTTTTGGCTTCCATTGCTATTGAAAGTACTCCTTTTATTGGTTGCAAGCTACCATCTAAAGAAAGCTCCCCCATTATTAAATAATCACTTACTCGTTCTGCAGATATCTGTCCAGAAGCTGATAAAATTCCAACAGCTATAGGAAGATCATAAGCCGATCCTTCTTTACGAATATCGGCTGGAGCCATATTAATGGTAATTTCCTTAATTGGAATTTTATACCCATTATTCTTTAGTGCCGCTTGAATCCTTTGCTGACTCTCTTTAACAGCACTATCGGGTAAACCAACTAGAAAAAAATTAACTCCAACATTTATGTTTACCTCTATGGTAATAATAGTGGCTTCTATACCAAAAACAGCACAACCATAAGTCTTAACTAGCATTATAACAGGTTTAAAAGATTTTAGATCAATATTACTTTAACAGCTTTTTAACTTTAAATAAGGCAATATTTTGTTTAAATTAGCATTTAATTGGTAAAATCTAATCACCATTATATGAAAAAAATATACTTAATCACTTTTCTTTTATTGCCCTCATTTTTAAGTTTTTCTCAAGACGTAGATTGCTACAACTATTATTATAAAGTTTTTGAAGCTAGAGGCGCATACAATGTACAAGATGGAACACACGAAGAAGTAATCATATCGATAAGGACTGGAAACTCAGCAGAATGTTATAATGCCAAAGTTGAAGTTAAAGACAATACGGTTACAAAAATATTTTTAGAATTTGAAGATGGTACTTACGAACCTTACACTCCAAAATTTAAAAATGATTATCCAACCACCATAAAAAATGGTGTTTCTAGGTCCCAAATAACTATGGAAGATGAAATTGTAAATGTCTTTTTTATAAAGAAAATTAAACCAAAGAAAAAGAAATACAAAAAAGCTAAATTGATAAAAATAGAAGACCTTTAAAAAGGTCTTTTTTTTTGCCTTTACTTTAGTAACTTTAACGAAACCTCAATTTAAACCCAATGAAATACGATCGTATAGACTCCTCGTTATTTATTCATAATAGAAAACAATTTACAACTCAGCTCCAACCTAATTCATTAGCCATTTTTAACTCTAATGATATTTTTAGTACTAGTGCTGATAGTACTTTACCTTTTGTACAACACAGAGATATTTTTTATTTAAGTGGAGTTGATCAGGAAGAAAGTATATTGTTATTATTTCCTGATTCTTCTAATGAAAACATGAGAGAAATTCTTTTTTTAAAAGAAACTTCAAAAACGATTGCGATTTGGGAGGGAGAAAAATTAACTAAAAAAGCAGCTTTTGAAACTTCTGGAATTAAAACAGTTTTTTGGTTAGATCAATTCGAAAGAATTCTTGGGCAGTTGATGGTAGAAGCAACACAGGTTTATTTAAATGTAAACATTCATACCCGAGCTAATACCGAAATGGAAACTCGTGAAGACCGTTTTATTAAATGGTTTAAAAACAAATTTCCTGCTCATCAATACAATCAATCTGCTCCAATACTTCATAGCATTCGAGCAATAAAACATCCTATTGAACTTGAGTTAATGCAAAAAGCTTGTAACATTACAGAAAAAGGAGTTAGAAGAATTCTTCCATTTATAAAGCCTGGGGTAATGGAGTATAATATCGAGGCTGAACTCATGCACGAGTTTTTAAATAGTAGATCAAAAGGATTTGCTTATACTCCTATTGTTGCTTCTGGTAAAAACGCTTGTGTATTACATTACATTGAAAACAATAAAGTATGTAATGATGGTGATGTTATTCTTATGGATTTTGGTGCAGAATACGCTAATTATTGTTCAGATCTTACTCGATCTGTTCCAGTTAGCGGTAAATTTACCGAAAGACAAAAAGCAGTTTATAATGCAGTACTTCATGTAAAAAATGAGGCGACTAAACTGTTAGTTCCTGGTGTAAATTTACATGAATATCATAAAGAAGTTGGACTAATTATGCAAGATCAACTTGTTCAATTAGGGTTAATCGATCAAACAGACATCAAAAACCAAGAAGCATCTTGGCCAGCTTATAAAAAATACTTTATGCATGGCACATCACATTTTATTGGACTTGACACACATGATGTTGGTCATTGGCATGAACCCATAAAAGAAAATATGGTATTTACAGTAGAACCTGGAATCTATATTCCAGAAGAAAACCTTGGAATTAGATTAGAAGATGATGTAGTTGTTCAAAAACAAGGCGTTCCTTTTAACTTAATGAAAAACATTCCTATTGAAGCTGAAGAAATTGAAGAGTTAATGAATAAATAATCAATTATGTTTTACGAAATAATTTGTCCTTCATTATCCTTAGCCTTTTTCTTCTTAGCCTTATTTTTGTAAATAAAGGAATCTTAATTTCTGCTATAATTGTAGATTTAAGAGGTGGTATTGGCGGTAATGTTTACCCTATATTTGAATACACCATAAAAAATGTAAAATATAACGCTAAGCCTTTTTTTGGTGACTATAAATGGTCTTATAAACTAGGTAAAACCCAAGAAATAGTTGTGTCAAAAGAAAAGCCTAATAAAATTAGAGTCTTTTCATTGTATGGGCTTTTTTCCTTTTCTATTTTAAGCTCAATGCTTTCTTTAATTTTTTTTGTGATCTATTTTTACAATAATTGGTTTAATTTAAACTATCTAAGCTAGCATGAAAAATCTTGGATTTCTTTCTAAACTCCTTTTTAATTTTATAGCTCCAATTGTTGGTTTTACTTGTCTTTATTTTGCATTTCCTATTCATAAGTGGGAAGTAAAAAAAATAGATTCTTGGGAAAAAACTCTTGCTCAAATAACAAAGGTAAAAGATATAGGAGATGATAAATTCCTACCAACCTTTACATATCTAGTTAAAAAAGATACTTTAGATATTGAATTTTACCCTGCTTCAAGTAAATGGAAAAATAGTACTCACAAAAAAATGCCCATTCTTTATAATCCTAAGAAGCCTTTTAAATTTAATTTATATTCTTTTGGTGGTCTGTTTTTTCTTAGCACTTTCATGATATGTTTTGGATTAATTTTTACCGCCCTTTTTTTATGGCATATTTGGTTTCACTATTTCTATTTTAAAAGAAAGTTAAATACAAGAAATTTATAATAGGGCATGGCTAAACATAACGAACTTGGAGTTGAAGGCGAAAAACTAGCCCAAGGGTTTCTTATAAAAAAAGGATATACAATAATTGCATCTAATTGGAGACAAAAAAATTTGGAAATCGATATTATTTGCATCCTCAAAAACACGTTATGTTTTGTAGAGGTCAAAACACGTTCTTCTTCTACTATTTTAGATCCTGTTCTATCAGTTAATACTAAAAAGCAAAAATTAATTATAAAAGCTGCTCATGAATTTTTGTTAAAAAACGAACGGTTTTCTACTAAACATGTGCAATTTGACATTGTGTCAATTGTTTTTAAATCAAACAATTACGACATTAAGCATATTGAAGATGCTTACTATCCTACTGTTTAATTTTTTTAATTTACTCAATTTGTTAACTTAATGTTATTAAAAATTAAAGCAACCTTGTTTATAACTTAAGCGTATTTATTAATGACGCCCTAAAATCAACATTCTCGAGTGAAAAAATTATTAACATATAGTATATTATTTTTCATTTTGTTTTTAACAAAAGAATTTCATGCTACACATGTTGCTGCCTCAGAAATGACATATAGATCTAGGGTATTAAATTTAGTGTCTTTTGGTGGATTACCATTTCAACAGAATGATTCTGTATATGTTGAATTTACATTTACACTTAAGGTATATAGAGACTGTAGAGGAGTTGCCCTTGATCCAAACTACAATATTTATTATGACTATGGAGCAATTAGTAACTCTATTGTTCCTCCTGGAACCAGTGGACCTCTTCCTGGAGCACCTACTCCAAATGGTCATCCTAATTATTATTATTTTAACACTCCCGCAGATAATAGTATTTTTGTCCAAAGAACCAGCATTACAGAGGTTCCTCTTTCTTGTAGTTCATTACAAACAGAATGTACTACTGGTGGTATAATTGGTTATGAAGAACATGTATATGTTGGTACTGATACAATAGCTTTTTTTGTTTCTAACCATAGTGCAAATTCAAATTTTCCAGTGCCTACCATATTTCCCATACAAAACCACTCGAATGTTATTCGCTTTTATTTTGATGAATACGCTAGAAACAATGCCATTAATAATTTAAATGGGCCAGGAGGCAGAAGTTTATACAACCAATCATTAGTACATGTAGATAGATTAATAATAGAAGAAGCTAATTATCTTGTTGATACCAACAGCAGTCCTAGAGTTAATCAACCCCCAATTTTTTATGGTTGTGTAAACGAACCCATTAATTTTAACAACATAACCATTGATCCAGATAATGATAGTATTGCATTTAGACTCATAACTCCTTTAGAGTCTAATGGCGCACCTCTTGGAAATCCTGGAGGTGAACCTTTTAGTATTCCTTTTAACCCCCCTGCAGGTAATAGTTATTTAGATCCATTTAACTCTCTTCCTTTTACTTTGAACAATAGCACTGGACAATTGACATTTACACCTGGAGCAACTGGACAATATGTTTTTGCAATTCTTATCACTGAGTATTCTCGAAATAGATTAACGGGTAATGCCTTTGCTGTAAAATCTACAGAAATGCGAGACTACCAGTTTGTTATACAAAATTGTGCGGGACCAGGACCCAATGCCACAGGACCTGACTTTGATACTACCACTTATAATTATTATGCTTGCTACAATGAGCCTTTTTGTTTTGATGTACTAGGAGTTGGTGATGGTGTAGACACTAATTTTCTAACCTACAATAATGAAATTGACACCTCCTCATCTCCCTTAAATTCCTTTACAGTTATTAGGCAAGATGCTGATAGTACAATTGTAAGGTTTTGTTGGGACCCAGGAACATTTGTTGGAACAAGAAACTTCACCATCACAAGTGCTCTAGATGTTTGTCCTTACAGGCTTATAGGAACATATAACTATAACATAATAATTGATACAAATTATTTGCCAATATGCCAAGATACTATTGTTTATTTAGACTCAAATGGGCAGGTTGTAATTGATAGCAGTTTTGTTTGGGACACAACAGTATTTAACCCTTGTCCTGTTGCTAGTTTGGTTATAGATAGAGATACCTTTTTATGTGCCGACATTGGAAATAATGTGGTTAATGTTACGGTTACCTATTCAAATGGAATTACTCGTACTTGCCAAGCAAATGTTTTAGTTGTAGATACCATTCATCCTAATATTTCTTGTAATAGTCCTACGTTATATTTAGGCGCAACTGGTCAATTAATTATAGATACTACAGGTTTGGTTAACTCCGTTTATGATAACTGCGGTATAGATTCTGTTTGGCTAAACTCAAATGACACCTTATTAGATTGTTTAGATACGGGTGTTTATAATGCTACACTATATGTAAGAGATGCAACTGGATTTATGGATAGTTGTACAGCTTCTTTAACCGTTTTAGATACCATTGCACCAACAATAAATTGTTTGCCTGCCACTCTTTATTTAGATGCGAATGGTAACCTAGTGATTGATACCACTGGTTTAATTTCATCAACTAGTGATAATTGTTCCGTAGATTCAGTTTGGATAAATGCTAACGACACCTCTTTTAGTTGTGTTGATACTGGTATATATAATGCCACAATATACGTAATGGATGGATCAGGAAATATTGATTCTTGTGTGTCTCAATTAACTATTTTAGATACAGTCTCTCCTTTTATTAACTGCCAACCAGCTAATCTTTATCTAGATCCATTTGGAGTTTTAATTGTAGACACTACAGGCTTAATTAGTGGTTTTGGTGATAATTGCGGAGTAGATTCTGTTTGGATAAATTCTAATGACACCTTGTTTGGATGTGTTGACACAGGTATTTACAATGCTACTATATATGTTAGAGATGCTTCTGGTAACATGGATTCTTGTATGTCCCAGCTTACCATAATAGATTCTGTTAGACCAGTAGTTATTTGTAGAGATACAACTATTTATTTAGATGCTACAGGAAATTTTACAATAGATAGTAGTTATATTAACAATGGTAGTAATGATGCATGTGGAATTCAAAACATTACATTAAGTAGATATACATTTAACTGTATAGATACGGGATTGAATGCTGTTACCATGTACGTTAGAGATGTAAATGGTAATATTGATTCTTGTTTTGCAACAGTAACTGTATTAGACACTATTCACCCATCTATCACCTGTCAATCTGCTACGCTTTACCTTGATAACAATGGTAATTTAGTTATTGATACTACAGGATTAATAGCCTCTGTAAGTGATAATTGTGGAGTAGATTCTGTTTGGTTAAACTCTAATGATACTTCTTTTGGATGTGTAGATACTGGTATATATAATGCCACTATATATGTTATGGATCCATCAGGCAATATGGATTCTTGTGTATCTCAACTTACCATTTTAGATACTATTGCTCCATACATTAACTGTCAACCTGCTACTTTATATCTAGACCCTCTTGGAGTATTAATAGTCGATACAACTGGTTTAATTAGTGGTTTTGGTGATAATTGTGGAGTAGATTCAGTATGGATAAATGCTAATGACACCTTATTTGGATGTGCAGATACTGGATTATACAATGCAACTATTTATGTTCAGGATGCAGCAGGAAATATCGACTCTTGTATATCAACCTTAACCATAGTGGATTCTGTTAGACCTAATGTAATATGTAAAGATACAACTGTATACTTAGATGTTACTGGTATGTATACCATAGACAGTAGTTATATTGATAATGGAAGTAGTGATGCTTGTGGGATTCAAAGAATAACATTAAGTCGATACACTTTTACTTGTGCCGACACTGGTGTTAATGGAGTAATCATGTACGTAACTGATGTTAATGGAAATATTGATTCTTGTTCAGCAAATGTTACGGTTATCGATACTATAGGGCCATTAGCACTATGCCAAGACACAACAATATACCTAGATGCTTTAGGTCAATATGTAATTGACAGTAGCTACATTGATAATGGAAGTAATGATGCATGTGGTCTTTTTATAATAAGTCAAGATGTGTTTGATTGTACTCATGTAGGACCTAATAATGTTAGACTTTGGGTTTATGATGGAAATAACAATGTTGATAGTTGTGATGCTATTGTAACAGTTTTAGACACAATAAATCCAATAGCTATTTGCCAAGATTCTGCTGTATATCTTGATTCTACAGGACAAATTATTATTGATAGTAGCTTTATAAACAATGGTAGTAATGATGCATGTGGGATTGCAACCATTACACTTAGTAGAGATACGTTTAATTGTATTGATACTGGGGCTAATATCGTTACCATGTATGTTACTGATGTAAATGGCAATGTCGATTCTTGCTTTGCTACAATAACGATAAGAGACTCTATTTTTCCTCCTGCCAATGCAGGAATTGACGATAGTTTATGTGCACAATATACTTATGGTTTGGGTGCAAATACTCCTCCTGGTACATTTATAGGTACTTGGACTGTTATTACAGCTCCTAATGTTCCTGTTTTCACCAATGTAAATGATCCTAACGCAACTATTAGTAATTTAATTGAAGGAACATATGAATTAGAGTGGATGGTTACCAATGGTGTTGGTTGTAATGAAGTAAGAGACACTATGAACTTGTTCATATATGATATGCCTATTGCAAATGCAGGTGTTGACACCAGTTTATGTAACATATTCTCTTTAGGGCTTTATGCAAATACACCTGCAGGTTCTGCAACCGGTATTTGGACAGATATTACTCCTGCTCCTGCTCCATCAGTACCTTTCTTCACTAACCCTAATAACCCTAATACTGTAGTTTCAAACTTAGACGAAGGATCTTATACATTTGTTTGGACTGCTAGCAATGGAAATTGTGCCTCTGTGTCAGATACTATGCAAGTTCATATTTATGAGCCGCCTATTGCTTTTGCTGGGGCAGATCAAATGCAATGTGGAAGGCAAGATGCTTTATTTACGGCAACAGCTCCAGTTGGTACTTCAACAGGTATGTGGAGTTTAGACCCTGCTGCTCCAAACCCTAATGTACCTACAATAACTACTCCTGCTAGCCGTGTAACTACTGTTACCAACCTTATAGAAGGAACTTATACATTTGTTTGGACTGTTAGCAATGGAGTATGTCCTGATGATACAGATACTTTAATCCTTGATGTATATGATTCGGTAAGTTCAAATGCAGGTGTTGATACAAATTTATGTGCTGTATATAATTATCAACTTAATGGTAATCCTCCCCCTGGAAGAGCAACTGGTTTTTGGTTCCCTGATCCATCATCAACTCAACCAAGCACCCCAATTTTTGTAGATTCCTCAGTCTATAACACAACTGTTTCTGGGTTAGTTGAAGGTACTTATACGTTACTTTGGATTGTACAAAATGGAGTATGTCCTAATGCCATTGATACCATGAGAATTCATGTTTGGGATGACCCTATTACTAATGCCGGAATAGATTCTAGTTTATGTGCAATATATAGTATTGATATGTGGGCAACTCCTATAACTGGTACCTCACAAGGATCATGGGCCTTAGATCCTACTGCTAATAATCCAAATATTCCAGTAATAGTAAACCCTAGTCAGTATAATACACGAGTTAATGGCTTAATTGAAGGAACTTATACATTTGTATGGCATGTAACAAATGGACCTTGTTATAACTATTATGACACAGTTATAATAACTGTTTACGACCAACCTGCTGCCATAGTCGGTCCAGATCAAAATTTATGTGATCAATTATCAACTGTAATAGCAGCAGTTCCTTTAACCGGGACTTCTACTGGTACATGGTATTTGGCAAATGCAACACCAAATAACCCTACTTTTAACCCTGCTACACCCACAACTACTGTAAGTAATATGCAAGAAGCAGGTACTTATACATTCTATTTTGAAGCAGTAAATGGTACATGTCCTGTATCTAGAGACACAATTATAATCAATAATTATCCTGTTCCTAGGGTTGGTTTTACTCAAGATACAACCGAAATTTGTCAAAATGATTGTATACAATTTACCGATACTTCTAGCATACATCCTTCGGGGGCTATAACTAACTATTATTGGACTGCTGGAAACCAAGGATCTAATCTACAAAATCCGTTATTTTGTTTTCCTAATCCAGGAAGCATTGATGTTCAATTAATTGTTGAATCAGACCAAGGTTGTAGAGATACCATAACTAAAAATAATTTAGTAACGGTATACACTATTCCAATTGCAGGGTTTAATGCTTTCTTAATTGATGATGAAGAAACAAGCACAAAAATTCAAATTCAAGATCAATCTAGCTTTGCAAACCAATACTGGTATGATTTTGGTGACGGAGACTCATCACTTATTCAAAACCCTCAGCATACTTATTATGACTCTGGCTTTTATGATATAACGCAAATTGTACGTAACAGCTTTGGTTGTGCAGATACATTAGTTAAAACGGTATATGTTCATATTCTTACTGTATATGTTCCCAATACTTTTACTCCTGATGGAGATGGAAAAAATGAAGGTTTTGTGCCTGTTGTGAATGGAGATGATCCAGATGAATATTTATTTAGGGTATTTAACAGGTGGGGAGAGCTACTTTTCCAAACTCAAATTAAAGAAGACCCTTGGGATGGTACATTTAAGGGAGAACCTAGTAAAACTGACACTTATGTTTGGACGTTAAAAACTAAATATAAAGATGGAGACCGTAAGTTTGAATATAGAGGACATGTTAATCTATTGAGGTAAAATGTTTTAAGTAAGTTAACGTAATGAAAAAGTGTTTTTTATATATTATTTTAGTGCACTTTATTGCTGTTGTTAATGTTTCTTTAGGTCAAGATATTTCAGCTTCTAATATACTATCGTCTCAAAATTGTGCTTCTGGTATATATAATAATATTAACGTTTCTTATACAGTAACAAATAATCATGTTACTACCATTAATCGTTTAATTACGGTATCGTATTATTACGGAAATCCATTTCTTACCAATGCGAAAAAAATATATCAAGATTCCTATTTAATAAACCTTACTAATGGTGCTTCTGTTATTTTAAATGAATCTATTCCTAGCCCAAGTATAAGATCAGATTCATTATTCGTTATACTAAATGACGGAGGTTCATTTACAACACCCTTTACTCAAATAGACACCCTCTTTTTTGAAAGCAATACAAATAACAACATTGTTAAGGAGCTTGTTAATGCCTGCCAAGAAATATGTGATGATGGCATAGATAATGATAATGATGGCCTACTGGATTGTTATGACGAGTTTTGTGCCTGTGATTCTAATACAGGAAATAGACATCCATACTGTCAAGGTTTTTTTTATGGTAATTGTGATCCAAACTGTAGTGTAAAACCTATTCCTCCTATTTTAGATGCTCAATTAATGTGGGTTTCTACCGGTCCATCAATGGACTCAAGACAATCACCAACAGTAGGAGACATTGATAATGATGGGGTAACTGAAGTATTAGGGAGAAATGCAACAGGTGTTTTTATTTTTGACGGGCAAACTGGTGTATTAAAAAATTCTAATACAACCCTTAATTTAATTGCATATTTAGACGCTATCCCTTTTGCTGATGTTGATGGTGATGGTACTTCAGAACTTTTTGTTACTAAGAATGATCACTCATTAGCTAGATTAGAACATGATTTAACAGTAACCTGGTCGCAACCTGCAAATACATTAGTAAGTTTAACTGCTGGTCAAGGTTGGTCGGAATACTCGCCTGGCATTGCCGATTTTAATGGTGATGGTCAACCAGAATTATTTGTTGGGAATTATATCATTAATGCTGCTACAGGTAATATAATTGCAAACGGAAGCGGCAACATAGGTCACCAACAACCTGCAAATGGTGGTTACTTATACCCTGCTGCTTATGATATTTTACCTCCAGGGTTTTGTGCGAATTGTGATGGATTAGAGCTTATATGCGGTTCTCAAATATATTCTGTAGATGTTGCTACAGGAACAATGAATATTGAAGTAGAAGCTAATGGATTAATTGGTGTAGATGGATTCACTTCTATAGGTGATATGGATAATGATGGTGATCCTGATATTGTTTTTTCAACTGTTAGTGGTGGAGCTAAAGTTTATATTTGGGATGGTCAAACTAATACTATTTTGGCCACATATAATGCAGGAGGAGGAAATGTATCTCTTCCTACAATTGCCGATTTTGATGGAGATGGGTTAAATGAAGTTTCTATTTGCGTACCCAACCGATATGATCTAATTGAAGATATTATTTCTTCTGGTCCAACTGCTAATGTTAAATGGTCTCTTCCAACATCTGATGGATCTGGATTTACAGGAAGTACTGTATATGATTTTAATGGAGATGGTATATTTGAAGTTGTTTATAGAGATGAAACCGATCTTAGAATAATTGATGGGCCCTCTGGAACTACCTTGTATACTACTCCGTGTACCTCATCAACCAGAACAGAATACCCTGTTGTTGCTGATATTAATAATGATGATGAAACCGAAATTGTATGTGGTTGTAATAATCGAATACGAGCATTTGAGTCAAGTACATTTCCTTGGATAAGATCTAGAGCAGTTTGGAATCAATTTATGTATAATATTACTAACATAAATGATGACTTTACAGTTCCAAGAAGTCCTACAAAAAATCATTTTATCCCTTCATTAAATAATTACCTAACACAATCTCCTTACTTAACTTTTTCTGGTGTTGGTATATACAAGGCTCCGGATGCAATAATAAATGTGCTTAACACTAGTTTATCTGGTTATTGTCCTGGAGATTCAATTAAAATAGTTTACGAAGTTTGTAATGTTGGAGATGTTCCTTTAGGGGATAGTATACCTATTAGCTTTTATCAAGAAAACCCAACAACAAATATAACATCAATATTATTAGACACTAGTTTTATTGATAGTAATATTCTTAATGGCAGCTGTGTTATTGACTCTTTTTACTTTCCTATTACAAATAGTATTGATTCAATTATTATATATCCTGTAGTGAACGCAAATAGCTCATTAACTCCTGCTTTTCAATTAGATACTAATCACTTTCCTAATTCTAATATTTACGAATGTGACTACAGTAATAACATGGACTCTGTAATAATATATTTAGATACTGTTCCTCCTGTTGCAATATGTAAAGACACAACTATATATTTAATACCTGGAGGAATCTATACTATTGACACATCTTATGTAAATAATGGAAGTTATGATTCATGTGGTCTAGACTCAGTTTGGTTAAGTAATTATACTTTTGATTGTTCAAATAAAGGATTAAATCAAGTCACATTATATGTAAGAGATTTTATTGGTAATATGGATAGTTGTATCTCAAATATAACTGTATTAGACACCATTCCTGTTGCTCTAGCTGGAGTTGACACTAATTTGTGTAATCAATATACTCTTACATTAAACGCCAATGTAGTTCAACCTTCTTTTACTGGATTTTGGTCTTATTTAACAAGCTCTACGAGTATTCCTACATTTTCTAATATTAACGACCCTATCGCAACTGTATCTAATTTAGTTGAAGGCACTTATTCTTTAATTTGGGGAGTTACAAATAATACATGTGATACCGTTTACGACACATTAATTATTAATGTATTCGATCAACCATTTGCAAATGCAGGACCAGATCAAAATTTATGTGCTGTAAATACAGCCCTTCTCATTGCAAATACACCTACAGGATTAGCAAATGGAAGATGGTATGTTGACTCAACAGCTTCAAATCCTACTTTTCCTATTTTTAGTAATCCTACCTCAGAAATAACCAATGTAAGTAATCTACAAGAAGGCACTTATACTATTATTTGGGAAATAAGCAATGGTTTTTGCCCTCCAGATTACGACACAATAATAATCGAAATCTATGACCAGCCTAAAGCAAATGCCGGAAAAGACACTATTCTTTGTAACCTTTATGATTTATTTCTTTATGGAAATCAACCCAATGGAAGTACGGTTGGTAGATGGTTAGTTGATCCTGGTTCAGTACCTCCAAGCACCCCTATTTTTTCAGATTCTTCTTTGTATAACTCTTATGTTTCTGGTTTGGTAGAAGGTACTTATCGATTTCTTTGGATATTACAAAACGGATCTTGTCCTATATCGGTTGATACTATTGTTATAAATGTATTTGATGAGCCACAAGCAATAGCAGGAAATGATACTGCTTTGTGCAATGTATATCAACTCCCACTTAATGCAAACGCTCCTACTGGTAGATCTAAAGGTAGGTGGTATGAAAATACATCTTTTGGAAATCCATCTACTCCTATTTTTGCTTCTTCAACACAAAACAACACTATTGTAAATGGTTTAATTGAAGGGACTTATGAGTTAATTTGGGAAGTAAGCAATTCTCCGTGTTTTGTATATACCGATACTATTCAAATAACCATATACGATCAACCTATAGCGTCAGTGAGTCCTGATCAATTTTTATGTGATTACGATTCCACTACTATTTCTGCTATTCCTCCTGTAGGATCAGCCTCTGGATTTTGGAATATTGCTAGTGCAACTCCAAATAGTCCAACATATAATACGGCTTTATCTACAACCAATGTTGGTTCAATGTTAGAAGCTGGCATCTATACTTTTTATTATGAAGTAAGTAATGGTATTTGCCCTGTAGATAGAGATTCTATAACCATTTTTAACAACCCAATACCTCAATCAAATTTTACTCAAGACACACTGATTATTTGTCAAAACGGATGTGTTCAATTTTCTGATCAATCTACCATACACCCATCTGATTCCATAATCTCTTATAACTGGAAAGTTGGCGGTAATACGTATAATGATACAAACCCATATATTTGTTTTCCTAATGAAGGCTCTTACCATGTTTCACTAATTACAACCTCTTCTAATAATTGCTCAGATACAACTGTTAAATTTGATTGGATAACAGTATACTCTAATCCTGTTGCCGATTTTAATTACTTTCTTGTTGATGATCCAGATATTAGTAGTAAAATTCAAATACAAGATAACTCTTATAATTCTACTTCATATTGGTATAACTTTGGGGATGGTGATACCACTACAATTCAAAACCCTGGACATATCTATTATGATTCTGGATTCTACGATATTACACAAATAGTAACGAATAATTTTGGTTGTAAAGACACGCTTGTAAGAACAATTTTTGTAAATATTTTGCTGGTTTATGTTCCTAATACTTTTACTCCTAATGGAGATGGTAAAAACGAATACTTTTTCCCATCAGTATTAGGTGATGATCCTGATAGTTACTTATTTCGAGTTTTTAATAGATGGGGGCAATTACTCTATGAAACTCAACTCCAAAATAAAGGGTGGGATGGTACTTTTAAAGGAAAAAAAGTTAAAACCGATACGTATATATGGACGGTTAAAGCAAAATATAAAGACGGAGAACGAGAGAATATATATAGAGGTCATGTGAATCTCATGCGTTAATTTTTAAAATAATGTGTATTTTGGTTTCTAAATTTTTATATAATGAAACTGATTTATTTTTTCCCTCTATTATTTTTAACTTTTTCATGTGCTGAAAACGGAGTTTCAGATGAAATTAATACTATCCCTAATTCGCAAAATGATACGATTGAGTCTATTATAGATACCATTAAACCCACTGAAAAAATACAGGCTGAAAAAAAATCAGCCCCAACAATTAATTATGATTCTCCTGCTCAACAATTTCTAGCAAATCACTTCAAACCATTTTTTGTAGAAGACTTTAATAAACTGGACAACAAAATCTATTCAATTACTTCAAGCGAAGAACTCAAGTCTTACGAAAATGAATTAGAAGATTTTATTAATCAATTTAGAATTCATTCTATTTTAAAAGATAAAAGAGAGGCCATTTTTATGAATTATTACGAATTTGTAGATAGCTTTAATGTTATTAAGCCAGCTTGTTTTGAAGAATGTACTTTTTTTGGTTTTACCATAAACAAAGAAGCTCTTGTAAGTTTATCTAAGGAAGTTGGTAATGAACATGATATTGAATATTTAGAACTCCTTACTTTATCCGAAAAAGATTTATCTTCTGTTAATCAAGAAGAAGGACAAATGTCAATTCTAGGTAATAATAAATCCCTAAAATTTCTACAAAACACCTTTAAAGCTGTTCAAGAAGATGATATTAACACTGAAAAAATAAAACTCCTTCGTTTAAATTACATAAACGCTATGAAAATGGAAATGTATGAAAACAATACATTTGATGTACTTAAAGAAGTTGACGAAATATATGCTCAAAACTCTTTGCTGAAAAACGAGAAAAAATTAGTTAAAGCAGCTAAAGAATATATCAATAGCTGTAAAGGCTGTCAGTTCGATTGTATTGAAGGAGGCTGTACTTGGTAATAAAAAAAGCGGAGATTTAACTCTCCGCTTTTTTTATTCTTCGTGTTTCTTTTCTCGCTTCGCTTTTCGTTCAGCTTTTTTCTTTTCTTGTCGTTCCATCCTCTTTTTTTCCATCTCTTCAAACTTCTCTAGCTGATCTTCGTTCAACATATCTTTAATTTGATCTTTATGTTCTTCTTTTTTAACTTTAAGTTTTTCTTTTAAAGCTTTTTGTTTCTCTCTTAACTCTTGCATTTCTTGTCTTAAGTCTTTGGTTGATGTAATATGTGCCGAAGTTATATCTTCTAATTTAACTACTTGTTTATCATCTAAATCTAATTTTTTAGTTAATCGAGTTACATGTTTTGCTGCTTTCTCTTCATCAGTTAGCTTAGCTTTTTTTTGTGCACTTACTGAGCTCATCATTAATACTCCCATTAATACTAGAGCCGTGTTTTTAATTGTTTTCATTGTGTTTCAATTTATTTGTTATGCTCTTTTGACGACCAAAAAATTAAAAGGTTTAATCTCTATGGAATTTTTATTTTTTTT
>JAHDBM010000020.1:39832-47259 GCA_020630395.1 Flavobacteriales bacterium
TTTTGACGACCAAAAAATTAAAAGGTTTAATCTCTATGGAATTTTTATTTTTTTTCATCTAAATAAATGAACCTTTTACATATATAAGTGTATAACAATAAAAAAGATAATGAATAAGTTAATTTGTATACTAATTTTAATCCTTTCTACATCTAGTTTTTCTCAAAAACTAAAAACTGGCTTTAACATTATAAGCGACAGTATAAAACTAGATGTTGCTAATGATAGCTGCTTAGTTTTTGGTACTGTAAAAGATATTAATGGCTCAATAATTAATAAAGGCTCAATAGTAACAATAGGCTATAAGAAAAGAAGCTCAGTAAACCTAGATGGTAGTTTTAGTGTGGTTATTTCTGAACTTGACTCAGTTCTTTATTTTGTGTCTAGTTATCATACTGAAGTTCCTGTTAAATATGCTTTTAAAAAACAGCATAAAGTGGAAGTTGAAATAATTACAGAGCATCAAATCATGGAAGTTGTTCCTTTAAAGCCAATCATATATCTGTATAGTGAAAACGAAAAAGATGTTTCTATTCAATTAACATGTAAAAAAGGATTTTCATTTTGTTATCCAACTTATAAAAACGGCTGGAATGCTAAAACAAGTAAAAATGGAGATTTGTTAATTGATGAAAAAACCTATCCTTATATTTTTTGGGAAGGAAATCAGCATGAAATAACATATGCTAGAAATAACACTACACAGCAGTTAATTGGATTTAACATTAAAACCGACTCTGTTATTTCTTTTTTAGAAAACAAACTAGCTATATTAGGATTAAACGATAGAGAATCAACAGACTTTATAACGTTTTGGGGACCTAAAATAACGAAAACACCTTATGCCTTCGTTCAATTTATGGAACATGATGAATATGATAAAAAAGTAGCTTCCATTTCAGTTTCACCAAAGCCAGAAAGCATTCAGAGAATTTTTATGGTCTTTGAAGGGTTTGATAGTATACATAAATGTCCTGAAATAATCCCTCAAACACTCACTTCTTTTAAACGAAAAGGGTATACACTCATTGAATGGGGTGGCTCAGAAATAAATAAATCTCAATTAACTCAATAATATTATGAAAATAATTATTTTAATAGTAAGTCTTGCTATCACTTGTATGGCAAATGCAGGTAAATCAAGAATAGAATATTCGATTAAATCGGATGTTACTTCTACTAAAGTAAAAGCAGGAAAATGCTTAGTTTATGGTAAAATACTTTTTCAAGGAGAGACACCATTATCAAATGTATTAATTTCAACTATAGATCATAAAAATACTACTACCAGTAATGCAGACGGATCGTTTAGTTTTATTATAAATGATGCTGATTCTAGTTTATTCATTTTTAAGTCTGGATATTCTGAGATCGTAATTCCATCTTATGATTTTAAAAGTAAACATGCTGTAAAAATTGAATTTTACCCAGTTGTAGAAGTAGAAATGATAGAAGTAGAAAAACCCGTTATCTACCTATACAATGATATTGAAACAGACGTGAAAATTAAACTAAACCCTAAAAGTAAATTAACGTTTACTTATCCTGTTTACGATAATGAATGGAATATTAAAACCTTAAAGAATGGTAATTTAAAATTAGGAGATAGAACTTACCCTTATTTGTTTTGGGAAGGCAAACAAAATCAACTAGCATTTAATGGAACAAGTAAATTAGATGGCTATTTTAATGCTATTGATGGTTTTTTAATTAAAACTGATACTTGTGTTTCTTTTATGGAAAAAACCCTAACAAGTATGGGACTAAATAGTACTGAAAAAACTGATTTTATTACCTTTTGGGGACCTAGATTAGAACAGCATGATTATGCTTTTATACAGTTTATAGTAGATGATGCATACTCAAACACTATTGCTGAACTTGAAGTAACTCCTAAACCAACAAATACTAAAAGAATCTTTATGTGCTTTAATGGATCTACCTTAAAAAGCAAATTCTCTGATCTTATTATATCACCACAAACATTTAAAAAAGTAGATAGAAAAGGACTTACCCTAATTGAATGGGGAGGTGCTGAAATTCCTTTTACAGTAACTAATCTTTAATAAAGTTATTATGTTTAAAAACACAACATTACTATTTACATTTGTTTTTTTCGCTTTTGGTTTTCTTAAAGCAGAGGAAGGAGAATGGATTCCTGATTACACTGTAATACAAGATAAAAAAGACTTAACAGTAAAAAAAGGATATACTAAAGTATATGGAACTGTCTCCAAAAATAATGTTCCTGTAAGCAATGCAAGAATATCTACATTAGATCATAAAACTTTTGGCGTATCTGATAAAAATGGAAAATTCTCTTTTTTAATAAGTGAAAAAGACAGTGCTTTATATGTTTACAAATCTTACCACAGTGAAATCGTTATCAATAAATATGAATTTAAATCTCAACATGCTGTTGAAGTAGATTTTTATATGCGTGATGACTTAAGAATTGATGCTGTTGATAAGCCTGTTATATATCTATATCCAAAAGAAAAAACCAACATAAATATTGATCTTAAAATTAAAGGTAAATTAACATTTACTTACCCTAAATTAGCCCATAATTCTTGGAATATCCAAGCAGATAAAAGTGGACAAATAAGTGTAGGTGAAAAAACGTATCCTTATTTATTTTGGGAAGGAAAACAAACAGGTTTACATTTTCAAAAAACCAATAATGGAGAAATATCAGGATATCATATAAATACTGATACTTGTATTTCTTTTTTAGAGCATACACTATCTAAAATTGGTTTAAATGAAAAAGAACAAACCGATTTCATAACCTTTTGGGGGCCAAAAATGATTGCTCAACAATTTGCGTCCGTTCAATTTTTAATTGATGAAGATTACGATAAAACAATAGCAGAAATAGACATTAATCCAAAACCAAATACAGTAAAACGTGTATTTATGTTCTTCTACCCTTCTAAAGAAGAAAATTCTTCTTTAACATTTAAAACCCCTTCTTTCTCTCCGTTTAAAAGAGATGGTTTTACTCTAATCGAATGGGGAGGATCACAATTAAATTATATCCACAAATCATTATAAGATGAAATTAATTCTTGCATTATTATCAATAGCTATTTGTTATACAGGATTTTCTGAAGAAGACTTAAGATCTCGAATAGAATATACTATAAAATCAGAAAAAAAAGATAAAACAGTTCCTAGTGGTAAAACTAAAATAATAGGTATAGCCTTTATTGATGGAGTACCCAAAGCTGGTATCCGTGTTTCTTCTATTAATCATAAAAAATACGCTATTACGAATGAAAAAGGAGAATATTCTTTTTTAATAAATAGTAGCGATACTAGCTTATATGCCCATCAAATTAACTGTGGGGAAGTCATTATTCCAAGTCATAAATTTAAATCTGGTTACACTACAGAAATTCATTTTTATTTACAAAATGCTAATGAAATAAGAGTAGTAAAAAAACCTGTTATTTACTTGTATTCTAAAGAAGAAACTACTGTTAATCTTAGATTAAAAACCAAAGGAGAGTTGTCTTTTACCTACCCTCAAATACTAAATAATAATTGGGAGGTAAGAACAAACAATGATGGAATTATAACTCACGAAGGTAAAACCTATCCTTATCTTTTTTGGGAGGTTAATCAAGCTACACTAAATTTTTCTATAAATGAAGATGGTTCTTTAACCGGCTATCACATAAAAACAGATAGTTGTATATCGTTTTTAGAAAACACACTTACATCTATAGGATTAAATCAAAAAGAACAAACCGATTTCATTACGTTTTGGGGACCTCAATTACAACAACAAGCGTATACTACTATTCAATTTTTAATTGATGAGGATTATACAACTGAAGTTGCTGAGTTGACTGTTTCACCAACTCCAAAAAACATTAAACGTGTGTATATGCTTTACAAAAGCCATAATATTTTAGACGAATATCAAACAATAAAAAGACCTAAGTTTTCACCTGTTAATCGAACTGGCTTAACCCTTATAGAGTGGGGCGGATCGGCAACATCATCTAATACATTATAATTATGAAGAATCTATTTAGCTTAATATTTACGATTGCTATTCTTTCTTCTGTTAATGCAGCTGTAGATAGAATGGCTCCTTATTCAATAAAATCAGATAAAAAAGATAAATCTGTTCCAAAAGGGAAAACAAAAATTACTGGGGTTGTATATGTAAATAATAGCCCTTTACAAGGAGTTCGAGTTTCATCAGTAGACCACAAACAATATGCTATAACCAATGAAAAAGGTGAATACCGTTTTTTAATAAAAAGTTCAGATACTTCACTTTATGCTCACCAAGTAAACTGCGAAGAAATTATTATTTATAAATATGATTTTAAATCTCAGCATGCTGTAGAAATTGACTTTTATATGTTTAAACGATACATAGAACCAAGGCCTGTTCGTAAACCTGTAATCTATTTATACCCTGAAAAAGAACAAGATATTTCTATTATACTAAACCCAAAAGGAAATCTCACCTTTACATATCCTCAATTAAAAGAATCATGGACTGTTAACGCATCTCCAAATGGAGAACTATCATATAATAACCGGATATACCCTTATCTATTTTGGGAAGCTGAACAAGATAACTTAACGTTTACTACTAATGAAAACGGAATGCTTCCTGGTTTTTTAACTACAACTGATACGATTGTTGAATTTCTAGAGGATAAACTAACCCAAATTGGTTTAAACAATAAAGAGCAAGCCGACTTTATTACATTTTGGGCGCCTCAAATGATCAATAAAAAGCAATTATTTATTCAGTTCTTAATTGATGATGAATATGAACAAAACATTTCTTCTATGAATATTACGCCTAAGCCAACAAGCACTAAAAGAGTTTATATGTTGTATCAAGAAATAGGAGTCGAAGATGACTTTACTCCATACATTGAACAATTATTACCCTCTTTCACGAGAAAAGGATATACCATGATCGAATGGGGCGGAACTGAGATACCATCAAAAATTAATTTATAGTGAAATACGTTTTTACTGGGTTATTTATTACGGTTTATTTATGCTCTTTTGCAGGGCAAACACCCTTAGATCACAATATAAAATCTGATACAGTTGATGAGACAATCAATGCAAATAGTTCTATGGTATATGGTAATATATCTATAGGTAAACGGCCTCTTGCTGGCGTAAGGGTATCTACGCTAGATCACACACAATTTACCATTACCGATCAATATGGAAATTATTCCTTTGCCATTACTTCTTCCGATACTATGTTATACGCCTTTAAATCGGGACATACAGAAGTTATTACAGCAAAACATAATTTTAGGTCTCAACACAGGGTTGAAATCGACTTCTATTTAAATGCATCCATGCAAAAAATTGCGCTTAAACCTATTATCTATTTATATCCTAAAAAAGAAGAAGACATCAAGGTTACACTAAAGGTAAAAGGGAATGTAACGTTTACATACCCCAGCTACCATAAAAAATGGGAAGTTAAAGCTTTGCCTAATGGAATGCTAAAAGATAATGAGAACAGTTATCCTTATCTGTTTTGGGAGGCCAATATGGTAAATGAGCTAGATTTTGTTAAACATAAAGGATTTCACATTAATACTGATTCTGTAATTTCTTTTCTGGAGAATTCGCTAAAAACACTTGGCTTAAACGCAAAAGAACAAACCGATTTTATCACATTTTGGGGTCCAAAAATAACCTCCAATTCTTATGCTAATATTCAGTTTTTAGTAGATGATGAATATGCAAATGAAATTGCAGAAATTGACATTACACCAAAACCAACATCCATGAGAAGAATCTATATCCTATTCAACTCGAGTCCAACTAACGTTTTTCATACTAAACAGGAACTTCCTTCATTTAAACGAACTGGGTTTACCGTTATAGAATGGGGAGGTACAATATTGCCAAATACATCACAACTATAATGAAATACCTACTTTCAATAATTTGTATTTCGTTAGCTTTTGCAGCTTTTTCGAAAGAACTTGGTTTAGTAAAGGAATATGAAGTTAAATCAAACAAAAAAGACCTTACTATTCCTAAAGGATATACAAAAATACATGGTAATGTTTCGTATAAAAATAAACCTGTGCATAATGCGAGAATATCTTCTGTAGATCACAGTCAAGCGGGAATATCCAATAAAAAAGGGAACTATTCATTTCTTATAAAAAGCAGTGATACAGCAATCTATGTTTTTAAACCCTACCACCAAGAAATTGTTATCCCTAAATATGATTTTAAGGATCAACATGCTATTGAAATCAATTTTTTCATGTCTTTAACACCCGTTAGAGTTGTATCTAAACCGGTTATTTATTTATATCCTGAGAGCAATCAACTTGTTGAACTAGCACCTGTACCAAATGGCAAATTTACGTTTACTTATCCTCAACTAATCGAAACTTGGAAAGTACTGGCAACCTCAACTGGTGAACTTACGGTTGATGGTAAAACTTACCCTTATTTGTTTTGGGAAGGAAAACAAACCGAAACTGGGTTTTATGAAAATAAAGAAGGTGAAAAAAATGGGTTTACCATTAAAACAGATACTGCTATTCAATTCCTGGAAAATAGTTTAAAAAAAATAGGATTAAACCAAAAAGAACAGACTGACTTTATTACCTTTTGGGGTCCTAAAATTATAGCTGAGCCTTACGCAAATATTCAGTTTTTAATTGATGAAGAATATGAATCTGAAATAGCAACTCTTAATATTAATCCTAAACCAACTTCATCAAAAAGGGTTTATATGCTATTTGCCGGATCTATAGAAAACGAAAATCCTTTTTATCACAAACAAGTTTTCCAAGCTTTTGAAAGAAAAGGCTTTGTACTTATTGAATGGGGAGGTTCAGTTATTAATCCTGATATTGACTTGTAAACGAAAACGTTTTACCGTCAAATAATCCTTTGTCACTTAACTTGAGCTCTGGAATAACCAGTAAAGCACAAAATGATAACGTCATATATGGAGACGCTAAAGCAGATCCTAATTCTTTCGCAGAAGCATCTATATTTTCATACTTATCTGCTACTTCATAACCATCTAAATGTGACATAATTCCTGCCACAGGTAAACCTACTACCTCTTCCCTATCTCCATGAGCTAAGGAAACTCCTCCCTCCTCTTTAATAATAAGGTTTATCGATTTTATAATGTCTTCATCATTAGTTCCAACAGCAATAATGTTATGGCTATCATGCGCTACACAAGAGGCAATTGCTCCATTTTTCAATCCTACATTGGTAATAAAACTTACAGCAGGTTCTGCATCAAAATATCGGTTAACAACCACAATTTTTAAAACATCTTGCGATACATCTGATTGTAAATTACCACCTACAACTGGAAGCATAGCAATTGCTTTTTTAGTTATTAATTGACCATCCTCAACTACAATCACTTTTACTTCTTT
>JAHDBM010000001.1:0-72835 GCA_020630395.1 Flavobacteriales bacterium
AGAGCACCTGCCTTACAAGCAGGGGGTCACTGGTTCGAATCCAGTATCGCCCACCCAGTAACAGAAAGCCTTTCAAAAAATTGAGAGGCTTTTTTTGTTTGTGTTGGGGGAAACTATGGGGACAACAATTTCAAAACCATACAATACCATAACAAAAATAGCATTTTGATTTATAGTACAGGAAGGGGTAAATGAGAAATTCGCAAAAAGATAGCTAGTTAATAGTCTAATTTTAAAATCTAAAGTATAATGGACTTTTTCCATGCTTTAGAAATTTATTTTTCGCTAAACACTTCTTTCAAACAACTTTGCATAAGCTGTTCTACCTGTGTATGACTTGTTTCTATTTGTTGCTCCAACTCATCACACAATGCCATTAGTGCTTGAACTATGATTCTTCCATCTGTAAAAGATACTTCTTCTCTAACTTGTCTAACTAGGTCCCAGCCAGCTCCTTCAATAGAGGGGTTAATATATTTAGTACATATATCTCTTTCTGAAAGTTGCTTTTTATCCATAGACTAAGTCTTTCCTGAATATAATGAAAGAGTTAAAATATGGAAAGATTAAGTTTATATTAAATTTCAATTGAATATATGAGTGGTATAAAAAGTACTCAAGAAAATGAAGAGAATTTTCTAAACTTATCTGTCTAAATAGGATTACCAGAACACAAGTTTAATTATTGAATTTAAAAAATCTAGGACTTTTATCGTTTGTAGGTTTAATTCCAATCATTCCATTGTGAGAATTAATAAATGAGTTAAAATAGACCAACCTTCCTTTAGCTAAAGTATCCATTATGAATTCTTTGTCTTTTTTTGTTGTTTGTGACCCGAATATAATTCCGTATAGAGAATCGGTATTAAATTTAATTAGTTTTTCAATATTAGGTTCTTCATTAGAAACATATGCTCTAACTTCTTTCTCATATGCCCAAAACGGGTATTTGGTTCCAATAACATCATCAATACTAAAATCAAATTTGTTTTCAATTAGCTTGGTTTTACTCTGATTTACGGCTTCAATTTGTTTTGGATATTTTACTTCAATAAAGTTTACCTTTTGACTTTCATCAAACATCATATGTTGATTAAACATTAAAACTAATCCTTTATGTGAATCAGCATAATGAGACCACATTAATGGTTGTTCGTATTCTTTAGAAAAGCATGTCATTCCAAGATATCTTTTAGCACAATAATCGTAGAAATTTTTATAGTCATTTTCAAAAATCGTTTCATCAACTCCTACCAAAGTTAATTTTGAATTTATTTCTACTTTTTCTGGCATTATTCTGTTGTAATCTTCATAAAAATTCTCTAGGTCAACCCCCTCTAAGGTTCCACTAAACTTAATGTTAATGCAGCAATCTAAAGGGTCGTTAAAATGTAACGGATTTCCAAACCATAATTCAGAATTAACCAAAGACTTGATAGTGTTTATGTTAATTGAACAAAATTTATAAACTGTCTTCATTTTTATTTAATTACTTTGATCTATAGGGCAAGAATATAAATTTAAAATTGAATAAAAAAACAACATTTACTTTCAGGGTTTTTCTTATTTAAAGAGGTAAAAACGACTCAAAGAAATGTTGAAAGAAATACAACATAATCCTCTTTTAAATGAGTTAAGGTAAAAGCTGGAAAAAGCTATATATTATTAATGTAATGAAAAGTGATGTGAGGGAAATTGAGGGTTAAATAAGGTCTATGGGATAGTCTTACGTTTATTCAATCACAAAATACCTATGTGGATAGTTATTGCCTCCTACTACATATATTAGTGGCTCAGATCGCCCAATTTTAACTCGTTCAACATGATAAACTTGTCCTTTTGAAAGCTTATCAAATACAACTTCAATAGCTTTTACTTTAAATGGACAATACAATCTTTTGATTCCATTTTCACTAACAATTAGTATAGAAAATGGGGAGAGTTGGGTTTGAATTTTATTTGACATAATTAAAAAAATTTGGTTAAAAGGCACAAAAAGGTCAATAGGGTCAAGCTATTTTGACCTAAGAAATGGTGTGTTTATAGTATGAGAAAAGGAATTATTGGATGAAGATTTTTTTCGTTCTCTCTAATACAGAAAGATCAACTGTTCTCAATAATATTTTCGACTTTGGAAATTCTATTTTCTAAATTACCATTTTCTAACACTCTTTGAAGATGTCTAGAACTCATTTCCCTATATTTGTCTAAGCCTATTATTTGTGCAGTGTATGTCTCATTAACAAGATTTATTCTAGATACGATTTGGCAAAGACTATTTAGGACTTCCTCTCCTTTAAAGAGAGGAGAGTTATAGATTTCAATGTCTTGGTAATTTCCTTTAATTCTTTTTCTATATAAGAAATCCACAAAAGTTGTATTTCCAATACTTTTTGAAACTATCTGCCAATGCTCATCGCGAAGAGATTTACGAGGCGTACCTGCCTTAGTTTTAAACTTCATGGCTGGTGCTTTTTCTTTCAATCTAGCCAATCTGGTTGACTTAAGAAACTGACATATATGATTGTTAATAGTATTATAGTCATTAAAATCTAATGCCATATGGTTCTCTATTCCTTCTGGTTTTTCAATGTTATGAAATTGAATGTCTTTTTTGATTCCATTACAATATATAGCAATAGCTTCGGGAAGCTTTCCTTCTTCCATTAAAGATCCATACTTTTTCAAAACTGAGGTGTGAGATGTTTCGGTAAACCCAATTGCTTTGTACATTGCTAATATTGAACCGAAAACAGAGTAATAAGCCTGAGGAAAAGCCCATTGTATGGCAAATGAAAGTCCAGTGTTTTCAATTACTGAAATGTTTTCGATTAGAATTTTTTCGGTATTCCATGAATTTTTAAGCCACATTTCAATCTCCTCCAAGGAGGATCTGGTTCTGTTTTTAAGTTTATTTAAATAATATTTATTATTCAAAATTTCATTTTCAATATCTGAATTTACAAGATGATATTCTAAAGACTTGAATTGTCTGTGATTCATTTCACACCGAAAGAAAATTTCATCTTCTTCTCGTTGTATTTGATATCCAAAAGGATTTATCATAGGTTGATATAGTCATTGTTCGGGAAACAATATAGTATTTTGAAACAACTTCATTAACTATTATATATGAAAAAATTATAACTAAAAACCTTACTTTTCTTTACCATAAATCTAAAAAGGTACAATATCAATAATAACATCATTGTTATTTCTTTCAATTGTCAAATTCATAATTGGAACATTGGCTTCTCTAGTATAAAAAGAGCAGATTTCACATCCACTCTCTTCATCAGTTTCAATTCTAAATTCCAATGGAAATTTATGTTTGGGTATAGAATTTAACCTCTTTTTAAGCTCCAAGAAGAAACAAAGTTTTGAAGCTGATTCAATTCTTGTCTTTCTACTATAGATTGCTAGAAATAGTCTTAAACGACCTTTAGTAGAGATATGTTTTGCAAGATTATCCAAGAAATTTTCTTTGAATAGAGTTCATTCTATAGAGTTCGTCAAAAGGATCAAACCAAACTTCGTAAATGTAAAAAGTTTTCCAATTGTAGCTTGAAACATCCTTAACAGTAACACTTATTCTTACCTTACAGTCATCAAAATTTTTGACAACAATATCATCTTTGTTATACTTTTGGTATGGGTAATTGAACTCCATCATTTCATGAAAATTTAGAACTAGATTTTCTATGTTACATGGATTCATTAATTCATTATAAGCAGAATCCATATAGGCTTTTCTAAAAGCATTGTAATAAGAAATTGTGTCTAATTTCCCTTCTCCTAATTTATGTCTTAAATGCATGTAAATATTTCTCTTGTTCCATTCTTTTTCAGATAGTCTTAATGCTGAAATATCTTTAATGCTATCGTAAAATCTTTCATATTTCTCTAAACTCTCTTTTTGTTTTTCAAGTAGAAGATCTTCTTTCATCTGAAAACTAACAAATGAGGCTAGATAATGTTTTGTGCGTAATTCAGAATCATAAAAACCTTTGGAAAAAACAATATCAAAACTTGGAAACATCCAATAGTCAAGACCGTAATAACCTAACTCAATATCTTTTGTGTAATAGACATCATCAAGTCTACCAAGAAGATCTGGTAAATAAACCCTAATTGAGGAAGAATTGCTATCCTTCACTGAAGGAATGCCATATATTCGTTTAATCTTATTTTCAATTGAATCAAATGAATTCGATTTTATATTAAAACTTACATTTTTTATTTTTTCATCCTCTATTGAGTTTATGGTTACTGGAAAGAAAATTATTTTGTCAACCAAACCGGTATATATATCCTCAGTAGTGAATAAAAGAACTTCTACCGAATCTGGTAGATCAAAAACTTTTGTTTTACTCCTATAACTGAAAAATGGAAGACCTTCTGCTTTAGGAAACCTATAGAGTGTTGAGTCATTTAGATAAACAGAATCAATAATTTTGGCTAGCTTTTCTTTAGTTACGCCTACTTCTAAATCATCAATAATGTCAGGAGTACTTGATTGACATCCATATATTGCAGCAATGGATAAAACGAATAATAAATTCTTCATACTAAAAAGCTTTAGTACTTGAATAAAAGGAGTAAATCAAGAATTAATAAATTTATTTAAAAAGAGAAGCGTACCCCTTTCAAGTTCCATTTGTCTTCTAGAGGCTCGCTAAAACCTTTGACCAACAAACTTTACAAGAAAGGAAGTACGCCATAGTTATATAAACGATAATGAATATCGAAATAGTCGTATAGCGCATTCCCTCTTGCTGTCTGCCTGGTCAATTGAAATTTAGCGATTTTCTAGAAAGGCAAACAGAAAACAAAACGCTTTCTATGTTGCTCTAAATATAAGTATTTTATTAGTTCAAAAACCAATCATACCTATCTTCTTGGATTACTTCATGTAAATGCTGAGTAAAACTCAAACTGTTTACACTTCGATCCAAAAATGTGTCAATATAACTTGACTTATTTGCTCCAGTAAAGAGGTTGTAGAGTTTCCAAAGGTTAATACTTCCATTTTCGTCTCTACTAAAACTGTCATCTCCATAATAATCACGAGCTACTGTGCTCACTTGTGAATCATTTAGCAAGAACTTAGGTAGTTTTAGTTTATCCTTTTTAGGCAAGTAATTATAAAGCCTCGTTTTTCCAATAAGCAGTGCAAATTGACTTTCGGTAAGAGAAGAATTAGAAAGTCTACTCATGTTAGTAAGATGTTTATCCCTATCATAAGACTTGATCAAATGATAGATTTCATCCGTTAATTCTTGTAGACTTTTCACTTTCAAATCTCCTTTGTAACCATCAGTGCTCACACATAAATTGGTGCATACTTGATTCTTAAATCCAATAAAAAATTTGAAATGTTCATCCACTCCTTTCCTACTATAGAGATTATCCCTATTGTATGCCTTTACTCCACCTATTGTTAGAGACAAGTTATTCCCATTTACTGACTCTATAATACTAGGAACTTCCATAACAAACATCATACGCTCATAATAAAGCGTTTTCTCATGAGGCAATAGTTCTTTGCTCGGTTTTCCTTTAGCTTCTGGGATTCGCCCTTTAATTGGGTGTGAAACCCTAATAGTTGAAGGTGTATGAAATCCAAATACATGAGATACTACATCTTCTACTGTAGATATAAAATCTGTATGTGAAATGGTCGGCTCATTATCTTTTGCAAATACTGGAATGATATGATGGTTTTGTAATTCATCAAATCCAACCAGTTTTGTATTTGCTTTTATAAAATGCTTGTTATTTGGATTCTCTTGTACTGTATCATCAAAGGGAGCTTCACTTTCAAATACACTTTGTTCAATGCTTAAACGTTCCATTTTGACTAAATTTTGTTGGTTCAACTTGTTTAACTTCTTGCTTATCGAGTTCTTCTAGTTTTAGTAAGAAATCATCATGTAATCGCTTCTGTAAACTAGGATGAGATTTGTAAATAGCTTTTAATTCTTCATTGCTTTCTGCTGATTTAATGAGAGCTTTTACTTCATCTGTTTTTACATCCGAAGAACACCAAGCTAATAATCTCTCGCCTGTTTTAGGAGTGATGACAAACTCTGGCTTATTCATAAATAATCCTGTTCTGTCTTTACTCACTTTTACTAAATGATTGTCATTGATAAGCTCAAAGTTTACACTTAATTCATATTCAAATCCTTCACGTGTAATTTCCTTCGTACCATGTTTTACTACTTTGGATTTACCGTTTTGATCTTGATCAAGTGAATAATCAACTTTTCTTCTTACTGTAGTAATCACATGACACTTGGATTGAAGTATTTTGTCAATAAAGGCTTGATGCCTTGGTGTTACTTTTGCCCAATCCTGAAATCTTCCTCCAAGTTTCTCTTGGATCTCTAAACACCCTCCTTTTCCAGTCCATTCGTGCGTGATTGAATCAATGATAATAACTTCTATGTCATTTTGTTCACATAATTCAATTGCTTCGATATAACGTTCTGGAGAGTATGGTTTTTCAAGATTTAAGACTTTGTAATTTCCTAAATCTGCATATAAACATCCACTTCCATTTTCAGTATCAATAATAGCTACTTTACTATAGTCTCCTGTGATCCCATAGGCAAGTAATAGAGCTGAATAAGTTTTGCCGAATCCACTTGCTCCGGAGATTCCAATTCGAAGCTTTACAGCTTCTCTTTTTGCTTCTTGTAATTGCATAATATTTTAATTTTTGGTTTGTAATTAGTTCTTTGTTTCTTTAATAGCAAAAAGGAGGCATTCATTACCTCCTTTCTATACTATAGATCGTAAACCTCGCCTAAGCAAGGACAACAGGTTCAAGAATTGTTTCTTCAATTGAATCTGCTTCGTTTACATAAGTGTAGGTGAAGTTGAGGGCTATCATCTCCCCAGTTTTCTTATCTACAATTTCATATTCTTCACAAGGAACTTTGTCAATACGACCTGGTAGTTCTTCTCCAACTAATCCTCTACATATGGATTCTTCAAATGATGCTGGAATAGAACACTTTTTAATAGTCGCATATTGACGATTTGTATTCTTACTTGTGACAATTTCAACTCCACCACTAATGGTTAGTGTGCAGAATTGTTCTCCTGTGTCCTGATTTATTCGGACTTTGTAATCAATAATTTTTACCATGATTTTAAATTTTTAATGGTTAGACATACAGTTTATGGCGGGGGAGTTTCCCCAAACCAAAGTCAAGATGGGGTCTGTGAATGAGGTGGATTGAGTTCTTTTCATCTCTAGTAAAAAGACATGGGGGGTATGAACCAATTTTTATGAAACACGGGGGGTGTTTATATAGTAGTGAAGTAATGATTTGCTCCTACTATAGAGTTAAGGATTTTGTCATCATGAATATTTATGAAATTTTATAGATCCTCAATGAAAAATTATGGATTCCCAAAAAAATATTATTGGCATACTTTTATGGAGAAAAAAGCTATAGCGATATAATAAAAAATATGCTGGTTATCAGTACTTAACACTTGACAAGGAGGGCGTTTTTTCGTATATTTGTATAATGAATTTTGTTGATTTTTACTCGCAAATTCAGGACATACATATCTAACGAAGTTGACTTACCCTGTCGCTTGTAATTTGAGGGGAAACCTTGGTTATAACAAACTCTTCAGGGAACGAAAACATAAACTAGTAAGGAAGAATAAGGTTGACTACCGCCCGATATAGCAAATGCTTAAACCATAACTTATCAAAGGTTTAAGGGGTGATTAAACTGAAACAGTAGTTCTTCGAGATAAGTAAATACAATTCTAAGGTGTAAACTATGAATTTATTTATAACCATTGCCGAATATTCCTTAATCGTGAGAAAGTAATGCTAAAGCCCTTAGCGAAGCTGTTTCTTTTTTTGAAAAAATGACTCGGTTCTTAACCTTGCTTCGCAAAACATTAAATAAGTTTGGATTTTTAGAAATGGAATGATGGGTTTGAAAAAGGTAATGTGAAAACAGATTATGAGTTAATAATTTGCGAGGCACAAGTCATGCAATTTAAGTAAGTCGATTGTTGCTAAAAAATAATTGTAAAATGTTCGATATGTCTATTAATATTAATCGAATAGAATTGTAGTAAATTAATTAGTAATATTTATATGTAGAAAAAGATTTTGGTTTTATCTTATAAAGCGTTTCATTCTTTCTTGAAACGGAAATCATATTGCCTTTAAAGTGCATTCCTAATTTTTTTGTGATCTTTCTTTTCGTTTCCACAGTGAATTTCCCCAAAGCCTTTTTTTCTTTTAAATACTTGATTAAGTTTTTATAATTCCTATTAATAAAAATAAGGTTTCCATGTTTGTACAAATCATCTGATTTTGATAGATCAATGTTCAAAAGAATTGATTTTTCACATAAAGAATCAGAGATTTTTTTAGGGTCAATGATTCCGTTAATATCAGTCATACTTTTTAATTCTTTATTGAACTGTTTTTTTACTTCATTAGCTAAGTTGTAGGTTTTCTTTAATCGGTCTGGTAAGGTTTTTCTATATCTGATACAATTGAGCATATAGGAAGCTTCAAATTCAGTATAGGAGAGATCTACTTTAGCTTTTTTTTGTAGTAACGTTTTTATAATATAAAATTTTACTGGTTTTGGTATTTGTTTAATACTAGAGTATCTGGTTTTGTTGTATGTTAAATAGACTTTTTTGACTTCTTGTTCTTTGTCCTTAAGCTTGATGGAAGCTTTTTTTAGAGATTTTTCTACAAATTGATATAACTCATTTACACTTTTTCTTTTGACATATGAGCCTATTTGTATATGGTATAAAAACTGCGAGAGTTTTTTTTCATAATTATCAGTAGTTAATTTCAAGAAATAATAGTCTTCTTTATACTTTGTTATGCTAGCAAGATTACAATTGGTAAATTGATTATGGTAAGCTGCATATAGAACATATGGCATTACATTTTTTCCATAACTCTCATATTTTACAACAAATACTCGATCACTTTCTTTAAAAATATATTCTGGCTGACGAGGAAACGCTTTGTTGATTAAATAGAATTCCTTTCTTAATTCAATTGCTCTTTCTTGGTCAGATAGTTTTCCAATTCGGTTTAATTCTTTTTCGCTTGATAATCCGCTTGCAATGTATTGATCTACACTGGATGAAGATGATTCAACATCTTTATATTCCGTAGTTATGATATTGTCTTTTGCCTTTAAGGATTTATATTTCAAGTTGTATAACTCATATCTTTCTTTATCCACTTCACTGTATACTCTTCTATATTCTTCCCCAATTTTTGTTGCTTGTTTAGAAAGTGATAAAAAAAGTTTTGGTTCTGCATCTGCAATCAAAAAATTGGGTAGGTTAGTCGTATAGTCTTTTTCCTCTTCAATATCCTCATGTTTTCTTAAGTAGATCTTTTGGGGTGGAGAAATAAAATAAATGTCTCCTTGAACCCTCAAACGCCCTATAGCTTGAATTATAGAGGTTATACCTTGCGAAAAAATCCCAAGTTTTGCTGATTTGGAATCATCTAAGCTACTAGGAGCAATAATCACTAAAATGGAATTTTCGGTTGTAATGTCAATTCCAGTATAAAATGTCGTTCCAACGTTTAATTTGTTTTCATCAAAGACTTCTTTGTTATTGCCTACTAACAACTGAATTTCTGTTCCATTTATACTTAGTTTAGCTAGTGTTTCGTCACTGAATATTTCTTTATTTTTTACTATAGATTTTGATAGTTCGCTATATGGACTAATAATATGAAGTGGACGACTTTCATTTAAAGATTTTTCTACTAAAACTTTAAGAGGGTTTTCCAAAGGATCGAATCTTCCAGAAGAATAAAAACTATGGGTATATACCAAATGTAGGTTTGCGTTTTGTCTCTTTTCTCTATCGGTATAGTATATTTTGGCTTTGTTATCTGTTAGTTCGGTTATGAACTGAGTCGCTATAATAGAGGCTTCGGAGAAAGTAGCAGATAAAATATAAGCTCTTTCAATAAGTTCTGACCATCTTGAGAGGTAATGATAGTAATAGTCTTTAAAGTGGTCAGTTATCACGTGAAATTCGTCAAAAACCATTACCACTTTCTTATTTTCTTTCTTTGCCTTTTGGATTAATTCCGTGGAAAATACCTTTTTCGTGGTAGATAACTCGACACTATCTTCGCCTGGATTATTAAATAAGGTATTAACTGTGGTTATGTATACATTTTCTCCTTGTTTAATTTTCTCTTTCATCACCTTTATCCGCTTAGAAACATCTTTTTCTTCATTGGCATCTTCATAGTGAACAACTGATATCCCTCTTTCCATCAAATTGGATTGATCTTTGTTTGTAAGCTTTTTATATGGGCTAACCATGATAATGATGTATTTGTTTGTTTGATTCAAATATTCGATCATATCATATATGGCTGTCGTCTTTCCTTGACCTACTCCAATGTTAACTATTGTTGTTAGATTTTGGTAGGGATAGTTTATTACATCATTTTTGAACTTGTTTAATAGGTCTTTAGTGACATAACCATCCTTATTCGACTTGACTTCCTCCTTCTTAATTTCAGTGCCGCAGATTGCAGAAATGATGTCCTCTCGAACTTGTTTATAATCAATCTTCTCATTTACCTTGTGATTTTCTTCAATAGTATAAGTCTCACTAAGAATCATAAGAGTTGTTTTTTGTTCTAATTTAAAAGTTTAGAGAGAATTTAGGATTTTTTCATTGGCTTCATCTAGTTTTTCGTTGGTAAAACTGGCAAGATAGGTTTCAGTAATTTTCACATTGGAATGCCCCATAGAGTCTTTTATAATATTGATAGAAAGTCCTCCATTCTTGGCAAGCATGGCATATGAATGCCTCATGTAATACGAAGTGAAGTTATGATCAATACTTGTTTTTTCTCTCACTAGTCTTAGTTTTCGATTAAATTTCTTTAGTCTGTCGGTATAGTATTTGATATCAGAATCACTTTTAAATATTGGGAATAAATATTCTTCTGTTTGACCTTTGATATTTGCATGTTTTCTGAGAATTAATAGCATTTCTTCAGTTACCTTAATCGAGAACTTCCCTTTGGTTTTGCTTCTAGTATAGTTGATTCTATAATGTTGTGAGTTTTCTTTTGCTTCTATTAGAACCAAGTTTTCACATTTTAGTTTGCAGATGTCGATGTAATTCATTCCTCTAGCATAAATTCCAAACATGAAAATATCTCTAACGAACTCTATTTTTGGTTTGTCACTTAAGTCAAGGGTTTTAATTTCTATTAGTTGGTCTTTTGTTAGAAATCTCTTTTGGGTAGATTCTGATTTGACTGTGTAGTTGATAAAAGGATGTCGTTCTGGAGATACAACTTCTTCCTTTATGGCTTTGTTATATACCGCTCTTATAGCTCTCATATAGATACTTATTGTGTTGATTCCACAATTGGTCTTTCGCATATAGGTATCGAAGTCGTTGATCATTTTGTAGCTAAAGTCCTCTATTGGAAAATCCTTAGGTTGAAATTTCTTCAACTTATTAAATGCTCCTCTACTTACCGAAGAGGTTTTGAATGAACCCTTGTCTATATATTCTTGTAATTTGGATTCATAATACTCATAGAAGAGGGTAGAGGTAGAATCTCCTCTAACTATTCTTCTAACTTGATAGGCTAAGGTGTCTATGTTTAAGTTTTGTGCTTTTTCAAGTTCAAAAACTGCATTCTCACATGTTGTTTGAATATCTAGCAAGTAATGTTTAAGAACTTGGTAGTGCTTGTAATGTTGTTTAGGTAAGTTTCTGTTGAAGTCCCACTTATCTTCGGGTATGGATTTCCCTGTATGTATTCTTCTTCTCTTTCTTTTATAAATTATTTGAACAATTATTGGTTTTTCATTTTGCTTTTCTTTGTCAGTTCGGAGTTTAATTTTTACTGTTACCATTTTTCTTGGTTTTTTTAACAGTTAAGAGGGACAACATTGGGGACAACATTAAGTGTAATTTTCCCCTACTATAGATGCACGAATCTCAACTGTCTTTAGTTTAACAATTGGTTTTCAGTATTGTAGGGCGAAATTATTATACCCGTAAATTAACGCCTAATCTCCTTACAAGCAGGGGGTCACTGGTTCGAATCCAGTATCGCCCACATAGTAATAGAAAGCCTTTCAAGAAATTGAGAGGCTTTTTTGTTTTGGGTGGGTGAAGCATATATGAAACATTTTTTGTTTTATTTCCTGCTAAATATTGACTCTTTTATCATTTTTCTTAGGATAAACCATCCACTAACCTTAAGGTTAGGTTGTTTTCCATTACCAATTCGTTTTATTTGATGGGTATGCCAAGTTATATCCAAAAACCCTTTTTTATCAATCATTTTAACACCTGTTTTGATTTTCGGTATGGGATAAGAGGCAATTTTTCCTTCAATTAATTCCTCTGCAACTATTGGATTCCTAGCAAACGGTCTTCCCATACCTATAATATCTAATTCATTTTCTCGAAGAGAATCAGCCATGGCCTGTACACTTCTAAAACCACCAGTTAACATTAAAGTAGTCTCGGTAGCTTGCCTTGCTTTTATAATGAAATCTGAAAAATAAGCCTCTCTTTTTTTGGTGCTTTCTTTTAATTCTTGACCTACCATGGAAGCTTTTTCGTAATTTCCTCCCGATACTTCAATTAAATCTATTCCTTCTTTAGATAATAACTTTATTACTTTAATAGATTCTTCTTCAGTAAAACCACCTCTTTGAAAATCAGCCGAATTAATTTTTATTGATACAGGATATTCCTTTCCTACATTTTTTCTTATCTCCCTGTAAACCTCTAACACAAATCTGGTTCTTTTTTTAAAGCTTCCTCCCCATTCATCTATTCTTTTGTTTGTTAACCCACTTAAAAATTGACTAATCAAATATCCATGAGCACCATGAATTTGAACACCTTTAAATCCTGCTTTTTTAGCCACCAATGCAGTCTTACCAAATCGTGTAATAATCTCTAATATTTCATTATGAGTTAATTCTTTAGGAATACCAAATACTGCCTTTGGCTTTAATGGAACGACAGATGGCGCATACGTCTCTTTATTAATAGATGTTGTCGCTTGTCTACCCGGATGATTTATTTGCATCCATAATTGAGCTCCATTTTTTTGAGCAGCATTAGCCATTTTTTTTAATGCTTGAATATCTGATTCGTCCTCAATACACATAGCTCCTTTACCTCCCATAGCATTCTTATTAACCATCACATTACCTGTAATTAATAATCCTGCTCCACTTTTACCCCAAGCCTCATACAACTGAATTAATTGAGGGGTTATCTTTCCTTTTTTAGCTAAATCTTCCCCCATAGCTGCTTTGCATAATCTATTATTAATTACTACTCCATTTTGTAGCACAAGCGGTTGATTTAAAACGTGTTGATTAGTCATTATATATTTTAAACAAATGGGTTGAATTACAATAATACTGTTTTAATCGAAAAAAGTAAGTCCTTTAATTTATTTTATAATGTGATTTACTCATGTTTAGTTCACATACATAAAAAAATCCAATCATTTTATGATTGGATTTTTTTGTTTATTTATTATCTCTCAACAACTTATTTAGTAAAAGCATTAATGAATTGGTAGCCATTGTCTACTTTTTTTACAATGATCAAACCAAAATTAAGATTTGCTTCTTCCCAAGATAAATTTCTATCCACTTCAAAATCAAGATTCACTTTAAATCCTCTGTCAATTTTTCCTGCAGCTACCTTATATCCAGAAACATTTCTATCATAACCAACAGGCTTAGCAATATCAACTATTCTATCTCTATTACAACTAGAAGGATCATCATGGATTAACAATGGTATTAAATAGTAAGTCCCTTCTCCGTAACTAAAAAACTCAGTGGTTGTTTTTAAATTAACTTTTGTCCCGCTTATTGTCATATCATAATTTGCATTAGCTACTACCTTAGCATCAACATGATTCATCATAGATTCTTGTCTTAGATCTTCATTTTCTTCTTTTAAATTTACGATCCAATTTGCATCATCTCCTTCAAGTGGACTGTGTCCAAAACTAGACATAACCTCTGTTTGTAAGGCATCTTGATAAAATGTCGCATAAACTGCCTTATCTCCTATATGGTTTTTTAATCTAGCATATTCTCTTTTTTCAGCACTCCATCTCACACACTCATATGATATTGATGAATGCCTAGCTACTAAAGACATATTTTGTTCTGATACTTTAAGCGTAGGTGTTTCCTCTAATACTTCTGAAGTTTTTTTGCAAGACCCTAATAATGTTAATGCTGCTATAAAAATTGTTAACTGCTTCATGACTTTTAGTTTTTTGTAAATATTTGTTGTTTAGTTTCATATACAAAACGCTAAGTACATCATTATGGTTGTTAAGTATATTACTTGACTTTATGAACCTATATCTTTTTTATATGAAACGAATCATTTTATTCATGAACCATTCTTGGTTTAATCTAAAACACCTAATTTTATTCATGGCAGATCGCAAAAATTACAACAGCTTGCTAAAATATTAACCTTTTAAATTTTCCATAAATATGAATATTGATAAAACTAAACCTGTTATGTTAACTGGCGCTACAGGATATGTAGCAGGTAGAATTGCAGAAAAACTATTACAAGAGGGGATAACAATACATGCGCCTATTCGCAATCCTGAGAATAAAGACAAAACAAAGTATTTAGATGAATTAGCTAAGAAACTACCAGGCACAATTAACTATTTTAAAGCAGATTTATTGGATCAAGGGTCTTATGATGAAGCTATGAAAAATTGTGAGTTAGTTATTCATACTGCGTCTCCATTTATTGCAAACACAAAAAATCCTCAGCAGGATCTTGTTGATCCTGCTTTAAAAGGAACTGAAAATGTACTCAGCAGTGTTAACAACACTGAGTCTGTAAAACGAGTAGTATTAACAAGTAGCTGTGTGGCTATTTATGGTGATGCAAAAGACACCTTAAATTATCCTAATCAAACCATGACAGAAGATATTTGGAACACAACATCTTCACTTAAAAGAAGTCCTTATAATTACTCTAAAACGCTTGCCGAAAAAAAAGCATGGGAAATAAATAAACAACAACATAAATGGGATTTAGTTGTCGTAAATCCTTCCTTTGTATTGGGTCCCGGAATAAATCCAAATGGAACATCAGAGAGTTTTAATATTATGAAACAACTTGGAGATGGGTCAATGAAGATGGGAGCTCCTGCAATTAATATTGGCTGTGTTGATGTTCGTGATCTTGCAGAAGCACATTATAGAGCTGGTTATACACCAAGTGCTAATGGAAGAAACATTGCATCATCAGAAAATGTAAGTTTTTTAGAACTAGCAAATATGCTTAGACCCAAATATGGAGAAAGCTATCCCTTGCCTAAAAAGACTCTTCCTAAATGGTTTTTAATGCTTGTGGGTCCTTTGGGTGGAATTCCCCGTCAATTCATTAAAGACAATGTTGGGTTTCCTTGGAAAGCAGACAACAGTAAAATTAAACGAGAACTTGAGATGGAATTTAGACCAGTTAAAGAATCAGTTAATGATTTTTTTGAACAACTTGTAGAAACTGGAGTTTTTGATAAAAAGAAGAAATAGAAGTCTAAAAGGGGTTCTTTCGGTCCCTTTTTTTTATTTAAATCCTTTATAAATTATAATTTTTGAATTTTAATAATTTAACAGAATCATACATTTGTTGCTAATATTTTACACATGCTAAACACCAAAAGAACATTAATAGAGCACATCACTTTACAAAAAGTAGGAAGCAAACAAAAAGAAGAGTTAAACTTCTTAGCCAAAGCTGAAGAAAACTTAAGCGATAAAGAAGAGAAAGCACTTTTAAAGCTGTTTTTAAGCTCTATTAAATCATCTATAGAAGTGAATAAATTTGCTCACCACATTAAGATTGAATATAATACCTTATATGATCTAACCAAAACATATTTTGATCAACAGAAAGATTTCATTTCATATTCAAATGAAGTATTAAGTCATCTTTACGAAAACTCTACACATCCTCAAATAAAAACAGGAGAACTATTTATTGTTGAATTTGAAGATATAGAGTATAACGACATTATTACCAATGGTATTGGCATTTTTAAAATTGAAAAAAAACTAGAGTTTCTAAACTTTAATCATAGTGAAGAAGGTATTGATTTTATTATTAGCAAAGGGGCTAAACTTCAAAAAATAGATAAAGGATGCTTAATTCTTAATACCGAAAAAGATGATGGGTTTAGAATCTTTTCGGTTGATAACAATGCATATAATGCTTCCTTTTGGAAAAAGGATTTTTTAGGACTTGAAGAGGTTCATAATGACTCTTTCCAAACAAAGCATTATATCAATATGATTTCAGAATTTTCTGCTAATCTAGCTGATGAAAATGACACACTCGCTCAAAAAGATTTTATTAATCAAACCATGCGGGTATTTAATGAACATGAATTCATTAACAATGATATTCTTAAAGAAGAATTATTAGACCCTTTTGAAGTAACAGAACAATTTAACGACTACAAGGAAGAATATAAACAGATACATAATGTTGATCTTGAACCTAGTTTTAATATTGAGCAAAAAACCTTAAAAAAGGAGCGAAAAAAAATAAAGTCAGAGATTTTAATGGATACCAAAATTCAAATTAAAATTGATGCTAACGAAATTGACACGGTAAAAGACAACATAGAGAGAGGATATGATGAAGACAAAAAAATGTACTTTTATAAAGTATATTTTAATGAAGAGTTATAAGCAAAACTGCATCTAAAACTAAACCTATTTTTTACTTACCAAACTCTAATAAACCAAGATCTTCCCCATCAAAAACAGCATAGGTCTTTGCATTAATCCACTCTCCTAGGTTAATATAGTGGCTGTTTTCATTTAGTTTAAAATCGATAGGGTAATGTCTATGTCCAAATATGAAATAATTATAATCATCTTCAGTAAGCTTCTTTTTACAATAGGTAACTAACCACTCTTTATCTTCTCCTAAAAAATGATCTTTTGCTGTATGTTTTCTACTTTTTTTTGAAAAGAAATTAGCTAATCCAATCCCAAAGTTTGGGTGTAAACGTGCAAAGCACCATTGGCAAAATTTATTACGAAGTACTTTTTTTAGAAACTTGTATCCATGATCTCCCGGTCCTAATCCATCACCATGGGCAATTAAAAATTTTTTACCATTATAATCTCGTATAATCTTATCTTTAAAAATAGTAACTCCTAATTCTTTTTTAAGGTAATCAAACATCCACATATCATGATTTCCTGTAAAAAAACGAACCGGAATTCCACTATCTACTAGTTCTGCTATTTTTCCTAGAAAACGTGTATATCCCTTTGGTATAGCATGTTTATATTCAAACCAAAAGTCAAAAATGTCACCAACCAAATATATCTCATGAGCATCTTCTTGAATAGAGGATAACCAAGAAACAATCTTTAATTCTCTTTCTAAGCTTTCTTCATAAGAAGGAGCTCCTAAATGAAAATCAGAAGCGAAATAGATTTTTTTTCCTTTAGGAATATTCATTAAAACCCTAGTAATTCTTCTAGTTTAGCTTCTAATTGTTTTCCTCTAAGACGAGTAGCTATAATTTTCCCTTCTTTATCTAACAATACAGTATAAGGAATTCCTCTAAATTGATATTTTTGGACAGCTGCACTCCTCCATTGCTTTAAATCACTTACATGTGATGGCCAAATTAAGCCGTCTTTTTTAATGGCTTGTATCCATCTTTTTTTGTCCTTATCAAGTGATACACTATATACGTCAAAACCAGCATCTTTATATTTGTTGTAGGCCTTAACTACATTTGGGTTTTCTCTACGACATGGACCACACCATGATGCCCAAAAATCGATTAATACGTATTTTCCTCTTAACGACTCTAACGTAATAATATCTCCCTCTGGACTTTCAAAATTTAATTCTGGAGCAACTGAACCAATTGCCAATCCGCCTGGCTGTTGTTTAGCTTTTCTAGGCTGGTTTAATTGTTTAACATATTGTTTTAAAACATTATGATAAACCGTATTAGGATGTGATTTACCTATACCTTTTTCTGCTATACCAAAATACTTTTTTTGATCGGCTTGCTTAATATCTCCTAGAGCAATAAATAAAGCTAATGACGTATTATTCTTTTCAATAAATTGCTTAGCATAGTTCGCTAATGAATCTTTTGGTAAATCTTTGTTGTTTTTGACACCAAAATAAGCATGAATTAGTTCACTATCTTTAGAGCCAGTAATAGCATAATTATTATATAATTCTTTACCTGCGTTTATTTTAACTGATTCTTTACCATGCAACACCAATGGAATTCCTTCTTTTTTGGCTTTAGACACTTGATAAAACCCTGACTCCTCTACTTTAGTCTTTAGTTTAGCAACTCCCCACCAATTTACTTTAGCAGAATCAACCAATATTTGTTTATTTTGTTCAGCTTTTTGGAGGTAAATCATCTCCCCTTTAGACTTTTTTATCTTAACCTTTATGGATGATTCTCCTTGGGTAAAACCAATTGAGGTCAATAAAATTAAACCTACTACTACTCCTATATTTTTTCTCATAACGCTTGGTGTTCTAGAATATTTCGGCAAGTTTATTTTCTAATGCTTGCCCTCTTAATTTTTTTGCAATAACTTTTCCTTCTCTATCAATTAAAATAGTAAACGGTATTGAATTAAATCCATAAATTGGAATAGCTGCAGTTTGCCAACCTTTTAGGTCACTAGCATGAGCATTCCAGATTAAGCCATCTTGCTTAATTGCGTTTAACCACTTATCCTTATTCTGATCTAACGAAAAGCTATATATTTCAAACCCTTGGTTTTTGTATTTATTATATAATCTCACCACATTTGGGTTTTCTGCTCTACATGGTCTACACCAAGAAGCCCAAAAATCTAACAACACTACTTTACCTCTTAAAGAAGATAACGCAACATTCTTTCCATCTACTCCTGGAAAATTTAAATCAGGCGCCATAGTACCTGGCTTTAAAAAATTCTTTAACTTTTCTTTTTGAGCAATTTCTGCTTCTAATTGAGTTAAGTAATTTTTAGTATTAATAAAGTAATTCGAATTTGGCATAGAAACTCCTAAACCATTAATTACAACATCTTTTAATAAGTCCATTTCTTGTAACGGATCTATTTGATCTAACACAGCTATTAAAGCTGGACTCTTCATGTTTTTTTCAATATAAGCATTTCGCTTTTTCATAAACGCTTCTGATTCTTGTTGAAACTCTTCTCGTATTTGTCTTTGCTGAAGTGTGTCATTAAAAGAAAGTGCACTTATTCTTCTATTGTAATCGCCTCCCTTAGTAATCATATTATTAACTTCAGTTGTAAACGAAGCTATTTCATTAGACACATAACTTCCTTCAATCGCATAGCTCTTTGTCCATCTTTTTAACTCATTAATGGTAAGTTCTTGACTTTTATTCAAAGAATCTATGTATACTGTAATGGCATTATTAGGTGCTAACCCAATTGTGTATATACCTTCTTTAAAAGACGAAACATCAAAAATAAACTTTCCATTTTCTTGTACCATTGCTGTATCAACTGGAATAAAGGATTGGGGACCTAAATCATATAGATACACTTGTTTTACAAGTGAATTGGGATCATAGTCTTTAATAGCTCCATTAATATTACTACCTGATGTTTCATCACTAGAACAAGAAAAGAATGTTAGTAATACAATAAAAATTACAAAATATTTCATGGTGATAATTCGCTTAATTATTTAATTCTTTAGCTAAAGCTTTACTAGCTGCTTTAGGATCAGCTTTACCTTGAGACAATTTCATTACTTCTCCCATAAATAATCCCATAAGCCCTTTCTTTCCTGCCTTATATTCAGCTACTTTTTCGGGATATTTAGCTATAGCTTGTTTAACAAAACCTGCAATAGCATCTTCATTAGAATCTTGAATCCAATTGTTTTCTTCGGCTATTTGTTTAGCTGTTTTATCTAATTGGTCGATTAATAATGGAAAAACTTTCTGTGAAGCAACAGAATTACTAATTATACCTTCATCAATTAACGAGATAACCTCAGCAATTTTAGTAGCAGGAACATTAAAATCTTCTATCTCAATTGCTTTGTCATTTAAATGCGATTTAATATTAACCGTAACCCAGTTACTTGCTGCTTTATAATGTTTGGTATGTTTTATTACCTCTTCGAAGTATAAGGCTATTTCTTTTGTCTCCGTTAATACTCCAGCATCATAAGCCGATAAAGACAATTCTTGGGTGTACTTATCAAATAGTTCTTTAGGTAAAGGAGGCATTTGCTCTTTCACTTTATCTACATATTCTTGTGTTACTTGTAAAGGCTGTAAATCAGGCTCAGGAAAATAACGGTAATCATGTGCTTCCTCTTTACTTCTCATGGAACTAGTTGTGCCTGTAACGGCATCAAAATTCATAGTTTCCATTTTTATTTCTCCACCAGCTTCTATTACTTCTATTTGTCTTTTTATTTCGTAATCAATTGCTTTTTGGACATTACGAATAGAATTCATGTTTTTAACCTCCGTTCGTTCTCCAAATACAGTTGAACCTTTAAGCATAACAGAAACGTTTGCGTCACACCTCATACTTCCTTCTTCCATGTTTCCATCACAGATATCTAAATACCTCACTAATTTTCTTACTTCTGTGAGGTAATTATAGGCTTCTTGAGAGTTTTTTAGTTCTGGCTCCGATACAATTTCAATTAAAGGAACTCCAGCTCTGTTTAAATCGATTAACGTATTGTATGGATCTAAATCATGTATACTTTTTCCCGCATCTTCTTCTAAATGAATTCGCGTAATATTAATGATTTTATCGTTTTCATTAGCATCTTTTATTAACACAGATCCTCCTGTACAAATAGGTGTTTTATCTTGCGTAATTTGATATCCTTTTGGTAAATCAGCATAGAAATAGTTTTTTCTAGCAAAAATCATGTCTTGTGTAATATCGCTACCGCAAGCCACCCCCATTTTAACTGCAAAACGAATAGATTCTTTATTCATCATAGGTAGTGTACCTGGATGACCTAATGAAACTACACTAACATTTGTATTAGGAGCTGATCCATATTCATTCTTATCAGATGAATATGCTTTAGATTTTGTTTGAAGTTGCGCATGGATTTCTAATCCTATTACTGCTTCGTATTTATCGTAAATTGTTGACACGTTAATTCTTGAATATCTTGATTCCTGATACAAAAGTATCATTAAAAATCTTTAAAACATAACAGCCCTTATCTAATCCTTCGGGTAGAGGTAGGTTTATGTTATATGAAGCGTTATTTTTTACTTGATTCGTGACCAATACTTTTCCAGAAAGAGTTATAACATTAACCGTATATACTTCTTCTTTTGGTAAACCTTCTATGACAATATAATTATCAAAAGGATTAGGATAAATTCTTAGTTCTTCTTTTTGAGGCTCCTGTAGTATTTTAGTAGCATCTAGTACAAATAGTCCATTTTGCATATCAGATACTAATATTTTATCTAATCCTAAAAATGGGTAAACTCCCCAAGCTCCTTTATATCGTGTATAATCTGTTTCAGTAGAAGTGTCAAAAAAACCTTCTACATAAGCATTTGATGGGTTTTTGGTATTGTACACAAATAACCCATCATGGTAATAGCTTACAAAGGTATAATCTTTGTAAACGATTGGGTTATGTGGTATTGCTAGATCAGATAAAGTACTTCCTATTGTATCAATAAAAGAAACATTAACAGGATCGGATACATCCATTAATTTTATCTTCTTACCCGAATTTTCATCAGTTGTTATATAGGTATTTCCATCATCTGTTAACCATCCTGAATGATTATTTCCTTGATCTGGATAATTAGTATTCCCCGATAAAATAATCGGCATTTCATAATCGGTAAAATCCATTATATAAAATCCATCATAGGTATTACCATATACAGTATCGTTTCTTACATACATATCATGGAGTCCGCCTGCTCTACTTGGAGCTATTGCTTGGCTCCACCATGAAAAATTTAAAGGCGGTATTACCAAAAGTTCTGGAGAGATAGGATTGTCCTTTAACGAATATATACTAAACCCATGTTCTCCTCCTGCAACATACAATTTTTCGGTTATGCTATCAATGAAAATATTATGCGCTCTTGAAAACAACTCATCAGAATCATATACTACTGATACAGAATCTGGTAAATGATGTAAATCTATAATCTGTAAAGTAGAGGCACCTTCATCACATACAGCATATAAAAACCCATTGAAATCATGATAATCTCTATGCCTAATTCCTTGACCCTTTTCTGCTGCAGGTATAAAATGAATATAACTTGAAGAGGCAGGCTCTGTTACATCAAAAATATGAGTTCCTTCGGTAGATCCTAAAATTGCAAAATCTCTATTATTAATGTGTACTCCCCATACTTCACTATATCGATCCCCTTTATTATTTAATGTAATTTGATCATTAGACCACTCGTATACTTTACTAATATTAAACCCCTCTTGCCCATTTGCAGTGGTAAAACATAGCATTAAACAAATGAGGAATATTGGCTTCATGATTTAATTAAACGAAATCCTTTCTTAAAAGTTTTGTTAGATATTGTTAAAATGTATGTTCCTGAAGTCATTGATGTAGGAACTTCAATATTTTGAATAGTTAAAAAATCATTTTTAAATGATCCTCTCGCATGCACTTTACCCGATAAATCTATTAATTCGTAGTTATAATTTTCTCCAAAATGTTGTAGTCCCATAACATTAATGTTATCATTTATTGGATTTGGGAACACCTTGAAACTATCTTCTTTGTTTTCTTTTTTAATACTAGTTGCTGCACCTACATCTAATACAAAAAGTCCTTCTTGCATATCAGATGCTAATAAAATTCCTGATGGTAAAAATGGATACACCCCCCAGTTTCCTCTATAATTATTAAAATTTGGTTCATTTGATGTATCAAAAAATCCAGTAAGAACAGGATTGCTTGGGTTTGTTAAATCCCATATATATACTCCATCAAAATAGTAGCTAACAAATAAATAATTATCTCTAAAAATTAAGTTATGTGGTATAGACCTAGCTTCAATATCAGAACCCACTGTATCTAAAAATTGAATGTTACCTATATTAGTTACATCTAAAATTTTAACTTTTTTGCCGTGGGTTTCATCTGCCTGCGCATATGTTTTACCGTCTTCACTTAACCAGCCAGAATGATTATAGCCCTTGTCTGGGTATGTTGTTATACTTCCCAATAAAACAGGGTTAGACATATTGGTAAAATCCACTACAAACAACCCATCTCCTGCATTACACCATGCCGTGTCATTTCTAACATATACATCATGTACATATCCACCAGCTGATGCTCCAACCGTACTAGCCCACCAAGGAATATCTATATGACACCTTTTTAATAAAACTGGACTTAATGGATTTGATAAGTCGTATACATCAAATTTGTTTTCTCCACCACAAGAATATAGTTTATCAGTAGCTGTATCGATAAAAATATTATGTGACCTTACGAATAATGAATCTTCGTCATACACTAAATGAACTGAATCAGGAAGGTATGACATATCCATTATTTGTAAGGAAGCATCTCCTTCGTCACTAACTGCATATAAATATCCTTTATAATCGTGATAATCTCTATGTACAATTTGTCTGCCTGTATCTCTTCCCCAAACAAAATCAACCATTTGAGAGGATGCTGGGTTTGTAACATCAAAAATATGTACTCCTCTTGTGCTTCCAATAATGGCATATTCTCTACCTTCTTTTGCATACCCCCAAATCTCATTAAACGCATTTGAGTGTTGTGTTGTTTGTGTTATTGTAGAATCTTTCCAGTGATATAGTAAACTAATATTGGAACTTGCTTGACTAAACCCACTAGTGGCTACTACTATTACAACTAATAAAGAGTATATTTTTTTCATGTTGGTTTTGCTTAAACTTAAAGATACAAAAAAGGCAGGATGATATCCTGCCCTTAAATAATTATGTGTTAAACCCTATCTCAACAAAGAGAAATGACCTATTTCATTATGTCTATTCCCATAAATGTCTCTAGCAACTATTCGGTACACATATACATCTTGCTTTACTTTTAACCCTTTATAAGTACCGTCCCAACCTTTGTCTTGCTCCTCAGTTGAAAATAATAAATCACCCCATCTATTAAATATATAGAACTTTAACTCTGTAATACCACTATAAGTTGGGATGAAATCTTCATTTAAACCATCACTATCTGGAGTAAATGCGTTAGGCACATATAATAAAAACTCATCACCAACTGGCACTTCTATGATAGTACTATCTACACAGCCAAAATTATTATATGCTATAAGTTTAACATTATAGTCATTCATAACACCTATTGGAAATTGGATACATGGGTCAGTACTAACTGATGTTTGATTATCAAAATCAAAATCCCATAAATATGAATCTGCCTGAATTGATTTGTTAGTAAAACAAGCATCTGTGTTAAACAATGATAAATTTATTGGTGCATAACTAAAATCAGCTGTAGGAACTGGATGAACTATTACTGGTTTAGCAACTGTATCTTTACACCCATTATTAGTTGTTACGATTAACCTTACATTATGTGTCCCATCATTATCATACAAATGAGTTGGGTTTTGTGAGGTATATACGCTATCGGTTAACCATAACCATGAATTTATTGATCCACTGGTAACAGTACTTAAATCAGTAAAGCTTGTTAATTCACCATAACAAACTGTATCTGCATCAAAATCAGCAACAGGTATTGGATATACTTCAATTTGTTTAGTAATATCTGCTACACACCCTCCAGGTGATGTTGCTACTAACCTTACATTCTTAAATCCATCTGTTGAATAATTGGCGGTTGGATCTTCTTGTATACTTGTTGTTGAATTTCCTAAATACCATAACCAAAATACACCTGATGTATTGGAAGGGTTACCTAATGTAGTTGTATTAGTAAATTGATAAGGTGTGCCTAAACATTGATTTGTAAATGTAAAATCTGGCACTGGCATTTCGTCAACTCCAGCAACTGCATTAGCTGTATCTGCACAACCAAATGAATTTTCTACAATTAATTCTACGTTATAGGTTCCAGAAGCTGCATAAGTATGAGTAAACAATGGAGTTGTTTGACTTCCTGTATTACCATCACCAAAATCCCAAGACGTATTACTAATTGTACCTGTAGATGAATTTACAATTGTGTTATCATTCCCAAAACATACTGTATCAATTGTAAAAGCAGCATTAACATGAGGTGCAACCTCAACAATCCTAATTGCTGTATCTTTACAAACACTATCTAAATGAACAATGTGTGTAACCGTGTATGTTCCTGTACTAGCGTATGTGTGCGAAACATTTAATGTGTTTGTTACTAAAGGACTTCCATCTCCAAAATCCCATGAACTATATTGTATAGGTGGTTGAGCAGTACTACTAAAATTAGTAACATCTCCCAAACAAATCGTATCACTGTTAGAAAATCCAATTGTAAAGTTTAACGAACCTGTTGATGCAGGGTCTATGTTAAGTACAATAGCATTAATTTGAGCAGCTGTAAGTAAAAAATTATTAGAATTGGTGTACTTTCTCGGTAAGACTCCGCTTCCGTCTGGATCTCCAGGATTTGGATCAATCGCAGTGGCATAAGATCCTCCAACACTAGATATAGCTCCACCTGCAGGAGCTGCAGGAGCGCCAAAGCCTGGGTCAACATGGTAGACTGTAAAATCTGCCCCATAAGTTGTTTTTAACCAATTATATTCTCCATAATCAGGAAAAGTACTTGCATTAGCTCCAGCTTGAGCTGCAGGACTATTCTTTAAACAAGATCCTGTGCTTTCTTTCATTGCATCTGTAAATACAAAAAATTTAATTGCACATCCTCCTGTAACTAAATCTAATTGGCTGCCAGTCCCCCATAGATTTGCTGCTCTCATGGCCTCAAATGAACCTGGAAGATGATCATTACCAAATGTCCATGCTCTACTCCATGTTTGAACTGTTGCTAAATTACTTGTAAAGGGAACTGTAACTTGGTAGCTATTATTAGTACCTGATGGATATGCATATTGAACAACTGCAATTTCTACATTGCTGTAAGTAGACAATATATTGGCACTAATTGCATCAATAGATGACTTCATATCAGGAAATTCTGAACCATTAACTGAACCAGAATTATCAACAATATAAATTACTTTGGCACAACCCAAACATTGTGAAGTTGATTGGGTAAACAATTGACTATATGATAATATAATCAAGGATATAATACAAGCTAGTTTTTTCATTTGTAAATTTATTACATACATTTTAACGTTTAAAAAAAACTAGAGTTGCTTTAAATGACTAAAAATTAATTGTTTTAAATAAAAAACAATATTGTATACCAAACTTATAATGTTTTAATTAATTCCTTAATGATTAACGTCATCTTTGGTTCAGCTTTTACTGCAACTGATTGAACAATTTCATGTGTCATTTCTATAATTTTACCAGGAACACCTAAATCTGTTACTATTGAGAATCCAAAGCATGGAATTGACATGTGTCTTGCAGCAATTACCTCTGGAACTGTAGACATCCCTACAGCATCAGACCCAATAATTCTAACATATTTATATTCTGCTGGTGTTTCTAATGTTGGTCCTGATAAACCTGTATAAACCCCTTCGGCAACCCTAATGTTATTGTCTTTTGCAATTTGCTTAGCCTTTTCGATCATTTTCTTATCATAAGGCTCGCTCATATCAGGAAATCTTGGTCCTAACTCATCTAAGTTTGGTCCCATTAATGGATTATCGCCAAACATATTAATATGATCGTTTATAATCATAATTTCTCCTATTTCAAAATCGGGATTGACACCTCCACTTGCATTAGAAACAAATAAAAATTCCAATCCTAAAAATTTCATTACACGTACTGGAAACACTACTTCATTCATGTTGTATCCCTCATAATAATGAAACCTTCCTTGAAGCGCCATTACTTTTTTACCTCCTAATGTTCCAAAAATTAATCTTCCTGAGTGTCCCTCTACAGTTGAAACTGGAAAGTTAGGAATCTCTTCATATGGAAAACTATGATCAACATCTATTTCATTAGCTAAACCTCCTAAACCTGTACCAAGTATTATCCCGATACCGTATTCTCCTCCAATTTTAGCTTTTAAAAATTCTGCCGTTTCTTTAATCTTGTTTAACATAGTTTATTATTTGGTTATCAAATTTATCTTTTTCACTTAATAATTCAACCTCTATTCCAATAAAAAACAAAGGAAGTGACATTAATCGTTTTTCTGTTTGTAATCTTACTGCATCTTTTTCGGTAGTAAGAATCATCTTTTTTTCGTTAGAGATTCCATCAAATATATCAATAATGTTCGAAATATTTTTTGGAGTAAAATTATGATGGTCTGGAAATTTTAAATGTTTGTAGGCAACATTATCTTTTTCAAGTTTTTTTATTAATGGTTTTGGGTTTGCAATTCCAGTAACTAACACTACTTGATAAGATGATAAATCTTTACTATCTACTTTAGAAAAAGAAGGGTTAAATGATTTGATATCGCCATACATTATTTTAGAAAAATAAACTTGTTGGTAGTCATACGGTTTTATTCTTTGCTTAATATTATGCATTTCATCCTCCGATAATTCATCAGGGCATTTAGTAATAATAACAATATCAGCTCGTTTATATTCGGCTCTTCTTTCTCTTAAATTACCTACTGGTAAAATATAATCTTCATAAAATGGCTTGTTATATTCGGTAAGTAATATAGATTTCCCTGCTTTTATAGCTCTATGTTGATAAGCATCATCTAACACAATCACTTCTGTGTCGGGTTCATTGCTCATAATTCTTATTACTCCCATTACCCTATTCGCCTCAACAAAAACATTAACTTGAGGTTTAAATTTAGTATAAAACTGTAGTGGTTCGTCTCCAATATTTTTTGCAGTATGTTCATCATTTGCCTGAATAAATCCAGGGGTTTTTCTTCCATAACCTCTACTTAATGTAGCAACTTGTTTTTGATCCTTTAATAATCTTAATATATATTCTACATGAGGCGTTTTTCCTGTTCCTCCTGTAGATAAATTCCCTACTAAAATAATGGGCACATCAAACTCAGTAGACTTCATAATCTTTTTGTTAAACAACACATTACGAATAGCTGTTATGCCATAATATATTAGTCCAAAGGGAAACAATAAGAATCTAACTATCTTCACTACTTAGCTTTTAGGAAAACATAGGTAATACTTTTCTACTGGTACAGTTAATGCTTGAACGTTAAAATTATCTGAAGCTTCTGTTATATCTTGAACCCTTCCATCTTTAAATAGAATCTTTATACTATCATCTAATGCATTGTAGGCATTGTTTTTAATAGAGTTAGTAAACACAAAGTGTTTGGCCTCTTCATTGGTTATTCCCATTGAAAATAAAGTGTCTTTAATTTTTTTATCAAGCAATTCCTGATCAAATTTTTGTTTACTAATGAGTACTTTAGGTAGCTTTCTATTTATTATAGATTGAGACAAACTTGCTAGTACTTTATCTTCATGATGACACCATGCCTTGATGGAAGTTAACACATCAAAATCATCTAATTCGGTAAACGCTAATAATACCTCTTCTTTTAAAAAGTCTTCTTTGTAAAAATCATGATATAAAAATCTATGAAAAGCTGGACTCGCAAATAACTCCTCTCCCTTTCTTGCTAATTCTTTTGCTCTTTTTAATACCTCAACCAAAACAGATTCTGCTCCTAATACAGTTTTATGTAAATAAACTTGCCAATACATTAATCGTCTTGCTACTATGAACTTTTCTATGCTATAAATCCCTTTTTGGTCGACTACTAGTTCATCATTTTTGACATTTAGCATATTAATAATACGCTCACTACTTACAACACCTTCTGAAACTCCACTATAAAAACTATCTCTTTTAAGATAATCTAATCGGTCCATATCTAATTGACTAGAAACTAACTGATGTAAGAATTTTTTATGGTATGTATTCTTGAAAATTTCAATTCCAAGGTCTAATTCGCCATTAAACTCATCATTTAATCGATCCATTAGTAAAACCGATAAGTCTTCATGATTAACTCCACTTACAATACTATGTTCTAATGCATGTGAAAATGGTCCATGTCCAATATCATGCAATAAAATTGCTATTAACACACCAATTTCTTCATCTTCAGTTATCTCAATTCCTTTTTCTCTTATAGATAAAACTGCCTGTTGCATAAGGTGTGTTGCACCCATAGCATGATGAAAACGAGTATGATGTGCACCAGGATAAACCATATAGGTTAATCCCAATTGTTTTATTCTACTTAGCCTTTGAAAAAAAGGATGATCGACCAATTTTAAAATAATTGGATGTCTTGTAGAAATAAAACCATATATTGGATCGTTAAATATCTTCATTACGTAATATTAAGTGTTTAAATTAATCATATATCCCTTTTAAAACAAAACCTATGGCAGCTAACATCCTTTGGGCAGATGACGAAATCGAATTATTAAAACCTCATATCATGTTTTTACAACAAAAAGGATATGATGTAGACACCATAAATAATGGTGACGAAGCCATTGATATGGTTAAGGATAATCAATATGATTTGGTCTTTTTAGATGAAAACATGCCTGGATTAACAGGACTTGAAACCCTTACTGAGATTAAAAAAATTCGTCCATCACTTCCGATCATTATGATTACAAAAAGTGAAGAAGAAACCATTATGGAAACTGCGATTGGTCGAAATATTTCTGATTATTTAATTAAACCAGTTAATCCAAACCAAATTTTACTTTCTATTAAAAAGAATGTAGACAAAGGAAGGTTAGTAAGTGAAGAAACAACTACTTCTTATCAACAAGAGTTTCGCCAAATAAGTATGCGATTAATGGATCGTTTAGATAAAGACGATTGGAAAGATTTATATAAAGACTTGGTATACTGGGATCTTAAAATGGATGAATCTACAGATAAAAGCATGGGAGAAATCTTTAGCATGCAAAAGAAAGAAGCCAACCAACAGTTTTGTAAATACATTGAAGCTAACTATTTAGATTGGTTAAACGATCAATCGGATGATACTCCTGTTTTATCACATACTTTAGTAAGTAAAAAAGTTGCTCCACATGTTGGTGAAGGAAAAACATTTTTCTTGGTTATTGATAATCTACGATTTGATCAATGGAAAATTATGCAACCTATATTTAGTCAGTATTTTACTGTTGAAGAACAAGATATGTACTATAGTATTTTACCTACTGCTACTCAATATGCTCGTAATTCTTTGTTTGCTGGTTTAATGCCTAGCGAAATTAAAAGGCGTTTTCCTAATAAATGGGTAGATGAAGATGAAGAAGGAGGAAAAAACAACTTTGAAGAAGATTTTATAGTTGACCAAATGAAACGTTTAGGAAAAAGTGTTAAAACGTCTTACAACAAAATTACCAACCTTAATAAAGGGAAAAAATTAGTGGAGAATTTCTCTGATTTATTACAAAATGACTTTAATGTAATTGTATATAATTTCGTAGATATGCTCTCGCACGCTAGAACCGACATGGAAGTTATTCGTGAACTTGCAGATGATGAAAAAGCTTACCGTTCGTTAACTATGAGTTGGTTTGAAAACTCTGCTTTATTAGATATAGTTAAAAAAATTAGCGAAAGTGGAGCTCAATTAATCGTTACAACCGATCATGGAATGGTTAAAGTAAATAACCCTTCTAAAGTTGTTGGGGATAAAAATGTAAATACCAACTTAAGGTATAAACTTGGTAAAAATTTAAGCTACGATAAAAAAGAAGTGTTTGCAATCACTAATCCTGATGATGCATTTTTACCTAAATTAAATGTAACTACTAAATATATTTTTGCTAAGGAGGAAGACTTTTTTGCCTACCCTAATAATTACAACTACTATGTAAACTATTACAAAGACACCTTTCAACATGGAGGTATTTCTTTAGAGGAGGTCTTGATTCCTATTGTGAGGCTGAAGGCGAAGTAATTTTCATCTTCGATTATGTTCTCGATACAAATTTAATTCTCAACCATTATTTCAAATTAAATTTACTCCAAGTGGCAACGCAAAAAACTATGTCTTTAATTAGATTCCTGCCTTCGCAGGAATGATAGCTTTATTTAGTTTAATCATAAAAAGTCCTTTCCTTCGGATAGGGTTGGGAGAGGATAATTCTTACTTTTTTACAATTGTTTTTAACAACTCATACATTTTGCCATCACTAATACTACAACCATTTTTAAGCATATCAAAGATTTCTTCTTCTCTTTGCTTGCTATAAGTTTTGCTTGTTGTATATGTTTTAATCCCACTATTAACATCTCCTATGGCACTCATAATAGAGGCATGATCGGAGAAGTCTACTTTATCAGCATCTAATCCAACCAAAACCGCTTGTTTGGCTTCGTATTTAAAATATTTAAGCGAGTTTTTAGAAACATGTTCAAGGTATTGAACTTTCATTAGAACAGAATTGAAAATAACATCAGCAAAAATCTCTACTATTTTCTCTGCTTTTTCTGGTTCTTCTTGCTTAATCTTTTGCCAACTTTCCGCATCAATGCCATTAACAGCTAAATATTCTTTAAACTCTTGTTCAAAAAGCGGTAATTCTTCTTTGGTTAAGGTTCTAAATTTAGTCATGGGTAATGGGGTTTAATCGAACTGTTGTATCTCCTTTAAATATAACGGTAAAGTCGCTCCAATCCTTGCTTGTTTTTGCTCTATAATCTGGTTTATAATAATCAGTAGAGATTATTTGTGCTCCACTTGTCTTAGCCTTATTAAATTTAGTATAATCTCCGGTTTTAGCTTCATGAACTGGAGTATCGGATCGCGTTCTTACTATAAATCCTTTTTTAACCAACTCTTTAATCTTTTCTTGATTTACTATTGGATCATCTACTTGAATAATAGCAGCTTCTGGATGTTCTTCATCCAAATAGAAAAACATCATTCGATTTTTTAATGATGGGACTGGTGAATAGTTCCAACCAGCATTTTTCCCCCTGTGAGATTCCTTATCTAAATACCGTTCTTTTGTTTTTTCTTTTGCATGACCAATAAACAAAATTTTACCTCTCATTTGGTTTAATGTTGGCCATCCGTCTTTTAATATCGTTTCTTTTAAATATTCATCTCCTAGACGTAAACTATCAGGTATGTATACTTTATCTAAATCATCTTTAAATACCTCTTTTATTTCTTCATCAATACCTAGTAAAGCTTCTTTATCAAACTTAAGTGCCTTTTTATGTCCAAATAGGTTTGCAGGAAAAACATTTCCTGGAGCCTTCTCTTTCAATTCAACCATTATAAATAGTGGAAAATGATTAGGGTTATTATTAGAATACTCCAGTATCTCTTTTAGCACACTTTTAAAGGTATAATTATGTGTTCTATAATCTACGCCAGTCATGTGATGAACTTTTAATCCTGGCTCTTGAAGTTCTTTGACATAAGATTTCTTTTTTCCTCCAAAAAAGAAATTGGTTTTCCGTTTGTAATACCTACCTCCTTTTGGGTCATGATAAATATCAATTTCTAACCCTTTTAATTGAAAACTATCGAGTTGAGTGGTAAGATCGGCATGGTAATAATCCCATTGATCTAATACTTTAAATGGCCAATGCTGAGCTTTTTTAACATATTTTGGTAAAGGACCTACACGGCAACTATTATGACTAATAATCCATTGAAATTTATTAATTGGAGTCGTATCTTTTGCTGCTTGGTTATAACCAACTATACTAAAAACAACACACCCAAATAGTACACATAACAATTTCATCATGCTCCTGGAATTATGATTCTAAATGTAGTTCCAACATTTACCTCAGAGGATTTAACATAAATCTTACCCTTAAGCTGTTCTTCTACTATTCTTTTAACCAGACTTAACCCTAAACCCCATCCTCTCTCTTTAGTTGTATAACCTGGGTTAAAAATAGATTTTTGCTTATTAATTGGAACGCCTTTACCTGTATCGGTTATATCAATAATAACTTCATTATCTCCTTGAAATACAACATACGTAATTGAACCTTCTCCTTGTATCGCATCTACTGCATTTTTTGTTAAATTTTCTATCACCCACTCAAATAAAGACTCATTGATTAACCCTTTTGCAGCTTTATCTCCTTGCTGAATTAACTTAACCTTCCTGCTCACTCTTTTATCTAAATAAGCAATAGATTTCGATACCATTTCAGCAATGTTTTTTTCTTCTGTTTTTACTTGTGAGCCTATTTTAGAAAAACGATCCGTAATGGTGTCTAATCGCTTAATATCTTTATTCATTTCGTTAAGAGACTCTTCATCTACACCTTGAGCTCTTAACAATTCTATCCATGCCATTAAAGATGATAAAGGCGTACCCAATTGGTGAGCAGTTTCTTTAGCCATTCCCGCCCAAACTTGATTTTGTTCGGCTTTTCGAAATGTGCTAAATAAGAAGTAGGCGATAACTAAAAACAATCCTATTATTGTTATTTGAACCCAAGGATAATATCGTAACTGTTTTAATGTATTAGATTCAAAATAATAGATTTCACCTTTTACTCCATCTCCCAGTGACACACTGATTTTCGAATTTTCGCTCTCCATTTGTGAGATTACCTTTTCAATAGAAGCACTGTCTTTTAATTTTTTCTCTTCTACATTAGATGCTATTATTTCTCGTGTGCTACTATCTATAAAAACTATTGGAAGTAACGCACTGTTTTTAATTAACTCATTTGTAAAACTTGAAATTATTGAATCACTTTTTTGTTTTAGCTCATTAAATAGCTTAGAATTATCATAATAAAACGTAGTAGATTGATTATACTTAAATTTCACGTAAATAGGAGTGTTAATTTCCGCCCATTTTTTTTTTAGTGTTTTAAGTGTATCGTAAAATAATGCTTTAGTTGCAAAATCTCCTTCTCCAAATGTTAGATTTCGCTCAGAATAAACTGTATCAATTATATTATTTTTTATAGAAGTTGACTCTTGAATAATTGGAATAGAAGTGTTTTTACTTAATACGGATGTTATGAAACTATAGTCTAGTTGATCTCTTCCTGTCTCTCTCATTGCCTCCGTCCATATCTCCATTTTCTTTTGTTCCTCAACCCTTAACTGCTCAAACGTTTCGTTAGTAAGGTTTACTAATTGAGCCTGTTTTTTTACTGTTTCACTCCAAAGTTGAACCCTTTGTCGTTCATCTTTTTGAATTTTTTGTGTAATGTAATTTGTGTACCATAATGAGACACCTACAATAAGAAGTGCTACAATAGAAAGTACAATCTTCCATTTTTGTTTTTTTGAGTATAGTTCTGTTGATTTCAAATTTCTCCGGTAATGGCTTTTTTAATAATAGCAAATATCCCCCAAAGGACTGCATTAGAAACGAGAAAATACCTCCAAAAATTGTATCCTCTTGCTTTTTGAGTAGCACCCATAAAAAATCCTATTATGGCAATGATTATTCCAGAAATCCAGTACACCATATCTAATCAAACCAACCAAAGGCATCATTACCATTGGCATATACTAATAATAGAATTAAAAACAGAAAACCAACAGTGTTGGCTTTTTCCATAAATTGATCACTTGGTCTTATCCCAGTTATCATTTCAAACAATAAGAATAATATATACCCTCCATCAAGTGCAGGTATTGGCAAAAAGTTCATAAACGCTAAAATAATAGAGATTAATGCAGTATTCAACCAAAATATTTTCCAATCCCAAGTAGTTGGAAATAACTTAGCCATTGATCCAAAGCCCCCTACTTTTTTAGCTCCTTCTTTAGTGAACAACAAACGCATAGATTTAACATACTTTGTTAATGTTCCTATTGCTCTATTATACCCTTCTGGTATAGCTTCGAAAAAACCATACTCTTTTACGGAGTAAGTTAAAAAGTTTTCATCTGAAACAGTATAAAAACCTAGCGTCCCAGTTTTAGGAAGATTAGCTACAATATTCTTCTTTTCTCCATCTCTGTAATAGGTAATAATGGTTCTTTTTGATTGACAATTCTTCGTTACATAAGATCTAAACTGATAATAATTATTAATCTCTTTTAAATCTACCCCTACAATACTATCTCCCTTTAATAATCCTATTTTATGAGCTTCTCCGTTTGGTGTTACCGAGTCGATTACTGTTGGAAAAGCTTCCATTAGCAATGGTCCTTTATAGTTATTTTTTAATACTGTTTGCTCAATATCTGCTGGAAGTGAAAATGCTACTTCATGCCCATTTCTTTCCACTACAACATCTCGTTCCCCATCAATAATAATTCTACTAGACGCTTCATGAAGGGTCTCTAAGGGTTCTCCTCCAATTGTTAATACTTTATCTCCTTCCTGGAATAAACCAGGAGCTTTCATTTCTTCCATCCCTATGGAAACTCCATATTTAGCATCTTCAGCAGCTATATATTCTTCACCCCATGCCCACAACACACAAGCATAAATAACAAACCCAACAATTAGATTTACTACAATACCTCCAATCATGATAATTAGCCTTTGCCAAGCTGGTTTTGTTCTGAATTCCCATGGTTGAGGCTCACTAGGTTCTTCTTCAACTTCATTACCATCTTTATCTTTTCGAGTAAGGGTTTCCGTTTCATCTACCATACCAGAAATCTTAACATAACCTCCTAATGGCAACCATCCAATACCGTACTCTGTTTCTCCTTTTTTAAACTTAAATAAAGAAAATTTAGGGTTAAAGAATAAGTAAAATTTTTCTACCCTTGTTTTGAATAATTTTGCTGGTATAAAATGACCAAGTTCATGCAACACAATAAGTATTGATAAACTGAGCATAAGCTGCATAGCGATTACGAAATAATCCATATAATAAATGTGCGGTTCTAATTAATTTAAGGCTTAAAGATACATTTTTTAACCGTAGAATCCCTGAAGGATATTTAATTCAATTTACTCATCACAATATCTTGAGCAATTTGCCTAGCCTCATCATTTGAGTTAATGTAATCATCTAGCTTAGGTGATTCAATAAATGTTGCTTTATTCATGACTTCTTCATTGATATTTGCTATATCTAAAAACGATATCTTGCCATCTAAAAACGCTTGGTTTGTTATTTCATTAGCTGCATTTAATATACACGCCATGCTACCTCCTTTATCAAGTGCATCAAACGCTAATTGTAAATTTTTAAACGTTTTAGGATCTGGTTTTTCAAAGGTTAAAGATGGGTAATCCATAAAACTAAATCGCTTAAAATTAGATTTATATCTACTAGGGTATGTCAATGCATATTGAATGGGTATTTTCATATCTGGCAATCCCATTTGGGCTTTAATACTACCATCTTCAAATTGAATGGCAGAATGAATAATAGATTGAGGATGAACTATCACTTCAATTTGTTCTGGTTTTAGACCAAACAACCATTTTGCTTCAATTACTTCTAATCCTTTGTTCATTAGAGAAGCAGAATCGATGGTAATTTTAGCTCCCATTTCCCAATTAGGATGATTTAATGCTTCTTTTACGGTTACTTGTTTTAATTCGTCTATAGACTTTCCTCTAAATGGTCCTCCTGAAGCCGTTAAGTATATTTTCTCAATTTTATTATTAAAGTCTCCAACCCAAGATTGAAATATTGCTGAATGCTCAGAATCTACAGGGTAAATATTTACTCCTTTTTCTTGCGCTAACTTCGTTATTAACTCTCCTGCTACTACTAGAGTTTCTTTGTTGGCAAGTGCTATATCTTTTCCTGCTTCAATAGCCTTAATTGTAGGAATTAAACCTGAGTAACCAACTAAAGCAGTTAATACCGTTTTAACCTCTTTCATTTCGGTAACTTCTGCTAAAGCTTGTTCTCCTGCATACACTTTTATATCATGCTCAAATAGCGCGTCATTAACTTTTTGATATAAACTTTCATCAACAATTACTACTGTATTTGGTTTATGCTTAATGGATTGTTCAATTAACAAATCAGCATTTTTATGTGCTGTAAGTACAACCAGTTCAAATTTATCGGGATATTGTTCTATTACTTCGAGTGCTTGAACACCTATTGAACCTGTAGATCCTAAAATTGCTATTCCTTTTTTTGACATGGATTAAAGATAATAAGTGTTAATGGTTAAGGTTAGATTTCTTTAAATTATTTATTCTTTTTTGAATTAAATTCAAGTTCATCTCTTTTTGTTTCGCTTTTTTTATAAATTTAATTGTATAAACAATAAATCATTATTTGAATGAGTACAATCTCAACACCTAAAGCTCATCAAGCGGAAATTGATGCTTTTATGAATTATGTAAAAGGTATTATTCCTGAAGAGCCAGAGTTTTTGCAAGCTGTGCATGAAGTTGCAGAAACCGTGATTCCTTATATTGAAGAAAATCCTAAGTATAAAAAAGCCAAAATTCTAGAGCGTATGGTTAACCCAGAAAGGGTGCTTATGTTTAGAGTTCCTTGGATTGATGACAATGGTGATGTTCAAATTAATAGAGGATATCGAATTGAAATGAATAGTGCTATCGGACCATACAAAGGTGGTTTACGTTTTCATCCATCAGTTAACTTGAGTATTTTAAAATTCTTAGCATTTGAGCAAGTATTTAAAAATAGTTTAACTACGCTACCTATGGGTGGTGGTAAAGGTGGTTCTGATTTTAACCCTAAAGGAAAATCGGATAATGAAGTGATGCGTTTTTGCCAAAGTTTTATGACTGAATTATCTCGTCATATTGGACCTAACACAGATGTTCCTGCTGGAGATATTGGTGTTGGAGGACGTGAAATTGGTTATATGTTTGGTCAATACAAAAGATTAAGAAATGAATTTACTGGTGTACTTACTGGTAAAGGAATTGAATGGGGAGGAAGTTTAATTCGTCCTGAAGCAACCGGATATGGTTGTGTATACTTTGCAAATGAAATGCTGAAAGCCAATGGAAATTCTTTTGAAGGAAAGACTGTGGCAGTTTCTGGATCTGGAAACGTGGCTCAATATGCAACTGAAAAAGCTACTGAACTAGGAGCAAAAGTTGTGACTGTTAGTGATAGTGGTGGTTATATTTATGACCCTAATGGAATTGATGCAGAGAAATTAGCCTTTATCATGGACCTTAAAAATGTAAAGAGAGGTCGTATTAAAGAGTATGCAACTAAATATGGGGTTGAATATTTTGAAGGAGCTCGTCCTTGGAGTCAAAAAGTTGATATTGCCTTACCGTGTGCAACTCAAAATGAATTAAATGGTGATGAAGCAAAAACATTAATCAATAATGGAGTAATGTGTATTGCAGAAGGAGCTAATATGCCAACAACTCCTGATGCTGTTGAATTATTTTTAGAATCAAATATATTATTTGCTCCTGGAAAAGCATCTAATGCTGGAGGTGTTGCAACATCTGGATTAGAGATGTCTCAAAACTCTTTACGATATAATTGGACGAGAGAAGAAGTTGATGCTAAGCTTAAAGGTATTATGGTCTCTATACATGAAGCATGTGTTAAGTTTGGAAAACAAGCTGATGGATCTATTGATTATGTTAAAGGAGCTAATGTTGCTGGCTTTGTAAAAGTAGCTGATGCTATGATGGCTCAAGGGGTAGTGTAATACTAATAACCACAATCTTTTTAAAACTCCAAGCATTTCATGCTTGGAGTTTTTTTATAGCTTCATATGGTGTGTATTTACACAGAGTGAGTTTTTTTTCCACACTAGCACTTAGTCGCGAAAATTAAAGTTGTTGATTTTCAGGTGTTTATTAAAAACTAAAAATAAGGTATGCTTTTGGAAATATACTAAGCGGTATTAATCAAAAACGAAAATTATGAAACTTTTTAAAACATTATCGATTGTAGCCATAGGTGCTGCATTAAGTCTTACAAGTTGTAAGAAAGACGAAGCTCCGTCTCCAAATTCTAGTAGTCAAGCTGGAGACCAATCATTTAAAGTAAGAATGACAGATAATCCAGGTAATTATTCAGCCCTAGATGTAGAAATCGTTAGTATATCTGCAATGAACTCAAATAATGAGTGGGTAGAGCTTAACAACAGCACACAAACAGTTAGTGTATTAGAACTTACAAATGGTAAAGAAACTACATTAGCTTTTAAAAACAATGTTGATGCAGGCGTTTACACTAAATTAAAGATTAAGTTTTCTCAAAATAATAGACTTACTCTAAATTCTTTCTTAAGTGGAGGTAGTTCTTCTTCTATTATTAATGTTGGAGTAAATGTTGGTTCTACAACTGATATTAACGAAGAAGTGATAATTGAAATTGATGAATCTATTAGTTCTACCACAAATGCTGATGTGTTAATAGACTTTAATGTTGCTGAGTCAGTAATTGAAAATTCTGGAAATTATATGATTGATCCAGTAATAACAGTTATATCTGATGCTCAGACTGGAGTTAAGGGTGAAATTGAAAATGATACAAGAGCTGCATTAAAATTTGAAATGTCAACTAACACTGAAATGTCTTATACTGCATATACTGATGATGAAGGTAACTTTATGGTTAGAGGTATGGCAGATGGTGATTATAATTTAACTGTAATGCCAGATCAAGATGAAGATAATTCTTTAAATAGCAGTTATAGCTTTAGTAATATTACAGTAGTGGACGGTCAAATAACTAACTTAGGTGAATTTGATTTACAATAATAAAAACACATAAAGATTTCTATAAAGCTCCTCATTGAGGGGCTTTTTTAATATCCCCAACTATTATCTCGTATTCGATAGAAATTAACCGCAAATTTAATTCTTGGTTTAATTGGAGAATAATTTGAGACTGCATCAACTACATAAATTCCCAACCTCAATCTTCTACGGTCTATTCTAAATGTTCGTTCTAATCCTCCAAACCACTCAAAATAACGGTAATTAGATTCCCTTATATACAATGCACTTGTTCCAGCAACTGCATGAATACCCAACCGTCTAATTAGTGGCAGGAAATTTACAAGGACTCCATTAAAATGATGTGTAAAATGAGCTTTTAAATAAGCATCAGTAGCATTAAGTGATGTATCTTGAATTTGCATAGATTGCATTAGAGAAGCAAAAAACCATTGATCTCCCCTAGGAAATATTTTATAATCTACATATCGTAAGTCTTCCGTATTTACAAATTGTCCTCCTGTTAATTTATAAGAGGATGTACCAAATGTTACTAATTGAAATGTTTGCTTTACTTGAGCTTCAATTAAATCGAAATTAACGTCACTCCCAAATACCCCGTTAAGTCCTTTTGTAAATCCCAATGAAAATGTTGGCCATTTACTTCCTAAAATCACCTTGCGATATGGTTCTCTTAAAAACTTTTGAAAAGGTGTATATGAAAATACAACATCTAAATTAGCTGCTTGATATGTACTGAAAGGTTCTACTTGATTACCTCCAAATAAACTATCGGTTATTGGACTAAAATTATATTTTTCGATTGATCTTCTCTCCGAAAGACTTAAAGATGAATTGATAAAAAAACCGTTTAAATATTCTCTAGAATGTCCAAAAATTAAAAAATCATTCTCTATCCAATTGTTTCTAACAAACAAGTTAGTTAAAGCATCATTCATAACCACTAGATCAAACTGTCTACCTCCATAAAATGAAACTACTCCTGAGTGTAATGGATCATAACGAAACACTGCTGACAAGTATCCTTTAGGATCCCAATTTTGAATACTCCAATTTAATTGAGCTCCTAGATCAACATATTGTTCGTTTTCCCATTTTTTAAATATTGAAGCTTCTGGACCAACCCTTACTCCTCCAATTTGAAAAGGATCTAACATTCCAGCTAATGAACTTACGCCCCAATATCGTTTCTTTTTTCGATTGGTAAAATATACACCATCCCAAACAACATCCAAAAAGGATATTTTATTAAATACGCTATCTATTGAGTCTAGATAAACCTCTGAATGCGTTAAATCATATATGCTATCTTTTATTCTTTGGTATTCTTGTTCTTCAATCGTTAATGGTTCTGGCCTAATTTTATCCCAATAAGACGAGTCTCTTTTATATGCTTCTTTAGTTGTAACTCCCATTTCATTTCTGAAATATTTTTTAGGGAATTCTGGGTTTATTTCATAGTTAGAATAACGCACAATGGTTTGACCAGTAAAACGACTTCTTCCTGCTTTAGATTTATAATTAAATTCTTGCCTTTTTAATACCATGGTTGTATCACTAAATTCATACTCTTGAATTACTTGAAAGTCATCATAAATGAGCAAACCACCTTTGTGAAGTGACAAGTCAACCTTATGTACATTGAATGTACTATCTTGAATCCAAATGTGACCTTTATAAGTAGCGTTTCCTCTTTTTCTTGGAGACATTTTTATTTTATATAACATTCTTCCGTCTAAGAAAGTAGTTTCAACTAATTCAAACTTGTAAGTGATAGCAGAAATGGTATTTAATGGAGAAACCAATGGTACTTCGTTAAGTTTCGGCAATCTCATTAACCCATCATAAAAATTGAATTCATTTTCTATGGTGTTGTTGAAAAACAACCCATAACTACTTCCATATTTTTTATAAGCAGTTCGAATTTCTTTTATTTTGTTAGGATATTGATAATGACGATCCATATTAATTTCTAGCATATTAATACTACTGGCTAGTTTATTAATTTGCTGTTTTTTCTTCTTCTCATTCTCCTCAAAAACATCTGGATTATTATTGGTTATTTTATTTTTCTCCGCTACTTCTTGTTGCTTTTTTTTCTTTTCTCTCCTTTTTCTTTCCTTCTCACTAATAATTTCCTTTGCCTTTATATATACTTTAGCTTTACTACTTTTTATTTGACTATTCCAATATGACCTTTTTTTAACTGCATTTTTTATTATTTCATAAGCAGGATCTCGGTCTTTACTATTTACGACAACATCATTAAGTAATTTAACATCTTGACGGAGCCAAATGTTTTTTACAACCGTTTTGTTGTTTTCTATTAAAATCTTTACTTGTTGATCTTCAAATCCTACTGATGTTATTACCAGTTCATAATATCCTTGATCAGTAAATTGATAGAAATACCTCCCTTGTACATCTGATGATGTACCTGTTTGAAGATTTTTGATGTAAACATTAGCAAAGGGTATTGGTGTATTTTCTTCATTATAAATAAAACCAGATACTGATTGAGAAGAAAGCTGAAAAGCAATACATATTAAAAAAATTACTTGCGTTATGGTTAAACCATTTTTACTTAACATTCTTCTTTACCCTTTAATAACAACTTTACTAGTAGATTTTACTGTTTATTATAATGTATTCACAAACAACATTGCTTTTATTTAGATACCCAAGGTATTTCTTTTGCATTAAATTGTTGTGATAATGCTCTTGAAAGAGTAAAAAAATAATCAGATAAACGATTTAAATATTTAGCAATTAAATCATCAATCTCAATACTTTCCATTAGTCCCACAACCGATCGTTCTGCTCTACGACAAACACACCTACATACATGACTTTGAGACACTGCCATATGGCCTCCTGGTAAAACAAATGATCTAAGCTCGGGTAGTGTTTCATTCATTTTATCCATTGCCTCCTCTAATTCCACAATGTGTTGTTCTTTAATAGTTGGCAGGTTAAATTTATTATCCTCACTTTCATCAGCTAGATTAGAACCTATAGTAAAGAGGTTATTTTGAATATGAATTAAACTTTGCTTTTGCTTTTCTGTTAAATCATAATCTCTTAATAAACCAACATGAGCATTAAGCTCATCTACCATTCCGTAGCAATTAATTCGTTCATTTGCTTTTGAAACTCTCGTACCTCCCAATAAGGATGTAGATCCTTTATCTCCAGTTTTAGTATAAATCTTCATTAATACGCTATTTTATATAGGTAAAAAACTTCTCTATCATCTAATTCCTTTGTATCGTCATTTGCAATATGTTGATATCCATATAACAAATAATTATCTCTATACCACCCATCTATTTTGCTTATACACATATCTAAATAATCATCTATATTAGGTAGTTCTATTAACTGTTGATTTTCGGCAGATATTGTTTCTCCTTTCTTATTTAACTTAAAAGATACTATTTTATCCCTATCAGGTAATAATAGATTAATTTCATCTTTAGTATAATTAAGATTAGATGGTGGTTCTTCGTTTGCTATTCTATAACTAGTCCAGTGGTTAATTTGACGAGCAAAAACAAATTCATGATTTCTATTGAAACACCATAATAACACATGGGTATATTGTTTTATTTCTTTTCCTACATGCCCACCAACTAACATTTTACCTGTGTTTTTATCTAACTGATATTGTTCCGGTAATTTTAGGTGATAAAAGAATTCTGTAGCGAAATAAATCAATGAATCATTAACTATAACATCATGAAGATTTGTTCTTATATTAACGACTGGTTTTGTTTCAGTATTTTTACCTGTAATTTTTTTCTGTTTCTTTTCTTCTTCTTTTGGAGGTAAATATGATAAAAATGCTTCTTGTTTTAAGAAGCTTCTTTTAGTTAAGTTTTTTGTTGTTAAGTTGTAAATAAAAACACCTTCTGAGCCTTTTTGCTTTGGTGTGTGAGAATATGTCCCTGTAAGCACTAATTTAGCTGTATCTGTATCATTCAACTTAAAGTCCTTGATGGGTAATGATATAAGTGACCCCAAATTAAAATCCTCTACATCTTTTAGTTCATTATCATACTTTCTTAATACAGCCTGTTGAGTTTTAACTCCATTTTTTACTGCATACAAGTAACAATAACCACTTATACTTGAAGGCACTAATTTTAAATTACTAAAACCGTTTAATTCAAATTGAAAAGGGATTATTTTTTTATTAATCGTCCTCCCTGTTTTCAAGTTTAAGGAGTATAAATAATATGACATATCCGTTTGAACCAACATAAACGCATAATCTTCCCTAACAAAAGCTTCATGAATTTTACCTTGCTCAGTAAAAACTCCGTGTATATGCCTTTTTTTAAACCCATTTATTTCTATACTAATAACTGTATAACTCCCTTTGGTATCATGAAAAAAACTATGAATTACATCATCTTCTTTTACAACTTTAAATGGCTTCATCAACTTATGAATTAAATGTTTGATGGTTCCTTGTATAGTTAAATTTGTGTCATAATGATCTAGTTTTAACACTCTATGATCATCTCTATGCTCTGTACTTAAAGATTGGATTATAAGGCCTTTTTCGGCTATTGGAATTACTTTTTTATTAGAAAATTGATCCCTAGCATTTAATTCTAATCTAGTGTCAAAAGATACTTGTGATGAAAGATTAAACGAAAAAAACAACACTAAAAAACCACCAAAGAACACTACAGGTGTTTTATGGCTAATGATTCGTATTATTGTTTTTAACTTCAATTTATTGTTAATTATACTGTAATTTATTAATATAGAAAATACGTCTTTTTCGTTTTACTTTGCTGTTTTTAGTATTCTTAATTTTTTGTGTACCATACATAATAAAAAAGTTATCATACCAGTATTCCATACTAGAAGTTGTCCATTTTTGTTTATCACCCTCTGTATTAGTTTCTACTATTTCTTCTTCGGTATTATTAAGTATTTCTCCTTTTAAATCAATTGATATTGACTTAATATACTTGCCACTGGCAAAAGCCATATTTATCGACTCATTATTCTCTTCTTGGATTTTAATAAACTTCTTTACATAAAATGGCTTATATGCTACCCACATTTCAATCACTTGATCCCATAGCAAATCCCCTTTCTTATTAAAGCCTGCTATAACAGCATGAGAATATTGGTATCCATCAAAAACTTGTCTTGTAGTTGTTGTAACTTGACCATTAGCTCCAGTTGTTCTAACAAACTCTGTCCTATAAGTAGGGTAATAAGCCTCTCCTACATATACATATTGATTTTCATAAGGGATAATATCATGGCCAATCATTCTATAATTGACTGAAAAAGATTTACCCTTTTTCTCTTTTCTCTTCTTTTTCTTTTCTATTCTCTTTTGCTTTTTTTCTGGTAAATAGTTTAAGAAATTCTTAAACGAAAGAAAGTCGTAAGTTTTAAAAAAATCTACCTTATCATTAGTTTTCTTTATGAAAAACAAACCTTGAGACAACCCTTTGTACTTCTCGCTATAAGTGCCAGTGTAACAGTAACTTTTATCCTTTTTGATATAACTTACTGATGCATTAGAAAGACTAAAGTCTTTATTTTCATTAAGTATAAAACGCTCTTCTTTTTTACCATACTCATCTAAAACCTGAACAGTATACTTATTCTTTTTTCTTCTTTTTTGCCAATCATTAATAAATAAAAAAGCTTTTTTATTTGCTATTGTAATATTAGCAACTGAAGATCTTTTTAAATTATCTGTATCAATTGTTAAAACACTTTGATTTCCAAAACTTGTATTTACAGTAAAGGCAAATAACTTTCGTTTTAATGAACCCGCAAAAATTAACTCTTCTCCAACAACTTCTAATTCTTGTAAAGAAAATTTCTTTGGAATTTCTATTTCAAGTTCAGTAACCTCTAGTGTTTGTTTATCAATTTTAACTAAGCGAGAAATTCTACGAAAAGTTGATTTGGAAAAAAGTCCATAAAAATAGTTGTCGTCCCATATAAATTTACTTAAGTATTTAGCGTCTTTTAACGATACTGTTTTGGTTCTTTCAAGTTTAAGACTAGATGTATATTCATCTATTTTCCAATTAGCTTCGTTTTTAGCATCTATATTCTCTCTAGCAATTAAAAAAAAGCCATATTTACTGTTAGGAATAACCTGTTCTTGGGCAAAACCATCTTTTAAATCAAACTCTAATCTTGCTGCTGTTTTCACTTGGCCATAACCAAATGAAAACATTACAAGTAATAAACATGCTAAAAAACACTTCATTATCTTAACCTAAAAATGGATAACGATAATCAGTAGCTGGAACAAAAGTTTCTTTAATTGTTCTTGGAGAAATCCATCTTAATAAATTTAAATGAGATCCTGCTTTATCATTTGTTCCAGATCCTCTAGCTCCTCCAAATGGTTGTTGACCTACTACAGCTCCTGTTGGTTTATCATTAATGTAAAAGTTACCTGCAGCATTTTCTAATTTTTTACATGCTAATTCAACCGCATATCTATCTTTAGCAAAAATAGAACCTGTTAATGCATACTCAGATGTTTGGTCTACCATATCCAATACCTCTTCAAAATCAGATGGATTATATTCATATATCGTGATTACTGGTCCAAAAATTTCTTCACACATAGTTCTAAATTTAGGATTAGTTGTTAAAACAACTGTAGGCTCAATAAAGTAACCTTTCGCTTTATCATAATTACCTCCTACTAAAATTTGTGCATCATCTTGCTCTTTTATATAATCAATATATACTGCTATTCGATCAAATGCAGGCTCATCAATTACTGCTGTAATAAAATTGCCAAAATCTTCGGGAGATCCCTGTTTAAATGATTTAACATCTTCTACCACATAACCCAATACTTCTTTACTGATATTTGTTGGTAAATATGCCCTAGAGGCAGCTGAACATTTTTGCCCTTGAAATTCAAAAGCTCCTCTAGAAATAGCTGTAGCTACTTCTTTTGCGTTAGATGACTCATGAACCATTATAAAATCCTTACCCCCTGTTTCTCCAACTATTCTTGGGTATGTTCTATACTTATCAATATTGTTTCCTATGGTTTTCCATAAATGTTTAAACACTTTGGTAGAACCTGTAAAATGTAAACCTGCAAAATCTGGATGATTAAACACAACATCTCCAGCTACAGGACCATCAACTGTAACCATATTTATAACACCATCTGGCAAACCAGCTTCTTTAAATAACTCCATAATTACATGAGCAGAATAAACTTGACTATCAGCTGGTTTCCAAACCACTACATTTCCTAACATTGCAGGGGCAGCACAAAGGTTAGCTGCAATAGCCGTAAAATTAAATGGAGTAATAGCAAAAATAAATCCTTCAAGAGGTCTATATTCTAATCTATTCCATATGCCAGAAGCAGAATCAGGTTGCTCCATATATATTTGTTGCATGTAAGCAACATTTAATTTTAAGAAATCTATTAATTCACAAGCAGCATCAATTTCAGCTTGAAAACATGTTTTAGATTGAGCTAACATAGTAGCAGCATTCATTCTAGCTCTGTAAGGACCTGCTAAAAGATCTGCTGCTTTTAAAAAAATTGCAGCTCTTTGATGCCAAGGTAAATTAGACCAAGCTTCTTTAGCATTTAATGCAGCTTGTATAGCTTGCTTTACATGCGAAGCGTCTCCTTCATAAAAATGACCTATTATATGACCATGATCGTGAGGTGGTGATAGTGTTTTCTTCTTATTAGTAGTTAATTCTTTATCTCCAATATACAATGGAACTTCAACTTGTTCATTGTACATTTTTTTATATGTACTAATTAACTCTTCTCTCTCTTTACTCCCAGGAGCATAACTGTTAACAGGTTCGTTATCGTTAAACGGTACATTAAAAAATCCTTTAGCCATTATAATTTAATTGTTTATTTATTAGATATCCTTAAAAATACAGAAACATGTACGAGCATAAAAATATTTAACTAAAAAGCTATTCCTAAAACCAACATTCATGTACTTTAAAGTTAGTTTTATGCATTTCACAAATTTGTTAAATATTATAAACATCATCAATCTTCTTTTTTTGTATGTTTATAAGAATACTAATAAAACTATAACCTTTTAGTAGGTAAACTCGTATAAATGTTCGCTAATCTGGCTCTCTATGAAAACACTTACATTACTTCTATTTCTTAATTTATTTTTACTTCCTAATATTATTTCAAGTCAATGTAACACTATTTATGTTGCTCCTGGGATATTAGCTGCAACACCTGGTACCAAAGCTAACCCAGCCAACTTAAACCATGCAATTAATACGCTTGCAGCACCTGGAGATCATATTAAAATTGCCACTGGTACATATAATATTATTAGCCCTATTACAGGTATTCCTAATGACATTACATTAGAAGGAGGGTTTGACTTATCTAATAATTGGGAAAAAACCTCCTTAACTGGAGCTTCTACTATATATAGAACAAATGCTAATATTCAAAGTAGTGGAACTCCTATTGCTAGGTTATCTGCTTTTGAATTAACAGGAACAAGTGGTTTTAGACTTCAAGACTTAACAATAGAGGTTGAAGATGCTCCTACTTCATCAACTTATGGTATATCAACTTACGGCTTACACCTTAACAATTGCTCTAATTATAACATTGTAAGATGTCAAATTATTGCCGGAAATGCATCTGATGGTGCAAATGGAGTTAATGGAACTACAGGTGCATGGGGTAATACAGGATGGAATGGTTCTACAGGCCAAGATGATTCTAAAACAAAAATTGATGGTGGACGAGGTGGATCTGGTGGTGGTGGAACTAGTGGTGGAGCAGCTGGACAAGGAAGAACAAATGAAAACCCTGGTTTACCTGGAGGAATAGGAAGCACAGCTTCAACCTACCGTAATGGTGGTGGAGGTGGTGGAGGTGGCGGAGGTGGCCGAGAAGATCAACATGGTGGAAATGGTGGAAATGGTGGTGGAGTTCCAGGACTAGCAAGTTGCGCTACAATAAATACTAGAAGTGCTGTAACATCAGGAGGAGCAAGAGGTCTAGAGGATGGATGTAATTCTGCATCAGCCACTGGATGTGTAGCTGGTTTATCTGGAACTGATGGAGGTGACGGTTTAGATGGTGCTGATGGCTGTGATGGTACGAACGGAACCGTAGGTAGTAAGTCTGTTTTTTGGAATGCAGGAACTCAAGGCGCTAGCGGTACACATGGACAAGGTGGACAAGGTGGAAAAGGTGGCGGAGGTGGTGCCGGAGAAGGTGGTGGTGGATGTAATAATGGAACTGGTGCTGGCGGAGGTGGCGGAGGTGGCGGAGGCCAAGGTGGAGCTTTAGGAACAGGTGGTTATGGCGCAGGTAGTTCATATCCTGTTTATTTACATGCTAATGGAAGCAATGGTGTTTTCGATCAATGTTTATTAACCAATGGTACAGCTGGTGATGGTGGTACTGGAGGAACTGGTGGTAATGGTGGATTAGGAAGAAATGGTGGTAATGGAGGAAGTGTTGTTATTGATTTTGAAGTAGGTTGTGGTGGAGATGGTGGAAGAGGTGGAGATGGCGGAAAAGGTGGAGATGGTGGAGATGGAACTGATGGTGAAACATTACCTATTTACATAAACGGAACTTCGCTTACAACACAAAATACAGGATTTAATTTAGCTGCACAGCCGGTCATTAAAGTATCTGAAGAAATTTGTGCTGGTCAAACTGTTGCATACACTGCTGCTAGTTCGGCAAGTTGGTCTTTGGGTGCTGGGTCAATACCAGCTTCAATTACATCAGATACTGCTGAAGTAATCTATGCTAATACTGGAAGAAAAGATATCACCTATTTTTCTCAAACATATACCGGTTTCGGATATATCTCAACCGAATCTCCTGATCTTGCTAATGCAGGTGTGGATTCAGTTATATGTGGAACCTCAATTAACTTATACGGAAATACTCCTTCTCAAGGTACAGGAACATGGACAAGATTAACCATTGGATCCCCAATATTAACTCCTAATAGCCCTTCTGCCAATGTTTCGTTAATATCAGGCCTAAATCGATTTGTATGGACAATTTCTTATGGAGCTTGCTGTCCAGACACCAAAGATACTGTGGATATTATATCTCAAACTCCAAGCACATCCCCAAGTAGCATTAACGCGACAAACGATTCAGTTTGTGTTGGAGATTCAACTGTTTTAACCATAAGTGGTGGCTCATTAGGGGCAGGAGCAGTTTGGAACTGGTACTCAGGTTCATGTGGTGGTTCTTTAATTGGAACAGGTACTAGTATTACCGTTTTCCCTGTTTCTTCAGCAACTTATTATGTAAGGGCTGAGGGACCTTGTGATACTTCCTCTTGTGCAAGTACTCTTATATATGTGTACCCTCCTTTATCGGCTCCAACAGGAATAACATCCTCTGCTGATACTATGTGTGCTGGAGGTAGTCCTATAATGTTAACAGCTCAAGGAACTACTCCTACTCCACCTGCTCAGTGGGTGTGGTATGTTGATTCTTGTGGTGGAAGTGCAATTGGTACTGGAACTAGTATTTTTGTTTCTCCAACTCAAGACACCACATATTTTGTTAGAGTAGAAACACCTGGAACTGCTTCTTGTGCCGTAACAAATTGTGTTTCTAAATCAATTAAATTTGCCCAACAATCTACTGTTCCAACATCATTAACAGCAAGTGATGATACTGTTTGTTCAGGAGCACCAACAACTTTAAAGATACAAGGTGGTTCTTTAGGTGCAGGTGCGCAATGGGTTTGGTATAGCGGAAGTTGTGGTGGCACGCTAGTAGCACAAGGAATAGCTGATTCGTTAATTGTATATCCTACTAGTAACACGAATTACTACGTTAGAGCTGAAGGTGCATGTAATACAACAAGCTGTGTAAACATCTCAATAACAGTAACACAATCATCAATTCCTGCTACAGGTATTACTTCTCTAAATGACACAATATGTAATGGTGGCATAGGTACTTCTTTAACTGTTCAAGGTGGTACGTTAGCTCCAACTGCAAACTGGTATTGGTATACTGATTCTTGTAACGGAACTTCATTTGCTACCGGAACTGGCGTTATTGTTAATCCAACTATTACTACTAATTATTTTGTAAGAGCAGAATCTCCAGGAACAGGTCCTTGTACCAAAACACTTTGTGTAACAAAAACCATAGTTGTTATTAACCCAGACACGAATGCTACAGCTATTACAGCTACTAAAGATTCGATTTGTCCTGGAGAAACAGTTACACTTAGACCACAAGGTGGAGGATTAGGAAATATGGGTACTTGGGCATGGTACGAAGGTTCGTGTGGTGGCACACTAGTTGGAAATTTAGACTCTTTAGTGGTTTCTCCAACTGTGACAACTACATATTACTTAAGAACAGAAGGATATTGTGGAACTTCTACTTGTTTAATTCAACAAATATATGTTGAGCCTATTTCTACACCAGCTGATTCTATTACAGCTACTGATACTATAATTTGTCGAAATGATTCAACTACACTTACCATTAATGGAGGTGGGTTAATTACTGGAGATCAGTGGCAATGGTACGAATCATCATGTGGAGGAATACCAGTTGGATCAGGAACAAGCATTACGGTTGCTCCAACAACAAATACAACTTACTTTGTAAGAGCTGAAGGAGCAAGTTGTATTCCAACTACCTGTGTTAGTATAATTATACAAGTAGAAGGAGCATTTGTTACTTTACTTCCATTTGATACAATTTGTGGGGTTTTACAACCTATAACTTTAATTCAAGGAATTCCTTCTGGAGGTACTTATTCTGGCACAGGTGTCACTAGTCCAGATCAATTTGATCCAGTTGCATCAGGATATGGACTTCACATTATAACATACACCTACACTGATGTAGCGAGTGGTTGTATCCAAACCGCTAGAGACACTCTGTTAGTTGAATCTAGCTGTGCTAGCATAGACAATGTATTAAAAGTAAATACATTCTCACCAAATGGAGATGGAACTAACGATACTTGGAACCTCAACTTAGGTAATGTAACAACATCTACATTAAAGATATTTAATAAATATGGTGCTGTAATATACCTATCACAAGAAAGACTCATACAATGGGATGGAACATACCAAGGTAAACCTCTACCTGCTGGATCTTATTTTTATTTATTAGAAGCAGATGATGAAACTTATAAAGGAAACATTACCATTATTAGATAAACAAGAACACACTATATTATGAAAAGAATTATTATCACCACTATATTACTTTCTTGTTTTGAGATCGTAACTGGGCAACAAGTAATTGAAAGTAGTCAGTACATGAATAATGACTATGCTTTTAATTCGGCTGTTGCAGGATCAAAATCTAATCTTAGAGTAAGCCTAGGCGCTAGAAAGCAATGGGTAGGTTTTGAATCATCTCCTGCTGTTCAAAACTTAACGTTTCAAGGTCGTGTTGCAAAAAGCATTGGTCTTGGAGCGCAGGTTTATAATGATTCTTGGGGCTTAAGTAGAAGAACTGGTGTAAATTTAGGTGTAAACTATATATTACCTGTTTCAAATAGTATTGATTTATCTTTTGGGTTATCGGCTACATTAAATCAATTTAGTATAAATAGAGAAAAAATTGTTACTGAAGTACCTGATGATGCTGCGGTATATGATGGGTTACAAAATCAATTGTTTCCAGATGCTGGTTTTAGCGTATATTTAAGTGCTAGTAATTTTTATGCTGGAGCATCTATGCTTAATCTAATTGAAATTAAAAATGATCTAGTGAATAGTATAGCGAGTAATAATTATTTAAATAGAAAAATATATGCTATTGCAGGTGCAAATTTTGATGCCGGTAATACTGTTGTATTAGAACCTTCTATTATTTTTGGATATAACTTTAATGGTACTCCAGAACTACAAGCAGATTTAAAAGCTAATTTTAAAAGCACATTTTGGATTGGTGCAGGATATAGAAATGGTGATGCTGTAATTGCCCAAGCGGGAGTTTACTTGCAAAACTTTACTATTGGATATTCATTTGACTACACTATTTCAACTTTAAAAAATGCCTTGGGTGGTGGTTCACACGAACTTTTTGTAGCTTTTGACATTGTTAAAAACGATAAAAAATCATCTTGGTTTAAACGTAATAGAATTTACAATCAAAATAGAAGGTAATTTATTATTGAACTTAACGTTACATTTATAAATCATTAAATGAATAAATTTTTACCTCTAGCCTTTTTAATCGGGCTTATATTATCGAATGTTATTGGAAATAGCCAAACCAATGTAGCCAATGAATTATATGATAATTATGAGTTTAGAAATGCTATAAAGTATTACGAAAAAGCTCAGCCTTTAAAAGAAGCTGAATTAAGAAAACTAGCTGAGTGTTATTTCTTTATTCACGATTATGATGGTGCTGAAAAAACCTATCGTACCATAATTGACAAAGGAAGGATTGAACCAATTGATTATCTAAAGTTTGGCGAAGCACTTAAAAACAATAAGCATTACGCAGAGGCTAATACCTACTTTTTAAAATATCAAGATGAGTTCCCACAAGACGCTTATGTATCAGATTTAATAAAAGGCACAGGATTTCTAGAACGAAAAAAACTAAATGTAGATCGATATGAAGTGGTTAATTTTAAGAAAATTAATTCAAGAGCGGCTAACTTTTATAGTAAAACATATAAAAGTAAACTCATTTACATTACTGAAATTGTATCTGCTAAAGAGGGTGCACAGTTAAAATACGACAGTACTGATGATTTAGACATATTGGATTACGGCACTTCATTACGTCCTCATGCTCAGCTTTATATGATCGATTTAAAAACGGGCAGAAAAGCTCCTTTTACCACAGAAACTAAGTTCCACATGGGAGCATTTGATATAGATTTTGATAACGAAGAAATTTACTTCACCAAAATTGATATCACTGAAAAATGGAAAAAAGGAAGTAAAATACCTCAAATTTTTAAAGGAAAAATCGATTTAGAAAGCTACACAATAACAAGTATTAAAGCTATTGATATACCTGGTTTCTCAAAAAAAGATGCTATTGGTCATCCTGCTTTAAGTATTGATAAAAAACATTTATATTTTTCTGCGCAAATGGAAGAAGGGTATGGTGGTTTTGATATATATGTTTCTACTTTAAGCGAAGACAATAAATGGAGTGAACCTATTAATCTAGGATCTAATGTAAATTCATCTGGCGAAGAGTATTTCCCTACAATAATGGATTCAAATTATCTTTATTTTTCATCAGATGGAAGAATTGGGTACGGTAATCAAGATATATATAAAAACAGATTAAAGGACCCTAAAACTCCTACTGAATCACAAATTTTGCAATGGCCCATTAATTCCTTTGCTGATGATTTTGGTTTTGTTTACAATAACAAAAATCATACTGGCTTCCTAACCTCTAATCGATACGGAGGAATGGGTGATGATGACCTTTACACCATTAAACTTAAAAAGCTTACCATTAAAGGGGTAGTTAGAGATATTCATGGAAATCCTGTTGAAGGTGCTATCGTAAAACTATACGATAAAGAAGGAAATTTAGTAGCTGAAACAACAACTGATAAAGATGGAAGCTACCGTTTTGATGTTGATCCAGGAGAGTACGAAGTATCAGTAGAAACTGAAGATGGTTATGTTGCTAAGCGTAAAGTAACAGTAGATGAAAATTGGAATAGTGACCAAAATTTAGATTTAAATCTTGAAAACAGTGTAGCGGTAATTCAAGGTGTTATAAAAGATAAAAATGGAAAAATTGCCAATCGTGCATTAGTTAAACTACTAGATGAATATGGATGTGAAGTAGATCAAATGTATACAGGTAAAGATGGTAAATATAAATTTTATGCTGAACCTAATAAACAATATACAGTAGTCGCTACTATTAATGGACAAGCAGCATCTAAAGACTTAACCGTAGGTAAAGATTGGGATAACAATAAAACTATTGACCTTAATATGGTATCTACACCTACCACACAAGGATATGTTTACAATGAAGATGGAAGCGCATCTCCATACACTGAAATTAGTATTTATGATGAAAACGGAAAACTCGTTCAAAAATCTAAAACTGATGGAGAAGGTCGCTATCAATTTAATTTAGCCGATAACAAAAATTATCAAATTAATGCTCGAAAAAAAGGATACGAAGGAGTTGAAAACATTTACACTGGAGAAAATTGGAACAGCAATAAAGATCTAAACATTACTCTTTTCCCTGTTACTACTAAAGCTTATGGATATATACTGGATAAAGAAACTAAAAGACCAATAAAAAATGTGAAAGTGTTATTAACTGATAATACTACGAAACGAAAATTCGTCACTAAAACAGATGAAAAAGGACGATTTGAACTTAAAATTTCTAATAAAAGAAAATATTTAATGAAGCTTGATAAAGCAAAATACTATCCTAAAACTATTGAGGTTAATCCTGATCAAACATGGGGTGACAGTGTTGATTTATCAGCATTTATGCAACTTAACATGGATTATGCCGGTTATTTAGTAGTAAACATTTATTTTGAACTTGGCTCGTACAAAATAAAAGCAAAATCTCAAGAACAACTAAACAAGCTAGCTAAAATTTTAGAAGAAACGCCTGAATTAAAACTGCATGTGCGCTCATATGCCGATTGCAGAGGAAGTAAAGAACTTAACGAGCGATTAACCCGAAAAAGATCAAAGGCTGTTAAAGATTATTTAGTAAAACAAGGAATTAATAAAAAGCGAATAACAACCGAATCTATGGGAGAGACTAATTTTGTGAACAATTGCGTTCGCCCAAGTGATTGTACAGAGACTGAACATGCCCTTAACCGTAGATCGGAATTTGAATTTAGATAAGATTTGAAATCACTTTACCTCATACGTCATGCTAAGTCTAGTTGGAGCGATCCTACCTTACAAGATTATGACAGGCCGTTAAATGAAAGAGGTAAGCGTGATACAAAATCTATGGGGAATAGACTTCTTAAAAAAAGTATTCAACCTGATTTAATTATTGCTAGTTCCGCAAAAAGGACTAGACAAACTGCCAAACGAATTACGAAAGTAATAGGTTATGACTCATCTTCTATTATTACTAAAAAAAAACTATATCATTGCTCGGTAATAGATATGCTTGATGTAACTAATAAAATAGAAGACAAATATCAACATGTTTTTATCTTGGGACATAACTATACCATATCAGAATATTGTGATTATTTAAGTGGAGTAGCTCATCCTTTCCCAACTTGCACCATAGCTTGTATTACCTTTGATGTAGATTCATGGAAAGAAGTATCAGGAGGAACAGGAACGCTTAATTGGATAGACTTTCCTAAAAACACTAACACCATATTATGAAGTACATAAGTGGTATATTATTCTTTTTTCTGATTATTCATCTTTCTTCTTGTAGTTTATATGAAGATCCAGAATTCAAAAAAATCACGATTCATGGAGTCCCTACTCTATCGAGAAATAATATTACCATTAAATCAAACGCTCATTTTTATAATCCAAACCCAATTGGATGCACTTTAAATAGAGTTGTTTTAGAAGTATTTGTTAATGATAAAAAAGCGGGAGTAATAAATCAAGAATTAAAAAGAGATATTAATGGACATGCTGATTTTACTATTCCAATTAACATTACCTTTAATCCAGCAAAAGTGATTAATTTAAATTATCTACTTAAGCAAGCTTTATCATCTGTTTTAACCAAAACATTAGAAGTAAGGTATGTTGGTGATTTATGGTTATCTATAGCCGATCATCACATTGTTTTTCATTTAAATGAAATAGAAAAAGTTCCGTTTAAAAGAAAATAATAACAACTCTTTATGAGCTGTGGTTAAACCATTTTTATTTGTCATACTACTTCTTAATTAAATAGAGTCTATACTATTAGATACATGTGCTATTTTATTTTGATTTAGCTATATTTCTAAACTAATACCTAAAAAAGTAAGATTATTAAGGTTTTATCGTCAAAATATTAGCAAAACGTCTTGTTTTGTTTAATTTTTTTAATACATTGTTTAAACAAATTGTTTTTAGCTTTTTTAAAAGCTAATTTTTACTATATTGTCGAACTTAACTTATATAACCATGTTAATGTCAGCTAAAATTAAATATAACCTTGAATTTCCAATTAAGACCTCTATTGGAATTCTATATGAAATGATCTCAACACCAAGTGGACTATCCGAATGGTTTTGTGATGATGTAAATGTTAAAGGAAAAAGTTTCATCTTTATTTGGGATGGAAGTGAAGAAGAGGCAGAAGTTCTACGTCAAAAAAATAACGAATATGTTCGTTACAAATGGGTAGAAGACGAAGATGAGAAATCTTATTTCGAATTAAGAATAAAGATTGATGATATTACAAAAGATGTAGCCATTATTGTTACTGATTTTGCAGATGATGAAGAAGAAGTAGAAGAAAATAAAGTTTTATGGGATAGCCAATTAAAAGACTTAAAACGCGTTTTAGGGTCATAACAACCCAAAATTTGCTCGGTAATAATGAAAAAACTCGACTGGTTTATAATTAAATCTTACATTGTTCCTTTCATCATTACATTCTTCATTGCCGAGTTTGTACTTGTTGTACAATTTCTTTTTGTTTACTTAGATGATCTAGTTGGTAAAGGGGTAGGTGTAGATGTTATATTAGAACTTCTTTTCCTTGCCTTTGCCGAAATGGTGCCAATGGCACTACCTCTTGCGATATTGCTATCTTCTATAATGGCAATGGGCAACTTAGGAGAAAAAAGTGAGCTCACGGCCATGAAATCGGCTGGTGTATCTATTTTAAGAATCATGAGGCCATTAATTATTGTAATGGTTTTTATTGGAGGTGTATCCTTCCTGTTTTCTAATTATGTATGGGGGAAAGCCTATATAAAAAAACGAATTCTTGTTACTGATGTTCAAAATAAAAAGTTATCGCTTGTTTTAAAGGACGGAGTTTTTTTTAATGAAATAGACAATTACAGCATCAGAGCTGGAAAAGTAAATAAAGAAACTAACGAGTTAACTGATGTGCTCATATATGAGCATAGCCCTACATTTAGATTTAGAAAAGTAATTCGTGCCGAAAATGGTACCATGGGAAAATCGGCAGATGGTAAATTCATTTTGCTCACTCTTTATAATGGACAAATTACAGAGGTAATGAACCCTAGTGACAATTCTTATGAAGAAAAATCAATTCTCCCCCACCAACAAGTAGACTTTTCTGAAACCACCCAAAAAATAGATATATCCTCTTTAGGACTTAATCGAACCGTAGAAGAAGATTATGCTGCTCAACCTCATGTTTTACCAATGGAAAAACTTGGATACGTTATCGATTCTTTACAAAGAGATTACGATACGGTCAAGCAGTCTTTAGTTACTTATTACCAAAACAGCCATTTAGTGAGTCGAATTAGCGAACAATTTAATTACGATACAATTGCCTCTGTTCCATTTTATATCGATTCTCTACCTCTACAAGAGCAAAAGAATATTGTCTCTAACGCAAAAAACAGAATTACTAACTCACTAAGCTACTTAGAAAACAGAAAAGACGATTTTAGAAACAGACAAAAATATATTGGTAATGTAGAAATAGAATGGCATAGAAAGCTTACACTTTCTCTGGCTTGTATTATCTTATTCTTTGTTGGAGCTCCATTAGGTGCTATCGTAAAAAAAGGTGGGTTTGGAATACCAATAGCCATAGCCATTTTAATGTTTCTCATTTATTATATGATCTCAATCTCTGGTGAACGATTAGCAAAGAGTTTAGTACTATCGCCTTTTGCTGGAATGTGGCTAAGCTCTCTTATATTATTGCCCCTTGGGTTTATTTTAACCTACCAAGCGGTAACTGAAAGTAAAGTTTTAGATTTTGAGGCTTGGGGCAATGGAATTAAACGTTTTTTTAAATTTATTGGTAAACCGTTTAGGAAAAAATTGAATTAACTATTCAAATATTTAGAACCGTATCCATCAAAACAATTTTTTTGATACTTTAAAAAGTCTTGTTTATTATCTATACTTAACACTGGCATCCACCCTTTAAATTCATATATCCATTTAACACCAGAGTTATTTATTATTTCAATAACAGATAAGCTTACTTTTACTCTTTTTCTCTTAATCTTTAGTATTTGAATTGATCCAGAGATTGAGCTCTTAGGCTTAGTTGGCTTAGTATTAGGGTAACTTCTATTAATAGCTATATTAGAGAGATTAACCTTTACTTTTCTCTTTTTAGATGTTTTAAAATTGAGGTTACTGCAATTATTACCTTCACACATACAATTATCACTTATTGATAAATGAAAAGACAATTGTCCTTTTTCTTTTATTACTTTACTATAATCAGAGAATACTTTTTTTGCGATAGAATCATAGACATTAATTACCCTAACACCTTCTTCTCTTTGAGCTATTGATGTTACAAATAGTAATAGGAACACAATAATAATAGTATATCTCATATGGTAACTTTATAAATCTTCTTCAACTTCAAAACCAACTTTTTCTTTTTCTTTTTTATCTCCAGCTAGTTTTTGAAGCCAGTTTTTCTTCTTTTTCTTTTCTTCTTTTACGGTTTGGGTATTTGTAGACGTATTACTGTTGCTACTTTGATTATTTGAATTAGAAGATGTTTCCCCTTCATCTTCCTCCCACTCTACTTGGAATTGTGGTGTGTTATTATTTTGATTCGTATTAGTAGGATTAGTCTTTACCGCAGTGTCTTTTTTAAAGAACCCAAACTCTTTCTTTAGTATTGATTTTAAATTGTTGCGTTCTTCTACTTTCTTCTTTTGTGCATAACGTCTTTTTGCTGCTTGATCCAATCTAAACACAGGTTCATCTGTGGTTCCTTCTACCGATATAAACATTCGTGTTCCGGTTCCATCATCTTTTATATATCCAAACTCAGAAGTTTTATCTTTTGTTAATACATCTCTAAGTCTAAAATTAACACCATAATTTATCGCTCCAGCAAATGTTTGTCCGCCATACACTCCAATATCCATAGCTGAAGATTTAATAATCATATCTGGTAAAATGATTCGTTCATTTTTAACGATTAGTTGGTTAGTCATTTCATCAAACCTAACATGCTTAAGTTTTTCTGATAACATATCTACTTTTACAATAGACTTCGCTATTTTATTCCCTCTGATATAAGCTGCCATCTCATCAAACATCTCGAAGTTAATAAGCTCACCTTTCGATATAGTAAAATCTGTTGTAACTAATAACGATTTAGTATTAAGTGTCATGGCACTTGTTAAATCTCCTTTTATGTTGATAATGGCATCTGCTTCACCTTTTAAATGTTTTGCTTGTAATATTTCTTGTCCAAAATTATCGAAACGAGTAAAGAAATCGTTAATATCAATATGTCCACAAACAGCATCTGCCGTTAATCCAAATGATTCATCTGCTCGTTTAATTACTCTGCCACTTAATGCATAGATTCCTTTATTCGCTATAAATGAAATATTATTGGACGCTATACTTTTAGATGCAATAACTAAATTTCCTTTAAACTGTTTTAACTCATGTTTACCATATTGTATCGTTCCAACACTAGCCGATAGGTTCGTCACTACTTTTTTGGGTAATTGAACAACAGTATCTATTATTTCTTCAGAATTTGTAGAAACATCTTCAGTAACAAGTTGTGTTAATTCATCAATATTAACTTGATTAGATTGCAAATACATGTTAACTAATAATTGCTTATCACTTATCATATACTCCATCATGTTTTTAACCTGTGTACTGATAGAAAAATCGGATGAGCCATAGTCTCCTTTAAAAGTCCCTGTAGATGTAAAACGATTAAAATTAAAATCACCTGTTAGATTAGCTAAACTATATTTCCTCCCTATTAACTTTAACGAAACATTATTAAAATCTGTCTTGCCAGAAAATTCATTTACTGATAGTCCATTTTGGTTAGATGTTCCTCTAAAGGTATTATCTAATACTATCTTACCCGAGAGGTTTTCTATTTGTTCAAAATTTAAAAATTCGGCTAAGGTTTTAAGATCTAAATCTGCCGAGAAAGAAGATAAAATTGTCATGTTAGATTTGCCGATAACCTTAGCATTTCCTGCAAAACTTCCTCCTTGTAAATTACCAGATAAACTACTTAACTCTATTTGTTGAGTCATTGGAGTTAAATTATACGTTCCTTCTATTGCTAACCCTTCTATTTTAGCTCCTGTATTCCCTTCGGTAAGTGTGCCATTAGCAACAGAAAAAGTAGCGGTTACATTTGGAGTTGTTTCGCCTTTTTCTTGAACAATATCTGCTTCTGAAGTAACAACACCATCCGTATTATAATTACTTAATTTTTCAGCTATTTCAATTGGGAACAGGGTAAACACATCAGATATTGTGAGGTTACTTGTAACCGTATGTAATTTATAGGTTTCTCCATCAATATTATAATGTCCTTTAACATCTAGTTCCATTTCTTCGATTGATATATCCCCCTCATTAATCGTTAAAATATTCGTCTCATTATCTAAATCAAAAGCTAATATTAACGTAGACGCCTTATCTCCAAAATACATAATGGTATCTTGCCCTATATATGTAATATGCTGTTGAGATGCTAAAGAAAGCTTGGTTTTCTTATCTGTAAACTTACCACTAAGTGATGTAGATTCCATTAATAAAGAACTAGAAAATTTACTCTTTTCATCATCATAATTTAACGCTACATTAGTTAAGTTTAATTCTTGTAAATCAAAACTAAACGCTTCATTTGTCTTTATGGTATCGGTAGATTCTTCCCAAATAACATAATTAGCTTTTCCGTTTTCGTATGTTTTTAAATTAATATTTGCTTGTTCAATGTCAATTTCATTTACGGTATAATTTCCGCCTAACACACTAAACAATCCAAATTCTAAAGAGATATTATCGGCAAACAAAAGAGTGTCTTGTTTATTTTCTTCGAGAATAAGTAGATTACTAAAATTTAAACTTGCCTTTGGAAATTTTTTGAAAAACGAAAAACTAACGTCTTTTTCATTAAGTTGAACCTCAGCTGTTAGTTGTCTGTTGATTTCTTCAATAGCATATTTTTTAATGTCTTTTTCAAAAACATAAGCTAAAATAACACCTGTAATAAATAACCCAATAAATACAATTCCGCAAATAATAACAATACGTTTTATTCGCTTAAATAATGACTTTTTAGGTTTCTGTTTCTTCTCTATTTCCTCTTGAGAAATATTATTTTCCTGAGGTGTTTCTTCTATGTGTTCGTTTTCTTGTGGTTCCAAGTTGGTTAGGTTTACTATTTCCTACGTAAAATTAACCGTTTCATTGTATGAAATAGTCAGTAAGCTAAAATCTTTTGAAGGAACTGATGTTAGTTAATTAGCAACCATTATAAAATTACTTCCGTCTAATAGATTAGAAACCAAAAAAAAGACTATGAAAATTAAACACTTATTATTAGCTGTATTTGCAGGAGGACTTATTTATTCATGTAAAAAAGATGAAACTATTGATAAAAAAAAGAAAAATGATCCAGTAGAAGTTATTCCTGATACTTTTGTAAAAAGAGTATTAATCGAAAAGTTTACTGGTGAATGGTGCGGAGCTTGTCCTGGAGGAGCAACTCGATTAGAAAACGTTATTAATGATAACCCTGATAAAGTTATTGGTGTTGGAGTTCATAGAAGTGATCCTTTTCAAACGAATCAAACACTATACCTTAGAACATCATCAATGTATGCGGTATCTAGTTATCCTTCTGGTGTTGTTGATAGAATTAAAGAAAGTAGTTACTCTACCTCAGCTATGGCTAGCAAAGTTTCTAATATGTTAACCGAAACTCCAAAATGTGGGATAAAAATAAACACATCTGAAAGTGGTGGTTTACTTGATGTTTCGGTTTCGGTTGTAGCTAATGAAGATTTGCCAAATGCACATTTAACTGTTTATTTAGTTGAAAATAATGTAGCTGAATCTTCTCCTGGAGCTCAATCAGGGGCATCAACTGGTTATATTCACCAACATGTTTTAAGAGCTACGTTATCTAATCAACAAGGAGATGATTTAGGCATTACCGAAACTAGAAAAAAGTACACTCTTGAGTATTCAGGAATTGATATTTCGAGTTATAAAAAAACTGATTTAAAAGTTGTTGCTTTTGTTAACGAGAATTCCTCTTCTTCAGCAAATTTTAAATCTTATAACGCTAAAGAAATAAAAGTTGGAGAAAGCACTGATTGGGACTAGTTCACTATATTGTATTAAACAACTTATTATCTTAAAAGAGCCTTCATATAGGCTCTTTTTTATTTTTAATAATGTTAGTCGTTTGCTTACTCAATCGTAAACTTTAATCCATAATTCTAACTAATATCCGACTTACAGATTACTTCACACTCATTACCATTAATGTTCGTAATGACGGTTTTATTGTTTATTACCACAAGCTGCACAGTAAGATGCTTTTGGTATTCTATATGGCTTTCCACAATTTTTACATATCGATCCATAATCAGAAATCCTATGATGCATTATTGCATTAGGTTCTGTTTCTTTAAAACCTGATATCTTTTCATAATACTTAAGGAGTGGTTCAAATGCTAACTCTCTTGTCATACCTGTTTTTCTTCTTCCAAAAGATTCACCATATAATTTATATGCTATTTTAAACTCTTCTTCGTCTAACATTGGAACCTCCACTTTACATCTCCAACACCATAATTTTTTCATGCCAATACTTTATTTGCTATCCACCCAATCACCATGTTCTTTAATTAATTCTATTAACTCTTGGAGAGCATATTCTTCTGGGATGTTCTTTTTGACTACTTCTTTTTCTTTGTAGAGGGTTATTTTTCCTTTTCCCGTTCCAACATAGCCATAATCAGCATCTGCCATTTCTCCTGGGCCATTTACTATGCAACCCATTATGCCAATTTTCAATCCTTTAAGATGGTTTGTTTTAGATCTAATCTTAGCGGTTGTTTCTTGTAAATCGAATAAGGTTCTCCCGCAAGATGGACATGAAATATATTCGGTTTTAGAAATACGAGTTCGAGTTGCTTGAAGAATTCCAAAAGCCGTATCATTTATAAATTGATCACTTCCACAATTTTCAGCAGCAATAAACACTCCATCACCTAATCCATCAACTAATAATCCTCCCATATCAGTAGCTGCATATAACTGCAATTGTTCTTCTGTTAAATCACCATAAGCTCTACCAATAACAGCTGGTGTTTTTACTTTATGTTCCAACAAATAATTAAACATATACCTCTGCTCCGCTAAACCATGTATATTATAAGTGTCTAGCATAAGGACTACATGCGAATCTTTCTTTAATTGATTTACTAATGCTATTGAAAGGTCATTAATGGTTACATACACTATGTTTAACTCCTTATGCAGCTCAACACCCTCCAAGTATTGTTTAGCGTTTAAAAACGGGTATACTCTTTGTTTATGTTTGTGTATTAACCAAGTATCGTATTCATATATAATGCCTAGTGTTCCTGGTATTTCAAATGGCACTTCTGTTTTATAGGCAAAAACGTAATCACATGCTTTATCGGTTATATTCCATTTATCTAACGGAACTGAATAATGATATCCTAAAGCAAATAAAGATGCTGGTTTTATTTCCTTTTTTAAAGCAAAATCAGTTATAACAACTGGCACATTTCCTCCTCCAATGTTTAATACTGGTTTGGTGTCTCTCCTCTTATATTCGAACGGGTTAATGTGATAATTTTTTATCTCAGAAATAGCATCATGACCTACCCTATCTTTGTAACGGCCTACCAAAGTCTGTGCTACAGGAATTTCAGCTTCGGCACTTTCGGTTAACGAAACACGAATGGTGTCACCTAAACCATCTTCTAATAATGCTCCTATCCCTACTGCTGATTTTATTCTACCATCTTCACCATCTCCAGCTTCTGTTACTCCTAAATGCAAGGGGTAATTCATCCCTTCTTTTATCATGGTAGCATTAAGTAAACGATAAGCTTGAACCATAACTAACGTATTACTAGCTTTCATAGAAAGTACGATATCATGATAATCATTTTCTCGACAAACACGAATAAACTCCATTGCAGATTCGACCATTCCATGTGGTGTATCTCCATATCGACTTAAAATTCTATCGGACAAAGAACCATGATTTGTCCCAATTCGCATAGCAACTCCATTTGCTTTACATTTTAACACTAAAGGAGTAAATTTACGTGAGATTCGTTCTAATTCTTCTTGGTAAGATTCATCAGTATATTCGTAATCTTTAAACTGTTTTTTATCAGCATAATTACCTGGATTAACCCGAACTTTTTCTACAATATGAGCTGCAACCTCAGCTGCGTTTGGTGTAAAATGAATGTCTGCAACCAAGGGAACCGAATATCCTTTTTCTTTTAATTGAGCTTTTATTACTGCTAGATTTTCGGCATCTTTTTTACTTGGAGCTGTTAGTCTTACTATTTCACATCCAGCCTTAATTAAGCTAATCGTTTCAGCTACCGATTTATCCGTATCCATTGTATCGGCAGTCGTCATGGATTGAACCCTTATTGGATTATCTCCTCCAATTCCTACTGTACCAACTTTAACCTCTCGTGTTTTAAAGCGAGTGTAAGCTGTTAACTTATTGTTGTATTTATATTTAGTCATTGATTAAGCTATTACCGGTATTCTAAATTTCACTAACGTGCCAGGATATTCTTTATTTTCTATTCGTAATGCATCAAAAATAATTTCTTCTTTGTGCTTAAACATAGCATTTAATCGTTCTCTTGTAATCTTTAATGCTAAAGATGATTTCTCTGGGTTAATTTTAGTAACTGATGTATCTATTCCTTTTCCATCATCAGATATTTTAATGGTAATAGTATCGTTAATTTGCTTTAAAGAAACTTCTATTTCACCTTGTCTATCCATATCTCTAAAAGCGTGAACAATAGAATTTTCTACAAAAGGTTGAATCATTAAAGGAGGTATTTTTTTATCCTTTATGCTTTCGTCTACATCAATTGTGTAATTGAAGTTTTTCGTTCTTAATTGTTCTAGTGCTAAGTAGTTTTCTACTAGTTCTATTTCTTTCTCAATTGGTATTAAGTTTTCTTGTGCATTTTCGAGTGTTAATCGCATTAGCCTAGAAAATTTAGATAGGTATTGTTGTGCCTCCTTTTTATCGTTTTTTACAATAAAGCTATTAATTGAGTTTAATACATTAAAAAAGAAGTGTGGGTTCATTTGTAATTGAAGTGCTTTTTTGTTTAATTCATCTATCTTTCTTGCATTTTTTTGTTGTTTCCAATAATAAAACCCTCCTCCTAAAACAATGAGTAATATGGCTCCAAAAATCGCATATAAAAAGTATGATAAATTACGGGTTGCTATTAGTGCATTTTCAGCTGCTTCTTTTTCTGAAACAAGTAATTGTTCTTTTGCATTTTGTGTCTCGTATTTTACTTTATAATCTGCAATTAACCTATTTGTTTCTTCATTGTTTTTATTAGAGAAAAAATCTAAATCATTCAAAAATACGTCTGGATCTATCCCTTCAATAGGATTTTCTCTCAATACCATTACTAATAAAGATTGATTTGTTTTTGCACGAAGGTGATCGTGTTTAACAGAATCTGAGATTATTTTGGCTTCTAAAAGTATACGTTTTGCTTCTTTATAGTCTTCTAAACCGTAATGACAATGACTTAATATCCAATTTGCTTCACCATTGTAATATGTGAATTTTTGACCGTTATCTTCGTAATAATTAACTACTTTATTTAGGCTTGTTATTGCTTCTTTATATTTATTACTCTCAAAAAAATAGATTGATTGAAATAAATATGTTTGATTTACAATACTCGAATGTTCTGGGTTATTTAACGCTTGCTCTTTTTCTATAAAATTTATTGCTTTAGTAATATAATAATAGGCAGTATCAGCATTAACTTGATTAGCAATATTTATTAAATGATTATATCCTTGAAGCTTATCAGATGCGTTAGCATTATTACCAAGATAACTTATACCCATTTTCATTTCATTTAGTGCTTCTTGAAAGTTTCCTTGAACAGCAACTATTGAAGAGAATGATCTAGAAACATAAAACAATTTAGTTGAATCATTCATTTTTAATGCCATGTTTCTAGAGCTATCCAAATACTCTGCTGCTGATGCATAATCACCTTTCTTCATGTTAATGAACTGAATGAACATATAATATTGATAAAAATCTATTGGTTTAACAAAGTTGATCTTTAGACGCATTAATTCATTCAAATAAAATGATTTAGTAGCTGAATCAGCTTCTGATCTATTAATTGTTTTATTAGCTCCAATTAGAATATCATAGTCTTTGTTTTTATGGCCATACTCTATGATTTCATTATAAATTATTGACAGAGAGTCATTATTCGAGTTTATATAACTGTTTAATAACCCATTTACGCTATCCTTATTTAAACTCACCTGAGATAAGGAAGCAGAAATAATCGAGCAGAAATAAATAAAAATTAGTGTTTTTTTCATTTTTATGAAATAACTGGGATTCGAAACTTTACTAAGGTACCTGGATAATCTTTATTATCTAATCTAAGCGTATCAAAAATAATTTCTTCTTTGTGTTTAAACATAGCATTTAATCGTTCTCTTGTAATCTTTAATGCTAGAGATGATTTCTCTGGGTTAATTTTAGTAACTGATGTGTCTATACCTTTTCCATCATCAGATATTTTAATGGTAATGGTATCGTTAATTTGCTTTAAAGAAACTTCTATTTCGCCTTGTCTATCCATATCTCTAAAAGCGTGAACAATAGAATTTTCTACAAAAGGTTGAATCATTAATGGAGGGATTTTTTTATCCTTTATGCTTTCGTCTACATCAATCGTATAATTGAAGTTTTTTGTTCGTAATTGTTCTAGTGCTAAGTAGTTTTCTACTAGTTCTATTTCTTTCTCTATTGGTATTAAATTTTCTTGTGCATTTTCGAGTGTTAAACGCATTAACCTAGAAAATTTAGATAGGTATTGCTGCGCTTCCTTTTTATCGTTTTTTACAATAAAGCTATTAATAGAGTTTAAAACATTAAAAAAGAAGTGAGGGTTCATTTGTAATTGAAGTGCTTTCTTGTTTAACTCATCTATCTTCTTTGCATTTTTTTGTTGTTTCCAATAATAAAACCCTCCTCCTAAAACAATGAGCAATATGGCTCCAAAAATCGCATATAAAAAGTATGATAAATTACGGGTTGCAATTAAGGCGTTTTCAGCTGCTTCTTTTTCTGTTCTTAAAATTAATTCATCTTTCTCTTTTACATTTAACTTTTCTTGAATGTCGATAATTGCTTTTGTGTTTTCCTTATTATATCTGGACTTAACCGATTCTAGAAAAACCTTAGCATAATTATTTTTATCTCCAATTTGATTCATTTGATCTTCTAGCAAAGCCTTTGATGTTACTAATAATTCAGCTTCATATTCGCTATCAGAAGCTAGCTTAAATGCATCTTCCAAGTATAATAAACCTTTTAACCTATCTTTTTCTACTTTTAAAAAATACTCTCCTAAACGAGATTTGGCATTTATTTCTAATTGCGCCTCTCCTCTTTCTGTGTATGCTTTTGCAGCTTTTTCTAGAATAGTGACTTCTTCATTAGTAAAACTATTTATTCCATTATTTAAAAACCTATCTAACTTAAACTCAAACATTAATAAACGAACATAATAGCTTGAGAACTCATTATCGGTTTTTTCATAAAAAGCTAAGGCTTTTTGAGAGTAAAAATTAGCAGAGTCAAAATTATTAAGCTCTTTAAATGTAGCGCAAAGTGCCTGATAATTTATAAGCTTAGCATATTCATCTTCTAATAACCTAATATTATTTTGATAAAGCTCTATGGCTTCTTCATGCTTATTGTATGTTCTAAGAATATTTGCTCTTTTATAATTGCTTGTAACATATTTTTTAGGGTATTTATTTGCATTTAGATATTTTAAAGCTAGCTCTATATTCTGCATAGCTTCTTTATTATCTTCCATATTTATATATATGGTAGATTTTAAACTAAAGAATGAAAAGGTGTTTAAAGAATCAACATTAGAAGAACAATTTAAACTATAATTATAATTCTTTAAGGATTTAAAACATGAGTCAAAATTATTTTTTTCAATATTAATTAACACATTATAACTAACAAACTTATTTACTAAAACAGTATCAGAACACAAATACTTATACTCATTAGCCTTAACTATAGCTTTATCTCTTAAACTTGTTTCTCCTTTTTTCCAATGTAAAACTACTTGCTTAAGTAATGTGTCTAATTCGTTACAAGGTGTTTTTTCTTCAACCTGTCCCCAGCTAAAAGATCCTAATAAAACTATAACAATAATAAATAAGCTTCTCATAATTATCTTTTCCTCCTTTTTTTATGAGATATTTTCCCTTTGGATTCTTTTCTCTTTTCGGCCAACCATTTGGGTGGTTTACTATTTCCTTTGTGTGAAGTGTCTCCTAATAGCCTTTTTATTAAATCTGGACGATCCGCTTTCGTTAATCGTTCTTCTATCCAAGGTTGATTTTCTTTTTTATACCAAAAGAAAAATTTATGCTGGGCTCTTTTGTCACGCTCATTTTTTGGAGCAAACATTTTCTTTAGCGTGTACGGATGATAACCCGAATAATAAACAACAGTTGCAACAGTCATTGGAGTTGGAGTAAAATCTTGCACTTGATCCAACTTGAATCCCATTTCTTTGGTTTCTACAGCTAAGTTAGCCATATCTTCTTCCTCACAGCCCGGATGACTAGATATAAAGTAAGGTATTAATGGCTGATTTAAATCGTGCTTTTTATCTATTTTATCGTACTTCTTTTTAAACTCCTTAAAGTGATCAAAACTGGGCTTTCGCATGATTTTAAGCGTTTCTGGAGCAGTGTGTTCTGGAGCAACTTTTAACCTTCCAGATACATGCCGTGTTTGAACCTGTTCCATATATTCATCCATATCCGCCTCATCACCTTTTTTGTTATAGGACTTAGTTAATAGATCATATCGAATGCCTGATCCAATGAACACCTTTTTTACTTTTTCATGTTCATCTACTTTTCTGTATAACTCAGTCATTGGTTTATGACTTGTATCCAAATTACTGCATACAACCGGATGAATACATGAAGGGCTAACGCACTTATCACATATATCCATGTCAATACCCTTCATTCGGTACATATTGGCAGACGGCCCTGCAAGATCGGTTAGATACCCTTTAAAATCTTCCATCTCTGTAATTTGATTTACTTCTTTTAAAATAGACTCCTCTGATCTGCTGGCTATAAACTTTCCTTGATGAGCAGATATGGTACAAAAACTACATCCTCCAAAACATCCTCTGTGTGTATTTACCGAGAATTTAATCATTTCATATGATGGAATTGCTCCTCTATTTCTATATTTTGGATGAGGTAAACGTGTATAAGGCAAATCAAAAGAACCATCAATTTCCTTTTCTGTCATAGTAGGAAAAGGTGGGTTTATAATTAAATTTTTACCCGTTACCTTTTGAATGATTCTATTAGCAAACGTTTTGTTAGACTCTTGTTCTACATGTTTAAAATTAGCTGCAAACGCCTTTTTATCTGTTAAACACAATTCATGGGAGTTTAACTCAATATCATTCCATTTTTTGTTTCTTGGCACTCCAAAATCAGCCTCTCTTTGATAAGCTGTTTGCTTTACCATGGTTAATTGATGAAATGGCACTCCTTTTTTAAGCAATTTCAATACTTCGCGCAATGGTTGTTCTCCCATTCCATAGACTAATAAATCGGCACCACTCCATTCTAAAATATTTGGTTTTAATGTATCACTCCAATAATCATAATGTGTAACTCGCCTTAAACTCGCCTCAATTCCTCCAATAAGAACGGGTATATCAGGATATAAATCTTTTAAAATTTTAGTATAAGTTGCTACAGCATAATCTGGTCTAAATCCTGCTTTTCCTCCTGGTGTATAGGAATCGGTTGACCTTTTACGCTTATTAGCAGTATAATGATTTACCATGGTATCCATACATCCTGATGTAACCCCAAAAAAATATTTTGGAGCTCCAAATTTTTTAAAGTCCCTTAAATCATCTTGCCAATTAGGTTGTGGAATTACAGCAATTTTAAATCCTTCGCTTTCTATTATTCTGCCAATAACAGCTGTTCCATAAGTGGGGTGATCTACATATGCATCTCCCGATACTAAAATAACATCTAACTCTCCCCATCCTCTTTTTTCAACTTCTTTTTTTGTTATCGGTAACCAATCTGTTATAGGACGCTTTTCTTGCATACCTTAAAGATAAGGGGAAAAACTTAATGTAGTAAAGAAAACCCATTCATCATTTAACTAAATCTGTTATATTTTGTTATAAACACGTTAAATAACATCATAACACAGTCTTTTTTTAATATTTTAGCTTTCTGTTAAATTATCACATTTTTTGTTTAGAACATTTGTCATAATTTTGTGAAGTAATTCAAAAACATTTACACCAAAACTGCGTATATCAGTTACAATATTTTATAACTATGTTTAGATCTGTATTCTTAATTACATTAATAGCATGCCTTGCAAGTTTCACTTTTGTTGGAACGAACTGGGAGTTACAAAAAGAAAAAAATGGTGTAAAAGTGTACACTGCTGATAAAGCAGGATCAAAATATAAACAATGTAAAGCTATTGTTTCTTTTAAAGGAAACGTTTCTAGTGTTTGCGACTACCTATTAAATCCTAAAAACTTTAAAGGTCATAGTGATAGGATAGAAAAAATTAAAGTAATTAAAACTACTAGTAAAAAGGCAATATATTACATGGCAGTAGATCTTCCTTGGCCGGTATCTAATCGAGATGGCATTTATACTGTGTCATTAATTTCGAAAACTACCAATGAGGCTAAACTAACTATTGCAGCTAATCCAAAAATGATTGCTGAGGTAAAAGATTATGTAAGAGTAAAAGTTTCTAATACTGTTTACACAGTTAAGCAAAAAGGAGAAAAAGTTGAAGTTACAATGCAAGTTCACACTGAACCAGGTGGTAGTGTGCCTGCTTGGGTTGGGAATTACTATGTAGAGGATTCTCCTATCGAAATAATGGAAGCAATACGTACAGATTTAACTAAATAAAATGACTAAGAATTTTTTAATATTATCCGCTTGTATACTTTTCTTTAGCTTCTCCTACATGGATGGGAAATGGGAACTTAAAAAAGAAAAAAACGGGATCAAAGTCTATACCGCAACTAAATCTGGAACTAGCTTTAGAAAGTGTAAAGCAACCTGCACTATGAAAGCAGATTTAAAAGATTATGTTGATTTTGTTAGAAACCCAATAAACTATAAAAAATATAGCAATAAAATTGAAAGCGTTAAGGTTATTAAGAAAACAGAAAAATCAGTTTTTTACTATTTAAAAATAGATATGCCATGGCCAGTTTATAATAGAGATGGTGTATATGAATTACAAACTATAACCTTAACAGATAAAAAAGCAATTCTAAAATCAAAAGCTCATCCTACTTTACTACCAGAACAAACTGGATATGTAAGGGTTAAAGAAGCAACAACATTGCATAGTGTTACTGTTGATGGAGATAAGATAAACATCCATTACGAAGCGTTTACCGACCCTAATGGAGCTGTTCCTGCATGGGCCTCCAATTCATATCTTGTAGATGGTCCTATCTCAAACTTAACTGAAGTAAAAAAAGCTATAGGGAAGTAACTATTCTGGATTTTCTTGAATAAATTGTTCTACTCGCTCTACCATTTTTATTGATCCTACAACATAAGGAACTCTTTGATGTAATTCTGTTGGGGTAATTTCCATAATTCTTTTAACTCCATCTGTAGCTTTTCCTCCAGCCTGTTCTATTAAAAAAGCTAATGGGTTGCATTCATATAACAAACGTAATTTTC
>JAHDBM010000001.1:72935-99040 GCA_020630395.1 Flavobacteriales bacterium
GCCTGTTCTATTAAAAAAGCTAATGGGTTGCATTCATATAACAAACGTAATTTTCCATTTGGAGACGAACTAGTTTGGGGATAAATATAAACTCCTCCTTTAATTAAATTTCTATGAAAATCAGCTACTAATGAACCTATATATCGTGCAGAAAAAGGTCTATTTGTACTTGGGTCTATTTCCTGACAATACTTTATATACTCTCTAACACCTCTTGGCGATTTGTGAAAGTTTCCCTCATTCATAGAAAATATTTTTCCGTCATCTGGAGTCATCATATTAGGATGCGATAAGTAAAACACCCCTATAGATGGATCAAATGTAAAACCATGAACTCCATTTCCTGTTGTATATACCAACATAGTAGATGAGCCATACACGACATAACCTGCTGCAACTTGTTCTGTTCCTGGCTGTAAAAAATCCTCTAATTGAGCAGGTGTTCCTGGCTTTGTTTTTCTTCTGTATACAGAAAATATAGTACCAATAGACACATTAACATCTATATTAGAAGAACCATCTAAAGGATCAATTGCAACCACATAGTTTCCATCCATAGATTCATTAGAATCAAAAGCTATATAATCTTCATTTTCTTCTGATGCTACACCACACACAACTCCTCTATTAGACAATGCATTAATAAAAACATTATCAGCATATACATCTAACTTTTGTTGCTCTTCTCCTTGCACATTTTGATTACCTACTGCACCTAATATATGCTGAGCTAAACCTGCCTTATTAACCTCTCTTTGTACAATCTTTGCTGCTAAACGAATACTACTTAAAATTCTAGACAACTCTCCAGTGGCATATTTAAAATCTCCTTGGTTTTCGATTATAAATTCGCCTAATGTAATAGTACTCATATTGTGTATAAATTTAGATTGCTTATAAATTTAACCTTATTACGGGATTAATAAAAAAAATGATTATTCATTTTTCTTATTCTGCTTCATTACCTAACTTTATTAGGAACAATAATTTTTTATTCAAAAACCATTCATGAGCAATATTAAACAATATATAGAGGAACATAAAAATCGTTTTCTTGAGGAAATAATTGATCTTTTAAAAATTCCTTCGATAAGTGCCGACTCCAAATATGCTGGAGATGTAAAAAAAGCTGCAGAAGTTGTAAAACAAAGATTAGAAGAAGCTGGTGTTGATTTTGCTGAGATATGTGAAACACCTGGTCATCCTATTGTATATGGAGAAAAAATAATAGACAGTTCATTACCTACAGTTTTGGTATATGGACATTATGATGTGCAACCACCAGACCCAATTGAATTATGGACTTCACCACCTTTTGAGCCCATTATAAGAGATGGTAAAATATTTGCAAGAGGAGCCTGTGATGATAAGGGACAAATGTATATGCATGTTAAGGCTTTTGAATTTATGAATAAAACCAACAATCTTCCATGTAATGTTAAGTTTATGATTGAAGGTGAAGAAGAAGTTGGATCGGATAATTTAGAAGATTTTGTTAAACAGAATAAAGAAAAATTAAAAGCAGATACTATCCTTATTTCTGATACTTCTATCATAGCAAATGATACACCATCTATTAGTGTAGGATTAAGAGGGCTTAGTTATGTTGAAGTTGAAGTGACTGGCCCCAATAGAGATTTACACTCTGGGGTGTATGGAGGAGCAGTAGGGAATCCTATTAATATTTTAACTAAAATGATTGCTTCATTAACAGATGAGAACAATCATATAACAATACCTGGATTTTACGATAAAGTATTAACTGTTTCTGATGAAGATAGAGCTGAGATGGCTAAAGCTCCTTTTAACCAACAAGCCTACCAAGATGAATTAGAAATTGGTTCTACTTATGGTGAAAAAGGATATACTCCTAACGAACAAACGAGTATTAGACCAACTTTAGATGTAAATGGTATTTGGGGTGGTTATACAGGCGAAGGTGCAAAGACAGTATTACCGAGTAAAGCTTATGCCAAAATCTCCATGAGGTTAGTTCCTAATCAAAGTTCAGAAGAAATCACTAAAATTTTTAAGGATCATTTTGAATCTATCGCTCCAGATGCTGTTAAAGTAACGGTTACTCCTCATCATGGAGGTGAACCACTATTAATTCCAACTGATTTCCCTGCATATAAAGCAGCTAGTAGAGCCATGCAAGAAACATTTGGAGTAAAACCTATTCCCCAAAGAGGAGGTGGAAGTATTCCTATTGTTGCTTTATTTGAACAAGAATTAGGCTTAAAATCAATTCTTATGGGCTTTGGTTTAAATACTGATGATATTCATTCTCCTGATGAACATTTTGGTTTATTCAATTATTTTAAGGGCATTGAAACCATTCCCTACTTTTATAAATATTTTGTCGAAGAGTTAACCAATTAATCATTTTCGTACCACAAAAGAGCCGCTAATAGCGGCTCTTTTTATTTTCCAATATTTCGTCTTATTCTACTTAAGCTTTCTGGTTTAATACCTAAATAAGTTGCTAAATACTTGATGGGTATATTTTGAACAAATTTTTTGTTTTTTTTCATTAACCATAGATATCTATCTTCTGCAGATAATGACAATAATCTTCTCTGTTCTTTAGCTCTTTCATAATATAAAAATTCAAAACTTCTTCTTCTTAACTCTTTAAACCTCTCATCATTATCAAATAGTTCTCGAATGTTGCTATATTCAACATAAAAGGCTGTAACATCAGATAGAGCCTGTATCCCTTCATCAGAAGGATTACCTGTTACATAAGAAAGGTAAGATGAAACAAACTCATTTTTAAAGCAAAACCTTGTACAGATTTCCTTTTCATTAAATTCAAAATAAGTTCGTGTAAAACCATCCATTATTAAGTACAGGTTTTTTTCAACCTCACCTATCTTGATAAGATGCTCTCCTTTTGAAAAAGAAATTGGTTTTAAATGATTTGTTATCTCAAAAAAGATATTTTCATCAAAATCTAATTGAATTAAATTAAACCATTCTTTAATACCATCTAAACCATTGAGCATATTATTTCAAATTTATTTAAAGAAATAAAAAATATAATTGTTCTCTAAATTATAAAACCATAAACTAACATTTGTTACATGCAAAAATGACACTCTATTTCAGAGTGCCATTAAATTTTATTGAACTATTATTCTTCTGGTTATTATTCCATAGCCAGAGTCAAATCTAACAAAGTAAATTCCTTTACCTACATTATTTAAGGAAATATCGTGCCTTCCTTGTGTTCTAAGTGATATATTTTCATTTAATATACTTCTACCACTAGCATCTAGCACCATTAACTCTCCTTTTAATTTAACATCCCCCTTATTTAAGATAGAGAAATCACCATTATTTGGGTTAGGGAATATATTAAGCATACTATTAACAACAAGCTCATTAATACTTGCAGGACTACGATCATAAATTTTCCAATCATCAATTGCAATATCAGATGAGCTAGATGTTCCTATAGCACCAATGATCCAAAACTTAACTGTAGAATCCTTAATATTTGTTAAGGATAAAGTAGTATCGTGCCACTGGTTACCTTGATCTCCTATCATTACAAATTGTGTATACTTATTACCTGATTCAGTAACAGCAACTATTCTTAAGTTACCCATTGAACTTCCATACATATGATATGCTATATCTAATGCTGGATCTGGAACTGATAAATCAAAATATGGAGTTACTAACGTGTCTAATGACCCATAACAACCACTACCTTCTAAATAAACATATATTCCTGTTGATGAACCAGAAGTATTATCCGCAAAAGGACCTGTTCCTCCCGATCCTGTATTGCCACTCCAAGGTTGCCAAAATGCTTGATTTCCGGTAGCATTATAAAAACACTCTACCATATATTCAGTTGTTTGACATGATCTAGCAAAAGGTGGTCTTTCTAAACTATCAAAGTTATTTCTAAATGGTAATGTATTGTATTTAGAACATTTAGTTTTACCATAATATGCTCCATCCCAAACACTAGTGTCTCCTGTTGCACAAACAGATTTCACATAAAAATCATATCCTGTTGCTGGTTGTAAACCTGTTACTTGAATAAAATTAGAAGTAGTTGTTAATACAGTTCCTGTACCTTGTGTGTAACCCTGTAGTCCATATTCTACAATATAAGACACATGAGCAGAATCAAAATTCCATCCAACATTAATATAATTAACATCTGATCCAAGAACGGTAAAAAATGGTGTTTTTTTACACAGCTCTAATGTAGTATCAGAATATGGACCAACCCAAGAACTAGAGTCATTTGTAATACATCTTGTTCTCAAATAAAAATCATAATGTGTTTCAGGAGATAAACCTGTTACTTGATAAGGACTTGAAGTTACAGTTAACAATGTTCCTGTTCCTGGAGTAAAACCATTTAATCCATATTCAATTTCATAAACACTATCGTTTGGACCTCCAATCCAAGATAAAAATAACGTATCTGGACCTATATCATAAATAGTAACTCCTCCTGGTCTTGGACAAAATGGAGGATCAAATTCATCAGCTCCTATATCTACAATAGTAGATCCTCCAAGAGGTCTTGGATCATTGTCTATATCTACAGTAATTCCAATAGCATTATCTCCAACATCATTTGCTACTACACTCGACACATGTAAATCATAAGCTGAGTTAAATAAAGGGTCTCCTATGTAACTATTTGTATCTAATGAAGTTCCTGTTGTCCAAGTTGCTAAATTTGCAGTAGGTGCACCAGCAATTTCGAAAGGTACACTACCAGTGGTATAATATACATTGTAATCACCTCTAGACACATAACCCGAATTGGCTCCAGAAGAAATTTCAGCTGCCAATCCTCCTCCTGTATTTGCAAATATATTGTTTACAATATTGATGTCTCCATACAGTGTACTAGTAGATCCATTAATATAAAGTGCTCTACCATTTGTTGGAGATGTACCTTGAACATTTATAGAATTATGATAAACATTAGCATATTTACAATAATTAATATACATACCATAAGATGTACCTGTTGATGTTGCAGAGGTAGTTAACATATTATTCGCTACTACAAATGGATTAGTTGCAGATCCATCACAATATCCTAAATATAATCCATAATTAGTACTTGATCCATATAAGTGCACCTCATTATTTTGTATAGACCCCGAATCACAATAATATGCATATATACCATAACCCACACTAGTTGCTGATGGACTTTGGAAAGTCTTATTATTATATACATTCATATTATCTTGATAATATAATGCCAAGTTATAATAACTATTACCGGATATATCATTATTAGTTAATGAGAAATTATTTTCTCTAACTACCGTACTTCCACCATACCAATACAAACTATATGAACCATTTAATATTTGATTGTTATCAATACTAATATTAGATGATAAATTTGATGCTCCTGTTTCATTAAAAATTACTGCATTATTAAAAGAAGTAGAAGTAGAAGTAGATCCAGTAAGAACACCGTTTTTAATAGATATATAATCATTACTAGAAGAAAAAGATATTACTCTTCCATAAGACAAATTAGTATTCGTCATGTTAATACTATCAAACGTAATGTATGATGCATCAGAAAATTCTACTACATAATTATCAGTACTGTTAGATAAAGCGTAAGTTATTTCTACAGGACCTACATTAGCAGCATCTGGTTGAAAAATAATGGAGTTTACGGCACTACTCCCAATAATTGAACCTAAAGATATTTGCTCTGTATAAACACCATCTCTAACATTAAAAACTACAGGCCCACATATCCCATATAAGGTTATATCGTTAATAGCAGAGGTAAAATCAGGGTAATCTGGTGTTGCTCCTCCAATAGTATATATTCCACCTAAAGCCGGTTGTTTATAATATTGTAAAGTATCATTTCCATTAGCAGAATCAACTACTCCATTAGGCATTGATGTCCATACTAATATTGAATCTATTACACCACTAGTAAACGTATGTACTCCTAGCGCAACAGTATCACAATTTGGACCTACACCAGCTGTAGTATCTAATAAAGTGTTGTAATTAATTGGAGTTTGTATTACTCCATTTATTGACCAATTAATTATTAATGAATCGATTTGATTAGTACCGAAGTTTTTTATAACCGCATCTATAGTATTTGCTCCAGCACATGGAGCTAGAGGCATTACTTCAGATACACCTGCATCATTAGGTTGCAAATCAAATAAATAAAAGTTATCTACTGCAAAATCTCCAGTAAAACTAGTTGGGTTTTCATATCTTATTCTAACCTGTACATTTTGACCTGAATATGCCGATAAACTAACTTTTTGCTCTTGCCATAAGTCTACATTATCAGTCCAAGTAGGAATGATATCATTAACCCATGTAGCTCCAGTGTCTGTTGATATATCAAGATGTGCTTGTCCCATTGCTGATCCAAACATATGGTACCAAAAAGTAAATTGAAGGTTATTTGTACCACTTAACTCTATAATTGGAGTAATTAAATGCCAAGACTCTGTTCCACTACAAGGAGATGTTGTTTCAGCATATAAGTATATTCCAGATGAAGTACCTGGAGTATGGTCGATTGATGGACCTGTACCAGAAGATGTTGTACCTCCGTTATCTACTGAAAAATCTCTAGTTGCTAAAGGTCCATTAGTCCAACCATCTTGTAATATACAGTTGGCTGTACAAGTACCTCCACATGTAGAAAATGATTCAAAATCTTGCTGATGTGGAAACACATTAATTTGTGCATTTATATTAAACGTACAAATTGCAAAAAACAATAATAAGTAAGAGAAGTAATTCTTTTTCATAAATAAAATTTCATTATTTTGTCAAAAATACAACAATTTAATAATATTTTCAACCACCAATAAACTTAATATTCAATGGCTTATCCATTAAAAAACAAAACCGCATTAATATCGGGAGCAACAGCAGGAATTGGAAAAGCTTCTGCATTAGAAATCAGTAAACTAGGAGCTAATATTGTGTTACTTGCTCGAAATAAAGAAAAATTAGAAAACACCATAAATGAATTGGATCAATCTTGTGGTCAACATCACTCTTTTTTAATTGCAGATTTTTCTAGTCAAAATGAATTAGAAGAGCTAAGTGATTCAATAGCTAAACTTCCAATTAATATATTGGTAAATAATACTGGTGGCCCTGCAGGTGGGCCAATTGAACATGCTAAAACAAATGAATTTTTAGCTGCATTTAACCAACATTTAATTGCAAACCACATATTAACTCAAGCCACTATTGAATCAATGAAATCCAGTGGTTATGGTAGAATAATTAATATAATTTCTACATCAGTAAAGGCGCCATTAAATGGGTTAGGAGTTTCAAACACAATAAGAGGAGCTGTCGCTAATTGGTCGAAAACAATGGCAAATGAATTAGGCAAACACCAAATAACGGTTAATAATGTTCTACCTGGAGCAACTAATACAGGTCGATTAAATCAAATTTTTGAAGCTAAAGCTAAAAAAACGGGGAAATCAATTCAAGAAATTAAAACCGGCATGGAAAGTATAGTGCCTTTAGGTAGAATTGCTGAACCACAAGAAGTTGCAAACGCAGTGGCTTTTTTAGCTTCACCTAAAGCAAGCTATATTAATGGTATAAACTTACCGGTTGATGGCGGAAGAACTCCTAGTCTATAATTAAAATTTCTACATAAATAATTATAATCTATTTGGAAGTTTTAACTTTGCAAAAACAACACAGTACATCATGTTTAGATCACATACAAATGGGGAATTAAGAATTACACACAAGGATAATAGCGTAACCTTATGTGGTTGGGTACAAAAAACGAGAGATTTGGGTGGAATGACTTTTGTTGATTTAAGAGATCGATATGGTATTACCCAAATTGTATTTAACATGGATGATGATGCTAGTTTATGTGAAGAAGCTAGAAAACTTGGAAGAGAATATGTGATTCAAGTTGAGGGTGTTGTTACTGAAAGAAGCAATAAAAACAACAATATTCCAACTGGTGATATTGAAATAACAGCTTCTAAACTGGTTCTGCTCAATGCTTCAAAAACACCTCCTTTTACTATTGAAAATGATACAGATGGAGGAGAAGAATTAAGAATGAAATATCGTTATCTTGACCTTAGAAGAAACCCTGTTCAAGAAAACATCAAACTAAGACATCAAATTGGTTTAGCTACTAGAAACTACATGAACAATTTAGACTTTCTAGAAATTGAAACTCCGTATTTAATTAAATCTACGCCTGAAGGAGCACGAGATTTTGTTGTGCCAAGTAGAATGAATGAAGGGCAATTTTATGCATTACCACAATCGCCACAAACCTTTAAACAATTATTAATGGTTAGTGGGTATGATCGTTACTTTCAAATTGTTAAATGTTTTAGAGATGAAGATTTAAGAGCCGATAGACAACCAGAGTTTACTCAAATAGATTGTGAGATGGCTTTTGTAGATCAAGAAGACATTTTAAATACGTTCGAAGGATTAATTAAACATTTATTTAAAGCAGTTAAAGGTATTGAACTTCCTGAAGTAGCTAGAATGACCTTTGATGAAGCAATGGAACAATATGGCTGTGACAAACCAGATTTAAGGTTTGGAATGAAGTTTAATAACTTAAATGATGCTACAAAAAACAAAGGATTTAAGATTTTTGATGAAGCTGAAATAGTATTAGGTATTTGTGCTGAAGGTGCTGCTAGTTTTAGCAGAAAACAACTAGATAAATTAACTGATTTTGTTAAACGACCACAAATCGGGGCAAAAGGCTTGGTATATGTTAAATATAATGAAGATGGTAGCTTTAAATCTTCCGTAGATAAATTTTACAATCAGGAAGATTTAAAAATTTGGGCAGATAGCTGTAATGCAAAACCTGGAGATTTATTATTAGTCCTATCTGGAGAGCTTAATAGTACTCGTAAACAAATGAATGAACTTCGTTTACATTTAGGTGATGTCTTAAACCTTAAAAACCCTAATGAATTTAAACCGTTATGGGTTATTGATTTTCCATTACTAGAGTGGGACGAAGAAAGTAATCGATATCATGCCATGCATCATCCTTTTACATCTCCTAAACCAGAAGATTTAAATAAAATTCATACAAATCCTGGAGAAGTTAAAGCAAATGCTTACGACATGGTTATTAATGGTGTTGAAATTGGTGGAGGCTCAATAAGAATTCACGATAAAGAGATTCAAAATGAAATGTTTAAACTTCTTGGATTTACTCAAGAAGAAGCTGATGAACAATTTGGTTTCTTAATGAATGCATTTGAGTATGGCGCTCCGCCACATGGTGGTATTGCCTTTGGTTTCGATAGAATATGTGCTATTTTTGGTGGATCTGACTCTATTAGAGATTATATAGCTTTTCCTAAAAACAATAGTGGTAGAGATGTAATGATTGATGCTCCAAGTGATATTGATAAAACTCAACTAAACGAATTAAACCTAGCACTCGATATTGTTAAGGTTTAATTAGATAATAAGATTTAACTAAAAAAGGAATACGTTAACGTATTCCTTTTTTTTATCCTTAACTATTTATAATAGACTCTTGAGTTTCTTTAAACTCTTGATCAGTTAATGTTATTTTAGGTTTGGAAAAATTGATATCTCCAACATCATTTAATGGTACAAGATGAATATGTGTATGTGGAACTTCTAATCCAATAACAGCAACACCAATTCGTTTACAAGGAATAGCTTTTTCTACCTTCAGTGCAACTTCTTTAGCGAAAACCATTAGTTCACTCAAAAGGTCACTATCCAAATCGAAAATATAATCTATTTCTTGTTTAGGTATAACAAGCGTATGTCCTTTAACTAAAGGAAAAACATCAAGAAACGCTAAAAACTTGTCGTTCTCAGCAATTTTATAAGCTGGTATTTCTCCGTTAATTATTTTAGTAAAAATACTAGACATAGCTATTACCTAGATATTTCTAAAACCTCAAACTGTATAACTCCAGCTGGTGTAACTACATCTGCTATATCTCCTGCCTCTTTTCCTAATAATCCTTTTCCAATTGGCGAATCTATAGATATTTTTTTGGCTTTAAGATCTGCTTCATTTTCGGCCACAAGTGTATATTCTACCTCTTTATTATTCTTAAGGTTTTTAATCTTTACTTTTGATAAAATTAAAACTTTAGAATTATCCATTTTAGATTCATCCAAAATTCTAGCGTTAGCTATAACATTTTTTAGTTTAACAATTCTAGTTTCCATTAAACCTTGTGCTTCTTTAGCGGCATCATACTCCGCATTCTCAGATAAATCTCCTTTATCAATTGCTTCTCCTATTTGTTTCGAAATCTTTGGTCTTTCTACTCTTTCAAGTTGCTCTAGTTCATCTTTTAAAGCTTTCAGCCCTTCTTCTGTGTAATATTTTAAGTCACTCATCTTCTTATATTTTGAAACCTTACTAAACAGAAAAAAGAGAACCAAATTGATTCTCTTTCACTGTATTAACTCCGTAAATATACGAAATGTATTTTAATTTTCTATTCTTCTAAGTCTTGAGCTAAATTAAGCCTAATACCAATACTATGAACTCCTCCAAAAGGATTACTTGTTCTGTAAGTATAATCTACACCTAATGTAGACTTATTCTTACCCATTGGTAAATCAATAGATATTCCTCCTGTAGGACCAGTTAAAGCAGTTTGGCGCTCGGTAGCACTAAACAACCCTTTTTCCATTACCATACCTCCTCTAAGGATTACAATTACTTTATCATGAGTAAACGTATATTCTGCACCTAATCTAAATTGATCTCTAGAAAAAGAATTAGAAGTAAATGTACCTGCTGCAGTTAGCTTACTTGTCTCGCCAAAAAAGAAATCATAAGACCCTCCTATGTTAAGTAATGATGGAAGCTCAAATTTAGCTGATCTTTGCTCAGTAGTAGTTGAAACCCCTGTAAATGGATTAACTGTCTCAATTGACAAACCATCACCAGAGTAAGACATTGGCGGCCCGATATTTTTAAGCGCTAAACCAAACTTAATATGATCAAACTCTCCTGTTGTATATCGAACACCTGCATCTAAAGCTACCCCAGATGTGTTTACATTTGAAATACCTTCATTAACTAATTTTACAGTTACACCTCCAGTAATTGAAGACGAAAACTCTTTAGCATAAGACAGATTCAAAATAAAATTAGATGGCGAAAAAGTACCTAAACCTCCTTCAGGAATTTCGGTAGTTGTAATATCAATATCACCATAATTTATAGACGTAAATCCTAAACCTATAACTCCAGATTCACCCACTCTTTGTGCTAAACCAATAGAATTAATATTAATTCCAGCACCAGCTAACCAATTAGTAGTTGTAAAACCAATCTCCGTTTTTCCAGCATAAGCCAAACCAGCAACATTTAAATGTACAGCCTCTAATCCTCGAACATGAGCTGATCCTGCACCACCCCAACCAGATGATCTAGCCCAAGGATTAATTAACAATTCTGTTGCACCTGCTGATCCAACTCTATCCTCATTACCTGCGAAAGAAAATGCAGTAACTAATGACAGACAAATACTTGATATAATATTAAGTTTCATATTTATAACTTATTAATTCTTTAAAATTGTTTTAATGTTTACTGATTAAAAGTTCGTTAAATCTGGTGGTCTTAATGAACCAAACCATTTAACAATTTTTTCTCCAACACCATCAACTTCTACGTGAATAATGTAAACTCCACCAGCAATTGGAACACCTTTAAAGTTTTTTAAATCCCAATCTATAGAAGTAACTGCTTGGTCATCTTTAGTAAATGTTCTTACTAAGCTTCCAGAAACTGTGTAAATCTTAACCACACATTTATCTGGTAAGTTTGTAATTTTTACTCTACTATCTAATCTAGATGATTCATAGTTAGAATATGCATAATATGGATTAGGCACAACATTAATTAAGTCTAATGCAGATTTTGCTGTGTCGTTATTATTATAAGTTGTTGCAACACTATTTGTGTTGAAACGATATAACCCATACCATTCATTTTCATAATCAGATGGTGAACCAATGTTTCCTGTATTATTAGCCTTTACATAAAACGGAGCTTTAGTAGCAAACCTTCTATAACTTGTTTTAACCCTAATTTTAAATAAAGCATCAGTTGAAAGAAATGATCTTCCTGGAATAGTCATTGGAATACCAACATACATACAGCTTCTCCAAAATTTTAAATCTCTTAACGAAGATGGTGTTGATGTCATTACATCATAAATTGATTGCCCTCCATTATATCTTTTCATTCCTGAAGAAGACAAAATGTTTTGAGTAGATGTTTCAGAATTTCTAAATATATATAAGAAGTGTTTTCCTCCAGCAATGTAATTACCTAACCCTTGGAAGAATGTACTTGTAGGATTAAACATCATATCCTTACCATTGTCACCTGCTAAATATGAATCTTCTGCATAAGCTACATTCATTCTTTCTCCAGTTTCAATGTCTACTACGTATCCAGGAAACCAACCCATTCCTGTAGTAGAAACAGCATCACCTTCACTTGCATTGTAACCAGCATCTCCAGACTGTCTACCTTCTTTATCAATTGAAGCTGCAGCTCTCATTTGTAGCTTACTTGCACCTCCTTCAGCAAGGAAACTTTGATCTTGAGCTTCTAATACTGGGCATCTAGTCCATAAGCTTTTATCTTTTGTAAACACAATATCTACACTAGATAAATCACTTAACGGATTATTAGCACTTAATGACTGAGAAGAAATCATTCCCGAATTGACAGGAAAACCTTCAGCATTTTGTCTAGGTAATAATCTAAATGGAGCAAATGTACCGTTAGCTATCCCTTCAAATTCCTGCTCATCATCTAAACCTTGCCAATCATTATATATACCCTCTGGAGTTGCAGGATCTACTAATTGAGTTCCACTTCTAATCCAGTTAGTTACTCCATTACCATCTTGATCTGGCATACCACTTAACCATGCTTGATCTGGATTGTCATATTCAATACTCCAAGAAATCAATTCTGCTCCTGGCTCAGTAGTTTCACCAACACCTCCTCCAGGGTCAACATCTACTTCTCTAATTGGGTTTATATACTGCTGAATTGTAATAGAAAAACCATAATCAGGAAAGATTTTTTCACTTCCAACATCAATTGTTCTATCAGATGCAATTGTATCACCAGTACTTAATCTAATTAGTTGCCATGATGCACTATCCGTACTATTATTGTTATCCTTGTTAAATCTAAATTCAAAATCATCAGCAATTAGGTTTAATGGATCTACAACTTTTACATCAATTGGTCCAAATCCAGCTTTGTAAGTAATTAATTGCTCGAAATTGTTTCTTGCAATAGCTAACCTTGACGCATCTGTTAGATCTAATTCGTTTCCTCCATTACCTGCTCCTTCAACACGTGTAATTTCAACTCCATCTCCATATTGAGCATTGGCAACAGTTCCTCCTTTTTCAACAGATGGAATATGAGGTATACCAGGAACTATTGATATTTCACCTCCATCAAAACTCGTCCTACTTGGAATATATGGTTTCTTTTGCCCATCTAATTTATTAGGGTCTGTATTATCAAAATCTTTATAATTATTGTGGCCATAAGCAATAGCAACAAAGTAATATGTTTTATGATTAATTACACGATCATCACCTTGAGCAAATAAATCTCTAGTTACTCTAAATGAATGGCGAATACCTTCATCAGCACCATTAACCATTTCTTGTGGTACATCTACTCCAATTGTATTGTCTAACTCATAATTTATTAATTGAGTTATTCCATTTTTTAAATCTACTTGAGCCACTAATCTAGATTGATCTATGTCATATAAATTAGAAATACTAACCTCTCCACTTTTTAATTGAAAAATTTGATATCCTTCGAATCTGTAAAATTCATCTGCATTAGAATCAGCATCAGCAGGAATAACAATATTAGGATCTTTTCTAATATAATTTTCAATATCTCCACCACCAGCATAAGGATCAAGCGATAATATTAATTCTTGATCTAATTCTTGAATAGTTAATAAAGGTGCATCAGGACCTTCTAAAATTTGGAAACAATTATCAAATAACCTTTGTGCTTTATCATCAGCAAATTTAAGTTTTGCAATTGAAGATAAAGGACCACTAGAACCTCTACCGTAAACAACACCAACTGTGATATTATTAAGTGCACCTGGCTGTAAGGTAAATGGACCTGCTGACTGAACAAAACGCCTATCTCCAGCTGGGTTAGGACCACCAGCATTACCAGTTAACTCACTCCATACAGGTAATCCAAGAGTTCCTCCTGTACCCCATCCTTCTGGATCAGACGTAACTCCTGTTTCAGGATCAGATGGAAAACAAAAATCTGTTTGTGTTGTTGTTGCTCCAGTACTCCCTGGAACCCCAGTACCACCATAAACAAAGTTTTGATTATTCTTCCATTTTCCAGATAAAAAGTTATAATATTCAACAAAATTATCTGGATCCCCTTGTATATTACTCTGAGTATTGTTGTAGTATACAAAACGTCTCATCCCAAAACGTTCATTATCAACAATTGAATCTCCATAACCAATACCGTTTCCAGCTACAGCTTGTGTAACAGGATCGCCTCCATTTACATAAAATGGATCAGCAACACCATTGTTATCTTGGTAAGGACCTTCAAAAAAGTCTACACCTATTGCTGGTGGATTAGTTCCATAAGGAACAGAACCTGCGCTACAATTATCATCAACTGCATCAGCATTATAGGCAAAACCAAGTCCTCTTGATACATCACACCCAACATAATCATCTTGAGCACATCCTAAATCAGCATCAACATACTGACCAAAATAAGTATTAAATAACGTAAAAGATGATCTGTTCACTAACTCGTAGTTATAGAATGTCATGTTATTGATCTCATCATTAGTTGCAAAAGAAAATGCTTGTGCTCTAATTTCCATACCAATACCATCTCCTCCAGTTTCAGTATGGATATTACCCTTATCATTAAATATCCACCATATTGTATAATCACCAAACAATGTTACTTGACGGCTTGTTCTACAATCTACTTCTTCTTTAATATCGTACCAAGGATAATCACCATCTGTATATTCATACACATTATTCCCATTTCTATCGAAGAATGGTGCTAAAGTAATATCTTCTAATGCAGTAGGATCTCCATTTGCTACATCTCCCCAATTTTTTATAACATCAGGAATTTCATAACCAGGAAATTCGTCTCCTTGATTACATAATGGATCTAATCCACAATCGAACCAAGCAACAAATTGTTCTACATCTGATCTTTTAATTTCTATAAACTTGTCCCACTTTTTACATTGCTCGGGTGTAATTTCGGCTAAACCATGTGGTTTAATATCAAAACCATTTCCAGTTGAAGGATCAACAGATAAAGGTCCAGGCCAAAAATCATCTCCATTTGCTCTAAAACGAGTAGCTGCCAGTTTTAACTGATCATTTACATCTTGTCCACCTAACCATAATGCTCCAGCAAAAATTGGAGATGCTCCACCTGCCTTTGGCACGATATAAGCTGGTGCTGATGCAGATCTATCCATCCACAACAATCCACTATTTTCAATTAATGCACTTACATTATTAAATTCTATTTTAACCACTTGGCTAGCAGGAGCACAGTTTGCTGCTCGACTACTTATAGCACTTTGCGTGTTTGGATCAGGATCACCCACCCATACTCTTGCCGAAACAAGAGAAGAAACGAATAAACTCACCCCTACAAGCGCCCATTTTTTGTTCATCATCATCTTCATAATTCAATATTTTTTAAAAGTCAAATTTAACACCTAATCTAATCGTCCTTGGCAATGCATAATTAAACGGATTGTTAACCGCCATCATATAATATTGTCTAAAAGACTCTTCATTTAATTGCCCAGCTATATCTGTTTGATATTCTGATGCAGAAAGATATCCATCATCATCTGGATTACCAGTTGCTCGATAAACATTTTGGATATTAACTGTATTAAATATATTCTGGAACCATATATATACATTTAAATGTCCTTCTTTCTTTTTGTCTTTACCATACTTTAAGTTAAAATCTCTATCAATTTGCATATTAACAAAGAATCTACCAGGTTTTCTTGACCCAAATGGACTTCCTGATAAAATTGGTGTTCCAACTTGTGTAAAGAAAGCATCTCCATAAGCATTTTTAGAAGCAGTATATGGCTCTCCTGATGCATAGTTAGCTACAAAGTTAACTCCCGTGTTTTTAAACACTTGCTTACCAAACCAAACTGGCCCATTATAATCTTTACCTCCGCCATATCTATAATCTATTACACCTTGTATAGCATGCCTTTGATCATTTTGAGTTGGAAATATAGTTCTTAAATTTGGCTGTCCTGAACGTATAAGTGCTAAGTTAGAACCTGCATTGGAACCTGTGCTCTCATTAAATTGTAATGTGTAGGATAATTTCAACCATAAATTTTTAGACTTTCTTTGATCGTAAGTAAGCGTCATCCCTTTAGTTGTTCCAAAATCTCTATTACCATACGTTTGGTATGTTTTTGGATAAGCTCCTGCTACATTGATAGTAGTTATCATATCTCTTTGTTCTCTGTAGAAACCTGCTATTTTTAATGAAGATGATCTTGTTAACACTTGTTGAAAACCAACCTCATAATCAATAGTTCTTGATGGCCTTAGAGCAGGATTATTTAAAATGTCATTACCACTTATATTTTGAATAAATAAATAATCTGTTGGATCAAGTCTTAAACCAACATTTGGCCTTTGTGACAACACATCATAATGTGCAAAAAATAATGCTTCATCAGATATTGGAAATGAAAACGCAATCCTAGGCATAACAATTATTGATGGTGTATAATCTTCAAATGCATTTGAATTAATATCTTCAGCAGCAGTAACGCCATCAGCAAGATAAGGTGCAATTCCACTTGGTGATTCGATTGTTCTAGAATCAGTTATTTCAATACCATCTGCATTGTACCATGTATCTCCATTTCTATATCCGTTAATTTTTGTTGGATTATTAACATCATTAACATATACTACATAGTCTTCACCAATATTTCCTGGGTGACTACCTAGATCAGCAACTTCTCCAGCTGTTTTTGCCTCTTTGAATAAATAAGGATCTTTTAAGACTGGTTGATTGGCGTCAAAACGGTCAATTCGCACACCAACATTAAATATAATGTCATTGAAAGAAAATTTATCCATTAAAAATCCAGCAAAATAAATAGGTTCAAAAGCACCTATTTCTCTTGTGAAGTTTCCAAACTCATCTGTTTTAGTGAAAAAATCATCAAAACTAGGCTTTCCAGATAGCTTTTTACCCGTGTGGTCATATCCATAATAAGTAGTTCTTGACCTATTAAACCCACCATTTAATAATTCATCAGCACTAAAAAAGTCTATACTAAAAACGGATGGATCTAATGCATCAATATCAATGAAATCTTTCCCATTAGGATCTAAACCCAATGCATTTCTTAGATTATAATCTACAAAAGATTGTGCATCAGAACCTGTATATTCTCCAGGAGCAGCATTTAACCTTTCATAAGTTCTATATAAAAATGTACCTCTATATTCATCAGTATAATTATTCAAGTCTAACTCTCGTATATGAGAGTTAACTGACTGCCTCATAGTCGTCCAAAGAGCTCTTGGAGCAACTGAATATCCTCTATCTGTTCTTTGCTCATATTCAAAACCAATAGTAATTGCATGATCTTTAATATCAGCCGAACCAGAAGCTGTAATTCTTAATTGATTGTTATTAATTCTTGACAATCCATTTGGCTGTGAACCAACATTTGTCCATAAACCATAAATATTTGGAACAGCATCACCATTTCTTAACGCATTTCCTTGAAGTATTTGTGCTAAATTTTCATATGCATTAAATGGAGATGGATTTAAATCATAATACTGTTTAGTTACAGCAGCTAAATCACTGTTTTTATCAGAAGCAGTAAACGTTACTAATGTGTCGTTAAACCCATTGTGAATATACATGTTTTGATCAGCATCATATTCATAAGTATTTTCTCTAAACGTTTCAAATTTACCTACATATCCATAATCAAAAATTCTATCTTCATGTCTAGTATTAGTATTTCTTCTACTAAACTTAGAATAGTCCACCATAACTGTATAAAAAGCATTTTTAATTATCGATTTATTCTCTTCACCATCTTCAACAACATTTTTAAATCTTTGTGTTAACTTACCATACACCCTCCAAGTTAAATCTCTTCTATTTGTTAGGTTATTACTGTTAAATAACGAACTTCCAAAACTGTATTGGTTTCCTTTAGAATAAGCAAAAGAACCTCCAAAAGTTACATTCATTTGTGGACCAGCATTAACATCAATTTTTCCAGCAAGTTGAGCTCCAGTTTGAGCAACATTTTGTCTAAATTTAATTTTCTCAAAATCATCTGCAGTTAAAAACTCAGCATTATAATTAACACCTAACCCGCCAATAGCTGGCCTTGTTGGATTAACTAATAAATTTTGGTAAACCTCATCTTTTACTTGAAATTGATCTATTGCAAACGGTCTTGAATCAACTATATGACTAGCATTACCAGATAAGAAAAACCCTAATAATGGTTTGTCATTTCCATCAGCATCTTTTTTCATAAATAATGGACCAGATATACTACCTTCTAATAAGTTATAACCATAATTATCTAAACCATATGTATTGTCTCCAATTTTAAACCCAGATGTAATGTATTCAACACCTCCAAAATAAAAACTAGAAGGACCTCTTGTTGTAATTGATATTATACCCCCTGTAGCATCTCCAAAGTTAGCAGGCAAACCACCTGTAATAACTGACACTTCTTGAATAGCACTTTTAGGTAAAGAAGTTGAACCTCTTACCTTAATACCATCAATAAAATAATACGTATCATTTCCTCTAGACCCTCTAACACTTTGTATCTCTCCATTTGCATCTGTACCCACACCTCCAACTGTTGCCGCCATGGCTCCAGCAGATCGACCTGGCATTTTTGCAATTTCATCTCTTGTTACAGTACCACCAGAAGCACCACCATCTTTATCAATTAAAGGAACAACATAATCTACAACTTTAGCTTCCTTTAGCGTAACTCCTTGTTCCATTTCTATGTCAAATGGAGTCATTTTATTTCCCTTTACTAAAACACCTTTAATCTCAACAGTTTGATAACCTGTATAAGTTACTTTAATATCATATTCTCCAGGTTCAAGAGAACTAAACGAGTACTTACCATCAAAATCTGTAGATGCTCCTCCTTTTTGCGTACCATTTTGCTGCAACAAAACATTAACAAAAGGCAACAACTCTCCGCTAGACTTATCTTTAATAACACCCTTTATAGATCCATTACCGGCTTGGCCAAAGGCAAAACCAAAACTAAAGATTGCTAAAACAATAGTAATTTTTTTCAGCATATTCATATAATTATCTTTTAAAAACTTCGTTATATAATTTTGGAGAAATCTCCATACCTATCTTATTAATCGCGTAAAGATATAATTTTTTATGTTTTTTTAACAATTAATTAAGGTTCATATTGAACCCAAGATGAGCTTATATCCAAAGTTATTTTATAAAACTATGGCTACAAAGCGATTTCAATATAATGAGCAGAAATAATATACAGATCAATTTTACCAAAAAATATTCATGGTAATTATTTTTCGGTAGCGAATTAACATATAAGGGAGTGGGGCAATATTTAAAAGGAATTTTTATCGCTTTTTACGCTTGTTGTCTCTTCTCTTATTTTTTTTCATTCGTTTACGAACAGCTTTATCTTGAAGCTTTCTATGCCTTCTTTTTAATTCTCTTCTAGCTTTTTTTTCTTGTCTCTTTCTTTTCTTTTCTGCTTTTGCTTGATCTTTTTTAGACATTTCTTTTGGCTCTCCATTTCCTTTGGCTTGAGCAAATGAATTATTTACTACTGATGTAAACATAAAAGATTGTACAACTATTAAAAGCTTGATAAAATGTTTCATTAGAAATATAGAATTTTGATTAGAGTTCGTTTACTAACAAGTAAAACGTATTATTTTATTTATAATTTTACAAAATGAAAATAACAATAACCACTTTAATCTTTCTTTTTTATTTTGGGTTAAATCTTTTTAGTCAAAGTAGCATTTCTGATTCTTCTATTGATTTATCTATAGTCGGTATTAACTATGGCTTACAATTGCCTGGAGGAGATTTAAAAGATCGATTTGGGTATAATTCAGTTATAGGAATAGATTATACGTATAAAACCAAAAAGCAATGGGAATTTGGTGCTCAATATCAATATATGTTTGGTAACCAAGTTAAAGATACTGGCATGTTAACCGATATAACAACCGAATCAGGAGGAATAATAAACGTGAATGGACAATTTGCTTTTGTAAACACTTTTCAAAGGGGGCATCATTTAGCGCTTAAGGGTGGTTATTTAGTTGGAGGTATTGGACCAAATAAAAACTGTGGTTTTTACATTAATGCTGGAGTTGGTTTATTAATCCATAAAGTAAAATTTATAAATCAAAATGAAGATATCCCTCAATTTAATATTAATGACAAAGAATACCTGCCTGGTTATGACAGGTACACTAGCGGAGTTAGTTTAACTCAAAATATAGGATATCGATATTTAAGCAATAATGGATTAATTAATTTTTATATTGGATTACAATTTACACAAGCATTCACCAAAATAAGAAGAAATTACCAAGTGGATTATCCTATTGATTTTGAGAAAAAACAAAGAACAGATCTTCTTAATGGCATTCAGATTGGCTGGATTTTGCCTATATATAAAAAACCTTCTAAGGACTTTTATTATTAGATCTTGAACTTAGACTACTATCTCGCCTGAGAGGGGGGGATCTAAATAAAATGTAATTTAACGTGAGTTCGATATAAGTTATCGCTACAGGAACTCTCAAATTAGTGAGGTTTTGCTAAAAAAAGTTGACGATTAAGTGTTTAATTCAAGACTTTTTGAGTGAAAAACTGCTATTTGTGAGTCATTTTTAATTCATATACACGTTTTACATGTACATTAACATTCATTTTAAAGTATGATTAACCATGAAAATCATATAGTTAAATGTATAGTTTGCATGAACTGTGAAGATGAATTATGTCGAACTCACGTTAATTTATTAAACACATGTGCTGTGAAGCTTAAAACTACCAACCAATTTTAAAACGACTCATCAATTGCCTTCGCCAAGTCTCTGTCTTTATCAGTGACCACATTACCAGCATCATGTGTTTGAAGTTTTAACACCACACGATTATATACATTATATATTTCAGGGTGGTGATTGTGTTTTTCTGCGAGAGAAGCTACTTTAGTTAAAAACTCCCAAGCTTCTCTAAAGTCATTAAATTGATATTCCTTTACCAATTTATCGCTCTTTTCTACCCAGCCCACATTAACTGCTTTGGTCTAGCTTTTTAACCATAGTTAAAATTGTAGCTACAGCTACCGTTTCTCCTATTTGGTCATATACATCAACTAAGAATTTAACTATGCCTTTAGCAATATCTTCTTCGCTTCTTTTTTCTTGATCTATTTTTTGCTTAACTGTAAACTTAACCCCAATTGTTGTTCCTGGATATACCGGTTTTACAAAACGAGCTTCTTCTAATCCATAATTTAATAAAACAGGCCCTTTTTTAGGTTCTACAAACAAACCTGCGGCTTTAGATAAAATAAAATAACCATGAGCCACTCTATCCTCAAAAATAGTCTCATCTAAAGATGTAACATCCATATGAGCATAAAAATTATCTCCACTAACGTTAGCAAAGTTTGTAATGTCAGCTTCTGTAACGGTATGTTTATGCGTAATCCATGTTTCCCCTACTTGTAGTTCTTCAAAATGTTTTCTAAACGGGTGAACAACATCTTCAATAGGCTTCCCTCCGACTTGATACTGATTCGTAATAGCTGTTAAAGTAGTTGGTGAACCCTGTATAGCTGTTCTTTGCATGTAATGTTTTACACCTCTCATTCCTCCCATTTCTTCTCCTCCCCCTGCTCTTCCAGGTCCTCCATGTGTTAATAGTGGCATTGGCGAACCATGACCTGTACTTTCTTTGGCACAATCGGCATTTAAAATTAAAATTCTACCATGAAGTGCTGCTGCACCCATTACAAATTCTTTTGCCAATTGATCGTTAGCAGTTACAATTGAACAAACTAATGAACCTTTACCCATTTTTGCTAATTCAATTGCCTCATCAATCCCTTTATATGGTATAATAGTAGAAACTGGACCAAACGCTTCTACATTGTGACAATCGGTATTGTTAAATGGATCATTATTTACAAACAGTATGGGAGAAATAAATGCTCCTTTACTTGCATCAGCACCAATAACATCTATCTTATCCAAACTACCATATACTAATTCCTGGGTTTTTGACAGTATATTTACTTTTTCAGTAACCTCTTCAACCTGATCTTTTCCTGCTAAAGCTCCCATTCTTACACCCTCTTGCTGTGGGTCTCCAATTGTGGTTTTAGCTAGCCTCTTTCCTAACGCTATTTGTACGTCTTCTACTAAATTATGTGGAACTAAAACTCTTCTGATAGCTGTACATTTTTGTCCGGCTTTTACCGTCATTTCTTTTTGTACTTCTTTTATGAACAAATCAAATTCGGCAGTGCCTGGTATAGCATCTTCTCCTAAAACAGAACAATTTAATGAATCGGCTTCCATGTTAAAAGGGACAGACTCCTCTGTTAATCTTGGGTGAACCTTTAACATTTTACCTGTACTAGCTGATCCAGTAAACGTAACAACATCTTGATTAGTTACATGATCTAAAATTCCGTTAGCAGATCCGCAAATTAACTGTAAAGCTCCTTCAGGCAAAATACCTGAAGCTATAATTTCTCTAACCACAGCTTCTGTTAAAAAAGAAGTTACTGTTGCAGGCTTAACAATTGCTGGAACCCCAGCTAATAAATTAACAGCAATTTTCTCTAACATTCCCCAAACTGGAAAATTAAACGCATTAATGTGTATCGCCACCCCTTGTTTAGGTGTTAAAATATGATGTCCTATAAATGATCCTCCTTTTGATAAAGGAGCTATTTCTCCTTCAGTATAAAACGTTTCATTAGGGAATTGTTTTCTTAAACTGGCGTTTGCAAAAAGGTTTCCTATCCCTCCTTCAATATCAATCCAAGAATCTATTTTGGTAGCTCCGGTTAAATAACTTACACTGTAAAAACCTGCTTTTTTATCCATTAGGTATAATGCTAATGACTTTAACATCCTGCCTCTCTCATGGAAAGTCATTTTTCTCAGTTTAGGACCACCAACTGTTCTAGCATAATCCATCATTTCACCAAAATCTAACCCTTTTGATGTAGCAGTAGCAACTTGATCTCCTGTTATTGCATTAAATAATGATTTTCCGTCTCCTTCTCCTTCAACCCATTGCCCTAAAGCGTAGTTTTTTAATTTCATTTGTTGATTCCTTTAATAGTAGTTATTAAAAATATTTAGAATTACCCTGCTTACCAAATTATATAGAGCACAAAAAAAGGCTATACAGATTTTGTATAGCCTTTAATATTTTATTTAAAATAAATTAAAATGGTAAATCATCTGAATCATCAGCTCCGTCAAAAGCAGATTCTGTAGCTGTTTCAGCTACTTGACCTCCCATTCCTTGATCTTCTATTGTATCTCCTTTGTCGATTTTCCAAGCATTAAGGTTTACATAATATCTTCCGTTATACTCGTTCCCTCTAATATTAAAATGAACTGTAACTTCTTCATCTACTTTAAATGCGTCAATAATGTCACATTTTTCTTTATATAATTCAAATTTAATATCCTGCGGATACTGCTCAGCTGTAGTAATAACAAATTCTCTTTTTTCGAAACCGCTATCAAACGATTGCTTATCCATTACAACTTTTACTTTTCCTGTTACGTCCATGATTTTATATGTGTTAAATTCCTTTTTTGCAAAGATATAAACTATTGATCATTATAATCAATAGCTTTTATTAATAATTTTAGTGAGATATGAACAATTCATTTAGCTCAACAACAATAATTTCAACATTAATAATTACTTAATTTTTTCGGCTTTTGAAATTTTTTATTGTATCGTTCAAAGAGTAAATATATTGGTAATAAACCAAGAAAAATCAATACCGATTGTCCGCCTCCACATTGATAAAACTTAATATTGCGCTTTATAACACCTGCCTTCATTAAGTAATACACTACAACAGAAATAAACATAATTATCATGATTACTCGCATGATATTGATTGTTTTATTTGCTAACCAATGTAACTTTCTATAAAAGACAAAGTTTCTCATTCCTAAATCTCCTTTATCTCTAGAAAAATAAATCTCGCCTAATTGTAAGGGATTTCTTTTATACAACAACCAAGCTTCTTTATTCCACCCATGAGCAACCTGATAAAGCTTTACATTTATTTCTTTAAAAGTTGAATTTAAATCCCCTGCACTATTATTAAATATATGGATTTCTTTGTTTAACAAATGAAAGGCAATACCTCTTACAGGCCCCACATTTTTAAATGCCATTTGTTTGTAACTAAAACTTTTATAGTAGTACCAAACAATACTTTTTTCATGTTCTTCAACAAATTTTAATACGGATGCTGGTGAAGCTTTTCTGTTTACAATGGGCAAAATTACTGTTTAATCAACTTAGTTGAACTTTTACTTTCTCCCATTTTTCCTGATATTAAATAGTTTCCTTTGGGAAATCTTAAATCCGATTGAGAATATGTAATTACTTGTCTTTCGATTACAGATTCAGTAAATGATTTAAGAAATTTTCCTTGGCTATCGTAAAAATCAATTGTTACTTCTCCTTTAATTGGGTTTTCTACTAAAATATTTAATTCATCTGTCATTGGATTAGGATATGCAGATATTTTAAATTCCTCAGGTAAAGGAACCTCAGTAAACTTTAACCATATTGGATTTGAAAATGACCAATACCTATCATACGTTCTCCTATGAACATCTAACGTAAGCCCTGTTACTGATGTTTGCAACTCAGCTCTCACATATATATATTGATCTTCAACTATTGGAGCTCCGTATATTGAATCAATAATGGATTTTAACGCATAATTTAATTTATGATCTCCATTTACATCAGAAACATTTATAGCTTTACTTACCTCTCCATTTTCGGTTCCTACAATTAACGTTAATGAATGAATATCTCCATACTCTTGAGTAGTAGTATAATTTAGATTGAAATGGTAATCCTCTAATAATAATGTATTTATAACTGCATCATCACCCATTAACACTTCATTATCTAATGGAACAGCATTATTACTTACTCCAATAGTAATTAATGGTCCGTCAGAGAGGGTAGTATGCCCTTTATACATAGCTTCTAACACGTGCTCTCCTCTATCTCCCATTCCATTTGGACAATACGTAACAGTAGTTAGTTTACCAACTGCATTATCATGAATGTTTCCAAAACCTCCAAAATCATCAGTATTAGTAAAATTAAAAGAACCATGAGCATCAGAACCAGCACTCATATAAAACTTCCAGTTTTTTAATTTAGGATTTTGATTTTTCCAATACAATCCTCTTTGATTAATGTGATTAATAACTTCCTGTCCTTGACGAAATTTTTTAATGTGATGCGAATAACTTGCTGTATCAACTTGTTCAAATTCTTGTGCCCCTGTATTATTAACATCCCAAGGATCTCGATCGTCATCCGGAGTTTCAATTTCATTTCTAACATTCCAAATTTGACCTCCTTTTAGAGCATCTTTAATATACTTGTTAGTTTCTCCAGAAAAAACATCAGTTGGTTCGCTTAAATTATTACAAATAATATTTCCTCCTGTTTTTGGAAAGCTAGATCCATTGGCTGGAAACGAATTATCCTTTAAGTTCCAAATCCCTCCACCAACCGGAACAGTTGGTAACTTATCTGCTGTTGAAAAAGGATGTGCAGCATAAGAAAATCCATCAAAACTTACCAGTGCAGCAATAACACTGTTAACATATACATCTGTTCGAGTAACATC
>JAHDBM010000001.1:99140-131454 GCA_020630395.1 Flavobacteriales bacterium
AACTTACCAGTGCAGCAATAACACTGTTAACATATACATCTGTTCGAGTAACATCACCTTTACCATCACCCAAAAAAGGGAAATTTTCTGGATTATTATAACCCGGGTATGCTAGCATATGAACGAGTTTCCCGTCAGTATTTCTAGTTGCAACTTCTTGTCCCGGTATATAAATTAATGATTTATCATCTCTATTTTGCGTTTTAATATCTTGCAAAATTCTATTCCAATTATTTTGAATGGTTGTACCATAATTATCAATATCACTTGTATGATCGGTTGTTGTAATCCAATCTAATCCTATTAGTTGTCCGGCTTTTTTTGTTGCACATAATGGAAGACCCGTTTCTGCATCATTTTGGGTGTAAACCGAGTGTAAGTGAGTATCTCCTCTATACCAGCCCTCTTGTTTTGGAACTGATTCATTAGATCTAAATACTCTAAAACGGTAGGTTCTATCTGGCTTTCCAGATAGTGCCATTTCTACCTCAACATCAATATTGTTGGTATAGCCTACCAAACTTGATGGTGGAATATTAAACGTAATGTATGCGAATTTTTTATCCAATTTAAAATCACCTGCACCATTATCATCAAAATCAATTGTATGAGTGGAAGACTTAGAAAAAGCAGCATAATCAAAATATTGTATCCCCAAACCAGGATCATTACTAGATCCACATGAAAATAAATCATCATAAGTCACATCAGAAAGGCTATTATATGTTAAAGCACTTCCAAAAGACGTTACCCCTGCATTTTTTAAACGAATATCAATCCAATCTAACGTTACACTGCCTAAAACACCATCTGCATCATGAACAAAAATATGTACTGGTAATCCTTGTAAATTACTATCCTTATCCAACATATTCATTCGATAAGGAATATCTGCTATAACCTCATAACCTAATTCATTCTTTTGTCTATTATTATGCCCCTCTGGTATTGGAGAATCGTACCCTCCCCAATCATGTTGCTCTCCAAAAATTTCTGTTATTTCTATCTGAAAAAAGTCAGTTAAATGATTAAACTTATCCTTGTAAATTTTAAAGGATGTTTTAGTGAATTTATCTTCTAGGTTTAATGATTTAATTTTTTTCCATTTAGTTTGCTCGCCATTGATTAACAACTCTAGTCTTACATTTTCTATTGGAGCCAATTTCACATTTTCTAGTTCAAAAGAAATAGTGTAATATGATTCACTTTCTACAACCTCAACATTATTAATTTTTAACACATCACTCTCGTGAGCAAAAACACTGATTGAGCATAACAAACAGATAAAAAGAACTAAATGCTTCATTAATTTGTGGTATTTTAACTATTTAATCCTCTAAAATACGTTCTTTTTACCAAAATTGACATTTTATCTATTTCTTTTATGGAATATTACAATGAAAGACATCTTATTTATTGAAATGCTAGCATAGATAAAATTTATATCAATTTAAAAAACAATAAATAATGAAAAAACTAATAACAATACTGGGTGTCTTTATGATATTCCCTTTTATTAATTTTTCTCAAGGAACTGGAGAAATTAAAGGTGTAATAATGGACTACGAAAAAAACGAAACCATAATTGGAGCAAGTGTGTGGGTTAGATATGCTGGAAATAAAATTGGAGAATCTACTGATATTAATGGTAAATATACTATAAAACCTTTGGAGGCTGGATCTTACAACCTTGAAGTTTCTTTCATAGGTAAAGAAACAAGAAGAATTCTTGGGGTTACAGTAAAATCAGATAAAATTCGATTTATGGATACCATTTTCTTAAAAGACAGTTCTATTATGATTGGTGGTGAAGAAGGTGGTGTGGTTATTGAAGGTTTTAGAGGTGATGAATTAATTGAGCCTGGTGAAGCAGGGAAAGTAACATTAGATGAGACTAGAATAAGTGAGATTGCTGGAGCAGGAAGAGGCAATAATACTTTATTAGAATTAGCAAGTGATGGAGCTGTTAAAACAAGTGCAGACGGAAGCGAAATCTTTTTTAAAGGATCTAGAAGTGGAGCTTTTGTTACTTTTTTAGACGGGGTAAAACTTAGAGGAAATGCACCAATGGTGCCTGCTTCCGCACTAAAAAACTACACGGTTTATACAGGAGGGCTACCTGCTAAATATGGAGATACTATGGGAGGGGTTGTTGTGATAGAAACAAAAAATTTCTTTGATTTGTATAACCAAAGAGTTGCCCAAATGGGTATCACTTACGATACTGATGAACCAGAAGAAGAAGAAACAACTGATTGATACAAAAAAACAACATATCATCCTTATCTGACGAAGAACTGATCATTCGCTACAAAAAAAGCAATAATCAAGAAATTATAGGTGAGCTTTATACAAGATATTCGCATCTAGTGTATGGTGTGTGTTTAAAATATTTAAAAAATGTGCCTGAAGCGAAAGACACGCTTATGCATGTGTTCGAAAAGCTAATTGTTGGGCTTAAAAAATATGACATAAGTTTTTTTAAATCTTGGTTATATCAATTAGCAAAAAATGAGTGTTTAATGAAGCTACGAAAAAAGAGTAAAACTCATTTTCAAGAAATTGAACAATACGATTGGGAAGACAACACCCAAGATGAAATAAAAGAAAAAGAAGAAAAAGAGGAAGAGTTACAATTACTGGAAAAAGCCATTGATAAATTAAATGATAAACAAAAGGTTTGTATCGAGCTATTTTATTTAAAGAAAATGTCTTACCAAGAGGTTGTAAATCAAACAAACTTCACTTTAAAAGAAGTTAAAAGTGCCATACAAAACGGAAAAAGAAAACTAAAAATAATAATGGAAGAGTTATCTGTTTAGGCAAAGAAGAAAGAAATGAATTATTCTAATAAAAAAATAACAAGCAAAGATGAGCTTGCTAATTATCTTAATAAAACAGGAGGTAATGAAGCAAATCATACGCTAGAAAAAAAGGCGTTAAACGATCCTTTTTTAGCTGATGCTCTTGATGGTTTTGAAGAATTTCCGGGTGCTATTCACGATATTCCACAATGGAATAGCAATAAGACTACTGGTAAGCAAGTCAAATGGAAATGGATATTAAGCAGCACCCTTATATTGGCAATCCTTATTGGTGGTTTATATTGGATGTCAATAGATAATACTAACCATAAAGAAACTGGCGTTTTTCTTGCAAAAAACACTTACTCCTTAGCTGAATACACTACAACTAAAACGCCCTATAAAAATCCAACAATAGAAACATCTAATACTAATACCGTTTTTAATGAGGTAACCATTAAAAAAAATGATCTTTTAAAAGAGCAAACAATGCCATTGGTTAGAGAAGTATTTAATTTAGAAACATATCAAGCTGAGCCTGAAATACATCAACAAGAAACAAACTACAACATAGCCGAAGTAAAAATAAAAACGATTGCTTATTATAACTTTTTAGCTGTAGATTATTCAGTGATTTATGTAGATAAAAAAACATTTGAGGAAATTGACCTTGGTACTCCCGCCAATCAATCGGATGCTATTTCTTTTGGATTAAGTGATAGTGAAAGGATTTCTAACACAGTACAATATACGTACAAAGAATATCTAAAAAGCAGTTTAAAACACCTCAGTAAGAAGAATTACAAAAATGCAATAGCAAATTTTAAAACCATTTTGGATCATTACCCTCAAGATGTAAATGCCCAATTTTATATTGGGTTTGCCTACTATAATCTTGACAAACATGATAAAGCAATCCCTTATTTTGAAGATGCCATTCATAATAGCTTCAATTTTTTCTATGAAGATGCTCAATGGTATAAAGCTCTTAGTTTAACTGAAGAAGGTCAGTTTATAAAGGCAAATGAACTTTATCGTAAAATTGTAAAAGAAAAAGGATTTTATGCTAAGCAAGCTAAACGTAAGTTATAGCCTTAAAGTGTTTTAGCTTTTATACTTCTCACTTTTAAATATTAATAATATTAGATTATTGATATTGTAAAAAAATATTTAGTGTTTTGATTTTCAACATTTTATATGTTTGCATTTTTGTTTTATTAAAAACTACAACCTCACTAAAACATTAATTGTTCATTCTACTTACTTGTTTCCCACGAAACTCTTATCTTAGCTTACTTGTAACCGAATAAATTCTCGATACACATTATGAAGATAATTGTACCAATGGCAGGGAGAGGCTCTAGATTAAGACCTCACACGCTTACTATACCTAAACCACTAATGCCAGTTGCTGGAAAACCAATTGTACAAAGTTTAGTAGAAGACATTACTAAAGTTTGTGCTGAACCAGTTGAAGAAATAGCATTCATTATTGGAGATTTTGGAACTGATGTTGAAAATCAACTAAAAGAAATAGCCGCTAGTTTAGGTGCCAAAGGAAGCATTTATCATCAAGAAGAAGCGTTAGGTACTGCACACGCCATTTTATGTGCTAAAGAATCATTAAACGGTAATGTTGTAGTTGCATTTGCCGACACTTTATTTCGAGCTGATTTTACTATAAATGCTAATGATGATGGTATTATTTGGGTGAAGCAAATTGATGATCCAAGCGCATTTGGAGTGGTTAAATTAGACAATGAAGGTGTTATTACCGATTTTGTTGAAAAACCAACTACTTACGTATCTGACTTAGCTATTATAGGTATATATTATTTTAAAGACGGAGAACAGTTAAAAGGAGAACTTCAATACTTAATTGATAATGATATTAAAGAAAAGGGCGAATATCAACTCACTAATGCGCTAGAGAACTTAAAGCAAAAAGGAGCTAAGTTTAAAACAGGAGAAGTAAATGAATGGATGGACTGTGGAAACAAAAATGTGACTGTACAAACCAATCAAAAGGTACTTAGTTTCCAAAAAGAAAATACGATTGGTAATAATTTAACTCAAGAAAATAGCATTATTATTCCTCCATGTTTTATTGGCGATAATGTTGTGTTAAAAAATACTATAATTGGACCATATGTTTCAATCGGAGACAATTCTACTGTACAAGGTTCCGTTATTGAAAATAGTATTATCCAAAAAGACACTGTTATTGAACATGCCAATGTCACAAATTCTATGATTGGGAACAAAGTAAACTACCAGGGGAAACAAAAAGATTTAAGCATAGGAGATTACACTGAAATAGTTGAATAAATGAAACATCTTACGCTCCTTCTCTCAATCATATTGTTGCTTTCTGCTTGTAAAGCTAAAAAGCCAACTGCTAACGTTATTAATGAAAAAACAACTAATAACACAAATGAGTTTAGCTCACAAAAGGAAGAAGTTGCGTTTAAAAACTTATTTTTTGAAGCACTGAGACAAAAATCCCTTGGCAATACTGAAGATGCTATCGAAAGCTTCGAAAAAGTTTTAGAAAAACAACCCAATAATGATGCAGCATATTTCGAAATGTCAAAAATATATAGTGAAGACGGAAACTTTCTATTTGCATTAGAAAAAGCTGAAAAAGCAGCTAGTTTAAATAACCAAAATAAATGGTACTTGTTGCAATTAGCTCGCATGCAAAAAAGGAACTTAAAATATGATGAATCTTTAAAAACATATGAAAAATTAACTGAGTTAGACCCAAAAAACTTAGATTTTCTTATTGGTTTATCCGAAGGATATATGGCTAGCAATCAATTAGAAAAAGCAGCCAATACGCTAACCAAAATTGAAGCAATTGTTGGTCAAAATGACGAACTTTCTCAACAAAAACAAATGCTTTATTTAAAGGCTGGAAAAAAAGATAAAGCAATTGAAGAAATAGAAAAACTGTTAGCTAAAAGTCCTAACGAACCTAAATACATTAGCATGCTTGCGCAATTATATGAGGAAATGGGAGAGAAAGAAAAAGCAGTGGTTCAATATAAAAAAATGCTCGATTTAAATGATAAGGATGGCATGGCAAGTTTATCACTTGCAAGGCATTACAAGAATAATAATGCTCCAGAAAAAATTCATCCACTAATGAAAACCGTTTTTGCAGATGAAAAATTGTCTCCTAGCCTCAAGTTAACTATTGCATTAGATTATATTGAAGAATCTATAACCAATCCAACCATTAAAACAGAAACAGAGGAGTTAATCGATATTATGAAAGAAACTCATCCAAACAATGTTAAATCCTATGTTTCGGCTGGTGATTTTCATATACAACATGGGCAACTTAAAAAAGCAAGAGATAATTATATAAAAGCTTCTGAAATTGACAACAATTCCTATCCTATATGGATACAACTGCTTACTATTGATTTAGAAACCAAAAACAATCAACATTTATATGATGATAGTAAAAAAGCCTTAGAATTATTTCCAACACAACCTATGTTTTATCTATACAATGGAATGGCTGCTAACTTATTAAAAAAGCATAAAGAAGCAACCGAAACCTTAACTGCCGGAAAAGACTTAGTAATTGACAATAAAGATTTAAGTGCCGATTTTTATCGAAATTTAGGAGAAGCTCACCATGAATTAAAAGAATATAAAGAAGCAGATAAAGCTTTTGAAAATTCACTTGCCATAAACCCTAATCAACCATATTTATTAAATAATTACAGTTATTATTTATCTGTAAGAAAAGAAAACCTAACTCGAGCAGCAGAAATGGCTAAAAAAGCCAACAACTTAGTAGAAGGTAATCCTTCATTTGAAGACACATATGGTTGGGTATTATTTCAACAAGGAAAATACAAAGAAGCCAAAATCTGGATTAAAAAAGCATTAGATGATGATGGTAATAGTGGTGTTATTTTGGAACATTATGGAGATGTTCTATTTAAATTAAATGAAACTGAAGAAGCTTTAAAATACTGGGAAAAAGCAAAATCTAAAGATGGGTACACAGATAAGCTTAATGAAAAAATAAGAACTAAAAAGTATGTCGAGTAATACATTATTTTACATGTTTATCATACTTTCAGCTGTTATTTTGGGCAGTTGTAAATCAAAAAAAGCGCTTATAAAAGAGCTAGAGGCTCTTGATATTCAAGCCAAAACCAAAGCATCTGAAATAATTCCAAAAATTAAAGCTGCTGATTTTGATTTTGAGTGGATTAGCGCAAAAATTAAAACGAAATACAAAACATCTGGTGGTGATGGACAATCTTTTACTACCTACCTAAAAATAAGAAAAGACAGCATAATTTGGGCAACCATTACTTATCTCAATATTCCCGTAATGACATCTATTATTACACCCGACTCGGTTAAAGTGCTTAATAAAAAAGATAAAAAATATTTTTTAGGGTCTATCGATTATGTCACGGATGTTTTTAAAGTCCCTATTGATTATTACCAAATTCAAAATCTATTAGTTGGCAATCCTATTTCATTAGATACAACTGAAGACCATTATTTAGTTGATATTGATGATGACATTTACCTAAGTTCACTAAAACAAAGTGAATTAGCCCCCATTTTAAAAGGTGAAAAAATACATTTTGGTTGGGTATATCGTTACTGGATAAATGAACTATTTAAAACAGGAAAAACGATTTTAGACAATCCAGGTAGAGGAAATAGTCTAGAAATTACCCAAACCGATTATAATAAAAAGAACGGAATGCTATTCCCAAACAAAACAAGAGCCTCTTTTGTTTCACAGAAAGACTCAATCGATATTCGAATAAATTACAACAAAGTTAAAGTTGATGTGCCACAAACATTAAAGTTTAGTATTCCTTCTAGATACACTCCTTATGAAGAATAACATTAAAATATCACTTCTGTTTTGTCTATTCTTTTTTATTACTGGAGGTATTAATCACGCTCAAAGTACTAAAACACTTAAAAAGAGAGAAGCTAGATTAAAAAGACAAATTAAACAAACTGAAAGTTTAATTAATCAGACAAAAAAAACACAACAAGCTACATTATCTGAGTTAGCTATTATTAATAAACAAATAAATTACCGAGAAGAATTATCCAATAACTTAAACAATCAAATAAAACAGATTGAAACTGATATCGAAAATAATTCGGAAGAAATTATTGCACTTACCAATCAATTAAAAAAACTAAAAATTGAGTTTAAAGAAATGGTACGATTTGCTTACAAAAACCGAAACAAAGACTTTAACATGCTTTATTTATTAGCTTCTAGTGATATTAACGAAGCCTATAAAAGAATGAAATATATTAACCAATATGCTGAAAACAGAAAACTCCAGGCAAAAGAAGTAAAGCATACTCAAGAAAGACTTGCCCAAGAAAATGAACAACTCATTAAAAACAAAGAAGAAAAATTATTAGTAATTGATGAAGCTAAAAGCACCAAAGAATCTTTCGAAAAAGATAAAGCTTACCAACAAAAGGTATTAGCTAAAATTAATACTAATCAAAGTTCGCTTCAGCAAAAACTTAATAAACAAAAACAAGAAAGAGATAAAATCTCTAAAGCGATTAAAGATGCAATTAAAAAAGAACTAGCCAAAACTAAACCAAAGACTAATCCCAAAACCAACAAAACAGAAACATTTAAACAGAGTCCTGAAGCAAAATTACTAGGTAAAAAATTTATCGAAAACAAAGGGCGTTTACCATGGCCTGTTAATAAAGGTACAGTAACTAGGCGTTTTGGAAAGCAACAACACAGTGTGGTTTCTACCGCTTATATAGAAAACAATGGTGTAGATATTTCTACTAGTAAAAGTGCCTCTGTGCGAGTTGTTTTTGACGGGACTGTAACCAGTGTGTTATCAATACCTGGATCGGGTAAAGCAGTTATTGTGAGCCATGGTGATTATCGCACAGTTTACGCTAACCTTAAGGAAGTTTCGGTTAAAACAGGGCAATCATTAAAAACTAAAGATAAAATAGGAGTTCTAATAACAAATTCGGCAGGAATTAGTGAATCTCATTTCGAAATTTGGAGAATAAGCGGAGGAGATATGCGCCCAGTTAATCCGTCTCCATGGTTAATAAAAAGATAGAAACAAGTCTCTTCTATACTTAACCCATCATTTCTAACTGCCACTCTTTAATTCCTTCTACAGGATAAATAAGCATAATGATATTAATTAGCAAACTATCCCTAATGGTAATTATCATGGTAATCTCTACCAAAGCAAATAGTATAATAGACTTTTTTAATCCTAAATAATAAGCCAATATAAAACCTACTCCACAACTAAATAAATCTCCATTAGAGTTTATAATCGAATCTCCTTCATAGCCTAAAGCAGCTGTTTCTTCTCTGTATCGTTCAATAACTAGTTGCGAATTCTCTAATAATTCCCAACCAGCTTCTAAAGCAGTAGAAATGGTAAATTTCCATAACCAAGGTAATTTTGGAGCTATCCACCATAATAATCCAAAAAAGCAAACCCCATGCAACATATGAGAAAAACTATAAGGGTCGAGAAACTGCTGAGAACTTTCTGCACTCCAAATATCCGATTCCCATAAATAAAAATTACCCGAAGCACTAAACCATGATCGTCCCTGTCCTTCTAATAAAAAAGACATACCGATTACAACAACTAATAATCCAGCTATTCCTATTATTAAATTTCTCTTTTGCTTGGTCATGATGTTTTGTTTTGTGAAAGATAATAAATAGTAACACAATCCTAGTTAATTCTTTCATCAGGAATAGTAACTTTAATAAAGAATAAAATTAATTGATTACCGCAGTAAAATATCGAGTTGTTTTCTTAACCATTTTTTTAGGAATAACAGCATTCTTTGGATATCATTTAAAGAACATGTCCTTCGAACATGATCTTCAAGATTTTTTAAAGAAGAGCGATACTTACTATCAATTTAGTCAAGATTTTTTTAAGCAATTCGAAAATGGAGGCGAAGGAGATCCTAGAAAAAGATTATTAGTAATCATATCCAATACGGATTCCATTAATCATGATTTCTTATCTAACATTCAATCTTTTTCTAATGAAATAAAAACAAATCATCAAGTTGGGAAAGTGCTTAGCATTATAAATCAACCATTATTTGTTTTTACCTCAATGGGGCGTTATCCATATAAGTTATTTCACTTAAACGAACCCGAAAAGATTAAAGAAGATCTTAAAATAGCCAATGGGTATACAGATATAAAAAACCGATACATTTCTAAAGATTGGAAATCTACTTTATTATATGTACAACTAAATGAAGGTGCAAATGTGGATAGTATTTTAAATGTAAAGGAAAACATCTCAAGTTTAGCCTCTAAATATCCTTTCGAATCAGTGAAATACTTTAATAGTGATTTAACCAATCATTATATAATGAAAAAACTAAGTTCTGAATCTGCTGTGTTAACCCAAATTGCTGCGATTATTGTGTTACTTATTCTTATTTATTTTTGCAGATCTTTTATGGGGGTTATTATACCATTATCGGTCGTAATAATGTGTGTTATTTGGATTTTAGGATTAATTGCCTTTTTGGGAATTCCACTAAATGTATTAACGATTGCAATACCCGTTATTGTTGGGGTAATTTCTTTAAGTGATGTTATCCATATTATTTCCCGATTCTCTGAAGAAGAAAGTGAGGATAAATTACAAAAATTAAAACTTACCCAAAAAGATATGTTAAAAGCAATCGTATTAACATCTGTTACTACTTCTTTAGGGTTTCTTTCACTTATTCCATCCGATATTCAAGTATTTATTGAATTTGGTTTCTTCTCAACTCTAGGTGTTTTATTTGCATTTATTTTAGCGTATTGGTTTTTACCCATCCTACTCTATTATTCGAAAGAAATAAAACTTAAAAACACACTCACTAAAGTAACACCTAAGAAGCTGTATCCTAAAGTAACTATAGTAGTATCAACTTTAGTAATTGGTTTGTGCATAATTGGTGTTATTAAAGTTAAAAATGATTCATATATATATGATGATATTGAAGCTAAAGATGAAGCTAGTATAGCCATTTCATCTATCGCACAAGAATTTTACGGTATAAGAGATTTAAGCTTAGCCATTACCTTATCCGATACTGCTAAATCATTAACGAGTTATGATGTAATACAAAAACTAGATCAATTACAAGATTCAGTAAATAAAATTTATCATTTAAAAAACTACACTAGCTTAGTAACCCTTATTAAGCAAATGAATAGAGCTAAAAATGGTGGACGCTCGGCTTATTTTAGTATCCCTGATGATGAAAATGATTTTAAAAGAGTAACGAAAACCATAAACAAAAACAAACGATTTTTTACTCTAGATCAATTTATCTCCAAGAATAAACAATCGACTTTTATTTATTCCAAAATAAACGATCCAGGAAGTTATATTATCAAGAAAAATAATGAGAGGTTAAAAAGAATAGTTAACAAGCATTTTGCCGATCTTTTCACTGTAATTCCAACAGGTGGATCTCACATATTAGACCAAACCAATGTTTCAGTATCAAGAACCATGATACTAAGCTTATCGTTTATCATGTTAATTATCATGATAATTATTGCTGTAATGTTTAAATCTATTAAACTCGGTTTACTCTCATTAATACCTAATATGATGCCAATATTGGTAATAGTTGGTGTTGTGGGTTGGTTTGATCTTGGATTGAGTGTTACCATCACCATTGTTTTTACTATTGTTTTTGGAATTGCTGTTGATGATACTATACATTTTTTAAGTCGATATCAAATTGAAATGAAAAAAGGAATCCCTAAAAATGAAGTAATTGAAAACTGCATTAAAACCAGTGGAGGTGCAATATCGCTAACTACTATAACACTTATAGCAGGTTTTGGCACACTTATCTTATCTGATTTTCATGCTAATTTTACTACTGGTCTATTAGTTTCTATAGGTTTAGTAGTTGCATTATTTTGCGACCTTTTTCTATTACCACTTATATTGTTATGGATAACCAAAACAAAGAAGTAACAAAACCGTTAAGCATACATTTGTCTCTTCAATTAACGATCCCTAAATTCGCTAAACTTAATGCTACAACTATAAATTGATTCCTGTTTGCCACATAACTACTGTTCATCCTTTATTAGACGATAGAATCTTCTATAAAGAATGTGTTAGTTTGGCTAAAGCTGGTTTTGATGTTTCATTAGTTGTTACACACAGTAAAGCTGAAACGATTGATGGTGTTAAAATAATCCCCTTAAAAGAATCTAGAGGGCGATTAAATCGCATTTTTGTTAAATCTTTTGTGGCTTTTAGAAAAGCATTAAAAACTAAAGCTAAGCTGTACCACTTTCACGATCCCGAATTGATATTTATAGGTATATTACTGAGGGTATGGGGTAAAAAAGTCATTTTTGATTCTCATGAAAACGTTTCTAAACAAATTTCTAGTAAATCCTGGATTGGCAATAAGATTATAAGAAATTTAGTCTCCTTTTTTTATAGAGGAATTGAAAAGTTTGGCATTTGGACATTCAATGGAGTAATATCGGTTACCCCTGAAATTGTTTCTTTTTTATCAAAAAAGAAAGGTGTTTTAATACGAAATTTCCCTATTGTAAGTATGATTGATAATGCTCCTGCATTACCTAAAGCATCAATTCCAACATTAATTTATGCTGGTGGACTTACAACCGTTAGAGGAATAAAAGAAATATGTGAAGCTGTATCCATGATTGAGCAACCTATTCAACTGAATTTATTAGGCCCATGGGAAAGTGATCGATATAAAGACGAATGCCTTAAGCAATCTCCTAAAAACATTAATTACTTAGGCATGATACCTATGGAAGAAGTATATCCGCATTTAAAAGCTGCTGATATTGGTTTGGCTACTTTATATGCCGAAAAAAATTATTTAAACAGTTTACCAATTAAAGCATTTGAATATATGGCATCTGGCATTCCCTTAATCATGTCTGATTTTCCCTATTGGAAAAAAGAGTTTAATAATTTTGCTCTTTTTGTTGACCCAAAAAATCCAACAGAAATTAAATCTCAAATTGAACTACTCTTATCCGACAAAACGTTTAGAGAAAAATTAGGCGCTAAAGGAAAACAAACCGTTCTTGAACAATATAGCTGGGAAAGTGAGAGTAAACAATTAGTTAATATGTATCAACATATCTTAAGTTAATAGTGAATATTAAACCTATACATATAACCGATATTCCTGACAACTTAAAAGCAAGTGTGTATAATACTGAAGAATGGTTATCTATATATAATGAGAACCTATCTATTTACGGAATCCTTAATAAAAACAATGAAGTAATAGGGATGTTTTATGTCTATAGAAAGAAGTTGTTTAAATTTCTAACGCTATTAACAAGTCCTCCATTTACTCCTCACATTGGATTAACATACACCTCACAAGCTGAAAATAAAGCAAAAAAACATAGTGTAAATAAGGAAATCAACAAAAGTATTTCCTTTTTTTTAAATAAAGTAAATGCGAATATTATTACACTTCCAATTCCTTTTAATAAAAAGGATACTCAACCTTTTTTTTGGAATAAGTTTAAAGTAATTCCTAATTATACCTATCAAATAGATTTAACATCATCAATAGAGGGTCTACATAAAAATCTTGACCCAAAAACGAGAAACTTAATTAAAAAAGGTAAAAAAAGCGGACTTACTGTTAAACAACATAACAATTTTAGCTTGGTTAAAGAATTCGTAATGAACACTATGAAGCGAAACAATGTTATTATTGACCAGAAAATACTACATAACATTCTATTTTCCTTTAGTACTGATAAAAATTGCTTTTCATTTATAACATACCAAGAAGATAAACCACTTGCTGTAACCTATTGCATTTATGACCATGAGATGTGTTATTATTTATTAGGCGGTTATAATGAAGGGGCACCTCACTCCTCTGCTGGACCAATGGCTGTATACGAAAGTATACAACATGCTAAATCATTAGGTTTAACCACATTTGATTTTGAAGGATCCATGATCACTCCTATTGAAAGTTACTTTAGATCATTTGGAGGTAAACTAACACCATACTACACAATTAATAAAGCAAACTTCTTTTTGGAATGTTTATTAAAACTTAAAAAACGAAATACGTTTTAAAACATGATTGTAGAGGAAATAAATAAAAAAACACTAATTGACTTCTTAGAAAAGAAAAAACACGCTTGTGTCTTTACTGAAGTGTCTTTAAAAGCTAAAAATAACAATTTATATATTGGAATATACAGTAATGACAGACAATTAAAAGGTTATTTTATAATCTCAATTACAAAAAGACTTAAATTATTTAAGCAGCTTTCAACACCACTAAACCTCCCTAATAATCTATTATTTTTCGATTCATCTACAACTAATGAAGCCAAGAAAAATGGAGAGGTAAAAAAACTAATGACGACAATTGAAAATTTCTTATCAAAACGAAAAGAATCTATCATATCAATGTCTTTTCCGTCAAACTGGATAGATTTTCAACCCTTTATTTGGAAAAACTATAAAGTTACTACCCGTTACACTTATACAATTGATTTAAACAGGGAGATAGAGGATATTTTTAATGATTTTGCCAGAGAAAGGAAAAAAAACATAAAGCAAGCTAAAAAAGATAACATTACAATTGAAAAACATTCACCTAATAGCGATACAATTGAACTAATATCTAAGACTTTTATTGATAAAGGTGTATCAATAGATTTGAATTGGTTAAACGATTTTATAGTTAACTTCTGTAAAGAAGATAACTGTATAGTTCATACAGCAAAAGATCCAGAGGGCAATATATTGGCCACTAACCTTTGTATTTATGACAAAAACAAATGCTATTATCTTTATGGAGGATACAGTAAAACACACAAACATCAAGGAGCTGGACCCACTTGTATGTGGTACACAATTCAAGAAGCAAAAAAACGAAACATAAATACCTTCGACTTTGAAGGCTCTATGATACCTGAGATAGAGAAATATTTTAGAAATTTTGGAGGTGATCTTATTCCATTTTACCAAATAAATAAAGCTAATTTATTACAGGAAATGGTGCTTAAAACAAGACATAAACAGTATTTTTAGTGAACGTTACATCTTCATGAAAATAATTATCTCTCACGATATCGACCACATTACCTTTTGGGAGCACTATAAAGACGCTATAATTCCAAAACATTACGTGAGAAGTACACTTGAGTATATTCAAGGAAGAATTAGTTCCTCCGAATTTTTTAGGCGTTTTGTTAAGCCATTTAATAACAAATGGCAAAATATTGAAGAATTAATGGACTTTAATGATGAAAAAGGAATTAAAACCAACTTTTTTATTGGAGTAAACAATGGTGTTGGTCTAAACTATTCATTAAAACAAGCAGAAAAATGGATTAAGATCATTCAAGATCGAAATTTTGAAATAGGAGTTCATGGTATTGATTTTAATGCTTTTGAAAAAGTTAAAAAAGAGCACGATACGTTTTCATCTATGAGCAAATCAAAAGAATTTGGCATTAGGATGCACTACCTTAGGCAAAACGACCAAACATTTGATTATTTAAGTAAAAGTGGGTATTTATTTGACTCAACTGAGCAAGCAATGAAAAACCCTTATAAAATTGGAGATATGTGGGAGTTTCCCCTTCAAATAATGGAAGGTTGGGTGTTTTATAACGGGAAAAGGCAACAAGAAAACAATTTAGAACAAGCAAAAATTACTACTTTAAAGCTCATTGAAGAATGTAAAGAACATAAGCTGTCCCATCTTAATTTACTCTTTCATGATTGTTATTACAATAAGCAATTTAACCAATGGAAACAATGGTATGAATGGGTTATAGATTATTTTATCTCAGAAGGGTATGAATTCACAACCTATCATCAAGCAGTAAAAGAGTTAAATTCATGAGGTTAACTTATGACATATCCATAATAATTCCAGCTTATAATGAGGAGCAATACATAAGCGAATGTCTTAATTCTATATTAAATCAAACGTATGATGCTAGTAAAATAGAAATTCTTGTATGTGATGGAAATAGTACAGATAAGACTCAACACATTATTAAAGAATTCTCAACCAATCATCCAAACATTAAACTTCTTATAAACAAGCATCAAACAACTCCTTTTGCACTTAATCTAGGTATAACATCAAGTTCAAGTGATATTAAAATGATTCTTGGTGCACATAGCTATTTAGATAAACACTATATAGATCATTGCCTCAATATTTTTAATACTAGAGAAGATGTTCATTGTGTTGGTGGTGTAATAGAAAATATTTATGAAAACAAACAATCACAAACAATTGGTTTAGCCATGTCGTCTACTTTTGGTGTAGGAAATGCACACTTTAGAACAGGCACTAAAAATGGATTTGTTGATACCGTAGCTTTTGGTGCTTATAAACAAGAAGTATTTGATATTTGTGGATTATTTGATACTGATCTTAAACGAAACCAAGATGACGAATTCAATTATCGATTAGAAAAAAATCACTTAAATATATGGTTAGACAATTCTCTAAGATCAAAATACTATGTAAGAGCTAGTTACAAGAAATTATTTAGACAGTATTTTCAATATGGATATTGGAAAGTGTTTGTAAATACTAAACATAAAACTGTTACCTCTATTAGACAACTCATTCCTTTTTTATTTGTTTGTTATTTATGTCTGGCCTCAACTCAATTTTTAATTAGCATCAAATTTGGACTAATTGCACTTATGCCTTTGGTATTTTACTTTATTGGAGCTATCTACTTCGCTTCAAAAAAAACAATTGTCATCCCTCAATTATTTCAGGTTATATTCGTTTTTTTAATCTTACATTTAAGTTATGGGCTTGGTTACTTAAAGGGAATTATAAATTTTTCACTTCTTAGAAGAAAGCCAAACACAGTAAATCCCAATATTACGCGTTAACAAACTATGCACTATTTACATGTCATAAGAAACAGTTTAATTTATCTATTTATTGGGTTGTTCTTTATTTTCCCGCGTTTACAACCTATTTGTTTTGGTTTAGCATTTATACTTAGCCTTTTTACTCCAAGTTTTAGGAGTTCATGGAAAAAAAGCTTTTTAACATCAGAAAACATGTTGTTTTTAGCATTGTTTTTATTATCTGCAATTAGCATTACCTATTCTACCAATCTTTATGCCGCATGGGGTGGCATTGAGCTTAAACTATCCTTTTTATTGTTTCCACTATTCTTTCCTGCAATTCTTAAATCAGGTAGTATTAAAACACGCAGGGTGTTAGAATTTGCTTTTATTAGTGCTTTCATATCCTTTATGATATTACTTACAAGAGCAATGTTAAGGCTATATAATGGAGAAGGTACTCATGTGTTTTTTAGCTCAGAGTTTTCGTTTATTGTGCACCCAAGCTATTTAGCAATAATGCTCAATATATTGCTAGCCATTTTATTCTATCGACTTGTAATCGGTAAAACAGCTATTAAGAAAATTTTACCCCCAGTAATATTATTAATTCTTTACATCATTTTAATTAGTTCAAAAATTGGATTAATTATATTATTTATTAATACTTTAATGTATATAATAATATATGCGATTACAAATAAACAAATTATTAAATCATTACTAATAACCATTAGTTTAGTTGTTTGCTCTTATATCGCCATAACATCCATCCCAAAGTTAAACAACAAGTTTACAACTGCATACACAGAATTCTTTACACCAGATACTTCTGGTACATTAAAAAGCACAGGTCAAAGACTCGTAGCTTGGGAAACTACCAAAGAAATTATCGAAGACAATTGGTTAAAAGGCGTGGGAATAGGTGATTTAAGAGATGAGCTAAATGCATCATACAGTAAAAATGGGTATCCAATCATGAATAAGAAACAACTTGATTCTCATCAACAGTTTATGCAAACTTGGGCTACATTAGGCATAGTTGGCTTTCTTATTATCTGCTTAATTTTTATATGGCTGTTTACTACTTCATATAAAACTAAAAACTTCATGTTGTTTATGTTAACATTAAACTTTTTACTCTTTGGGTTAACAGAATCAATGTTTGAAACTCAAGCGGGTGTATTAAGTTTTTTAGCTTTCTTTTATTTATTAACTGATAAACGATTATTGCGTATATTAAGAAAGAAGTATGAAAGCACATAAACACATAGTCTATTTTATTGCTGTTTTTCTATGGTGTAGCTCACTAATGGCCCAAAAATATAGTTTTGAAAAATTTTCAACTGAACAAGGTCTTGCTCAAAGCCAAGTGTATGCCATGGACCAAGATCAAGATCATTATTTATGGATTGGAACACTTGATGGGTTAAGTAAATTTGATGGAAAAAAAATAAAAAATTTTTACATTGAAGATGGCTTACAGAGTAATACTATCAATGATATTTTTTGTATCAATAATGAAACTTGGATAGCTACTGACAATGGTATTTGTGTTATCGTAAACGATAAAATTATACCAATCGCTAATAATATTGATGTTTCAGAGCTTATTATTATTGATTCTTCACTCATTTTTTCTTCTAAAAATCAGCTTTTTAAAGTCGAATTATCAACTTATCAATTAATACAGCCTAGTGCTCTTATTCTATTAGATGAATTACCTGCAAGAACCAAAATCAATCAATTTAATTTAATCGACAACATACTATACATTGCAACAAACAAAGGTGGTTATACCTTAATTGAAAATAAATTAAACGAATTAGAATATTGTAAAGACATCAAGGTTACGAGTATAAAAAAGGATAGCAACAATACCTTTTGGGTTGCAACTTTAAGAGATGGTTTAATAAAAGTTATAAATAATAAACTCGAATATAATTACACCACTGAAAAAGACAATATAACGAATGACTACATACGTGATTTATTAATTGATAACAATAATAATGTTTGGATTACAACTAAGGGAGGACTTTCGAAAATACAGTATAATGGAGATGTTATTAATTATACTGAACAAAATGGGTTTAATTATGTAGCTGAAACTATTTTTCAAGATGAAGAAGGTAATATATGGATAGGATCAGAAGGCAAAGGAATTATACGATTTGTTAATGAAGCATACTCCTATTTAACTACTAAACAAGGCTTAAAAAGTGATTTAATGCTTTCTTTTGTTCAAGATAATGATAGTAATATGTGGTTTTCATCTTATGGTGATGGACTAACCAAGCAAGTAAACGAAATTTTTGAATTTTATAATACCGATAATTCACAATTAAGTAATAATACAGTTTGGTCTAGTTATAAAGCAAAAGATGGTAAGCTATGGTTTGGAACTTCTGATGGGCTTTGCCTATATAATGGAGCTTCATTTGTAAATTACACGACTAGAGATGGATTACCACATAATAAAGTCCAAGCATTATATGAAGACAATAATACCTTATGGGTGGGAACATATAGAGGTGTTGTCTGCATTGAGAATGGAGTTATTAAACCTAAATCCTGGAACGTACGGAAGGTTAGAAGTTTTTGTAAAACCGAACAAAACTTATACATTGCTTCATCAGAAGGGCTTTATTTTATTGATAAAAGTTTATCTATAAACCAATTTAATGATTCATTATTAAATGGTAAGACCATATTTTCTCTTCAATATTATAATAATTGCTTGTGGATTGGAGCTGAAGATGGGCTTTACAAAAAAACAAACAACACCATAGAACGAGTTACTGTTAGCAAAACGAAAAGTAATTTTGCATCTATTAATTTTCTCTTAATTGATCGTGACTATTTTTTATGGGTTGGTACTAATAGTGGGATTTACACCATTAATTTAAACTCAAATAAGCTTGAAACAAAAGCCTACACCATTTCTGATGGATTAATTGGAATGGAAACCAATCAAAATGCTATTTACCAAGATATATCGGGTAAAGTATGGATTGGGACAAGTGAGGGTGTTTCTGTTTTTAATAGAGCTAATGCAACAATTAAAGATGAGTTTGACCTTACCATTGATATTGATGAAGTAAAGTTGTTTTATTTAGAAAACAACTTACTGTTTGAGAACGTTAATACATTTAAATACTTTAATAATAATTTTACATTTCATTATAATGCGCCATATTTTCAAAATCCAGATGCAGTAACCTACTCGTTCTTTTTAGAAGGAATTGATGATGAATGGTCTAAACCAGATGAAAATGGTTTCACCCGATATGCTAATCTTCCCCATGGTACGTTTACGTTTAAAGTTAAAGCCACAATAGATAATAAAAAATGGACAAACCCTGCAAGCTACAGCTTTACAATTACGCCTCCTTTTTGGCTAACATGGTGGTTCAGAATTGCCACTTTAGTAATCGTATTTGGTTTTGTATATATCATGCTTAAAAGACAAAGATCTCGTCAACATGAAAAACGTAAAGCTGAAATATTAACCTATAAAAACAAATTGATAAAACTAGAACAGCAATCATTAAATGCTAGTATGAACAGGCATTTTATATTTAATGCTTTAAATTCTATTCAATTTTATATTAACAAAGAAGATAAATTATCGGCTAATAAATACCTTTCTAGCTTTGCTAAATTAATTCGAAAAAATCTGGATAGTTCTGTAAATGAAGACAATCTTATCTCGCTTACAGAAGAAATGGATAGGTTAGGACTATACTTATCCCTAGAAAAAATGAGATTTAAAGAAAAGTTTGATTATGAAATCGATATTGACCCTAATATTGATCCTGAAGCAACCAAGGTTCCAGGTATGTTTTTACAACCTTTTGTAGAAAACAGTATTTGGCATGGTATTTTACCCTCAGAAAACCCAGGAAAAATATGGGTGCTTGTAGAGAAACATGATAATGGATTAAAATTTATTATTCATGATAATGGAATTGGCATAGATAAGAGTATAGAAAACAAAAAAGATCAGTTTAAAACACATACCTCTAGAGGAATGATAATAGCGAGTAATCGAATTGCTATGCTTGAAAAGATTACAGGGAAATCAATAACAATTGATGGGCCTAAACAACTAAACGAAAAAGGTGAATCTAAAGGTACTATAGTAGAAATTGTGTTTTCTTAATTCACGTTAAATACTGACTCCCCACAATATACAACAGTAAGTTACAAAAAAGCCTAGAAGTGAACCGGCCAATACTTGAGCAGGTGTATGTCTATTTAAATAAAGCCTACTAAAACCAACTAACCCTATTAATATAAACAGTAATATTACCATATAAGTATGATCTACGTGTCGTATTTCGGTCGTTCCTAAAAACATTCCGGCTACTAAGCTTATGCCCACACCATGAATACTTATTTTCCAAAATAACGTAATAATATTAGCTATAAAAACAGCCAATATAGCACCAAAAACACCACAAATTATTCCTTCATCTAACCCTGTAATTTCTCTTATTAGATAATAAAAGCAACCATAATAAACGAGCGAAATATAGGTAGGTAAAATTCTTTCTTTTCTAACGCTCATTTTTAGATCTGAGATAAATCCCCATTTATACATTGTAAAAAAAGACAACAAGGGTAATATAACAGTTAACACTATTGTAATTAAATAAATACGGTTAACAAACCCTGGAATATAACCGTACATTAATTGATAATAAGCATGTACGCCAAAAACAAGATAAATTGCCAATATTGGCATTAATAAAGGCTGAAAAACTTCAGAAATGATATTTGCAAATAATTTCAAAACTAGAGCTCTTTTCTTAACCTAGCTACTGGAATATCTAGTTGTTCTCTGTATTTTGCTACCGTTCTTCTTGCTATATTATATCCTTTTTCTTTAAGCATTACGGCAAGTTTATCATCAGTAAGTGGTTTTTTCTTACTTTCCTCATCTATAATGGTTTGCAAAATCTTTTTTACTTCTCGAGTAGATACATCTTCTCCCGATTTAGTAGACAATGACTCTGAAAAGAAAGATTTTAATAAAAATGTACCAAAAGGTGTTTGAATATACTTTGTGTTTGTAACCCTAGATATCGTAGAGATATCAAGATCTACCTTATCAGCAATATCTTTTAAAATCATAGGTTTGAGTTTTGTCTCATCACCTGTTACAAAATACTCTTCTTGATGCCTTATAATAGCTTGCATGGTTACCATCATGGTGTTTTGCCTTTGCTTAATTGCATCAATAAACCATCTAGCAGCATCTAGCTTTTGTTTAATAAATAATACTGCCTCTTTATCTTCCTTAGTCTTCTTACTTTTATCATATGCCTCAAACATATTAGCATAAGTTGGGCTTAACCTAAGTTCTGGTGCATTTCTAGCATTAAGTGCAAGGTTTAATTCCCCATCTTCTTCTGTCAAAATAAAATCAGGAATAATATGTTGAATCGGAGCTGCAGATTCTTTTATAGCTCCAGCTGGTTTAGGGTTTAATTTTGTTATTTCATCAATCGCATTTTTCAAGCGATCCTCACTCATATCTAATCGTTCTAGAATACGTTTGTAGTGTTTTTTTGTAAATGCTTCAAACTGTTTTTCGATAACTTCCATGGCATCTAATACCTCATCTCTTTCTTCTACATCCCTTAGCAGCTTTCTTTCTAGTTGTATTAACAAACATTCTTTCAAACTTCTTGCGGCAATACCAGCCGGTTCTAATTGCTGAACCTCTAATAACACTTCTTCTATTTCATGTTCTTCGGCCATGATGTTAAACTTAAACGCTAAATCATCACACATGTTAATTAACTCTCTTCTCAAATATCCAGATTCATCCAGATTACCTATAATATTTTGAGCAATTATTAATTTTTTATCTCGAAGTCTTAAACTAATTTGTTTGGTAAGGTTTTCTTGAAATGTTTCTCCCCCAGAAATAGGAATGCTATACTCATCATCTTCTGCAGAAGAATTATTGCTGTATGTTTGATAAGAGGAATCGCTATCTAAGTAATCATCTATATCAAAATCGTCTCTTGAGTCAGATAAATCATCACTATATTCATCTTGATAATCATCTTCTACTTGTTCTCTACCTTCGTCAAGTGCCGGGTTATCTTCTATTTCATCTTTTATTCTTTGCTCAAGCTCAACCGTAGGCACTTGCAACAATTTCATTAACTGAATTTGTTGTGGAGACAACTTTTGTTGTAACTTATGTGATAGTGTTTGCTTGAGCATTAAATTTTATATTCTAAACAGTTTCCAAATATGAAAATTAAGAATGTTAATTATTCGGTTTTACTTAACTAATTAATAATCCAATAATAGATATCCCTTAGAGATTAAATATAATGAATTACCCTTTAAAATAAGTCCTATTAAATAACTAATCTAAAACATTAACTAAAAAGTAATTCTTTTTACCTTTTTGTAACAAAATATATTTATTATCAATCAAATCTTTAGGCTCTAGTGTATAATCTTCAGTTACTTTAGCTTTATTTACACTAATTGAATTCTGTTTTAACTCTCTACGTGCCTCTCCATTAGATTTTAAAAAACTTCCTTTAGTAACGAGAGCATCCACTATGCTAATACCTTCACTTACCTCTTTTGCTGTTAAATTGGCTTGAGGAACGCCATCAAAAACATCTTTAATAAGTTTAGCGTTCATACTTTTTAACCCATCAATTGCCTCCTGCCCTTTTTTAAAGAGGATTTCAGATGCAAAAACGGCATTTTTATAGTCCTCTTCTCCGTGAACCATTATAGTGATTTCTTTAGCCAAGGTTTTTTGCAACAACCTTAAATGTGGAGCTTCTTTGTGTTCATTAATTAATCCGGATATTGTTGCTTCAGATAAAAGTGTAAATATTTTGATATACTTTTCAGCATCTTCATCAGAAGTATTTAGCCAAAACTGTACAAACTTATAGGGTGATGTTTTTTCTGGGTCTAACCATACATTTCCTCCTTCGGTTTTTCCAAATTTAGAACCATCTGCTTTAGTAATTAACGGACAAGTAATCGCAAATGCTTTTCCTTGATCCATCCTTCTTATTAGCTCAGTCCCGGTTGTTATATTACCCCATTGATCGCTCCCTCCCATTTGTATAGTACATGATTGATCTCTATATAATTGTAAAAAATCATATCCTTGTACTAATTGGTAGGTAAATTCAGTAAACGACATCCCATCAGCAGATTCTCCAGATAGTCTCTTTTTAACTGAATCCTTAGCCATCATATAATTAACGGTAATGTGCTTACCTACATCACGAATAAAGTCTAAGAAAGAAAATTCCTTCATCCAGTCGTAATTATTCACTAATTCTGCCTTATTGGGTTCATTAGACTCAAAGTCTAAGAATTTCATCAATTGATGTTTAATCCCTTCTTGATTTTTTCTAAGTATATCTTCTGTGAGTAGATTTCGTTCTTTAGATTTTCCTGATGGATCTCCAATCATACCAGTTGCTCCACCAACTAATGCAACAGGCTTATGTCCTGCAACTTGCATGTGTTTTAACATCATGATACTAACTAAGTGACCTATATGTAAACTATCGGCAGTAGGATCTACCCCTACATAACCAGCTCTCATTTGCTCTTCTAAATGCTCCTCAATACCTGGCATGCTGTCATGAATCATGCCTCTCCAAGTTAATTCTTGTATTAAACTCATCTGTTAATATTATTTACTAACGAAAATAATTAAGTTATAACCTGTAACCAAATAAAGATTATGAGTTGTAATGTAAAAAAGAATTTTTATGAAAATTGTAATATTATTGGTTGTCTTAAATTGCTTGGCTTGTTCTATTATTAAGAATAAAAAATATAATATTTCTACTACTACACCTCCAGGAACAATAAAGTATAATGATTCACTTTTTGTTGACGAAACTGAAGTTAGTAATGTACATTGGATAGATTATCAACAGTATTTAAAACAAAGAAATTTAGATTATAGTTTAACCATTATTGACTCAAATGTTTGGATAGATTCATTAGCAATAAACACTCCTTTTAAAGATCACTATTTACAACATAAAGCATATAGAGATTATCCTCTTGTTGGTGTATCTTATAAACAAGCAGTAACGTATTGTGAGTGGAGAAGTAGTAGGGTTAATGAATTATTAAATATTCGAAAAGGATTAATTGAAGCTAATCACGGGTTAACTGAAAAGGAGTTATCAAAACTGCCTCAATACTTTAAATACAGACTACCAACCAAAAACGAATGGGAGATGTTTGCTTCTGTTCATTTTTCATCCAAGATTATTAGAAAAAGATCTAAAAAAAACATGAATTCTATCGGAAATTTTGAAACAGATAGCGCTTACCCAATTGATATTACAGCTCCTGTATGGTCTTATTATCCTAATATTAATGGAATATATAATACGCATGGAAATGTTAAAGAAATGGTGTTGGAAAAAGGAATTGCTAAAGGAGGGTCATGGAAAACATACGAAAATGAATATAACCCAAATAGAAACTTTCAATACGATAAACCAACAAATGATATTGGCTTTAGGTGTGTAGCTGAATATATTGGTTCAAAAAAAAGCTCAATTGATTAATCAATTGAGCTTTTCAAATATTCTACTAAATAATTACTTTACAGCAACTTTAGATTTTACTCCTTCAGTAAACACTTTTGCTGGTTTAAATGCAGGAATGTTGTGTGCAGGAATTTGAACTGCAGTATTTTTTGAAATGTTTCTTCCAATTTTAGATGCTCTTGTTTTTACAACAAAGCTGCCAAAACCTCTTAAGTAAACATTTTCTCCTTTTTCAAGAGAATTTTTTACTGATTTCATAAACGTTTCAATAGTAGTTAATACTATTGCTTTTTCAATTCCTGTTTTGTAGGCGATTTGCTCTACTAAATCTGCTTTTGTCATTTTCATAATTTGCTTTTAATGAATGTTTCTATTTGTTCTACTACATCAAATTTAAGTTAAGTTATTGAATTAGAGGGGTAATAGATTCATTAAATGATGTTAAAATTTTGTTAACCAAAAGATTAAACACTTGAATAGCCCATCTTTAAAGCTATTCAAGAGAAACAAACAAATGTTATTATTGACTTAATAATATATATTCATGTTAAAGCCAGTCGATTAACAAGGCATATATTACAACATAGTGCTGCTTAAATCAATTGAAAAATGCCCAACAAAACAATGCCTTTCAAAAGATAATAACCAAACATGTAACATGTTTTTATTTTTATTATCGAAATGCAACATAGGTCCATCTATACCAATTGTGTGGCTATCTAACCAGTTATTATGTTCATCTAGTAAAAACCCATAATATGAACTTTCTAAATGAGGCTTTTTAACAATATTCTTGTAATTTGTATAAAATGAATGATTAGCAATCCCCATTGGCATTTGATACCCTCTATGAACATCAGTTATTGGCAAGATTGGTATATCACCTTTATTTAATCCTCCAACTACAAGCGTAGTATTTCTGCTACCATCTGTAAAGTGAATCTCTAGTTCAAAACAATTGGTTTTAGCATTATTTAAGCTATGAATATTACGAACAGTTGCTTTTTTTACAGAAGAAAACCTTCCTAATTCAGTTCTTCTAGGTTCTTTTTGGTTGTAAAAACCAGGTGAAGAAAATGTTGCAAAGGTTGTACTATCAAATAGAAAACTATTAATTGTCTCATGTTCTTTTGGCACCAGTATATTAATTTCTTTCTTTTTTCTCTCACCTACTAATGGATAAAAATTCTCATTATATGTTGTTATAGCTACGTTATACTCTTCTATAGGTTCTCTTAACTTATTAAGGGCTATTTTCTTAGATAATGGATCAACCCACTCTTCTAATTTTGGTCTATATTGTTCATATACCAAGTTATTTTTTTCTTCAAATAAAGATGCATATAATTCTTTGGGGAAATTAAACCAACCATGATAGCATGGTTTCGATTTACTATTTTCTTCTGTATAAAAAATGAGTTCCCATAAATACGCATTAATACAGTTTCTTGCTAAATCAACCCTAGCAATAGTTTTACTTTCTAAATTACTCCCCTTTACTTTAAATTGATCTTGTTTAAAGTTTACTTGCATCCTATTCCACTCTTGATTAATGATGGCAATTTCAGTTAAATACTCATCATCTTTTATCCAATTTGGCGCAGAAGGAATCCATTCTAATAACTTAATAGAATCGAATATAACAGTATCGCTTTTATCATTTCCTGGCAATACGCTTATAGAAAAATTATTCTCTTTATTCTTTTTAATTTGTACTGATGAATGGGAAAATTTCCCATCTAGAGATGATCTAATTGATACATCAGGATTATCGGGGTAATCATTATCGGTTAATTCGGTTATATCTTCAACAAGATAAGTGGGTCTATTATTTGAAATTGACTCATTTCCTAATTCAACATATTCTTTAATACTGGTATCACATGAAAAAAGAAAAGGGATTGCACAGTATGCAATCCCTTTTACAAATTGTATTGGCTTTATCATGTTATTCAAACATAAATGAATTCGCTAATGCCTCGAATTGTGGTCTAAAATCTTCAAAAGTAGAAGTTAAAGCAGTACAATTAATTACATAACCTTTCCCTCCTTTTACTGCGAAATACACTAATACTTTTAAGTCAATTCCTTGAGAGGAATGCTTATATGCCATTTTCTTAAATGTCTCTCCGTTTATTTCAAGATTAACAGGCTCTTCAACAACCTCAAAACCTTGTAAATATAAATTGATGTTTTTTAAATTTGCATCATAATATTGAGATAAAGAATATCCTGGCGCAGATTCATTCACCATGTTTATATTTTCTTGGAACATATCAGCATCTCCATCTAAAGGACTCATAAAGAATACAGGAATATTCTCATAGTTTTCTTTAATTTCCCATCCATCATTATTTTTTACTGAGATACTTAAATCATCATTATAATAACGAGCTGGATCTTTTTCTTTTACCTCTGGCAACTCTTCTTTTACCTCATCTAATAAAGCAGATAACTGATCTTCTACATCTGATACTTCTGATGCTGATGGTCCTCCACATGATGCAAGCATTAAACCTGCAATAGCTACATAAATTAATTTCATCTTTTTTGTTTTTGTTTATATACCGAAAGCTTTTTTTACATTATCTACATAGTCTAATTTTTCCCATGTAAATGTTTCTACTTCCAATGTTTTTGTTTCTCCAGTTGGAGAAGAAAATGTAAGTGATTTTGTTTCTGGTGTTCTACCCATGTGCCCATAAGCTGCAGTTTCACTGTAAATAGGTGTTCTTAATTTTAACCTCTCTTCTATAAAGTAAGGTCTCATATCAAATATTTCTTCAACCTTTTTACTTATTTCTCCATCAGTTAAATCAACTTTGGCTGTACCATAAGTTTCTACGTTAATACTAGTTGGTTTTGCAACCCCAATAGCATAAGAAACTTGAACCAATACTTCTTTACACAAACCAGCAGCAACAAGGTTTTTCGCTATATGTCTTGTAGCATAAGCACCAGATCTATCTACTTTAGAAGGATCTTTTCCAGAAAATGCTCCTCCTCCGTGTGCTCCTTTTCCTCCATAAGTATCTACGATAATTTTTCTTCCTGTAAGTCCAGTATCTCCGTGAGGACCTCCTATAACGAAAGTACCTGTTGGATTAATATGATATGTAATATCACTATTAAATAACGCTTGAATATTAGCTGGTAATTTTGCAATTACTCTTGGTATAAGAATTTCTATAATGTCTTGCTTAATTTTAGCTAGCATCTTATCATCATCAGCTTGCTTATTTCCTGTGCTAACAAAATCATCATGTTGTGTTGATACGACTATAGTATCTATTCTTACAGGAACATTATCATCAGAATATTCAATCGTGACCTGAGATTTTGCATCTGGTCTTAAATAATCTATTTGATCATTTTCTCTTCTTAGCTCTGCTAATTCTTTTAACATTAAATGAGATAATTCTAATGCTAAAGGCATGTAGCTTTCTGTCTCATCAGTAGCATATCCAAACATCATTCCTTGATCTCCAGCTCCTTGCTCCTCCTTTGTCGCTCTATCTACTCCTTGATTAATATCGGCCGATTGTTCGTGAATTGCAGAAAAAACACCACATGAGCTTCCATCAAACATATATTCACTTTTCGTGTAACCAATTTTATTAATTACATCTCTAGCAATTTTTTGTACATCTAGGTATGTATTCGATTTTACTTCGCCTGCCAAGACAACTTGACCTGTAGTAACCAATGTTTCACAGGCTACTTTTGAATCTTTATCGAAAGCTAAAAAGTTATCAATTAATGCATCTGAAATTTGATCAGCTACTTTATCAGGATGTCCTTCAGAAACAGATTCAGAAGTAAATAAATATGACATATTATGTTGTTTGTAATGTTTTGCAGAACGAAAATATCATTTTACTAAAAGTATATCAATTAAATGACATGTTTTTTACACATATTTTATATTTTGAAGTCGATTAAAAAAACTTAGCATGGCTTCATATTTAAAATTTCCATTCTCTAAAGCTACCGAAGATAAAATACGTAGTCTTATTACCGATATGGAGCAAGCCGAAAAAAAGAAAGTATATAGCAAAGATTTAGCAAAAGTGGTTAATTTATTAATAGACGAAGGAATGGACTATTATTTTATCAATACGCTAAAACGTCTTAAAATAAATGCTATCGTTAGAAAGCCTTTTGAGATAGGCATTAATACGTCTATAAAAGGCTTAAAAGTAGTCTCTCCCAAAATTTTTAGGACATTATCAGAGAAACAATTTGATGAAGTAATTGAAATAATGAAAGAAATGATTGTTGAGGAAGATTAATTTGAAGTTTGAGATTGCTTCATTTTCGTTTCTATTAATCTCGCAATTAAAGTTTTATTAGTTCATTTAATTTGTCTTTCTAATAAAAGAGCGTTATCAAGATACAACTACTAGTAAAGCGAAGTGATCTAATTATAAATTCGAGATAACTTCTAAATCATTCAACTAAAATATTATTGTTCCAAACTTAATTTCGAATCTACTAATCTTCAGATCATCTCATCAATCGAGTTAAGAATGACAAGTTAAAAATATGATGTTTATAGCTAAATCAAAATATTTTGTCATAACAAAGACCCTTCAACTCCGCTCAGGATGACAGTCATGCTGAGCGGAGTCGAAGCATAGTAAAAGAATCATTATGACGTTTTAAAATGGTTTAGCAATAGTTCTTCTTTTGTTTAAACAACTCCCACAATACTATTCCACAAGAAACGGATATATTTAACGAATGTTTAGTCCCTATTTGTGGAATTTCAATTACACCATCACATACCTCAACAACTTCTTGTTGAACACCTTGTACTTCATTTCCCATTACAATAGCAATGGTTTCATCTTTTACTGTTAGTTTATCTAAAAAAGTAGATGATACTGTTTGTTCTACGCTATATACTAACACTCCTTGTTCCTTTAGCTCGTTAACCAATGCAACTGCATTTTCCTTGTATTCCCAGTCAATACTATCTGTTGCTCCTAATGCTGTTTTTTGAATTTCTCTATGAGGTGGTTGTGCAGTATACCCACATAAATATATTTTTTCAATGGCAAAAGCATCTGCAGTACGAAATACAGAACCAATATTATTTAAGCTCCTAATATTATCTAAAACAATAATAACAGGTGTTTTAGGCTGTTCTTTAAATTCTTGAAGAGAGACCCTACTTAACTCTTTAATGCTTAATTTTTGATATTTCATTCTAATGCTTTTTTTAATGCTTCGGCTTTAAGTAAGGTTTCTTGATATTCATTTTCTATATTCGATTTTAACGTAATAGCTCCTCCTACCATAAATGAAGTTCTCTTTAACGCTCTATTGTATAAAATGGTTCTTATTAATACATTAAAATCAAAATCTCCATTTGGTTTAATATATCCTAAGGCACCTGAATAAACACCTCTCTTGGTCGATTCTAATTGGTCTATTATCTGCATTGCTTCATACTTAGGTGCGCCAGTCATACTCCCCATAGGGAAAGCATGTTTTATTACATCTAATGATGAACAACCTTTCTTTAATTGAGAGCTAACCGTAGAAATCATTTGATGAACTGTATCGAAAGAATATACCTTACATAATTCTTCAACTTTAACCGAACCTTTTGCAGCAGTTTTAGAAAGATCGTTTCGAACCAAATCTACAATCATAATGTTTTCTGATCGTTCTTTTGGGTCATTAGCTAATTTGTTTTTTATTTCCTCATCTTCTTTAGAGTCTTTTCCTCTCTTTGCGGTACCTTTAATGGGCTGAGATATGATTTTATCTCCTTCTTTTTTTAAAAATCGTTCTGGGCTACCACTTAATATAAACTGATCTTTATTCTTATAAAACGAAGAAAATGGAGCGTTTGTTAACTCATTTAGTTTTTTATAAACTTTATATGGATTAATCTCGCAATTCTCGGCATAAAACTCATGACAATAATTCATTTCATAAATATCTCCAGCCTTTAAATGAGATTTTATTACTTGTAAATTCTTAATGTAATCTTCTTTGGATACTCTTTGATTTAATCCCTGAGGGATATCTAATTCCCCGACTCTTGAGTTGAGTGGATAAATGTATTTAGATTTGATACCCAATACCCTTGGATCGGGGTATTTAATTTGAAAACCACTTAATTTTTCTTGTTGCTTTTTAGTAGATATAATTGCTAAAAATTCAACTAAATCATCTTCATTAACATAATGTATAACCTGATTATTTGGTGTTAATTCTAATACCAATTTGGGTATAAAGAAATGAGCTTCGTTTAATGAAACAAAATCTTGATTTGATGATGAAAGATTTGATTCTAATTGATTTTTGAGATCATAACCAAAGTATCCAAACACCCAATCTTTCTCATCTAAAAAAAGTTCTAAATCTTTAAAAATAGTATTGTGAGCATTTAATTCTCTTTTAACTCCTAACGCTAAATAAGAAATATTTTGTTCACTATTGCTATTTAAATAAGTAACAACTTTATAATGATTTTCTAACTTCTCTAAATCAGCTAATGAAAAATGAAAATCTACTTTTTTAGTCTTTCTTACCAACTTTGATTACTCTTTGTCTATTTCTAACACAACTGCCAGCATGTTTTTTCCTTTAGTATCACAGGAAACATTTACGGTCCCTCCAGTTGTACTAAAGCTTACATTTTTTATTGCTTCTGACTCAATAACTCTAGCAACCTTTTGCGCATAAGAACTACCAGATGCTTGTGATATTTTTTTATTTAACTCATTGTAATCAATTGGCTTTTTAGTTACCACAATGGTCATGTAATCTCTATTACCTACTTCATCTGGTAATAATGAATGGTCTTTAGGGAATAATCTCGTTCCTGTGATCCCACAATAAGGTGAGTGTTTTGGGGTATAAGGGAATAGAACGTAACTAGAGCCGTCAGTTTCTTGTCCGAACACATAAGTATAACACTCAATTGAATTAGTAGACTCAATTTTAAATTGTGTTCCTTTTTTTAATTTTTGTGTAGTTCTAAACGTAATAT
>JAHDBM010000001.1:131554-144361 GCA_020630395.1 Flavobacteriales bacterium
TCAATTTTAAATTGTGTTCCTTTTTTTAATTTTTGTGTAGTTCTAAACGTAATATTATTGACTTTTTTAAACGGGATATTTCTTCCACTTTTGTTTTCTACTAAGCCAAAATGAACATCAAGCTTTGTTTCATTTTTTTTATCAGCACTTCCCATTGGGTATAAGCCGTAAGCCTCTTTTGTGAAATACTCAAAATCCTCATAAGACACCCATGCAACACCATTATCTCCCCATTCTGGCCCCCAACTGTTCATGATTTGGAAAGCTCCTTTAGTATTATCTATTTTAAAATCGTCATATCCTATTACTGTCATAGCATGCCCGCCAAATCCTCTTTGGTTTAAATCTTCATTAGTAGCCCTCCAAATACTTTTACCTTGCATACTTTGCATAAAAGTACCTCCTACCATCATCCCAATTACTACCGGAGCACCCTGCGCTATGTTTTGCTTTATTGCAAGTAAATCTACTTTATATTTATCTCCGTTTACTGTTAAACGGTTATACCCTTTAATTCTATACTGAGAAGCGGCTTGTTTTTGGTTAAAATTGGGTTTTCTACTACAGGAGTTCTCATCATATTTAAATTCACTAAATGGTAAATCTCCAACTGAATACAAATTCTTCATAGCTTCACTTAAATAAGTTCCCTGACAACCTTCAAGTGCAATCTGATTATATAAAAAAGAAGGGCTAAATGCTATATTATTAGGATTTTGACCCGTCATTCGTGATTGAAGAATAGTTCTTGCAGCATAAGAGCTTGACCAACCCACACAAGAACCTTGTGTACCTTGATTTAATCTTCTTGGCGCATACTGTATTAATGTATAGTTATTAGGCAATGGATTTTTAACATTATCTGCAAGTGGTTCAAACACTTCTGTTGCGTCATATTTTGCTAAATCAAATTCTGTTCCTGTTGAAAATTGATTCATTAAAGTTGCTGGTGAACAACCTTTACCTAGCAAAAAATAAGCCAATACCCCAATTACTACGATTGCCAACATTAGTTTAGGCTTTTTCTTAAACAAATTCATAGCTAAAGGCAATAATGCTCCTGCCAGTCCTGCTCCACCACCACCTCGTGTATTTTGTCTATTGGGAGTTCTTCTTCTAGTTGACCCTGATGAAGTGTTTTTATCTTTAACTATTCTAATTGGCATATCTTCTTTTTCTTGAAATAACCCACAAATATAAACATTTGTATTTCTCTACTATTTATTAATTGAAAACATTGATAAATAGTGATTAATACTTACTTTTGATGAAAATCAAATAACTATAAAATGAAAAAAATAATACTAGCTAGTTTACTGTTAAGCAGTTCTTTTCTTGCTAAATCACAAGAAGGTCCTTTTGTTTCTTTTAATACAGGTGTTGCATTTGCAGCAACTCCAGATGCTTTAGGTGTTACTACTGTAACGACATCTAGTGGTGATTTTACAAACACGAATATTTATGGGACTTTTGGGAATGGTTTACAATTCTCATTAAGAGGTGGTTTTAAAATGAGCCAAAATTTTGGTTTTGAATTAGGTGTTTCTTATTTATCAGGTTTCAATTCTACGGTTAGAGATGCTACAGGTCCTAATTCATCTGATATTATTAAAGCTAAAAGTACTCAAGTAAATCTTAAGCCTGGTGTATTATTTGAAACATCTAATGATGCATTAACACTTTATTCTAGAATGGGGTTTGTTTTACCAGTTGGCGGAAAAACTACTGTTAACCAAGAAACTGAATTTACTGGAACACAAACGAATATCAAAACAGAAAATACGGGGGCTTTTAGTTTAGGCTATTTTGGAGGTGCTGGTGTTTCTATAAAAATGGGAGATAACCTTAAAGTTTTTGTAGAAGTAGAAAGCGTTAATTTAAGAATTAAGCAAAAGACATCTGTTATTACTGAGTATTCAGTTGATGGAAGCGATCAATTAAGTTCTTTATCTACTCAAAACAAAGAAACAGAATATGTTGATGCTGTTAGTTCTAGTGACAATACAGATATTAACCAACCAAGAAAAATATTAGCGAACACTACTAATTTTAGTTCTTTTGGATTTAATGTTGGAGTTCGTTTTAATTTCTAAGCATTAAATGCTATTTATTTTTTTAATGAGTCTCTGCTAATAAGTGGAGACTTTTTTGTTTATGCTAGTTAAAAGCGTCACTATGTTTAGTAGCATAATCATACTTATATATGCCATTTAAAATAGTTATGATAACATCATAAAAAATCTTATTAAACCTGTTAGATAAATGCTATTGAACATATAACTAAACAAGAATAAAATGTTATAATATTAAAAATATCTATGCTTCGACCCCACTCAACATAACTGTTATCTTAAACGTAGTCGAAAGATTATTCATTACAACAAATTAAAATGATTTAGCTATAATTGAAGTTTTCCTCAATTTACCCCACAAAAAAACCGGTTATAATGAATACAACCGGTTTAAATTGACTTATGAATGTCTTTTTATTGCTTAATAAACTGTCCTGTTTTAACAATGTTCCCATTTAATGTAGATACCGTATACATATATGAACCTTTGTCTAAATTATCTATACTAACTGCATTAAGCCTTTGGAAAGCACTTGTTGTTTTAACTACTGATCCATCAATTTTGTAAATTGTAATCGTAACATTCTCATCTGTGTTTAATTCAAAGTTAATGATGTCATTAGCTGGGTTAGGATATACCTTAACATTTACATCTGAGAATAACTCATATACACTTGCATTATTAGCTGTAAGAATGATATTGTCTATGTATACTGCATTACCTCTTGTTTTCTTAGTTTCAGCATTAATTTCAATATAAACAGAATCTGTAGCATGACCTAATCCTGCTAATTGACTATAAATACCACTTAATTGAACTGGAGGAGTAGAGTACCATGCTGCTGATGGCTGTAGATCAAATGTTGCTCCTCTTAAGGTGTCATTATGTATAAATCCAATAAATAACGTTCCTGTATCTGTTGTTCCTGGATAATCTGTTTTATAATCAAATTGGATACTTGAATATGTAGGAGCATTTGCGATAATTTGAAATGCAAAAGCAGCTGTATCGGTTTGACCTGTGGTTTGTGGTATAATACCATAAACAGAATCTGCTGTTAACTTCATTGAACTACCTGAAACATTCCCTGTTTCTTCTGTAATAGTTACAGGTGCATATAACATGTTAGTGTTAATCCATCCTGATGGAGATCCAGATGACCAAGTCTCTAAATCTAAATTAACTTGAGACTTAACAGCCCCAAATGCTGCGATTGCAGTAATTGAAAGTAAAAATTTTTTCATGTGTTTTGTTTTAATTTATTGAACAAATATAGATTAAATAAGGGTATTTACACTTTATCAATTATAAACAAGATGAATTTTAACAAATTTTGAGTGTTTTTTATAATCTCTTCCTACAATCCTCACACAAATTAAAATCTACTTTATCTATTGTTTTAATAGTTTCTGCAGCATCTTGCATAAAGCAACTTTTATTAGGACAATGTGGTAAGCCCATATTATGCCCTAATTCGTGTAATGCTACTTTTTGTGCTCTTTCTACGCGTAAATCATGTTTAGCTCCCATTCTGTGAGATGAAACAATACTAGATGGGCCTGGACAAAATCCTAAACCAAATATACCCCAATCTTTATAGGTTGAAACTGGCTCTTTAATATTGCCTTTAGCATCTTTTTTAGTTGTAGATATATCGTAACTGGTAATGCCCATTACATAATCTAATGAGTCTTGTTTTTCTCTTCTTAAATATCGTATTATTGAATCTGCTCGATATCTTGGACTCCTAACTGTTGTATAAAATGCCTTAGGCATTTCGATTGGTTCATTAATAGCAACCTCAACTCCATAAAACGTTCTTACCTTACTGGCTATTGAATCGACTAGTTCTTGATCATATTTACCAATAGGTTGTATGGCTACTCTTGTTCTAAAATCGTTTGTTTTTTTAGAACAGGAAATGCAGATTAACATCAATACTAAGAGTCCCGTAAACTTCATTATGAATGGCTTATATGAGGCTAACGAACTAAACTAGTTTAATATTACGCTTAATCAAATAATTATGTTTTTAAGGTAGTAGCAAAAACCTCCATCCTTGCCAATAAGTTTTATACTGCTCAGAAAAATCTCTAAATTCTGATGGATGCGGATAATGTTCTTTTTCTGCTTTAAATAAATAAGCCTCTTTAGATTCAAAATAAACTATTTTATCATTTTGAAGATTAAGTACTGCATATTTCTCTTCTAATTCTTCTGTTTTAGCATATAAAAATGCTTCATTATACATAAAAGAACTTATTCCTATTTGTTCAAAATCATCTAGTTCAACAAAAGCGATAGAGCTGTTTATTTCGACAACAGATTTACCATAATTTAGAGGGATTCTAGCACTATCACCTAGGCCATGATTACCCCAATGAGTAAACATAAAAATGAATAAAGAAAACCAAATAATAATACCTGATCTTAACCAAAAAACAGATTTCTTTTTAGATGTTTTATCAAACCAGCTTTGTGGTTTATAATAAGCAACTATTCTAAATAACAGCAGTAATAAAGCTGAATATACGCTTGTTAAAAATAGTATTTTAATCAACTCAAATACTAAATGAAAAAGAGCTTCCATAATGTTGTTATTACATAATAAACTATCTAAATGTCTTAAAAACTAACCGTTAACCCGCCTAAAACATTGATTGATTGCACTGGATATCTAAAATACTCACGGTATTTTTGTCCCACAACATTATTAAAGTTTAAGAACACTGAGAATCTTTTTGTGTATCGATACTCAGCTCCTAGATTAAAATCGAAATAAGCAGGTAAATCTACTATATATTCATTGTTGGTTAATTCAGCTCCTTCTACAAAGGTTAACGATTTGGCTTTTCTTGGTCCGTTAAAGAATATATCTCCTCTAATAACTATTTTATCTGCTACATCATAAACACCTCCAATTGTAACATCAACTGCTGGTAAATTCCATGCATGCTCTTGGTTTAATGTAGAATATAAATTATATGTTGCTTTTCCGTATACATTAATTTTTTCTCCCATTTTATATGACATTTGCCCTGAAACTGAGAACAAATCCATAGTATCGTATAACACATCAAACTTGTTACCAATTGAGTAAACGGTATCGTTAAAAAATAAAGGCTGATCCACTATTTTTTGTTTAGATGCCGATAGATTAAACGTAATGGTGTTACTTATACTACCTCTAACACCTCCATATATATTATATTTTACATTAGTAACTCGTGTGTCTAAATTTGATAAGACAAAGGGGTTGTCTTGAGATAAGCTAAAGAAATTATTTCGTTTTAACCCACCATCAACACCTAAGTATGGGATAAAAATATCATGAAAGCTGTATTTAAACTCTGCCTTAGGATAAAAATGAAACCTTGTTTTATCTCCAATATTTAATGCAATACCTAATCCAACTTTTGCCTTTAGTTTGTCTCTATTAGTAATAATGTGTGGGTTTAAACTTAATATAGATGTAGTTTCACTTAAATCAGAAGGAACATAATCTTCGGTAGGTATTGTATCTGTTAATTTTTGTTGGCTATTTCTTTTATACCCATTAATGTCTAATGAACCATCTACTCCGTATAGTTCGTAATCGATAATATTTTGAACCCCTCCTTTTATTTTAAAATAGTTTTCTCGAGCATTAAATGCATCTGTGTAATTTCTAAATTCTAACTCAGCATTATAATTAAACTGAGGAATATCTTGGAGGTAACTTGCTATTTTAGTTCTGGCACCTATACTTTGAAATCTTTGTTTAATATCATCACGAGATATCATGGTATCTGCTTCATTAAAACCATAAAAATAATTTACGTTTCTATCGTAATATATATCTCCTCTAATTGCATATTCGTCTAGAAAGTGTTTATAAAAAATATCTCCATGGTTATCACTATAACCGCTAAAACCAACATCATTTAACGATTGATGAGATGATAAGTGATTATAGTGTAATCCCCAGTTATTGTTTCTTGAACGTTCTGATCCATAATGTAAATCGACCAAAGGCGTTAAATACATTCCTAAACCAGCTTTTAAATATCCTCTGTATAATTTATCTAGAGGATCTAGCACTTTAATTCTAGCTGGTTTAATTTCTTCTACTTTAAACTCAGATGGAGCTGTATATTCATAAAAAATATAGTCGGTTTCAATTTGTTTTTTATTACTGTCTACTACAAAAGAAGGTATTACCTTTAATTTATTCGATTTTTTAATCTTACGTTCACCATCCCCTCTGGCAATAATTTCATCATCATCTCCAGTGATTTGAGAAAAACTACTACTAAAACATAATGTAAGTACCATTAATAAACTCATGGTCTTTATTATTCGATCGGTATATGTTGCTAAATACTTCATGATTTTTTTATTCTCCTGAGTTATCAATTTCTATTTCTTGTTCACCTTGAACATCTCCTGCTTTTTCTGCTGCTTTTATAGCTTCTAATTTAGCTTTAGATATTTCTATAATATCATCATCTCCTACATAATTATCTATAACACTTTGAAGAGTCGCCTTTGCTTGGAAATTATCGTCTAATTTTACATAAACATCTGCCAATAAAATAAACCCTTTTGCTAACCAATAATCGTAAGTTGGCTTTTGTTTAATTAATTCGAATAACTCATCTTCAGCATCTTTATATCTTTTTTCGATATATAAGATCTCACATATTCTATATTTAGCAATAGCTTTATCTATATCGTTAGACATTCGTACCACTTGTTTAAAAATTGGTTTTGCAGTAGTGTATTCTCCCAACTCATAATTTGCAGATGCTTTAATCATAGTGGCTTCTTCTTCTAAATTTCCTTTAGTGTCATTATCAGCAAGCACATTACCTGCATAATTAATAGCCTCATTATATTTCTCTAATTTATTGGCTGTTCTCATTAGCCCTTTGTTCATAATAGGAATCTTTATTTGATCACTATTAATTGGTTCTAATTGTTTAAAATTATCATAAGCTGCTTGATACCTTTTTTCTCTGTAATTAATATTTGCAGAATGAAACAAAGCATCTTCCATGTGCATTTGATCTTTTTTAATGACAATGTCATAATAAGTAAGTGCTAGTGTATAGTCTTTTTCTAGATATGCACATTCTCCTAAGTAAAAATTAGCTGTAACTAAATGCCTTGGATTAGGTATTTTAGCTAGGTACGCTTTTAAACTTTTAGTTGCGTTTTCACAATCCCCATTTAAATATGCTTGATTAGCTGGTGACCATAGAGTCGAATCTAACTTAGATTGAGAATATTTAACTCCAAGTGACGCTAATAAATCTGGAAATTGATCTATTTTTCCTTGTGCTAAATATGCTTTTTCTAATTCATTAATAGCCGCTTCACTTTCAGTGGTTCCTGGGTATTCTCTAACAATTTTCTCGAATGTATCTTCAGCATCACCAAAACTTTCGTTTCTTAAATGGATACCTCCAATATTTAATAGTGCTTTTCGCTTTTGATCTTTATTCGGATTATTATCTGCAATCTCTTTGTATAACTTTAAGGCCTCCGTATCTTTTCTTTGGTTACGGTAAGTATTCGCTAACTCAAACTTAGAGTTTTTAGCATATATAGAGTTAGGATATTCTCTTAACAGTTTTGATAATAAACGTTCTTTTTCAGCTCTATCTTGAAGATATCCGCTACAAATAGCCTTTTGATACAAGGCGTAATCAATGTTTTTTTGATTTAAATCTATAGATCTTTGATAGTATTTAACTGCATTTCTATCTTCTTTTTGCAAATAATAAGCATCTCCTAATCTTAAATTAGCATCTGCTTCCTTTTCTTTATCGCTAGACTTTTTTATGAAGTTTCTAAAAGAAACAATAGCATTATCGTAATCTTTTTGATTAAAATAAGCATATCCGATATTATAATCGGCTAAAGTCATTAATTTAGTTGATAACGCTCCTGTTGTGGTTTTAAATGCTTTATACCCATTTATAGCTTCGGTATATTTTTCTTGACGATATTTAATTTCTGCTATCCAAAATTTACTTTTTGCATTTAAAACAGGTTCAATGTTATACTTTCTTACATTAGCGAATTGTGTTAATGCATTATTAAAGTCTTTTTTATAATATAACTCTACCCCACGATTGTAACTTAGTTTTTGGTAAGCCTCTTTTATTTGGAAATTCTTATCCTTAATCCTTTCAATAGATTTTAAAGCTTCTTTATAGTTTTTAGTGGTTGTATACATATCTAATAGATACTCGTACACTTTATTTTTCTTGGTAGAATTAGGAAACTCATCTAAAAATTTATGAAAAATTTCAGTTGCACCATCATACGGGTTATAAGCTAATTCATAAGATGATTTTGCATATCCGAACAGGGCATCTTCATTAATAGATTTATCAAAACCAAGTTCGTAAGCTCTTTTAAAAGCTGCTTTCGCATATTCTTTGTTATCTGTTTTAATATAACTCTCTGCTAAAATGTAATTACATATTTGAGCTCGTTTATCATCATTGGCAGCAACACGACCCAGATATTTTATTGCCTTATCGTATTGTTTATTCTGATAGTAAGAGAATCCTAACTGGTAATAATCATCTTCACTTCTTTTTGATGCTTTTCTAAAATAGTCTTCGAAATAAGGTATTGCAGCCTTGTAATTTTTTAATTTAAAATGAGAAGATCCTATTATTCCCTTAATCTCTGCTTCTCTTTTTACTTTTCCGTTTTCTAAAATAGCTGGAGCATAATCAATAACTTCTTGATAATTTCCTTGTTTAAATAAAATTTGAGAAACATAATAAGGCACAATTGCTCCAAAACCTGGAGATTTATCTATTCGCTTAAAACTTTCTAATGCCGTTTGATAATTACTATCTATGTAAGATAAATGTCCATAGTAGTAATTTGTTGGCGCATAATAATCGGATTGCATATCCTTTATTTCATAAAAGTTTTGCTTCGCCAACTCATATTTCTTTTTACTGAAATAACTATAACCCAATTTAAAATGAAATTCTATAACTTCATCTTTAGTTAAATCATATTTATCAACTTGTTCAAACCATATAATAGCATCTCGGTATTCTTTTTTACGGTAAAAGTCTTTTCCTAAAAGGAATGGTATTTTTTTAGATTGAGGTGCATCTGGATGATCTAGTTTAAACTGAGACAGTAAAAAATGTGCATCAATATTAAACAGTTCTAACGCACATGAAGCTCTTAAATATTCAGCACTTACCTGAATTTCATCATGTTTATTATTAATTTGCTCAATTACATCTTTAAATTTTTCTTGAGCTGCTGCGTACTTTTGCTTATCGAATAACTCTAAGCCATCTCGATAATCTTTATACTGATCGGTATAAATTTTAGTCTTTTGTCCATATACAGCTAAGCTTGTGAATAGCATTAATAAAATAATCGATATGTACTTTCTTAAAAACATACTGTTACTAACCATGTTTAGTATTAAAATATTTTACAAACCTAATGTTTAAGTGAAAATTAACAAGGGGAGTTAAAGGAAAGTAAGTAAGAATGTGATGTTAATAATCCATTTTCATGCAATAATTTGGCAACCTAACTAAAAAATATTCGTTTTTAAACAAATTACACCTATGAAGCCTATTTTAACCCTATTTGTTTGTTTTTACTGTTTAAGCTTTTTTAGCCAAGAAATAATATTTAAAAATGAAGATGCAAACTCAAAAGTTCCAGGAAGTTCATTATTGAGATACAAAGATTATACAGATTTCCCAAACTATATTCGATTTTCAGTTTCTAATGAGATTAATTTTTCAACATTAAATAGCTGGATTAAAGAGCAAAGTAAGAATCAACTTATTGGATTATCACAAAAAGAAGTTTTTTCTGATAAAATTGGACACAAACATTATAGATACTATCAAACATATCAAGGACTTATTGTAGAAAGTTCTATGATAATAGCACATACAAAAAACAACAAAATAATATCTCTAAATGGAGACTTATATACTAAAAATTTACCTAAAAAAAGTGATGCAAGAATATCGTTTGAACAAGCATTATCTAAAGCTAAAAAACATATAAATGCTGAGAAATATAAATGGGAGATAGAATCTGAAGAGGCTTTTATTAAAAAAGAACAGCAAAACGAATTAGCTACTTTTTATCCAATTAAAGAAAAAGTATACATTCACAAAGATGGTGATTTAACTAAAAATGTGAGATTAGCATATAAGCTTGATATTTATGCACATAAACCATTATCAAGAAGATATATCTATATTGATGCTATAACTGGAGAGGTGTTACATGAAAAAAATTTAATTCATCATGCTGATGTTGTTGGTAGTGCTCAAACAGTATATAGTGGGGTTAGGAACATCACTGCCGACTCCTATGGAGGTGGGTATAGACTTAGAGAAAGTGGTAGAGGAAGCGGAATAGAAACTTATAATATGCAACATGGTGGGAATCATGGTTTAGCAGTGGATTTTACAGATGCTGATAATAACTGGAATAATGTAAACCCTCAAATGGATGAGTATGCAACTGATGCTCATTGGGGAAGTGAAATGGTTTACGATTATTTTATGAATATTCATGGGCGAAATAGTATTGATGGTTTAGGGTTTAAACTTTTAAGTTATGTTAATACTGATTTAACCGCATTAATACCACCTTACACACCCCAATCAAATAATCAAAACGCATTTTGGGATGGATCAAGAATGACATATGGACTTGGAGAACCAACACAAGCAATTTTAAGTAAACCTTTAACTACTCTTGATATTACAGGGCACGAGATAACACATGGGCTAATAAATTTTTCAGCTGATTTGGTTTATGCTTATGAGCCAGGGGCACTTAATGAATCTTTTGCTGATATTTTTGCCGTAGCTATTGATTATTGGGCTAGACCAACCCAAGCGAATTGGGTAATGGGGGAAGAATGCTCAAACTCAGGAACAGATTACATTCGTAATTTTGAAGACCCAAAAGATAAGAGCCATCCAGATACATATTTAGGTACAAATTGGTATGTTGGCCCTGGTGATTATGGAGGAGTTCATTATAATAGTGGCGTACAGAATTATTGGTTTTATTTAATGGTTAATGGTGCTAGCGGAACAAATGATAATAGTGATGCCTATGTCGTGAATGGAATTGGCATGCAAAAAGCAGAACAAATCGCTTTTAGAAACTTAACAGTTTATTTAACTCCCAACTCACAATATACAGACGCTCGATTCTACGCAATCCAATCAGCAATTGATTTATTTGGAGACTGTTCTATAGAAGTTTATACAACAACTAATGCATGGTATGCGGTTGGAGTTGGTCCCGCTCCCACAACAGGAACAACCACAATTAATAAAACTGGGAAATTTTGTGATAATACAATTGTATTAGAAGATGGCACAAATACTATTGGAAATTGGACATGGTATAAAGATGGAGTAGAATTAGTTGGTGAAACAGCTAAAACACTTGCTGTATCAAGTGGGGGATATAATGAAGGAATTTATACCATGATTTATCAAAGCGGTCTTACATGTGAAATAGTTACTTATGAAGTGAAAAATCCAGGGAATCCTATTGCTGACTTTGTACATGGAAGTACATGTGAAGAAAAAATAGTAGAGTTTACAGACATAAGTGATGCATTAGGTGATGTTATTGAAGAATGGCAATGGGATTTTGGAGACGGAAATATATCGAATGATACTAATCCAGTTCATGTATATGCAGCTAATGGTAATTACAATGTATCATTAACAGTTACTAATAGTGAAGGCTGTTCACATTCAATTAATTATGCGGTTTTAGTTAACTCAAATTCGCCTTTGGATCTTAGCCTTTGTAATTGTAAGGGAAGCTTAGCTGGATCTGGAAGCTTTTTAACTGATCCCGATTTTGAAGGAAATACTTGTTGCCCTGCTCGTTTTAGTGGTTTTAATTGCTTACCATCATGGAGTAGAGCTCAAACAGGAACTAGTGATTACTGGCATACCTGTAATAATACCGCTTATTCTTATTTTTCTTCACCTATCGTTCCACATAGTGGAAATGGTTTTGTTGGTTTTTATGTTGGGGGTTGGTGTAATCACCCACGTATTCACCAAGAATATGTTGCTCAATGTCTTTCTAGCACAATGTATGCAGGTAATACTTATACTCTTAAGTTTTATATGTATAACCCTAACACAAATTTTTCAGGAGGTTGTATCAATAGCCCTACCACAAATATTGCCATTTTTGGAGGTATTAATTGTAATTTACCAATTCCTGGAAGTATATTAACGGGTTTAGGATGTCCTACAGATCGTTCGGCAGATTGGGATGAAATGAAAGTTGAAATTGTAAATTTAGGAGTTGCTAATTGGGTACCAGTAGAAATTACTTTTTCTCCTACCAGAGACATAAATTCAATTGCAATTGGAGGGCCATGTAACCACGATTCTAGTATGTTTGGTTATTACTTCATGGATGGTTTATCAGTAGAGCCAGGTTCAATTTCTTTGGAAGAAAATGGTCATTTTTGCCAAAATAATTTCGAACTCTCAGCTATTCCAAATAAATATAATAGAAAGGCTCATTATAGATGGTTTAAAGATGATATTGAAATTGTTGGTGAAACGGATTCTATACTTCAAATTGGAGCGAATGGTTATTTAGAAGGGTCTTATAGCTGTATGTATATTATAGGAGATGAATGTTTTACTTCGATTATTGAGGTAGGTCCTGATAAAATTGATTTTG
>JAHDBM010000001.1:144461-146920 GCA_020630395.1 Flavobacteriales bacterium
GGAGATGAATGTTTTACTTCGATTATTGAGGTAGGTCCTGATAAAATTGATTTTGATTCTACTACTGTCTACACATGTCCAAATAAACTTGAAGGGGAAATAGAAATTAATAATGTTATTGGGGGAACTGCACCATATAAGTATAGTATTAATGGTGGAGCTTTTCAACTAAGCAATATATTCACAAATTTGAATGCAGGAAAACATATGGTTACTGTAAGAGATGATAATGGGTGTGAATATACTGATTCAGTTATAATAGACAGCTTAGACATGCCTACTCCTGATTTCACAGCAACTACGGTTTGTCTAAATGAAGTTACTGATTTTACCAGTACTTCAACCTCTAGTGTAACAACTAACATAATTAATTACGATTGGAGTTTTGGATCAGGTAATACTTCTAGTATAGCCAATCCATCTCATATTTTTGGTACAGCAGGAATTCATTCCGTAATGCATGCTGTAGAAACAAATGAAGGCTGTATAGATACCATTTATAAAGATATAGAGGTATATGAATTGTCTATTGCTGATTTTACGTTTACTCAAGAATTAGGAACAATTTTTAATACCAAAACATGTTTTTATAATGCAAGCATAGCAGGTATATCTTATTTTTGGAACTTTAATTTTGATGGGCAAACAAGCACTGATCGAGATCCCTGCATAGAGTTTCCTAATGATAAACCAGGAGAGTATGAAGTAATGTTAGTTACATACACTGTAAATGGATGTACAGATACAGTCTATAAAACGATAGTTATTGAAGATGAAGTGCTTGTTTATATCCCAACAGGTTTTACTCCTGGAGGAGATAACGTTAATGAAAAATTTGGTCCAGTTTTCTCAAGTTCTGTGAATGTAATTGATTATGAATTTTTAGTGTTTGATAGGTGGGGCGAAATTATTTTTAAATCTTCGAAAGTTGGTGAAAATTGGGATGGGAAATATAATGGAAAATTAAGTCAAGATGGAGCTTATGCTTGGAAATTAAATGCTAATGTTTCTCAAAATGGAAAAGCTAATCTAAAAATTCAAAAATTAGGTCATGTTGTACTTGTAAGATAATAAAAAAGGGAGCTTAATGTTAAGCTCCCTTTTATTTCTTTTAATGAACTACTCCGACCCTAGGGTACGAGTTATCAAAGCAGAATATTATTGCCATATTCGACACAAGTGTTGAAGAATTAGATATCCCTCAGGGATTAAAATGGTAAATCAACTAGCTTATCTTTCTTTTCCATTTTTAAAAAATTATCTACTAAAATTTCGGTAATATACTGTTTGTTACCTTCGTTATCTTCATAGTTCCTGTTCGATAATTTACCTTGTACTAATACTTCATTACCTTTATTTAATAAATTATACATTAATTCGGCAGGTTTATTCCATGCGGTAACTTTATGCCATGTAGTATTTTGTACTTTCTCACCTTTTGCATCTTTATAATATTCGTTTGTTGCAATTGATAAATTAATAAATTTCTTGCCAGATGCTGTTTCTTTTAATTCAATTTCGTTACCTACTCTCCCGATTAATTGTACTTGGTTGTTTGCGTTTCTCATAATGTTGTTTTTTATAATTTATGTTTAGATTAAATTTTGCCAACTGTTTTTCAATTGGTTGTCACAAAACTATATCGAGAAATACTTGTTAATCGACTAATAAACGCTTAGATTCGTTTGTAGTCGTTTACATCCGTTTGTAAACGGGTATTTTATAGAAACAAAATGGATCAAAAAACCTGCTTAGAGTGCGGAGACAAGGTACATGGACGAGCTGATAAAAAGTTTTGCTCGGATCAGTGCCGTACATCTTATAATAATCGAAATAATAGTGACGCAAGTAATTTTATGCGTAACGTGAACAATATTTTACGCAAAAACAGACGTATTTTAGCTGAATTTAACCCGAAAGAGAAATCTAAAACAACCAAAACACGCTTATTAGATGCAGGGTTTAAGTTTAGCTATTTTACCAATACCTATACTACAAAAAATGGCAAGGTCTATTATTTTTGTTACGATCAAGGTTATTTACCTTTAGATAATGATTGGTATGCCTTAGTAGTTAGAAAGTCTTATGTGGAGTAAACATTTATATTCCTGTTATATTACTGAAAGTATAAGTATCAAGCACACAATAAGAGTAATTGTGATGGAGAAAATAGAGAAAAATAGACTAATTGAATAAAATTCTTGATTATTATATCTTACTATTCCGACTAAGGCAAATACAAAAGATAGAATTAGTGACACAAACATTCCTAATATGGAAAGTAGAAAAGCTCCAAAAGCATCATAAAACACTGTAATACTAAGTATTAACAATACTATAAAAATGATAATCATAATAAAAGAAGCTAAACTCCAACCTTCTATACTTTTTTTAGGAATATAGTATTCACTTTTTTTAGCTGGAGTCAAAACCTTAACTATTGTTTTGATTTTATTTCC
>JAHDBM010000001.1:147020-175268 GCA_020630395.1 Flavobacteriales bacterium
ATTCACTTTTTTTAGCTGGAGTCAAAACCTTAACTATTGTTTTGATTTTATTTCCTAATTGAACCGTCTCTTGAGATATAAGTTCTTTTGCCTGTATTGTTTTAGTAATTACAATATGCTTTGTCTCATTAATTTTTTCTTTAACAGATTTATTAGTAATTGAGTCTAGTTTTGTTGTTTTACATAAATCTATATTTGCTATATTTTGTTTTACTATATCTGAATTAACTTGGTTCTCTTTAGTATGAATTGATTTTCTTTTTTCAGATTTTTTTATGCCATTATAATGCCAGCCTTTAGTATACTTTCTCTTTTGAAATATACCATTGGAAACAACATGTTGATTGGTAGAACAACTTTGAAAAATCAATAAAAAAGATACACTAAGTATGATTAAAAATTTTGTTTTCATAGGGTTTGTTTATATTGAGACAATTATGAATGAAACTACCCCTATAAAAAAAGCCATTTAACACAATGTGTTAAATGGCTTCAGCAAAAAGAACAAACGCTAGTTAAAATAAACTTGAGCTTGATCTGGTTTAAGTCTTTCTAATACTGCTAATAACAGTCTTGTATCGGGCTTATCATACATAAATAATTCTTGCCCTTTTTGTTCTGAATTTTTTGAACCTACATGAAACCCTCCTGTTCCATCTACATGTAGTATCCTTATATCGTCAAAGGCTATCGTTAGTTCCTTTTTTTTCATGAGTCCTGGCCTAACAACAATATTATCTTTAGATAATTTCGCTTTGGCTACTTCTATTGTTTCACCATTTATAACGCTATCAGCCAATTCTTTAGATTGTGGATAAACAATTTTCTCGGCAAATCCAGTTTGAAAATGATTATATATTTCTTTAAATAATTCTTTTTTCTTTTTCTTTCCGGTTATTGGCACAATAAAATTTATCCTATTGGTCTTATTTTGTTTATTCGTGTACGTTATATTATAAGAATGAGCTTTATTAATTATTTGAAGACTATTTGTAAAAGAGGTTATATCTTCCCAATTGGTTTTCTTTCCTTTATTTACAATACCTTCTGGTCCGATTTCAATAACCGATTTAACAGGCATCAATATATTCTTTAATATTTTATATTCTTTTTTTTCCATGATTAACTACTTTTAATTCGTTTTAATAACTCTTCTTGTATTACCATTAAGTCATCTTTATGTTTTGTGTGATTACTTAATGCTATTTTGTCTTGTGATCCATTGGTAAAATGCAATAATAACCCTCCATCCCATTTATCTTGATATAATTGAGCTGCTGCTGTTTGGTTATACATATATGCAGTGTACTTATACATACCAAACATTTTTCTCTCAGGATATGAAAAGCGGTCTTCTGAGAAATGCACATAAAAATCATCTTTAATCTTTAATCCTGCAATTAGGTTGACTAACTGAAGTAATATTCTGAATAACAGAACTAATCCTAATATACCAAAAATTACTTCTGTTGTAGTCTCATCAAGATTAGCTCCAGATATACTAATGGCAAATCCATCTTGTACAATAAAATAAGTTAGCAATCCAATGCCCAGTAAAAAAAGACCAATCATGACTAATTGGTTAGTCATTTTATATTTCAATTCTATTTTCATAATAATTTGTTTTGTACAAATATATTATGGATTGATGTTTACAGATGTAAATATTAAAAATTGAAGTGTGAAATGTATGAAATAATTATCCTATGAAGTTAAACAAGTATAATTTACAAGTCAATATCAAAGACTGATGAGTTAAACATGCTTTTACCAAACACCATTCTTAATGTACCTTTTACAAATAAATTTCCTTTTAACTGTTCTGCCTTTTCTATGGTATACCCTTCAAAAAGGTTATAACTATTAACATCTTGCCATCCTGCCTCTAAATAAAAAAAAGCTTTTTTTCCTAATTCAAATCTAGTTTGTGAACTAAATCTTAAATTATTAGTAGAGAAATTTAATCTTTCGGCTCTATCATTTGGTAGTAATGAATCATTAAAAACTCCATTGGTAAAGGAATTAAGTGATACAGCAAATCCTTGATGAACATTATCTAATTTTAAGTTATACTTTATTTGATAGGGAAAAACAAGTAAAAAATCTGATTGTTTATCTAACCTATAATAAAAAGCCAAAATAGGTGCCGGAATAAATCGTTTGGCATAATAATTAGCATACATACCATAGAAAAAACCAGATCTATAATCGAAAATTTTAGCCGCACCAAAGAGACCAGAAAATGATGGACTAACTGTTTTATATCTATTCAATTGTTCTTGTAACCGTACATTTAATGAATACATAAAAAACCTAAACTTCCCGCTTCGCATTTGAAGTTTCATTCCTGTAATTCCTGCTGAAAAATTATATACATCTACTGGTGTTCTAAACAATTCGGAGTCATATGTTCGGTATCCTAATCCAACTCTTCCAAATAATTGACTAAACTTTGGGTTTACCACTTTCTTAAATGCATCTAACAACCCCTTAGATTTTAATACATTACCCCAATCTAAATCGACATCAAACTTTTTTCTTAACGGAAACAATCCTGATACCTGATAGTCATTTAATCCAATTGAAATACTATCGGTAGGGTTTTTTACTACATGTTGTGCAGATATGCTCGTACTTGGTTTAAAAAAATTGAAATCAAAAAACTGTCCATTAACTCCTAATGATGTTAAAACGAATAAAAAAAAGAATATGCTTTTCATACGTTTAAACAAGGTGGTTTATTAATATTTTGATTCTTATTTTATTCATGGAGGTTGATATTGCCCTTCTATTGTTGCCTATCATGGGCTTTTCATTTAAAGGAAAAAGGATGAATGTTTTGTTTTATCAGTTACTTTTTTACCTTCGCTAAGGTAGTAAAATAATGTGTTTTGTAAGATAAGTTACTACTTTTGGGTTTTTAACAGATAAATTTGAATAAGAAGATTGCCATATTTATATCGGGAAATGGAAGTAACATGGATAATATTATCCGTTATTTTCAACTACATCATCCCAAAGTAAATTTTGTTGTGTTTTCTAATAAAAAAGAGTGTAAAGGAATCTCAAAAGCTAAAAATTTAAATATTGAGACAATATTAATTAGCAAAACAGAATTAATTGAAGGCAAGGTTGGTGACAAACTTATTGACTTAAAAGTTGATCTAATCGTTTTAGCTGGTTTTTTACTTAAAATACCTGAAAGTTTCGTTCGATTATTCATAAATAAAATCATTAATATACACCCTAGTTTACTGCCTAAATATGGAGGTAAAGGCATGTATGGAAGATATGTTCACGAAGCTGTTATAGCTAAAAAAGAACCTGAATCTGGTATAACCATTCATTATGTAAATGAACATTATGATGAAGGTGGAATTATTAGCCAACATACTGTTAAACTAGAAAAAAATGAAACAGTTGAAAGTTTACAAGAAAAAATACATCAATTAGAAATGAAGTATTTTCCTATTACAATAGAAAATTTATTACAAAATGAACATTAGTATTTACACAGATGGTTCCGCATTGGGAAATCCTGGGCCAGGAGGCTATGGAATAGTACTAATGGCAGGAAAGCATTATAAAGAAGTCTCGCAAGGCTACAGGTTAACCACCAATAATAGAATGGAATTACTAAGTGTTATTTTAGGACTAGAGATGCTTAAAAGTCCTGGATGTAATGTAATGATCTATTCGGATAGTAAGTATGTAGTAGATTCTGTGGAAAAGGGGTGGGTGTTTGGATGGGAGAAGAAAGGATTTAAAAAGAAGAAAAATGTAGACTTATGGAAACGTTTTTTACTTATTTACCCTAAACATAAAGTCTCTTTTACTTGGGTTAAAGGTCATGCAGGGAATAAATACAATGAAGTTTGCGATCAATTAGCAGTAGCTGCTGCAAATGATGCTAACAACTTGCTTATAGATGAAGGTTATGAAGCGATTAAAAAAGAAGAAGAAGGTCTTTTTTAATACCCTAATTTTTCTCTTACCCTTTGTAATACATCTTTCGCGACTGCTCTAGCTTTTTTAGCTCCTACAAGAAGTAATTCATCTACATCTTTTGGGTTTTCTACATAATAGTTAAATAGATTTCGCTCTTGTTTAAATTTATCCAAGATTAACTCGTATAAAGCTTGTTTAGCATGCCCATAACCAAAACCTCCTGCTTGATATTTAGTTCTCATATCAGCAATTTGTTCCTCAGAAGCTAGTAGCTTATATATAGCAAACGTATTGTCTTCATCTGGGTTTTTAGGGTCATCTAATCCTTTACTATCTGACTCTATTTTCATGATTTGCTTACGCAATTGCTTATCTGGCAAAAAGATATTAATTGTATTATTTTTCGATTTACTCATTTTTCCTCCATCAGTGCCAGGCACATACATGGTCTCTTCCTCTACTTTTGCTTCAGGTAAAACTAACACATCTCCCATTTGATTATTAAAACGACTTGCAACATCTCTTGTCATTTCTAAATGCTGTAATTGATCTTTACCTACAGGTACAACCTCAGCATCATATAACAATATATCAGCTGCCATAAGCATTGGATAAGTAAATAACCCTGCATTAACATCACTTAATCTATCCGCTTTATCTTTAAAAGAGTGTGCTAATGTTAATCTTTGATATGGATAAAAACAATTTAAATACCATGTTAACTCAGTAACTTCTGGGATATCACTTTGCCTATAAAACACAGTATTATCAATATCTAACCCGCATGCTAACCATGCTGCTGCAGTTTTTAAGGTGTTTTCTCTTAAAACTTTAGCTTCCTTAATTTGTGTTAGCGAATGCATATCGGCAATAAACAAAAAAGAATTACTCGATTGTTTTTGGGACATTTTAATAGCAGGAATAATGGCTCCTAATAAATTTCCTAAATGAGGAGTTCCTGTACTTTGTACTCCTGTAAGTATTCTTGACATGATAAATATTATTTACTGCTAAATATATAAATTAGTTATTGATATGTTCTTGAACCTGTTTAAATAATGAATTTAACTTCTGTATTTCTTTGTCAGCTACTGCCTCATTAGATTTTATTTCTTGTTCAATTAGCTTAGCTTGTTTAGAAAAGTCTTCTAAACCAACTGATATAGAACTACCTCTTAATTTATGAGCTAATCTAGCCACATCAATATACTCTTTGTTCGTAAATGCTTTATTTAGCGAATCAATTTCTATTGTAGCATTCTTTAAAAACACAGCTAGAGCCATGGTTAGTATATCATCATCTAAATCTGCTACAAGTGTTTTATTAATCATTAAATATGAGGTTTATCTTTTCTGTTGTAATAGGCTTGGTTATGTGCATATATAGTTCATTCTTTTCAATAAAATCTTCATCAACTTTTTGTTCGATAAACAGAATGATTTTAGCTATTTTTTGTGATGGATCTAATACTCTGTGCTTAGATAAAAACTCCAATCCATTCATAACAGGCATATTTAAATCTAAAAACGCATAATCAAAGCTTTCATTGTTGTTATTAAGGTAATCTAATATTTCTTTGCCATTACCAAATGTCTCTACGGTAACATTTGATAATGCTTTAGTAAGCTTAGTTTTATTGATGAAGTTTGTGGTGTTATCATCATCTATTAATGCAATTCTCATGATAATTATTGCTTTTTACTAGATCGTTAGATTATTTAATCTACCCATTACATCTTTTTTGTACATACGAGAAAGTGGAATCTTTGTTGTTCCAATTTTTACACTTTCAGCATCATATCCTGTTATCTTGTTGATGTTAACCATATATGATCTATGCACTCGAACAAAGTGATTTTTATCTAGTTTTTCTTCAATTTTTTTTAGCACTCCATTAGTTACTATGTTTTTATGAACGGTATAAAATGTTACATAACCATTAGTAGCTTCAATATAATTGATTTCACTATATCTAATTTTTTCTAGTTGATCTTTATTTTTTACAAATAGATATTGATCGTTTCCTATACCTGTTGAGGGTTCAGCAGAGTTTCTTCTTCTTTTAGCTTTTTCAACTGCTTGTCTTAATCGATCCAAATTAATAGGCTTAACCAAATAATCTACAGCATCATTTTCAAAGGCACGAACTGCATGTTTAGTTTGTGAAGTAATAAAAATTACATCTGTTTTACTGTTTACAGTTTCAAAAAATTCAACTCCTGTCTCATCAGGCATTTCAATATCTAACAATAACAAATCAATATCAACAGTTTTCATAACTTCTCTTGCTTCTGAAGTATTTTCACATGCTTTGAGTAAGTTTAAATCGTTTATTTTATTGGCAAGGTTTGATAAAACTAATCTTGATGTTTCATCATCATCTACTATAATACAATTCATATTTTTCTTATTTTAAACTATATCGTTTATCATATTATTTAAATAAACTACCTTTGAAAAATTCTTACATCAATAAGATATAAATGACAAACGCAACTAAATATAACACTTTAAACTACCTTTTGTTAGTTTTTATATTGGTTTTTTCAGCTTCATCTCATTCTCAGTTAAGAGAATGGTTTAAAATTTATGCTGATGAAAAAGATGCCGCATACCGAATGGATCATTTATGTATAAATGTGAATTACAATAATTGGATTCATGATATTGATGGTTTAGAGACTGGAGCCTTTTCATTAGGTATGGATATTGGTGTATTTAAAGATATTCCCCTTAATAAACGAGGGACATTAGGCTTGGGAATTGGGGTTAATTACAGTTTCTTAAACATTCATCATAACGGAGATATTAGTTATACGTTTGACTCTACCACTAATGAAAATAGTGGAACATTAATAACTCCTACTAATGCTTCATTTAAAAAAAATAAGCTCTACACTAACTTTATTGAAGTACCAATTGAACTTAGAATAAGAAGTATAAAACAACCTCGTTTTAGATTTTATTTAGGTTTTAAAGGGGGGTATAATCTTAGTGTTCATGCTACTAGAGTTACTGAACAAACTAAAGTTAGAACATATAGAATAAAAAACATACTACAATATCGTTATGGGCCTACGGTTAAAATTGGTTACGGTAAGGTAAATCTTTATGGATTTTATTCTTTAACGCCTTTGTTTGAAGAAGGAAAAGGAATGAAAATTACACCTTACACTGCTGGATTATCTTTTTTTATTCTTTAATAAAGATCGTTAATCTAACACTAATATTTTAGTGGCTTCTTTTTTCCTCCCATCAGGTCCTGCAAGAAACACAAAATAAACTCCAGATTGTACCTCATTACCATCTAAATTTTTACGATTCCATATTGCTTGACCTCCAATAGATTTGCCTGCATAAACAACATTTCCAGATAAATCAGCTATTCTAACATCAGAATCTTTCATTAACCCAGTGATAGTAATTGGTCCTGTGTAGGATGGTTGTACTGGATTAGGAAATGCATAAACATCAGTAAATGTTACACCTCCTTCAGTCGCTACATTACGATAAGATAATAATCCATCTTCAGTAGAAATAAATGCTTCTCCTGTTTGTCCATCAATAGCAATATCGTTTATTTTATTAGAATATAACGGACTATTATCAAAAGTGAAATGGTGTATTAATTCTTGTCCATCAGGAGAAAACACGTATACTCCAGAAGAAATAGTACCTATCCATTTTCTATTCCCTCCATCTACTGTTATACACGTAATATTATCGGTTGATAAAAGGAACTCTACATTACCATCTTGTTCAATTTTAATTTGTTGTGCATCAAAATCTCCACCTTCAAACACGTTTATCGGATTATATAATATCGTAACACCCTCTTCTGTTCCAATCCATATTTCTCCATCTAAATCTTCAGCAATGCATGTTGGAGGAGCATGAATATTTCCGTTACCTTCTCCTGATTTTAATATTTTATATTCATCATCTGATTTATCGAGTACATCTTCTCCCGTATTGTAAGCTACTACAAACTTACTTTTAGCAACCATCCATTTATACCCATTTGTTTTATCAACAATAATGTATGAGTATATTTGTTTAGTTGCTTCATTTCCGCAATAAAATGATTCCCAAGTTCCATTAGATGTTTTTAAGATTAAAGGTTCGTTAACCCAGGTATTAGCCCCCCACATGTTATTATTTTCATCAAAATCAACATCTGCAACCGCAAATCGATCGAAGTGAATTAAACTAACTTGTAATGACGAATTAGTAGAATCATACATGGCTTCTCTTTCATTGTCTTTAAATTCAACTATTCCTTTAGGAGAGAATGAACAACCATATCCTTTTTCAGGTTCATTAGGGTTTACTCCTACTCCAATAAAATCGTAAATACATTTTCCTTGATCTGGTCCTGGAGCATTAAAACATACTCCTCTATTAATGTCCCATTTATTATTAATTATATCATAATGAAAAACTCCAGCTAAATTGTAAGACGAATTCCAATTTGTCCCCTTTACTAAACCCGTAGAACCCCAAAGATGCCCGTTTTCAACTTCTATATCTCTACATAAACTTGTTGATGGCCCAACAGGTAAACGAATATTACTTACTTCATTAGCTTGAGCTTGAACAATTGCTGCAACTCGATCTCCAGCATAATAATTAGATCCATCCCATACTATGTCGTTACAATCATATTGCCAAAAACTATTGTATTTAAACAATTTCTCCTGTAAAGTGATGCTATTATCAAATACTTTCACGCTATCATAATAGTTTAGTAAGAGCTTTCCATTACCCGCATAAATAGATCGTAAAAATCCTCCGTTAGCCTCATTTATAATATTCCATACACCTCCCTGAAAAGCAAATACAGTATCCGTTACAGCATTAACGATATTGTTTTTGTTCACTATTATTTGCCCATTAAGTGTTGTTACAGCATTAAAATTTGTGTTTACTGTATTAGATAAGCCACTTACTAGACTCCAAGCACTAAAATCATTTAAAAAAGGATTATTTTCTAATGCTCTATACAATCCTTTTTCGGTTGCAGCATATATATATCCTCCGTCAATTAAAACTTGATTTACTACTACTTGAGTTCCCCCAGGACCTATGATATAGGATTCTTTAATTTCTTGTCTTTCTAAATCTAGTACTACAATTCCAAATCCACATGAAAAATAAGCTAGTTTTCCTTTAATAAATACATTGTATATAGATTTATCTCCAATTATAGAACTTTTCTTTATATCGCTTATATTGATCGTATTGTTTTCACCAACAAGATCCACATTACCGTTTATGTATGCCACTATTAAATAATTGTATTGACTACTGTATTTAATTTGGCTAATACCAATATCAGAAAGAGCGTTTACTTTGTTAAGGTTTTCGGTTGTGTTGTCTGAAACGTTCCAAGCTAAAACACCATTAGCTGTTGCACCATATACAACATTACCTGATTTAACAACACTTATTATATCTCTATAAGGAGAATAATCTTTCCAATTGCCTAGAGGAACGGATTGCGAATTTAATTGAAATCCTATAAGAAAAAGAATAGCAAGAGCTAACACGTTTTTTATCATGTATAAAGTTAATTAAAGTTTAAAAACTTTCATTTTTAAATAACCTATTTTGTTGACTTTGTAATCTTTTGGTCGATTTAAAGTTGTCTTCCTTTCTTAATCTTAATAACTCTACAATAAATTATTTATTGTTTTTCAATATCGAAAAGTGGCTTAAAACAGTTCTTTTATTGCAAGATATGCCATCATCCCTACACCTGTTTGAAGTGCTTCTTCATCTATGTTAAAAGTAGGAGTATGTAAACCCGAACTTTTTCCAGTTCCTAACCTATAAAAGCAACCAGGAATGAGTTGAGTGTAGTAACTAAAATCTTCTGCTGTCATTCTCAAATCTAAGTTCACTACATTTTCTTCTCCCAAAAATTCTTTTGCAGCTTGCATTGCATGATGTGTTAAAGTAGAATCATTTTTTAAAAATGGGTATCCTTTATGGATGTCAAATTCGCATTCTCCACCCATGGCTATGGCTGTTTGCTCAGCTATACTTTTCATAATTGTATGAGCTTCTGCCCTCCAATCTTCATTCATTGTTCTAAATGTTCCTTCAAGCTTTACCTCGTTTGGAATTACATTAGTTGCACCACCAGTTGAATTAATTTTACCAAACGATAATACTGTTGGAATATCGGCTTTAGCTCTTCTGCTAACTAGTTGCTGTAACGTAACTACTAATTGTGAGGCTATTAAAATAGGGTCTATTACTTTATGCGGTAAAGCTGCGTGCCCACCTTTTCCTTTAACAGTAACGTAAATCTCATCTGCAGATGCCATATACATACCCGGTCTAAAACCAACTTTACCAGCAGGTAAATCGGGAAACACATGCTGACCTATAATAGCATTTGCATTTGGATTATTTAAGGCATCTTCTTTTATCATGAGTGAAGCTCCACCAGGTAATTTTTCTTCTCCAGGCTGAAATATAAGCTTAATTGTTCCTTCAAACTTATTTTTTAGTTGATTTAAAATATTAGCAGCTCCTAATAAACATGTTGTGTGAACATCATGACCACAGGCATGCATAACCCCTTTATTAACAGAACAATAGTCTACTGTGTTTTCTTCTAGAATAGGAAGTGCGTCCATATCGGCTCTAAGAGCTATTACTTTTTTAGATGGATTGTTTCCCTCAATGTGTGCAACTATACCGGTTTTAACATAATCGTTTTTAAACGGAATATTATATTCGGTCAGCTTTTGTTGAATGAATAAAGAAGTCTGAAATTCTTTAAAACTTAATTCAGGATGTTGATGAAGATGTCTTCTCGTTTGGAGATTTTCATCTTTATATTTATCAGTTAAATTCTTTATTTGATTAATTAACGCTTTACTCATATTAGTTAGAGAAAAATTTCCAACCACTAAAAATCATTTTAATGGCTACAATAATCATAACGGCTCCAAATATTAACTTAATTAAGTTTTCGTCTACTTTTTGAGCGTATTTACCTCCAATTAATCCTCCTATAACAAATGTTACCGCTACTATACTCGCAACTTTAAGGTCTACATTTCCTGCTTTATAATATTGCATAAAAGCCAATATTCCTATTGGTGGTAGCATTAATGCTAAACTTGTACCTTGCGCTTGCAGTTGAGTTAACCCCACTAGGTATAATAAACCAGGAACTATTATTATTCCTCCTCCAATTCCTATAAAGCCAGATAAAACTCCTGCTGAAACACCTATTAAAACAAGGTATATTATTGTTGATACTTCCATTAAAAATCTAGTGATAATGATAAATAACCTATTCCTTTTTGTCTAATTCCATCTTCCACTCCCCATGCATAATCGAACCTAATAAAATAACCAAATAATTGTGATCGAACTCCCAGTCCGTAACCATATACAATAGGTTCTCTTTGATTTTCTAATTCAATAACCAATGGTTTTTGTTCAATTATTGTTTTATTGAATGAATTCTCTTCGGAGTATGGGTTACTTCCAGTCCATGCTGTACCCGCATCTCCAAAACCAATAATTTGAAAATTATCTAAAAATGTACTCTGAATTGGATATTTACTAAAATACCTAAAAACTGGCCACCTCAATTCAGTATTAACTACAGCAAAGCTGTTGCCAAATCTTGTGTTTTGAATAAACCCACGCATTGGAGTAGCAATAGTTTGGTATGTAAAGCCTTTATCTGTTGGGATAACAGCATCTTGATTAAATTTAGGTAAAATCCAATTATCTACCCCTCCCATAAAATACACTAATTTTTGATTACCAAAAGAAGTACTTGTGGCAAAACGACCAGCAAAAATTAAGTCTCTGTGTATTTTCTCATAATGTCTTAAATCTGCTCCAACCACAAAAAAGTCAGTTTCTTTTTCATTTAATTGATGATAAAATTCTCCAAAAACTTTAAATCGCGTGCCGTGATAGAGGTTTAGCCCCTTACTAAAGGTATTATCATAAACAAAATCTAACTTAAGTCCGCCTAGGTGCCTAGTAAAGCCTTCAGCATTTAGACTTGTTCTATCTACAGATGCTATAGTAGATCGATCGTTTCGATAACTACCAGTAGCAGAAACAGCCATAATCTCATTAAACGGGTATTTTAACCTGTGCTTAAATTCATGTGTTCTTGTTTTAACAGGAAAAACACCTACTTGAGAAGTATAACTTTGCCTAACAAACAAATATTTTTTATCAATACGATCCTTTAAATTTTCAAACGAAGCAAGGTAATTATTGTCTATCAAATCAAAATTTAAATTAACACCTGCTATTAACCTATAGTCTTCCATAAGGTCTTTAATTTCGACCATAGTAAACATATTAAGATTAGGGTTGTTAAAAGAAGGTGATCCTGGGTTAAATAACTGATAACTGTTATTTAAAAAACTTTGATCTATTTGAGAAGTAACGTTATCTATAGCAAAATTAGTTTTATACTCTTTTTGAACACCTAATTTAAACTTTTTATTTTCTTCTTGTTCTTTTCCTTTAATTACGACCGCTTTATTATCTTTTGGCTGAGTTTTGGTTTCTTCTTTAAATTTATAGTTCCTAATATCTACCGCATTAGTTTGTTTATCCTCCTCAATAATATTAACAATGGTGATATTGGTTTTAACATTTGATGATGTATCAGTGGAAGAGTTAAGTACATTTTGATAGTAAGTATCTAACACTTCATTTGATGATAACATTTTATCTAAACTGGCATCACCTAAAAAAACATTGTACTTATCATCATGTAACATTAATATGCCCAATTTACTCGACTTCTTATTATAATCTATCTGTAAAATATTACGCTTATAATTTGTAACAATTGATGATTTAGAAAAATACCGATAATGTACTACAGTATCTACAGAACTAATAACACTGTCAAATTCGGCTAAATATCTATTTATAATCCCTTTATCATCTGCCAGGTAGGTATATTTAAAATGTTCTACTTCAAAAGGTTGAAATTCATTAATAGTTGGTGTTTCTGTAACACGCTTTAATGTTTTTTGTCTCTTTTTATTTAAATCGAATATATAAATGTCATAATCGAATTGAAAAGGCTTAACTTCTACATCTTTCAGTAATGAGTCATTTTTACGATTAGATGAAAATATAATTTGACTTCCATTTTCTATAAACCTGGGGGTTAAATCATCATAAATATCATCCGTTAATTGTTTAGAGCTATTTCCTTTAATATTGTAATAAAACAAGTCTACCTGCCCTTTTTTCAATGCAGAAAACACCATTTTATCTCCCTTGGGGTTATATTGAAAATCTAACACTTTCGATAATCCCATTAAAATTCTAGCATTCTCTTTTTTTCCTTCATCACTAAAAGTAGATAGATAAACCACTCCTAATTTCTCCTCAATAACAACTAATTGATCTCCATTAGGGCTCCATCCAATTAGAGGATAAGTTTCATCTGTTTTTCTATTAACTTTAAAACTACCTTTTATTATTTTCTTGTATTCTTTAGTAGATAAATCGTAAACCCAAACTTTATACTTACCTAAATCGTTTGTAACATAGGCAATTTTATTACCATAAGGATGAACTTTAAGTTGAGTTATTTTACCTCTACTTTTTTTCTTTTTTAATGATATTGACTCTTGTACAGGCAAACTCCTTTGTGTTTCGTCTTTTAAATAGAGTTTTTGATAATAGCTTTGCCATTCGTTAATTAATGTCTTTGATGATTTTCCAAGTACAAATCGAAACCCACTCTCAAAACTCCTAGATACATTAACCATATATACGACATGAGGAATCACTTCTGCTCCATATACTTGGCGAATATAATTCCATAAAGAGTGTCCTGCGTAAATGGCATCTTCTCCTTCCAATAAATTAATTTCATCAAATTTACCCGATATAATACCGTCTTTCACGATATTATCGATATGATTATTCCAATTATCACCACTAAACGAGTATAAACCTTCCGTAAACCACTCTGGTAGTTTGAGTGTAGCTGAAGTTCTTAGTACTTTTTTCCAATCCCCTCCGTATAATAATTTATTTACTAAAAGTTTAGCTATTGATTGTCTTATGTTAATGTCGAAATTAGGATGATCTATTTCGTAATAAACAAACATCTTATTTCCTACAAGAGTTGTTTTACCTCCAACATTAGATGTGACTTCATTTGTTAATCCAACATTGCTTTGTTTGAAGTCGGAATATTTATTGTAAACTAAAATATCCATTTTTTCCTCCAGTTCAATATCAAAAAACTCTTCTAAATCAGATAAATTAGCATGAACCGATCGCGCTACATATTGAGCATTAGTTTTTTCACCCCCATAATAGAACACTCGAAAACGTTCGTAATCATGATATTGCCATCCAAACACAATATGCTGAACTCGATTTTTACCAAACTCTAAGTGAGAACCTGTATAAAACTGAGCACAACTGTTATTGTTTACCAAAACAAAAGTAAACAGCACTAGAGCGATTATATGTATTAAAAACTTACTCACCTAAGTAAATGTACAAAAAGCATTTTATTCTGTTTCTGTTGTGTTATCAGTTTCTGTAGATAAATTAAAATCATCCAACAACCTACTTTTCTCAATTGTTGGCAACACATTATCCGCTAAGGACAGCATAGGAACATAAAATAATGATTCATTTTTAGTTTCTTGAGGTAAAAAATGGAGTTTTTGGTCATAAGATTCCACAATAGTAAGCAAAACCGATATTATTAACCCAACTTTAAGTATTCCAAAAGCAGCACCAGCTAACTTGTTTAATAACTTAAGTGAAGCAAGATTTATTATCTTTTCAATCATTTTTCCTATCACAAAAACAACCACAACTATAATAACAAAGGTTATCGTAAAAGAAATGATAGGCACATATTTATCTTCAATACTATCCGTAATAAGTCTTGCTATTGTATCTGAAAACTTTAACCCACCATAAACACCAAGTGTTAACGCAACAACACCTACTAACTCAATTACAAGACCTTTAGTAAAACCTTTATAACCGAACCAAATTAAGGCAACAAGAATTAATACATCAATATAATTCATTTTTTAAAAATAGAGGTTTTGAGTATGAAATAAAAAACTATTCCTAAAAAGACTTTCATAAGCTTATTACTAATTAAGAATACATCTAAATAAGAGAACGATAGAAAAGAGAATTTGTTTATTTATACTACACAAGGTAACTTAGTGTAACAAATTATAAGTTTTATTACCAATCATGGCAAAAACAACATTCAGAAAATCATCAGTAGGAAAAAAAGTATTAATGGCTTTGACTGGCTTCTTTTTAATGTTTTTCTTATTACAGCACTTAACAATTAACATGTTATCAGTTATCAGTCCTGATATGTTTAATGATGTTTCACATTTTATGGGAACAAATCCAATTGTGCAAATAGCATTACAGCCAGTTCTTATGTTTGCAGTTATATTTCACTTTATTATGGGAATCGTACTAGATTTACAAAACAGAAAAGCTCGTCCTGTTGGTTATGCAAACAATAATGCAGGAGCAAATACATCATGGATGTCTAGAAACATGATTATTAGCGGCCTTGTTATTTTAGCGTTTTTAGTATTACACTTCATTGATTTTTGGATTCCTGAAATGAATGTAAAATATATTCAAGGAGACATGTCTGGTTTACTAGAACCGGGAGTAGCTGATAGCGGTTACCGTTATTTTGAAGAATTACAACACAAATTTGTTAGTCCCATTAGAGTTGGGGCTTATGTAATTGCTTTTGTATTATTGGCATTACACTTACAACATGGTTTTGCATCTGCATTTCAATCGGTTGGAGCTAGAACAAACAACAATAAAACAGCATTACAAAAATTTGGAAATATTTTTGCCTTTGCAGTGCCATTAGGGTTTATTGCAATTGCTTTATTTCATCATTTTACATATTCACATTAATCTAAACCCATTAACGATATGTCAGTATTAGATTCAAAGGTCCCAAAGGGAGATTTAAAAACTAAATGGACCAATTATAAAGATCATGTTAACTTAGTTAATCCAGCAAATAAGCGTAAAATTGACGTAATTGTTGTAGGTACTGGTTTAGCAGGAGGATCTGCCTCAGCAACATTAGCTGAGCAAGGCTATAACGTAAAAGCATTCTGTTATCAAGATAGTCCAAGAAGAGCTCACTCTATTGCAGCTCAAGGTGGAATTAATGCAGCTAAAAATTACCAAGGAGATGGCGATTCTACTTATCGTTTATTTTACGATACTGTTAAAGGTGGAGATTATCGATCTAGAGAAGCCAATGTATATCGTTTAGCAGAAGTATCTGCCAACATAATCGATCAATGTGTAGCACAAGGTGTTCCTTTTGCTCGTGATTATGGTGGATTATTAGATAATCGTTCTTTTGGTGGAGTATTAGTCTCTAGAACGTTTTATGCTAAAGGGCAAACTGGGCAGCAATTATTGCTTGGTGCATATTCTGCAATGAATAGACAAATCGCGAGAGGTAAAATAGAAATGTTTAACCGTCATGAAATGCTAGATGTTGTTAAAGTTGATGGTAAAGCAAGGGGTATAATTGCTCGTAATTTAATTACTGGTGAAATAGAAAGGCATTCTGCTCATGCTGTTGTTATTGCTTCTGGAGGGTATGGAAATGTCTATTTCTTATCAACTAACGCAATGGGAAGTAATGCTACTGCAGCATGGAAAGTACATAAAAAAGGTGCATTCTTTGCTAATCCATGTTATACACAAATACATCCAACTTGTATTCCAAGATCAGGAGATTACCAGTCTAAACTTACCTTAATGAGTGAATCATTAAGAAATGATGGACGTATTTGGGTTCCAAAAAGTTTAGATGATGTAAAAGCTATACGTGAAGGAAGAAAAAAACCGACCGATCTTAGTGAGGAAGAAAGAGATTATTATTTAGAAAGAAGATATCCTGCTTTTGGAAACTTAGTTCCAAGAGATGTTGCCTCTAGAGCTGCAAAAGAAAGATGTGATGCGGGTTATGGTGTTAATGCTACCGGAGAAGCTGTTTACTTAGATTTTAAATCTGCTATTATTCGCTATGGAAAAGAGCAGGCTAAGATTAAAGGAGAAGACAATGCAAATGATGCTCGAATTTACGACTTAGGAAAAGATGTTGTTGAAGCTAAGTACGGTAACTTATTCCAAATGTATGAGAAAATTGTAGACGAGAATCCATATAAAACGCCTATGATGATTTACCCAGCAGTTCACTATACAATGGGTGGTATTTGGGTAGATTATAATTTAATGACTACTATACCTGGCTGTTATGCCATTGGAGAAGCTAACTTTTCTGATCATGGAGCAAACAGACTTGGAGCATCTGCTTTAATGCAAGGACTTGCTGATGGTTATTTTGTACTACCTTATACCATTGGAGACTATCTTTCTAATGATATTCGTACAGGTAAAATACCTACTGACACTCCTGAATTTGCAGCTGCAGAAAAAGAAGTTACAGATAGAATTAACGCATTTATAAATAACAATGGTAATCATTCTGTTGATTATTACCACAAGAAATTAGGAAATATCATGTGGGAAAAATGCGGTATGTCTCGTAATGAAAAAGGATTAAAAGAAGCAATATCTGAAATAAAAACGCTTAGAGAAGATTTTTATAAAAATGTAAATGTACCTGGAGAAGCTAACGAACTTAACAAGGAGTTAGAAAAAGCAGGAAGAGTTGCAGACTTTCTAGAGTTAGGGGAGCTATTTGCTAAAGATGCCTTAACTAGGACTGAATCATGTGGAGGGCACTTTAGAGAAGAATCAGTAGAATTAGATGGAGAACAAAAAGGAGAAGCGCTAAGAGATGATAAAAACTTCACCTTTGTTTCTGCTTGGGAATATAAAGGAGAACCAAGTGATGCTATTTTACACAAAGAAGAATTAGAGTTTAATGATATTGAGCTTAAACAGAGATCATATAAATAACCAAAAGCGGAATTATGAATTTGACATTAAAAATTTGGAGACAAAAAAATGCAAGTGACAAGGGGAAAATGGTTACTTATCCTGTAACAGATATTTCTGAGCACATGTCTTTTTTAGAAATGTTAGATGTTTTAAATGAGCAACTAATAGAAAAAGGAGAAGAACCTGTTGCCTTTGATCATGATTGTAGAGAAGGTATATGTGGAATGTGTTCGCTATACATAAATGGAGAAGCTCATGGTCCAGATAGAAAAGTAACAACTTGTCAATTACACATGAGAATGTTTAATGATGGAGAAACAATTACCATAGAACCATTTAGAGCAAAAGCATTTCCTGTAGTAAAAGATCTTACTATTGATAGAAGTTCATTTGATCGCATTCAACATGCTGGTGGATATATCTCTGTTAATACGTCTGGTAATACACAAGATGCAAATGCACTTCCTATACCAAAGAAAAATGCAGATTTAGCAATGGATGCTGCTACATGTATTGGATGTGGAGCATGCGTAGCTTCTTGTAAAAACTCTTCAGCTATGCTATTTGTATCCGCAAAAGTATCACAATACGCCTTGTTACCACAAGGACAAGTTGAAGCTACAGATCGTGTATTAAACATGGTAAACCAAATGGATTTAGAAGGGTTTGGAAACTGTACCAATACCGGAGCATGTGAGGTTGAATGTCCTAAAGGAATTTCACTAGAAAACATAGCAAGAATGAACCGAGAGTACTTAAAAGCAACAATTAAGGGCTAGTTTTAAAGACTTAGTTTGCTGATTTAAAGTTTTTTATCAAAAAAAGTCTTGCATATTAAACTTATAAACCATTCCTTTGCGGAGGTATAAACAAAAAAACAAAAAAGATGGCAGATATTAATTCAAAAGTAATCGCTATTATCGTAGATAAATTAGGGGTTGAAGAATCAGAAATCACTATGGAGTCTAATTTTACAAATGACTTAGGTGCAGATTCATTAGACACTGTTGAACTTATCATGGAATTTGAAAAGGAATTTAACATTGCTATTCCAGACGATCAAGCAGAAAAGATTGCTACAGTAGGCGAAGCTGTGAATTACATTCAAGATAACGCATAATTAAATCAAACTATTAACGTTTAATATTTCCTCTCTATGGAACTTAAACGAGTTGTTATTACAGGACTTGGAGCATTAACGCCAATCGGCAATAATGCTTCTGAGTACTGGAATTCTCTAAAAAAAGGGGTTTCGGGAGCTGCTCCCATTACAAATTTTGATGCCTCTTTATTTAAAACCCAATTTGCTTGTGAAGTAAAAGGGTTTGATCCATTAAATCATTTTGATCGTAAAGAAGCTCGTAAGCTAGACCGATTTGCACAATTTGCATTGGTAACTGCTGATGAAGCTATACTAGATTCTAAACTTGATCTCGAAAAAATAAACCTCAAAAGAGCTGGGGTTGTTTGGGGAGCTGGTATAGGCGGTATTAAGACGTTTGAAGACGAAGTAACTGGATTTTCTCAAGGAAATGGAACTCCAAGATTCAACCCTTTCTTTATTCCAAAAATGATTTTAGATATTGCTCCAGGGCATATTTCTATTAAATACGGATTTAGAGGACCTAACTATGCAGCAGTTTCTGCATGTGCTTCCTCAACAAACGCAATAATTGACGCCTACAACTTAATTCAATTAGGTAAAGCAGATGTTATGGTTACAGGTGGTTCTGAAGCAGCTGTAACAGTTGCTGGGGTTGGTGGTTTTAATGCATTGCATGCAATGTCTACCGATAATGAAAACCCAGAAACAGCCTCTAGACCATTTGATAAAAACCGAACAGGTTTTGTTCTTGGTGAAGGTGGTGCATGCTTAATTCTTGAGGAGTATGAACATGCTGTAGCAAGAGGAGCAAAAATATATGCAGAAGTTGCCGGCTCTGGACTTTCTGCAGATGCACATCACATGACTGCACCACACCCTAATGGAGAAGGTGCAATTGATGCTATGACTTATGCATTAAAAGATGCTAATCTTAAACCAGAAGACATTGATTATATTAATGTACATGGAACATCTACTCCATTAGGAGATATAGCAGAAGTAAATGCCATTGAAACCTTGTTTGGAGATCATGCTTATAAATTAAACATTAGCTCAACTAAATCTATGACTGGCCATTTACTTGGTGGTGCTGGGGCTGTTGAGGCTTTTGCTAGTGTAATGGCAGTTTATGATGATGTAATTCCTCCAACTATTAATCATTTTGAAGATGACCCTGCTTTTGATAAGCGTTTAAATTTTACGTTTAATAAAGCTGAAGAAAAAACGGTTAATGTGGCGCTAAGTAACACATTTGGTTTTGGTGGTCATAATGCTACTTTAATTGTAAAGAAGTTTAAATAAAAACATTAAACATTATTTTAAAGCTCGTTTTTTACGAGCTTTTTTTATACTCCAATTAATCTTCCTTATTCAAAAAAGCATCCCAACCTTGTGCTGTTAATGGTGTTGATTTACCATCTCTGGTTACTAAATTCATTCCAGCTCCTTTATCTTTCATGTGTCCGATAACCGTTAAATGTGGATTCCCCTTTACTTTTTCATAATCACTTTGCTTAACAGTAAATAGTAATTCATAGTCTTCACCTCCACTTAAAGCAATTGTAGTAGCAGGTAAATTAAAATCTTGAGCTGTTAAAACCGTTTTAGGGTCAATTGGTAATTTATCTTCATATATATCTACCCCTAACTTAGATTCTTGGCAAATATGTATCGCTTCACTGGCTAAACCATCCGATACGTCAATCATACTTGTAGGAGTGACTTCCATATCTGCAAGTAGTTTTACAATATCTTTTCTTGCCTCTGGTTTAAGTATTCTCTCCAATACATAATCAAACCCCTCTAAATCGGGTTGTATTTTATCGTTCGCTTTAAAAACTGATTTTTCTCGCTCTAATAATTGAAGACCAATATATGCACTTCCCACATCTCCCGAAACAACCAATAAATCTCCTTCTTTTGCTCCGTTTCTATAGGTAACTTTATTTTCATCTACTTCTCCTACAGCAGTTATGCCAATTGTTAATCCAGATAAACTAGAAGTTGTGTCACCACCTACTAAATCTACCTTATACATCTTACATGCTAACAATATACCCTCATAAAGTTCATCAATTGCTTCTACAGGAAAACGATTAGAAAAGCTAATAGATGCAGTAATGTACCTTGCTTCAGCATTCATTGCGTATATATCAGATAAATTCACCATAACGGCTTTATACCCTAAATGCTTTAAAGGTGTATAGGTTAAATCAAAATGAACACCTTCGGTTAAGGTATCTGTGCTCATTACCATTTTTTTACCTGTTGTAGGGGTAAAAACAGCAGCATCATCTCCTATGCCTTTAATAATATTTTCAGAGGTTAGCGTAACCTGTTCTCTTATTCTATTGATTAATCCAAATTCTCCTAACTGATTTATCTCTGTTCTGTTGGTGCTCATAAAAAAAGGTTTTAATTTAGTGCAAATTCAAAATTATTAGAAATTATGTTACTAGGAGCATTAATAGGTGTAATTGTTGCAATAATTGTGATAACAATTAAAAAAAGCAATGAAAAAAAAGCAATGAAAAACTTATTAGACAATGATTTAGTTGACACTCCCGAATATGCAGCATTTTTTCATTATGCTACCGAAACTACTCAAAACAGAAAAGGAATTAAGTTTTTTGATAGTAATGGCCCTCTTTTTATTAATAACAATACTATTCACTATACGAATAAACTCAATAAAGAAACACTCGAGTTTAATTTAGCTAATTGTAATGTTTCTCTTGCACCAGAAAAAAGGAAAATGAAATGGATTGAAATAGAAAAAGATGGAGTAAAGCATTACTTCACCTCTTTTTCTCAAGGGGCATTCACTATGGATAAAAAAGAAATGGATAAATTCATTTCAAAGCTTAGAGAAATAAAGGTATTATAAATAACATTTTTGTTCCCAATACTTATCCTTTCGACAATCTTTACATAATATTACCTTTAGTTAAAATATACTCCATTGAAAGATCCAAAACGATATTTAGTAACAGCCGCTTTACCTTATGCTAATGGTCCATTACACTTAGGACATATAGCAGGTGCATATTTACCAGCAGATATTTACACGCGTTACCTTAAATTACAAGGTAAAGATGTAGCGTTTATTTCTGGGTCTGATGAGCATGGAGCAGCTATTACGTTACGTGCAAAAAAAGACAATACTACCCCACAGGCTATTGTCGACAAATATCATGCGTTAAATAAGCAAGCGTTTAAAGACTTAGGGATTGATTTTTCTATTTATCATAGAACTTCCTCTCCCGATCATCATGAAATGGCACAAGAATTCTTTAAAACCCTTAATTCGAAAGATGCGTTTACAAAGCAAACCACTGAGCAGTTTTATGATGAAGAAAACAATCAGTTTTTAGCCGACAGATACATTAGCGGAGAATGTCCAAAGTGTCAAAACCCAAATGCATATGGCGATCAATGCGAAAAGTGTGGCTCTACCTTAAGTCCTACTGAATTAATTAACCCTAAATCGACCATAAGTGGTAACTCACCTGTTTTAAAAGAAACTTCTCACTGGTTTTTACCCATGGAAAGACACGAAAAATGGCTTACCGAATGGATTGAACAAGGATCTTATGAAGGAAAAGACCTTCATAACCCTAAGGAATGGAGAAACCAGGTAATAGGTCAGTGCATGAGCTGGATAAATGCCGGTTTAAGACCAAGAGCTATGACACGTGATTTAGAATGGGGGGTAAAAGTACCTGTTGATGGTGGTGATGGAAAAGTATTGTATGTGTGGCTAGATGCACCTATTGGTTATATTTCTGCAACTAAAAAATGGGCAGAAGATAATGGTAAAAATTGGGAAGATTACTGGAAAAAAGAAGATACTAAACTCGTGCATTTTATAGGAAAAGATAACATTGTATTTCACAGTATTATTTTCCCAATTCTATTAAAAGAGCATGGAAATTATATCTTACCAAATAATGTTCCTGCAAATGAGTTTTTAAACTTAGAAGGAGATAAATTTTCTACCTCAAGAAACTGGGCAGTTTGGTTACATGAGTACATGAATGACCTACCAGACAAAAAAGATGAACTTCGATTTGTGTTAGCTTCTACTTTCCCCGAAAGTAAAGATGCTGAGTTTACTTGGAAAGATTATCAGGATCGAATTAACAATGAACTAGTTGCCGTATTTGGTAACTTTGTTAACCGTGTTTTAGTATTAACAAACAAATACTACAATGGTTTTGTTCCTGTGGCAACTAACCTAAAAGAGGAAGATAAAGCATTAATAAAAGAAGTCAAGTCATTAGGCGAAAGCATAGGTAAAAACATAGAAGCCTTTAAATTTAGAGAAGCCTTAAATGATGCCATGAGCATTGCACGAGCCGGTAATAAATACCTAGCCGATAATGAGCCTTGGAAACTCGTTAAAACAGATGAAGAACGCGTGCAAACCATTATGAAAATGGCTTTGCAAATTACGGTTAATCTTGCAGTTGCTTTTTATCCTTTTATGCCAGAGAAAGCTACAAAACTTAAACAAATGCTTAACCTAGATAGAGATTTAGATTGGCACGATATGGGAAGTTTTACCGTATTGCAAGAAATAGAACGTATTGGTAAAGCAGAATTATTATTCACTAAAATAGAAGATGGTTTAGTTACCGAACAAGTTGAAAAACTAACTAGTAGTAAACACTCCGAACCTGTTTACGAACCAGTAAAGGAAGAAATATCGTTTGAAGATTTTACTAAGCTGGATATTCGTGTGGGTAAAATTTTAACTGCCGAAAAAGTTAAAAAGGCTAAAAAACTAATGGAATTAACCGTAGATGTTGGGTTTGAGACCAGAACAATCGTTTCTGGAATAGCGGAGCACTTTAAACCAGAAGATGTTATTGGTAAAAAAGTAACGGTATTGCTTAACCTTGCTCCAAGAAAAATTAGAGGGGTTGAATCTCAAGGAATGATTTTAATGGCAGAAAACCAAAAAGAGGAACTTGGCTTTATTTCTCCAACTGATGATAAAATTGAAGCAGGGAATGGGGTTAGTTAATCTCTAAAATATTTTACCTAAATTAGATAAGTAAATAATAAAACAAATCAACTTTTAACTATATGTTTCCAAAAGACGAATTTCAAAAATATGCCACTAAACACAAAGGCATTAATAGCAATGTATTAAGTAGCTATGTAGAATCTTCAGTTACTCCATACATTATTGAAGAAAGGCAATTAAATGTAGCACAAATGGATGTGTTCTCTCGATTAATGATGGACCGTATTATCTTTTTAGGTACGGGTATTAACGATCAAGTAGCGAATATTATTCAAGCACAATTATTATTCTTAGCATCTGTAGATCCTAAAAAGGATATACAAATTTATGTAAACTCTCCAGGAGGGTCCGTTTATGCTGGTCTTGGTATTTATGATACCATGCAGTATATTGAGCCAGATGTAGCGACTATTTGTACAGGTATGGCAGCTTCTATGGGTGCTGTATTATTATGCGCAGGAGCAGATGGTAAGCGAACAGCTTTAAAACACTCTAGGGTAATGATTCACCAGCCATTAGGTGGAGCCCAAGGACAAGCTAGTGACATGGAAATTACCTTAAAAGAGATCATGAAACTTAAGAAAGAATTGTATACCATTATTGCTGATCATTCTAAGCAAGATTACGATAAAGTTTGGAAAGATAGTGATCGTGATTACTGGATGACATCTACTGAAGCAAAAGAATACGGTATGATAGATGAAGTATTAGTGAATACAAAAGCTAAAAAATAAGTTATAATACTTAACTTAAAAACCAGCTATAATATAGCTGGTTTTTTTATTTATTATTTTTCTTCGACTAAATATGGGCTGATTTTATTCTCAATAAGAATGTTATAATATTTATTGATCATATTATCATTGATCTTTTTTTCAAAACATACCATATGACCCAACCAGCCAACTATAAAGACTTGAAGATCTATAAAAAACCCTTCTTTCTGAGCTAATTTCGCTCCATCTAATACATTGTTTTTAACTAATAACTGAATCCAATTTAAAAACTCTTGTTCCCTAACAACTGAAATGTCTAAAAAATGTTTTTTTATAGCCGGATAATGTGAAAATATATCGACTAAATTGATAAAGATAAACCTATATTGATAGTAGTTAGTCATTAACCTTTTAGAGTAGTTAAGTAAATCTTTTTTAGTTGCAGAAGGTTCGGTAACTAAATCCATTTCATTTTGCTTTACCATCTGATTGTAAAGCGCTAAAATAATGTCTTCTCTTTTCTCGAAATGATAAGTAAGGTTTCCTTGACTTATCCCTAAATCATTTGCAATATCTCTTTGAGAAACATTCATTACTCCGTTACTATTAAATAACTCAAGAGCCTTGTCTAAGATTTTTTGTTTTGTCTTAATTTTTCCCATTTTATTCTATATAACTAAGCTTTAACATATTCGTTTTACCGCTTTCTTCGATCGGAATACTTGCTGTGTTAATAATTAAATCTCCTTCTTCTACATATCCATTTTTCTTGAGAATATATTTTATATCTGCAATTGTATGATCGGTACTCACCATTTTATCATAATAAAATGTTTTAACCCCCCATACTAAGTTTAATTTAGTAAGTAACTCTTTATTTCCAGAGAACACAAAAATATTAGCCTTTGGTCTTTTACTTGATATCTTAAAAGCTGTATATCCAGAATGGGTCATGGTAATAATCGCTTTTGCATCTGTTTTATCAGCTAAATTACTCGCATTAAAACAAATAGAATCTGTAATAAATCGCTCTTGATTTTTTTGTGGATTATCTTCAATAAAAATATGGTCAGCTACATAACCTCCAGTCTCCTCAATTATTCTAGCCATAGCCTGAATAACCTGCACAGGGTATTTCCCTACAGATGTTTCTCCACTCAACATAACAGCATCTGCTCCATCTAATACAGCATTTGCGACATCATTAACCTCAGCTCTAGTAGGAGTTGAAGACTCAATCATACTTTCCATCATTTGAGTAGCAATAACAACAGGTTTAGAATATTCTAAACACTTTTCTACTATCATTTTTTGCATTAACGGTACTTGTTCCATAGGAATTTCTACTCCTAAATCTCCTCTAGCGACCATTATTGCATCTGTTTCATTAATAATATCATTTATATCATCAATTGCTTCTGGTTTTTCAATTTTAGCTATTATTCTGGCCTTTTTATTTTTACTTGAAATAATATGGCGTAACTCAATAATATCTCTTGCAGAACGAACAAATGATAAACCAACCCAATCCACTCCTTGTTCTAAAGCAAAATCTAAATCAATTAAATCTTTTTCTGTTAAACAAGGTAACGAAATTTGAGTGTTAGGAAGGTTTACTCCTTTATTAGACTTAAGCTCTCCTCCGTAAATTACTTTTGCTTTTACTTCATCTTTACCATTTGTATGAACCACTTGAAGTTTTAATTTACCATCATCTAATAAAATAAACTCTCCCTCCGATACATCCTCTGCAAATTTATCGTACGTCATAAAAGCTTTTTGCGCAGTTCCTTCACATTCGGTATTGGTAAATACGATTTCAGCTCCTTCTCCTAAAATAGAACCTTCTTTCATTTTACCAACTCTAAGTTTTGGTCCTTGTAAATCAGCTAGAATAGAAATATGAAAATCATTTTCTTCATTTATTTCTCGAATCGTTTTAATAACGGCTAAATGATCATCATGAGATCCATGAGAAAAATTTAATCTACACACATCTACTCCATTTTTCACTATTTCCAATAACACTTCTTTGCTAGAAGTTGCTGGTCCTAATGTTGCTATTATTTTCGTTTTTCTCATTGTTTGATTTTGTTAACCACTTGTTTTTAATGATTGAGAAGTGATATTTAATATCCTATTTAACTTTAAAGTATTAAGATATTCCTCAGGAATTAAAAAACCAAGTTTGTTTTCGACTTCAAGGTAGAAACATTTATTTCAAAACACATTAAAATAACATTAATGGTTCTTAATTTTAACATTATTTCTTTCACCTCCTCAAAAGAACTATCATAAATTTGCAACAGAAAATCTGCTTGTTTTTGATCCCCCAATAAATTTACTTTTTTATCCTTATTCGCTAATAATCTTATTTCAGTTTCTTCATCATCACTGCAATAATGAAAACATGAAAACTTACTTTGCATGCCCTTTTTTCCAGTTAATTCAACTTCTTCTTGTCGTTCAAGATTAATGTCTAATAATTGATTTATAGCCCATGAAATACGATAATCATGCGCATGAGTGCTAATTCCTATTAAATGGAAGTCAAAATCAAAATCATCTTCTAGCAAATACTTACTCATATCATATTAAAAGTAAAAAATAATAACTAGTAAGGAAAATCTACAAGTGATATCTATTTTTTTTATACTTGTTTTTCTAATACATTTAAACTAAAAATATATTATGGATAATGAGGTTATAGATGTTAACGTTAGAAATAGTGAAAGTATAAGAGTTCCATTCAGTTTAAACTATGTGCAAAGTGCATTTAAAACATGGAAGGTCACTTTTTTCCTTTCATTAGCTTTAGCCGTTTTAGCAAGCTTAGTTTTACTGTATATGGAGTTTATCTATTACCCTAATTCTTCTCCAGATATAGACTGGAACCTTGATTACTTTGAGCAAACTAATACACCTGAGTATAGGAGTTTTGAATCTACTTATGAAACATTACAACTTATTGGCACATTACTTTATGTAATGGCAGGTTTAGTCATGATTATTAATTTCATCTTTCATTTAATTGTCTTATATCGTCATTGGAACATAATTCAACAAGTTAATAATCCATCAGCAACACCAGCTAGATCAGTTGGATTTCTATTTGTTCCTTTTTTTAATATTTATTGGATTTTTATCGCTTTTTACAAACTATCAGTAGATCAAGAAAGGTTTATCACAGAACATGGTATTAATGTAACAACAAAACCTAATCCTGGCTTAGCACTTGCTGCTGTTATATGTAGAATAATTCCCTATTTAGGATTATTGACATTCTTTATTTTAGGTCCTATTAGGGTTTACAATCAACAAAAAGTTTCTGAAGCAATACTAAAAGAATTGGGTGAATAAATGCTTTACGTAAAAGAAAAGCCCTTAACAAGTTAAGGGCTTTTTACTATTTGAACAAAATATTATGCCATTGCAGCATTGTTTTTATTTCTTTTTCTGTCGGTTTCTTTTAAGAAAA
>JAHDBM010000092.1:0-6295 GCA_020630395.1 Flavobacteriales bacterium
TATATTTTTATTAAATCCATTAATACGTATTATATCGTATAGTCTTTTAGCTTTTTATAGACTAGTTTTAATGGTTAAAAGAAATTACTTTATGATACGTGTAGCAATAGCTGATGATATAAATAGAATAGCAGAAACACTTAAAGAGAAAATTGAGTTGTCACCAGACTTTGAGGTAAAATTTATTGCTCAAAATGGGAAAGAATTAGTTCAAGAGATTACCAAAAATAATGCTATAGATGTTATTTTAATGGATATTGATATGCCAGTAATGAATGGTATAGAAGCAAGTAAAAAAATAACTAAATTATTTCCATCTATTAACATTATCATGTGTTCGGTATATGATGATGAAGATTCTATTTTAGACTCTATTATAGCTGGAGCAACTGGTTATTTGTTAAAAGAGGAAAAGCCTGAAATTATTCATAAAGCCATATACCAAGCCTTTGAAGGAGGCTCGCCTTTAAATCCGTCAATTGCTAGAAAAACATTAAAGCTTATTGCTAAAGGAGAATCTAATGTTAAGAAGAAAATAGATTATGGATTAACCAAAAGAGAGCGAGAAATACTAGAACTTTTATCCACAGGGTTAAGTTATGAGCAAATTGCCATTAACCTATTTGTTAGTAAAGGAACGGTTAGAAAACATATCGAAAATCTTTACAGAAAACTACAAGTAAATAATAAAGTAGATGCTATAAATAAACTAGGAGAAATCGAATAATTTATTTCGTTTTCATGTGTTTAAGATTAACAGCATACATAATAACAAAAGCAATGCTGTAAATTGCTGTTATTGTATAATCCATTATCACAGTTGAATTTATAGTGAAAAATAAAATAGTTGATAGGCCTATTATCTTTGCTACTGTATAAAGATGAAAACCAATTTTATTCATTTTAAACATCATAAAAGCACCATATAAACTTAATATTAAGCTTATAATACTCATCCAAGAAATTGGCGTATGGTGAATCAATCTTTCGTCTAATTGAAGTTTAGTTGTTTCTAAAATTGCGCCTTCAATGTTAAACATATCAGATAACATGATGAGTTGCTCTTCAATCATTTCTTCTTGTTCTAATCGATCAAAAGAAATGACATCAAATACATGGATAAAGAGTAATATTCCACTTACTATAAATGTTATAATACATAAAACAGTTAAAAAAGTAGGTCTTTCCTTTTCTACTTTTAATTGATTCGAATCTAAAAAATGATTATCCTCCATGATTTTATTACTTTAGTTTTAAAGTTTCACAAAGAAAATGCAATTGAATAGGTTTACCAAATATAAATACGTAACAAAGGCTCTTTTTTTATGTTTATTAACTATTCAAATATTTAGCAAATGTAGTGATGAAAACAACTACAAATTAGAAGGAGACAAACCCAGTAAGCTTTCAGTTGACATCATTCAATCGGTAAAGAGAGGTAAGCCAGATATAGAATTAAGACTCATAAAAGAAGGATTGGTTGATGTTCAGGAAATAGACTCCTCTATTAGCATTGATATGAAATATACCACTACTGATAATTTTGTTGGCATAGATTTATATGGAGATTTAGAACGAGTATATATTCAGCCAGATGTAGCTGATAAATTAAAACATGCCCAATCAATACTTAAACAAAGAGATTCTAGTCTTAGTTTAAAGATTTTTGACGGAGTTAGACCACATTTTGTTCAACAATTAATGTGGGATAGTTTAGTGATGCCTTTTCATGAAAAAACAAAATTTTTATCGAATCCAAAAAATCACTCTATTCATAACTATGGAGCAGCTGTTGATTTAACCATTATAGATGATAAAAGAAAAGAATTAGATATGGGAACTGAGTATGATCATATAGGTAAATTATGTTATCCAAGGTTAGAACAACAGTTTTTGGCATCAGGAGAACTAACTCAGCAGCATATTAATAATAGACAATTATTAAGAGATGTAATGAAAAAGGCTGGATTTCGATATTTACCAACCGAGTGGTGGCATTTTAACAGTTGCTCTAGAATAATAGCTAAGCAAAAGTATAACTTGATTAAATAAGTTAACTATTACCCAATTCCTGTAATAATTGAAAAAACTCATCTTTTTTACTTTGTGATAAGGAAACCATAGCTTGATCTTTCATCACAATATAACCTCCGTCTTTTTTCTCAAAACGATCTACATGGTGTAGATTAATTAAATGAGACCTATGCACCCTAAAGAATGATAAATCACTTAATAAATCTTCTAAATCTTTGATTTTTTTTGAAAGTAAAATTTTCTTTTTCCCTTCTACGTAAACCATAGTATAGCTTCCATCCGATTCGCATCTAATAATATCATTACTATCTACGATATGTACTGTTTCTTGTGTGTTTAGTACTAGTTTTTTAGATTTTTTATCACCTGTTAAGTTTTGGATTAGGTTTTTAATTTTTACTTGTTGGTCGCTAGCTGAATAAAACTTTCTTGCTTTATCAATTGCATCATAAAATGCATCAGGTTCAATAGGTTTAACAACATAGTCTAATGCACTATATTTAAAGGCTTTTATAGCAAACTCTTCATAAGATGTAATGAAAATAACACGATAATTATCATAGTTTATTCCTTCTAAAACATCAAATCCAGTTCCATCAGGCATTTGTATGTCTAATAATATTAATTCTGGTTTTTGGGCGTTTATTTTAGCTAAAGCTTCCGAAACATTGGCTGCCTCATCAATAATATTGATATCTGTTTCTTTTTTAAGTAATTCCTTAATAAACTCTCGTATGCTATTTCGGTCATCAACAACTATTGTCTTCATAATATAATGGGTTTGTATGGTTAATCAAATAATGTTTTTATGGGAACTAGAAGCGTGACTTTTGTTCCTTTTATTTCATTATTTATAACAACATCTTCTATTTTTTGAGAAATGGATAATCCATTTTCAGTATTTATAATGTCAATTCTTTCGTTTGTAATATTGGTGCTGAACGATAAATGATTTCTTTTCCTATTTTCATATATTTTAGCAACAGCTTCTCTACCTAAACCATCATCTTGAATACATACTTCTAATATATTATTTGAGGATTGTTTAAAGCTAAGAAGAATGTTTCCATTATCTTTTTTTAATTCTACTCCATGCTTTATAGCATTTTCAACAAAAGGTTGAATAAGCATTGGAGGAAGTAATATTTCATCTTTATTTAGTTGGGGGTCAAGATCAACTATATAGGTTAGTTTTTCTTCTAATAGTAGTTTTTGTAAATCGAGATAATTAACTAAGCTGGCAATTTCTTTATTAAGGGTAATGTGTTTTTTTCTTGAACTTTCTAAAATAAAGCGCATTAGTTTAGCAAACTTAGATAAATAAGTGACTGATTTTTCTTTGTCTTGTTTGTATATATTTCCTTGTATTGCGGCAAGAGCATTTGCTATAAAGTGAGGATTCATTTGTGTTCGTAATAGCTTTTGTTCCAGTTGAATACTGGCTTGTTCCATTTTAATTTTCTCTTTTTCGGCTTTCATCTTGTTTTGACGATATACTAAGAAAGAAATAGCTGCGAGTAGCAATAAAAGAACAGAAATAGTGATTAAAATAATAATCCAATACCTATTCTGTTTAATATTTAGTTCATTTATTTCATTTTCTTTTTCAAGCGTTTGAAGTTGATTTTTAGCTTCAATTTCTGATCGAACACTCTCCATCATTTTATCTCGGTCAATTCTGTATAGACTATCCGAAATGATTTTATTTTCTTCTAAATAATCTAAGGATTTTTTATGATTGTTCATCACTTTATTTGTTTCATAAAGTAATTGAAGAGCATAAATTTTTTGCTCGGTCATAACATTAGGATCATCATTAACTTGTTGAGCTATTTCAAGAGCCTTTTTATAATTTCCTTTTCTTAAAAATATCTCGGATTTAACTAGAAGAGCATTGTTAAATTCCATAAGATTATTACTCTTAGCGTATATGTTAATAGCGCTATCAAGATAAATTAATGCCTTGGCATGAAGATCTTTTTTATTATATACTCGAGCTAATGTTATATAACATTGAGGAACACGATTTTTCTTTTTAGTTTTCTTAAACAATGTTAAAGCAGTAATTGAAGAAGCTTCGGCTTTTGTTAAATTATCAAAATCATAATGAATAAATGATTTAAAATTATAGCATTTAGCTCTTAAAAAGTCATCTCCAGTTTTTTCAGAGGTTGCAATAGATTCATTTAAATATTGTAGCGCTTTTTTTCTTTTTTCGGTAGAGTTTTGTTTATAAAATAGTATACCTAAATCGTACTTGGCTAAAGCTAACCCAGCATCATCATTTATGTTGTTCGCAATATTAATAGCTTCATTGTATTGGGTATAAGAAGCATTAAAATTGTTATTATCATCATAGAATTCTCCAAGTAATATTTTGCAGGTAAGTAGATCTGGTTTGCTATCAATATTTTGAGCAATTGTTATCGCTTCTTTTATGCTTTTTTTAGCTTGTGATGGTTTGGTAAAGCGGTTTTGTTGAAATTCAATTATTTTGTTTACAATTTGTTGTTTAGAAGAAATATCCTCTTGTCCCTTTATATTAAAAGAGAATAAGACTAAGCAAAGAATAAAATATAGTTTTAAATAACTCATTGAATTTAAATTACTAAATATCTTATTGAATTAAGAGATAAATTGACTCAATCTATACATGTTTTTTATGAGATAGTACCTTTTATTGTTGAATAAGGGTGCTATGCATTAATGAATTAAGTTTTTTTGTAGAGGTTGTCCAATTAAACGTATGGGTTACATATTTAAATCCATTATGCGCAATTTCATTGCTCTTTTCTTCATTTTCCAATAATTCAATGACGAGTGATGCATATTCTTCTTCATTAGCTCCAATAAGAATTTCTTTACCAGGTTTAGCACTTAGAGCATTATTAGCAAGTTTTGATGTTATACATGGTAATTCCATAGCCATGGCTTCTAATAGCTTGTTTTGTAGCCCTGTACCTATTTGCATTGGAGCAATAAAAAGTTCAGCAGAATTATAGGCATCTCTTATATCTTCTAACCAGCCAGATACAGTCACATGATCATTTTGTAAGGATAAAACTTCTTTGGTTGGACTAGTACCAGATATCAATAGTGTTACATGAGGATGTGTTTTATGAATAATAGGTAGAATTTTTTTTGCTATATATATAGCACTGACAACATTGGGTTCGTATTGCATGTTGCCATTAAATAAAAGATTATATGTTTTTTCTTTTTTCTTTGATTTAAAGTAGTTAATATCAATCCCATTGGGAATTACCACAATTTTTTCACTTGGTTCTAAAAAAATTAATTCTTGATCCTGGTGAGAGATAATGGTATGTTTATCAAAATAATCGAACATGATACTTTCGTAATTCTTCAATCTATTTGCCTCCATTTTCAATAAAGGTCTTATGTAAAATGGAGAAGAGGGTATTCGTCTTTCCATACCCTTAGATAAGGTATCCATATAATCTATTGTTTTAGGAATGTCGAATTCGTTTTTTACATATTCAGCACATCTAACTAATTGACAGTATATATGATCTGGTTTAAGGTCGCGAATTTTATCATGTATGCTTTTATGGTATTTTTTACTAAAAAAATAACCTACTTGAAGAGGCTTTCTAGAAAAAATTGTTTTAATGAGATTTAATATAATTTGAAGTCTAGTTAAACGATATACGTGTATGGTTTTACAAAATTTTTCTAATTCAGTTAGCTGGTTTTGAGTAACTCTTTCGTCTGTTAAGCAAAAAAGTGTAATCTCTTGGTGATTAGATAATTCTTTTATCTGATGATAAGCTCTAAGTTTATCACCTTTATCTAAGGGATAAGGAAAACGAGACGTTATAACAGCTAATTTATTCATCAATTGAGTTTAACAATTTGGTTACTTTAGATTCCAAATGTACACTATTGAAATTTTCCTCAACAAATTTTCTTGCATTTCTCCCTATTTCTTCGACTAAAGCAGGGTTGTTTTTAATATTATGTATAGCAGATATAAATTCTTCACTAGAATTAGCAATAATAATTTCTTTTTTGTTTTTTGTATGTATCCCTTCAGCTCCAATACTGGTGGATATAACACATTTTCCTAACGCCATGGCTTCAATGATTTTAATTCTCATACCACCACCAGCAAATAAAGGAGCAATCATAACATGATGAGAGGATATAAATTCTGTAGCATCATCAACAAAACCACATGTTGATATATTATTAGTGCCATTAAGGTTTAGTAAATCATCAGGCATATCTTTGCCTGCTA
>JAHDBM010000092.1:6395-9230 GCA_020630395.1 Flavobacteriales bacterium
GAATTAATTCAGCTTTCTTTAATTGTTTGGCTAATTTTTTTAGATACAGTTTTTTTAATGGATTTGTTGTTTCCATTGCAAGTCTGTCCCATATTTCATATTCTATATTAGGTGCATTTAGAATAATCTTCGCTTTACTATGCTCTTTAATTATGTCAATGTATTGCCCAACAAAAATACTTTCAATCCAAACAACATCATAAGTGTTCTTCTTGAATAGTTTTAATAGCTCATTTTCATACTGTACAGATCTAAAACGTGATAAATGATAAGAGGTATTTGATAAAAGACCCTTTATAGCTCCTGTTATGTTAATACTTGTATCTAAATAAACATTGCTAATACTACTATTGACTAAATTCTCTTTAAAACTTGAATGTTTAAAAGGGTGTTTATTTGTAGATATGGTTAATATATCAAGATTATACGAGTTGGATTGATCGAACAGCAGGCTGTTTTTAGCCATTTCAATACAACCTCCATCTATTTTAGGGAATGGTGGCTTATGGCAAAGTTGGAGCACTTTTATAGCCATAAAATTATTTTTTATTGTAAGTGTTCATTGTTCGTGATAAGCCCATAGTGCAGAACCCGAAAATATATTTTATAGCTAAATTAATGTGGTCTTGGAGTGTTTCATTTTCTTCTTGATTCCATTTCCCCAATACATAATCTACTTGTCTTCCTTTACTAAAGTTATTGCTAATGCCAAATCTTAATCGAGCATATTCTTGAGAATTAAACGTTTGGTTAATGTGTTTTAAGCCATTGTGACCGCCATCACTACCTTTCCCTTTAAGTCTAAGTTTACCAAAAGGTAATGCAAGATCATCTGTGATTACAAAAAGGTTTTCTTTCCCAATTTTTTCTTTTTGCATCCAATAAGCTATAGCGTTACCGCTAAGGTTCATATATGTCGAAGGCTTAAGTAGGATAAGTGTTCTTCCTTTATGCTTTATTTTAGCAAGATCACCATAACGCATTGTTTCAAAACAAGAACTGGACTCATCAATAAGAGAGTCCAGTACTTTAAAACCTATGTTGTGACGTGTATTTTTATACTCATCACCTATGTTACCTAAACCAACTATTAGGTATTTCATGAGTTTATATTATTTATGCTTCAGCTTCAACAGCAGCTTCTTCAGTTGCTTCTTCCTCTTCTTCTTCAACAACACCCCTAGCCATTTTAACAGCAACTATAACGTCTCTTGGGTCTCCAATAACTGTTAACCCATCAATGTCAATTTCGCCATTACGAACAGAACTTCCAATTTTTAATTCGTTAATATCGATTTTGATAGTTTCTGGAAGGTTGTCAGCTAATGCATTAACTTTAATTTTTCGTTTACTTTGCTTTAATTTACCACCTTGTTGAACACCTGGAGATACTCCGTGTAATTCAACTGGTAGAGCGATAGTTAACGGTTTTCCTTCTACAACTTGTAAAAGATCAAAGTGAACAACTCTATCGGTAACAGGATGGAATTGCATTTCTTGAAAAATAGTTTTGTACTTTTTTCCATCAATTTCAATTTCTACGAAATTTACATGTGGAGTCCAAACTAATTTGTTTAATTCAGTTTCTTTTACATGGAAGCTAATGTTTTCGCCTGTTCCATATATGATACCTGGCACTCTTCCTTCTTTTCTAAGGACTTTGGCATCTTTTTTCCCTACGTTCTCTCTTAAAGAACCGCTCAATGAGACTGTTTTCATTATTTATGTTTTTTATTTAATTATACAAAATGTGAACTAATTGACTCGTGATTTTGAACCCTATGGATTACATCAGCAAATAAATTAGCTACTGATAAAACGTTAATTTTATCAGATTCAGCATGCAAAGGTAATGAATCTGTTGTAATTAATTGCTTTAAACCCGAATTATTAATTCTGTCATAAGCTGGGCCAGATAATAATGGGTGAGTAATAATGGCACTAACAGATTTTGCTCCTCTTTCTAAAATCATATCAGCAGCTTTACATAAAGTCCCTGCTGTATCAATAATATCATCTATAATAAAAACATTCCTATCTTTAACCTCTCCAATTACGGTCATGTTAGCTACTTCATTTGCTTTAACTCTTTGCTTGTAACAGATAGCTAATTCAGCATTTAAAAACTTCGCATAGCTATTAGCTCTCTTGGTACCTCCTGTATCAGGAGCAACTATTGTTAAGTTTGGGGTGTTTAGATCTCTTAAGTATGGTAAAAATACGGTAGAGGCAAATAGGTGATCTATTGGCATAGAAAAGAATCCTTGAATTTGATCGGCATGTAAATCCATAGTCATTACTCGATCTACACCAGCTGCAGCTAACATATTAGCAATTAATTTTGCTCCAATAGCAACTCTGGGTCTATCTTTTCTATCTTGTCTAGCATAGCCGTAATAAGGCATTACAGCAATTATTTTTCTAGCTGAAGCTCTTTTGGCAGCATCAATCATAATAAGTAGCTCCATTAAGTTATCGGCTGGAGGTACAGTAGATTGAATAATAAAGACATCTTTTCCTCTTACTGTTTCTTCATAAGAAGCTTGAATTTCACCATCACTAAATTTTTGAATGTCAACTATTCCAAGTGCTTGTCCATAAGCTTGTGCTACTTTTTCAGCTAAGCCTTTGGTAGCTGTGCCTGAAAATAAAATTGTTTCTGCCATTTTTTGTTAGATTGAGGAATACAAAATTAGGGATTTTATATGTTTTCTAAGCTACTTTTAGTGAAAGAATATTTGCGATTTTTTATGGAATGCTTACTTTCGTAAACACTACAAGCCTGAGTGGCGGAATTGGTAGACGCGCACGACTCAAACTCGTGTTCCTTTGGAG
>JAHDBM010000021.1 GCA_020630395.1 Flavobacteriales bacterium
GTAAAATTGCTAAAACAGACACTTATGTTTGGAGAGCAAAGTATACACATATTGGTAATTCCAGTCCAACAGAAGTAATAGGTCATGTTAATCTACTGAGATAGAGATTAGTATATTAATTCTTAATAATTTCATCCATTTTGAATTTGAATCATTGTACAAATCACTATTTTTAACAAAAATTAATATTTAAAAATTAATATTTAAAAATTAATATTTGTATGAAAAAATTAATACTATCGTTTTCATTTTTGATTTGCGGTTTAACTTTATTCGCTCAAAATGTTGGAATTGGTACAACATCACCTACAAACTCGTTACATATTGTTCCTTCTTCAGGGGATCCTATAAGAATAGAAGGTTTAAATATCTATTCATCAGAAAATAGTTTTTTGGTTGTAGATACCAACACAGGAGTTGTTAAATACTTACCGTATGATAGCCTTGCATCTGTTGTAGGAAATGCAATTGATACAGATGTGGATAGTATGATATATGCAAATGATACGCTTTATTTGTATGAGGATAATCAAATCTTAAAGACGTACTTGCCGATCTCTATAGATACTAACCTGTTAGATTCATTAATTGTTTCACGATCTGATACTTTATACACGATTATATCTGATTCTTTATTGAAAGATTCTTTATGGATTATACAATTGGATAGTTTATTGGGAAATGATACCATATATTTTAACGATACATCTTACACTCTAATAAGAGACAGTTTATTAAAAGATTCTTTGTTTTTTGATAGTCTTATTTCAATAATTGGAGACAGTATTGATACAGATGTGGACAGTATGATTTACGCAAATGATACACTTTATTTGTATGAGGATACCCAAATCTTGAAAACATACTTGCCGATCTCTATAGATACTAACCTGTTAGATTCATTGATTGTTTCACGATCTGATACTTTATACTCAATCATATCAGATTCTTTACTGAAAGATTCTTTATGGATCATACAATTAGATAGTTTGTTAGGAAATGATACTATATATTTTAATGATACATCCTATACATTAATTAGAGACAGTTTGTTAAAGGACTCGTCTTTTATGGATAGTCTTATTTCGATACTAGGGGATAGTATAGATACAGATGTTGATACTGCTATTCTTCAAGATACTATGTTAGTTATTATTGAGGATGGAGATTCATCAAAGGTTAATTTACAACCACTCATTGATAGTGCAATTAATCAATCGACTAAAGACTACGTTAATGGATTAACCTTGACTAACGATTCAGTAAAATTAGGAGGAGTGTTAATTGAGAATACCACTATTGATATGAGTAATGAGACACTCACATTAATAGATGACAGTATTAAATTTTATAATGATCCCAATTTTATCTTTTTAAATACTAATACTGTAAGTCAAATTAATGGTAATGGATTTTTAGGCTTAAAAGCTCAGAATGATACAGCACAAATCTATGCTGGAATTTTTAATGGTTTTTCGAATGAGCCTGGATGGGGGGTAACAGCTTTGAATGCACATGGAAATCAATTAACTACTTCTGGAGTTAATGGTAGTGGTATATCACTTTCAAGTATAAAAGATATGGGCCCTACTATCAATAGAAGAGGGATGTTTAATTTGACGGACTCAATTGTAGCTATTCAAGCTGGCGATATTAATAACAATTATACTAAATTAGAAATAAATGATTATCAACTTAGCTACACAAAAAGAGTGAGTTTTGGTTCTGCAGCACTGAATGAGAAATTTAAAGTAGATACTGCAGGATTTTTAACCGTAAATAGTAATTATATCTTACCTAATGTAGATGGAACAGCTAATCAAGTATTACAAACAGATGGTAGTGGAACTGTTTCTTGGGGTACAATTAGTGGAGGAGGAAGTGATAACGATTGGGATATAAACGGAAATGGGACAGGTCTTGAAGGGAATCCTGGAACAAATGTAGCATCTGGATCTAATTCCATTACTGCAGGAGACCAATCAGTGGCAGCAGGTTCACATTCTGTTTCATTTGGATATAGAGATACTGCCACTGGACTTTATTCAGTAGTTTCTGGTGGAGATCAAAATGTTGCTTCTGGAGTAAGATCAGTAGTTTCTGGAGGAACTAGAAATACATCATCCAATAATTTTTCTGTAGTAGCAGGTGGTTCTGGAAATACTGCATCTGGAATTAATTCAGTAATCTCTGGAGGTAGTAATAATATCGCTAGCGCTAGCTCAGCAATGGTTCTTGGAGGTGTTGGTAATACGGTAAGTGGTCCATCTAGTTCGATTACAGGTGGTAGCTCAAATACAGTAACTGGAAATAATTCAGTAATTGGCGGAGGTTTGTTGAACCAAGCTTCAGGTGCATATGCTGTAGTTGCGGGAGGTACAAATAATGCTGCATTAGGTACTAATTCGGTTGTATCCGGAGGGACATATGATACTGCCTATTCTTTTGGAGAATGGGTAGGAGGTATACACTCTACTTCTTATGTGCCAAATAACACCAATGCTTATGATGCTAATGATCGATTATTTGTAGTTGGTAATGGTACTTCTAACCTTTCACCATCAAACGGTTTGGTCTTGTACAAAAACGGTAGTCTAGAAATTAATGAGGCATATACATTGCCAAATGTAGATGGCACAGCAAATCAAGTATTACAAACAGATGGTAGTGGAACTGTTTCTTGGGGAACTCCAGCTGGAGGTGGTACAGATAGTGATTGGTATACGGTAGGAACAACTTCATCTCCTAGTTCTATAAACGATTCTATTTTTACAATGGGACAAGTAGGTATAGGGAATAATTCTCCAACTGGATTAGTTCAAGTGGGAGATAGATTAGTCTTAAATGAAAGATTTGGATCTCAGTCCTATATATCATTTAACAATAATGGTACAACAGGTAGAATTTTAGAAACAGGTTATAGCTCAACAATTTCTTCTGACAAAAATAATGGGGGTTTAAGTTTTTCGGTATCATCCACTTTAAATAATCCAGCAGCTCCTTTTCACTTAGAGGCTGAAGTATTAAGAATAGATACCAATTTAGATGTTTGGATAGCTCCTGGTAATTTAGGAGTTGGACTAGGAACTTCACCAACTAATAAATTACATGTAAGAGGTGCTATTGATCCGTTAAGATTAGAAAATCTTCAATATGGAGGTTCTACTGATAGTGTATTAGTTACAGACGCAAATGGTGTTGTTAAGCTTGCATCAGCAGCTTCCTTATCAAGTCCAGATAACGATTGGGATATTAACGGAAATGGAACAGGTCTTGAAGGGAATCCAGGAACAAATGTAGCTAGTGGGTTAAATTCTTTAGCTGCGGGAGATGGCAATGTTTCTTCTGGTGATTACTCGGTTGCTATGGGAGATAGAGATACTGCTTCGGGAATAGGTTCTTTTGCATTTGGAACTCAAAATAATGCAAGAGCGTTCAATTCTATGGTTTTGGGAAGAAGTAATGATGTTGCTTCAGCTTCAGCCAATTCAATTATTGCAGGTGGATTAAATAACTCTACCATAGGTAATCTTAGTGGAGTATTTGGAGGTGTCAGTAATACAGCTAATGGTCCTGGTTCTGCGGTTATAGTCAGTAGGAATAGTGATGCTTTAGGAGGAAGATCCACTATTTTAGGAGGGTATATTAATAGGGCTGAAGGATTTTCTTCTAATATAATTGGAGGAAATTTAGACACGGCATTTTCAGCATACGAAACAGTTTTAGGTGTTTATTCAAGAGGATATTCACCATCATCATCTACTAATATCATTTCTACTGATAGAATTTTAACAGTTGGTAATGGTACTTCGAATACTGCTCGTTCGAATGGGCTAGTACTATATAAAAATGGTAGTTTAGAAATTAATGAGGAATATACCTTACCAAATGTAGATGGTACTGCTAATCAAGTATTAACTACTGATGGTAGTGGAACAGTTTCATGGGCTACGGCTAGTGGAGGTGGAACTGATGATCAAAATTTAACAGTAGGTGCTGGTGGAGCTAATAGCTCTATCATAGACATTGAATCTGGAAATGATGTTACGCTATCTGGAGGTGCTGGAATATCGGTCACTGAACTTGGTAATACAATAGGTATAAGTATATCATCATCTACTTTAACCAGTGGAACATATGCTCCTATTGAAACTACCGCTAATTTAGTTGGAGCTACAGGAGCACCAAGTATTACGGTATCAAATCTTCATTATATAAGAATAGGAAATATTGTTCATGTTACTGGGAATGCACTATGTAAATTGGTTGCAAATGGTACTGGATCATTAAGTTTATCGCTTCCTATATCATCTAATTTTACTACCTCTGGAGATGTTAGAGGAGCTTCTGGAGCTCTACCTAGTGAAAATATATCTAGTGTTGTTATAGCAGATGCAACAAATGATTTAATACAAATTAATTTTACAGGAAATGCCGCAGCTTTTGCATCTAACTATGGGTTCTCTGTTACTTATGAGGTAAAATAAAAAGATTAGTAGGACTAATTTTTTGCCAATTCAATCAGCTTATACATGGTCTTTAAATTTCGGGTTGTAGCAATACAGCCCGTTTTTTGTTCAATATAATTATTGCTCAATCTAGTCTTTCCATATCCTTCAGGACAATATAGGTATACCATGTTTTCAAATAATGATATATCGCCTGATCCAAAATCAGAGCTTAATAAAGCTGTCCAATTTTCTTTAGTAGGAGGTTCATTTAAAATTGAAAAATATACTTTCTTTAGGTCTTCTTTATTAAGATATGGACAATGTCTAATTTGCTTCTTTAATACTTGCGGATTCTCTGCTATAGCAGGAACATCAAATCCATAAGTTTCTTTAATGAGCTCTTTTATTTTGGAACAAATTTTTTGGTTTTCTAACTTGGACTCTAACACGATATTCCCACTTTGGATATAGGTAATTACATTTTTGAAACCATTATCATGCAATAATTCCTTCAAATCTTTCATTAAGATTTTTCTATGACCACCAACATTAATCCCTCTAAGAAATACTATGTATTTATTCATTTAGAGAAAGTCTTTTTTATCCAAGTTTAACCAGTTAAGAGCAGATTGATGAAGTAGGTTTTCTTTTGTTTTAAGATCGAGTTTCGTTTCTTTTATGAGCTTTCCTGGTTGTAATTCACCTAAAGGAAATGGATAATCAGTTCCAAGAGCAATTTTATCACTTCCTACTAAATCAATTAAATAGTTTAATATGGCTTCATCATGCACAAGAGAATCAAACCAAAATTTACCTAAATGATCTTTAGGAGAGATATTGTTGTCAATAGCACATAAATCAGGTCGAACATCAAAACCGTGTTGTACCCTAGAAATAGTTGCAGGAAAAGAACCTCCACCATGAGCAAATGCAACTCTTAAATTAGGTAACCTTTGAAATATTCCAGAGAATATCATAGAACAAATTGCTAATGAGGTCTCAGCAGGCATTCCAACTAACCACGGTAACCAGTATTTTTCCATTTTGCTTTTGCCCATCATATCCCATGGATGAACAAATATGGCCATGTCTAAATCTTGACAAGCTTGAAAAACAGGAAATAAATTGGGGTCACTTAAATTCCAATCATTTACATGGGTTCCTATTTCAATTCCAGCTAATCCAATAGATTTACATCTTTCCAGTTCTTTAATAGCTAATTTGGGATCTTGTAAGGGTATAGTTCCCAATCCTATAAATCGTTTAGGAAAATCATTTACAATACCCGCAATATGATCGTTTAAAAACATGGATACTTCTAAGCAGTCTTTTGGCTTAGCCCAGTAAGAGAACATTACAGGAACAGTAGATAATACTTGAACATCTACTTTGTAATCATCACACTCAGTCATTCTTGTGTTGGCACTCCAACAATTACTTTCAATTTCTCTAAAAAATTTATCATCCATCATCATTCTTGCACAACAAGGTTTATGATGATCTAAATGGATAAACCCTCCATATCCAAATTTTTCTCTAAAGTTTGGAATGTTTTTAGGTAGAATATGCGTGTGTATATCTATTGTTAAAATATGGTCGCTCATAGTGTTTATATAAATCGTTTATCAGCTTCCATTACAGTATTGCAATTATTACACGTTCTTAATTCTTTTGAAGTATAAAAATTGTTGAATCTTGGAAGAAAATCCTGTTCAATATTATCGAGTTTAAAGTATGTTTCATGTAATTTATTATTGCAGTTATCACAAAACCAAAGTAAACCGTCTTTAGCATCTTCTGCTACTCTTTTTAATTCAATAACTAAACCAACACTGCCCTCTGATCGAATAGGAGAATGAGGAACTTTTGCAGGCAGTAAAAACATATCTCCAGCTTTAATATGAACATCTCTAGATACTCCATTTTCTTGAATTTTCACTATAATATCTCCTTCTAATTGATAAAATAGCTCTTCAGTTTCGTTATAATGATAATCTTTTCTGGCATTTGGACCACCAACTATCATTACAATATAATCACCAGCATCTTTATAAAGATTCTTATTTCCAACAGGAGGTTTTAGTAAATCTCGATTTTCATCAATCCATTTTTGAAGATTAAAAGGAGGTGCTATGTTCATGATAATAGTAGTTTATCTAAATATAGGAAAAGGATTGATAAACTAGAAATGACATTTTTAAAATCTAGACATTGAAAAAAAAGTTCATTTAAATTCCAACCTTTTAAAAAATCTTCATCTAGGTAATAAACACATACAAATAAACATGAAAAGCCTATGATGGGCAACAATTATTGAAAAAAAACTATTATGAACAACAAAAAAATAAACATCTCTGATCGACTAAACAACTTAACCTATATGAAAAAGGCAATCATTATGTTAGGATTTTTAGGGTTAACTTTTAATCCAATTATATCTCAAACAAGTTTTAGAGTTGGATTATCCAATACCACCAATGTTATATTTGATTACCAGTCTTCGGTATCACAGAGTACAGGGATAGAAATGAGTTTAAACATTCCAGTGGCAAATAAATTCGCAATTTCAATTGCCGGATTTGGACAATATGGCGCAAAAGGAACTTTTGGTCGAAATGAATTTTATTACGGATTAAACCCTGAATTTAGAATTTTTTCTAGCAGCAATAAAGCAGGCTTTTATGTTGGTTTAGGAGGAGAGGTTAAATTTGGAAACAGTATGTTTAATGGATATTATGATCCATATTGCCCAAATTGTTACTATGATATAGCACCTTATTATTATGTGAATAGAAATATAACACATTGGGGAGCGAGTGCTATGATTTCTGCAGGATGGGAAATCACGTTAAAAAATGATAAATCAATAAATCCATTTATTAAAACAGGAGTTGGCTCATATAATGATTCACGATATTTAACAACTCGCTTAGGTATAATGTTTCAATTATAAATACTAAATAAAACAAGTAACAATGAAATATTTAGTGACAATATTGGTTTTAGTATCATTTGTATATTCTTGCAAAAAGAATAGATTTAAACATGCAATGGTGGAGAAAGATTGTACAGGCACCTATATTAGGATTAATTTTAAAGACTATAAAGTATGTAATGTGGACGCTTTAAATTGTTATGATGATGGAGATATGGTTAACGTTAAATTTGAAAAAGATGTGCTATGTGATTTGGAGCAAATAGTATGTATGATGGTTCATGAGCATCAAGTTGAAGGAATAATTACTATTCTTGAAGTAGAATAATAGATTAAAATTGGATTTAAAAACAATCATAAAAAAATGTAAAAAAGGAAGGGTTTCAGCTCAAAAAGAGTTGTACGAACTATATGCTCCTACCTTGTATTATATCTGTTTGCGATATGCTAAAAATCCTGAGATAGCACAAGATTTACTGCATGATGGATTTATGATTATTTTCGATAAAATTAGCAGTTTTAAAGGAGAAGGATCATTTGAAGGATGGATGAAAAGAATCATGATAAATCATTCATTAGCCTATTTAAGGCAATTATCTAAAGAAAGAGATCTTTTTACCGATTCTCATGACAGTATTGATACTTTAGAAGAACAAGATGTAGATGATGCTCCAGTTATTTCATTAGATAAGGTGCTTAGACTGCTGAATCGATTACCAGATGGATGCCGAACCGTTTTTAATCTATACTATATTGAAGGCTATTCACATAAAGAAATTGCAGGAGAGTTAATGATATCAGAGGGGACTTCTAAATCTCAATTGAATAGAGCGAAGCAATTGTTAAGAGAAGAGGTTAATAAAGAAAAAGGAAGTTATGTTGGATAACGATTTTAAAAATACAGACTTTTTAGAACAAGCAAAAAATGGCAGTTTTAAACCTCCTGTTGCTGTTTGGGATAGAATTGAACAAAGCTTGACCAAAAAGAAAAAGAAACGAGTTTTTTGGTGGTGGTTTTCTGGTGTTGCAATAGGTGTTGTTTTAGCAGGATTTGCTATTCAATCTTTTAATAACAAAATAAATAGTAAAAAAGCAATTAGTATCAATTCTAACTCATTAGAAGAGTTAAGAACAGATAAACACATTATTTCGTCTAATCTAACTCAAGATACTAGTCAACTTATGTTAGATGTTCAAACACAACTATTAGCTCAGCAACATATTAAACAAAAGAAGAAGTCTAAGGTTTTGTTTAAGGGCAGAAACATAAAACAAATTAAGCAACCACAAGTTTATATGAATAGCAAAGACAAAAACAGTCAACTTAATGGTTCTATTTCTACATATAAAAATGATGATTACGAAAAAAAGCTCAGTGATACTTCTGCATCTAATATTGAGGGTTTAGTAACGAAACAAAAGCTGATTAAGCTTATAGAGGATACTATAGTTAAACTATATCATGATAATCAAGTAACTGATACTATTAATATAGATACTCTACTAACAGTTAATGAAATAATAGCAGATAGTTTAAAAAATGACACAACATTAGCTATAAAAGATTCTACAAAAAAGAAAAAAAATTATGGGTTTAATCTAAGAGGAGGTTTGATAGCAAATATGGGAAATATAAAAGAATATAATGACCAACATCATTCATTATTTGGGAGGTCCTTTGGAGCATCAGCAGGTATTGAATATGTACATGGTAAAAACCAAGTGTATATTCCCGTTAATTATAGAAGAACGTATTTAGATGTTAATAATTTCGAAATGGGATTGGCCGATTTTAATGCACAAAACGCGCCTATAACTCCTGTAATACCATCACCACCAACTGATACTTCACAATCAACAAGGTATTTAATACAAGAATTGGAAGTAGGTATGGGCTATAACCGATTATTAATGAGCCGAAATAAATGGAATCTATATATTGGAGCAAATGCGACCACAACTATTTTTAATAATATTTCTGTAGCAAAAGAACCAATACACAAAATGTTTTATTTTACAGATCTAAATGTTCAAGTAGATACTAGGTTACAATATAATGTAAACGATAAATTTGGATTATATATTAATCCAAATTTTACAAAAGAAATATATAATATAAAGCAATTATTAATAGAGCATAAAAATATTATAGGTATAGGTTTTGGTATTAATTGGAGGTTATAAGTTGAATTAGAGATTTTCTTTAAGTAATAGTTGTATATTCTTAAGTTCATTTTCTAATTCCTGTAGCTTTTCATTTGTACTATACATTTCTTTCTTATTAACGCTTGATTCCTTTAGTTGTTTATTTTCATTTACTAATTTATTTATTGATTGTTGTTGTTGTTCAATTATTAATTGTTGTTCTTGGATAGCTTTTGTTAAAATAGGTATAAGTTCATTGTATCTAACACCTAATGTTTTATCATTATTTTTTGCTTCAGTTATAATTTCAGGCACAATTAATTTTAATTCTTGAGCAAGAAAGCCTAGTCTAATTCCATTATCGTTTTCTTTCCAATTAAATGTTATAGGATTTAACTTTTTGATTGTTTCAATTCCATAATTAATTTTATTAATATTTGTTTTAAGCCTTTTATCAGATGTGTTAATAGTTCCATTAGTAGCATAAATCTCTGACCATCTCAAAGTATTAGTTCCAAGAGAATGTGTATTATCACTAACAGGAGCAACATTTCCCTCTACTTGCAACTTTTCTGTAGGAGTTATAGTTCCAATACCTACATTACCAAATCTTCCGATTACCATTTGAGTAGAATCTTCGTTTCCAAATGCTAATCCATAACTTGGAGAAAGCCCTGAAATTCCAAAATCAATAAACCCCATAGGTGTATTATCTACTGTTCTTTGAATTCTAGAGCTAGTCCCGTTCCAATTTGTCCCAGCTATATGTCTTATAGTTTTAAAATCCAAGTAGTTGTTATTTGCTACTGTTTGATTGTTATAAAGTCTTAATAAGTGAGAAAAACCATTAACGGTATCTGCTAAAATAGGACCATATATATTTGTTTTTGCTCCATAATCAAATTTATTCCCTATCGTTAGATTTCCTGTGTCGCCAGCAATAAAGCTATATCCATTTCCTCTAAGTACTGTATTTTGTATATTAGTTCCATTACCTTTTAATATTTCAAATTCAGCATTGCCACTAGTAACAGTTTGTCTAAAAAGCCTTATAGAGGCATCACTAATACTATCTCTTGGTATTGCGCTTATGTCTATTGAGGAATTATTGGGGCTTCTTTTTTCAATTTGAGCTAATCCAGTTTGTGGATCTTTTAAACTTAAATAGCTAGTAGGATTATTATTCTCTACTATTCGAACTTCAGGATTGCTAGGTGATGTTACATGTAATGTTGCATTTGGACTGTATGTACCTATTCCAACTCTATTATTGCCAGCAATTGTTAAAATGGTATCAGTGGTAGAATTGATTGTGTAATAGAATTTTTTTTCAAGAGCAGAAGCACCATTTGCATATTCAAAAGTTCCAAAGTTTACGCCTGAATTACCGAAAATGTTTCTTATTGGAGGATTGCCTCCAGCATTTACATAATAAATATCGTTAGTATTTCCAGATGCAGGAGCTATACTCTGAAGATTAAAAACTATATCATAAGGATTTGATGTCGTAATATTTTGACCTATTCCAATTTGTCCAGTCCTAATTATATCAAATATGTTAGTTACACCTCTGGTAAGAGTGAAAACATCATTTTCTCCAGGATTTGCTCTAACGTGAAGTTTAGATGTTGGCGCACCTAGTCCTATTCCAACATAACCATTGGAGTCGATTATCATTTTTTGCGACCCTCTTGTGTCAAACCTAATATTATCTTCGTCAGGATTTTTTTCTACAAATATTCGGGTATCTCTATCTTTATCGATTAGTTCATAACTAAAATTTGAAGAATCTGATTTACTAGCAAAATTAATAGTGTCTGTTCTAAATACTTTCCCGTCTGTACTAATACCCAATATGTTACCATTACCGTTTAAATTATCAATCTGTAACGAATCATTTAACGCATTAATATGTAATGATTTTTGAGGTGTTGTTGTATTAATTCCAACATTTTGAGAATATGATAATTGAGAAAAATACATTGTGAGAGTGAGGGTAAATAAAAAATATTTCATATATCTATATTAATGTAATTAGGTTGTCAAATTATGAATAGTTTTCGAAAAATGAGGTTAAAATTAAACTGATAATTTTATTTCCCATTTAAGTTGTTGATTTAAAGCACTTAAATTACTGAGGGAATTAGTTTTTTTATTTAAAAAAACATTTAATTTGATGCGATTTTTTAAACTTACTGACGAAATATTTAATTGGGTGTTGTTTTATTTTCTAAAAATAGTATTTATATAAACCTAATTATACCCGTTTGATTAGAACTTTAAAAGCTAAAATCTATATCTTTATGTAAAAGAGTATCAAATGAAGAGAGTATTGATTTTAACATGTTTAGTAAGTTTACTTACTGTTAATTCTTTTTCTCAGTGTGCAATGTGTAAAGCTACAGCCGAGAGTAGTGGAATTGGAGGAGGATTAAATGATGGAATTCTCTACCTAATGTTTATCCCTTATATTTTACTTGGAGCTTTCGTAATATTTGTATTAAGAAAAAAGATTGTATCTTTTTATAAAGATTTTAAAGGTAGAAAAGAGGATAAAGAATTTACAATAGACAATTGGTACTAGTATGGCAAATTATAAAAAAGTTAAAATATTTAATTTGTGAAACTATTCCTTAAATCATATGCCTTTTTAGTGTGCTTTACATTGCTAATTTTAGGATGTACATCTACTAAAACAATATCTAACTTTGATGAATTAATATATGAGGATAAGGTTAAGGACCTTAACCCTCTTTATCGTGTTTATCATGGTGAAGAAAATGAAAGTGAGCTTTATTTTAAGCTCAACTCCAAAGAACTTTTGTATGTAAGAGAAAATATTAGCCAACCATTTGCTGCAAAAGTAAATGTATTTTATTCATTATATAATTTAGAAGATAAAAAGACGATAATAGATAGTGCTAGTAATATCCTTGTGGATCAAAAAAAATCATCATCTAACAAAACAATAGTTGGAAAAATACCAATTAAGATGGAGTTAGATAAAGAATACATACTGAAGGTTAGAACAACTGATGTTAATAAAAAGGTGAATAATGAAACGGAGATTATCATCAATAAAAAAAATCAGTTAAACGAACAGTTTTTTCTTGTAATGAAGGCTGATAGCCAAATTTGCTTCACTCCTTTTTTTACAGAAGACGAAGAACTTATTATCCAATCCGATTTTAATGCAAACAAAACACTAGAAGCCTATTTTTATGAAAAGAATAATGAAATAGCAAAACCACCTTTTTCAGATCAAGCTAATAGTTTTATTTTTCCTGAAATCCATGATTCAACCTCTTTAGTACGTTTTTCTTATGGCAAATCATCTTTTACGTTATTAAAAGAAGGAATTTATTCTTTTGGTTACAACCAAGAGAAGAGTTTTACTTTACATTACTTAGAAAATAATTTTCCCGAGATAATTAATCATGAAGGAATGATTGCGCCAATTCGATTCATATGCACAAACAATGAATATAAAACGTTAAATGATGCTACCGATAAAAGAAAAGCTGTTGAAGACTTTTGGATGAGAATAGGAGGCTCTAAAGAAAGAGCCAGGTTGTTAATTAAAGAATTTTACAAGCGAATTATACTAGCTAATAAATACTTTACATCTTATAAAGAAGGATGGAGAACAGATAGAGGTATGCTTTCAATTGTAATGGGATTACCCAATACCATTACCAAAACAAATAAAGGAGAAACATGGATATATGGTACGGCAAGCAACATGATGATGTCGTTAAGTTTTACGTTTAATAAACGAAACCAAGCGTATATTGAAAATGATTTTCAATTAGATCGGTATAGATCATATAAAGATTATTGGTATCGAGCTGTAGAAAGTTGGAGACAAGGAAGAGTGTATTCATTTAATTAAAGAAAATGGAGGTTAAAAAAAAGGAAGAATACCTAATTTATGGTCTATGGCCAGTTGTTGAAGCGATTAAAGAGGGGAAAGAAATCAATAAGATTTTGATTCAAAAAGGATTAGAAGGCAATGCATTTTCTGAGTTAAGGAAAACCCTTAAGGGGTCTACTATTCCGCTTCAAATGGTGCCAAGTCAAAAAATGGATAAATTAGTTAAGGCTAAACATCAAGGAGTTATTGCTATTATATCTCCGGTTAAGTATAGAAAACTAGATGAGTTAGTTCCTTTTTTATTAAACCTTAAAGAAGATCCTAAAATTTTAGTGTTAGATCATATTACAGATGTTCGTAATTTTGGAGCAATAGCTCGAACAGCAGAATGTACAGGTTATGATGCTATTGTTGTTCCTGCCAAAGGAGCTGCATTAGTTACACCAGATGCAATTCGTACTTCTGCAGGAGCGTTATTTAAGATTCCAGTTAGTAAAGTAGATAATTTAAGAGATACGTTAGATTATTTATCAGATAATGAAATATCCATTTATGTGTGTACTGAAAAAACAGATACATTAATTCATGACTGCGATTTTGAAGGACCAATTGCTATTGTTATGGGGGCAGAAGATAAAGGAGTTTCTAAAGATTTGATAAATCGATCACATTATCAATGTAAAATACCTATGCAAGGAGAAATTGCTTCCTTAAATGTAGCTGTAGCGGCAGGTATTATTATGTATGAAACAGTAAGGTAGTCCTATCTGTTCTTTTTCTTTTTGCGTTTAAAAAAGTCTTTCCAGCCATTAAATTCTTTTTTATAGTATAAACCTGCACCTTGTGTTGTAGCAGATTGGTTGGCATTAGTAACATCATATTCATTTGTTCTACTAAATGCTCGTACTCTAAACGTTCCATCTTCATTTAGTTTATATTCTACACTTACATCTCCAATTAGCGCATTAGGATTTTGGTTTACTTCGTTTCCAGCCGAAACACCAAAATTAGAACTAATAACTAATCGATCATTCAATAGTTCAGTAGATAATGCTACGGCTAATTCATCATTACTTATATTATCTCCAGGTCTGTAATTTAATCCTATATCTACATCTTTACTTAGCTGAGATAACCAATTACTCACTTGATTGGACAATAACTCGCTAGCTGTGCTGCTAATAGCTCCAGAACCTGATCGTGTTTCGTCATTAGCAAAATTATTTTGAGGCAAAAACCTGTTTAATATAAGCAATGAAAACACTTGTTTATTAAGTTCTTGCTCAGTCTGAACAAGATTGGACAAAGCTGTTTTTGCATTTTCATCTGCTCTAGGTAATTGAATTTCAAATTTAATATCAGGGCGCATTAAACTTTGGGTTAGGTTCATGTAGCACTCCACATCTGATCTGTTTTTGTAACGAGCTTTTTCTTCATCACTATACGAAGTCATGATATCAAACAAGGATGCTTTTAGTTTATAAATAGCATTAATGTCAATTTCTGCATTGTATGGATCACCATACCAATTTACCATACTACCATTAGCTATTTCGAACTTTTTATTAATGATATTTTCAAAATTTAAAACACCAAGTGTAAATAAGTAGTCTCCTTCTTCAATTACATATTTACCCGTCATTTTAATTTCTTCATTTTTATCTACAGAGATATTTAGGTTCCCATTTCCTTTACCTCTCATGATATCACCATATACTTCATCAAAAATTATTTGTAATTCGGCATCAGGAGTAGCTTCTATATTAAGGTCTAATTCTAGGCCACTTAAGTTAATGGTTTCTTCTTCCTCAACCGAAGTAGTTGAATCGGTAAAAATGATATAATCTTCTAAAGCAACTTCAGAACTACCGTATAGTGGTAAAGTAAATACAGTACCCTTTCTTGTTTTTGCATTAACAGTAATAGCGATTTCATCTTCATATCCTTCAATATTAATATCGCCAGTAGCGTATACATTACCATAAAAATCACTATTAAGATTAGAGTTTGTATTAAGGCAGTAAAATTTATTATCTATTTGTTTAGAACCATTAAAAGGCCTCATTCTTTTATCGTATCCTCTAGCATATATTTTTTGCGGAATATCTATAAAGATGTTAAAATCAAAATTACTGAAGTTTTCATGATAGATAGCTCCATTAAACATAGCCAGATTATCGGTCATGTCTCTAATCTCTATAACATTATTGGTGTAAATGTCATTTTCTTCTACAAAAACTTCACCAGTAAAATCATAATATGTGTTGAGGTAATCTACTTTAAAACCAATATTATCAAATTTAGTTTTACCATTTAATAATGGCTGTTGTGGCATGCCAGATATTTTAATATCTCCGCTTACGTATCCATATAATTCGGAAATACCATTATCAACAAGATAAGAACTGACGAAAGCAATTGGTGTTTCATCCATTTCACAGACGAAATCAAGTGCGTTTTCCTTTTTAAAAGGATAGTAGAAGCCAAGAAAATCAAATGCATTTTTACCTTCTCTTATTAGTTCTCCTTTACCCATCATCCTATTTTTATCGTTTTCCCAATCGGTATTAAACGTTAAATTGCCAATGAGCTCGGTATTAACTTTTAAGTCTTTTACATTAAAATCAGATGTAATGGCAATTGTATTATATAGATCACTAATGCAAGAACTTCCATTAATTTCGCCATAGTATTGAACATTATTATCGCCTATAATACTATTTAAATTTTCTAATTTAAAGTTATCTAAATAGAGGTTTAATTGATCTTCAGGATCAGGAGAAATTGTTCCAACAGCTGAAATCGCTTCATTATTTTGATTACGGGCTTCCCATCCATTAAATATGAGTTCATCTCCATCCATAATAAATGTAGCGTCTTCACTAGTTTTCCATGTCATATTATTAAAGTGAATATAGCTTGGTAATATTAAAAAGTCGAAATAATCTAACGAATACCAATAACCATTTCCTTGTAGGTAGCCGTAGTTTTCATTATCATCAGATCTCCATGTAATGGAAGGAGTTAGTAAGTTGTCTTTAAGAATTGTTTTAACCGTTACGTTATCAATAGCTGAATTTTCATTAAAGAATATTTTTTCGAAATTAATATCTGCTTTTACTTCTTCCTTGGGTTTTTTAAGATATCCATCAATGCCTATAAATGTTCTTTCGAGTGCTACAACCGTATCTGATTTAAATAAAATATTAAAATGACTTGTTTCAGCATTAAATTTACCAACAATAAAGGTGTTTTTAGAAAAATTAACCTCAGGAGTAAATAGCATATTAATTGGTTTGTAATCTTTAACTAGTGCATTAAAACTAAAGTTCTGATTTTCTAATACGATACTATCTTTATCTTCATACAAAGCAGGAGCAGTTTGAGATGCAATATAATCTATACATTTTCCTAATTCACTAATTTTAAAGCGACCATCAATGGTTGCATCTAATAAACTTGAGGTAAGGTTTAAAATTCTACCGTCATCTTTGGGAGAGGCAACAATTTCTATTTCTTCTGCTTCATATTCTTTTCCATCTTGATAGTAAGAAAGGTTGTTAAGAATAGCATATCCATTCGCATTATCTGGATTACTTCCTTCTCCATTAATATCTACCTCTACGCATATTATTCTAGAAACAGAATCGGTAGTTAAATTTAGTGCTTGTAGGTTAATTGATGTAATATTAGATTTAAAATTAAACTGAGGTACAGTATCTTTATAATTTATCATTCCATCAAAAGTCAAATTGGCATTTGGATCTTTTATAATAGCTTTTCCACTAAAAAAAGCATCATTAAAATCGCCATCAATAGTAACTTTTTTATAGGTATATCCCTTATAAGAAATTGAGCTTAAGATTCCATTTATTGATGCGTCATAGCCAGATCTACTATTCCAAACGACATTAGATTTTAAGTTAGCGTTAGCATTACCAAAATCTTCCATTCGAAGAACTTTCCCGATTTCTAAATTAGAGGTTTCAATATTTCCATTAAATATGGAAGCATTAGTTGTTTTGTTTTCCCAATATCTTCCATCTGTTTTTACTTTTCCAAGATTAGTTATAGCCAATATATTACCTTTAAAATCATTAAATTTTCCTTCAAGGTATCCACTTGCATTTATATTTCCGATACCGTTTAGTTCTTTTGGAAGAGTAAGCATTTCTCCTTTTTGAAAAGGAGGGATATTAATTTTTTGAAGCTCGTTTTCATTTGATTTAAAGTCGCTTATTAAGGCCTTAAAACTTGTTTGTTTAGTGTAAGGGAGACCCTTCATGGCTAGATCTCCTTTGTAATAGGTGTTATTATCTAGTTTAATAAATAGGTTGTTGGTTTTAAAATCAGCAACTGTACCTTCAAAGTAGCCACTAAATTGAATTTTTCTATTTATGCCTTCAAAAAATGGGGTGAAAAAAGTAAGATCTTTAAGGTTTAAAACAGAAGTGTTAAAATCACTTTTCATGACTACTTTTGTTTCAAAATTATCTTCAAAATCTTCTGGATCTTCAAATTCAAATCTAAAAAAATCAGTAGTTATGTTAGAATTGTTTATTTCAAATTCTAATGTGTTTAATTGAGCAAAATTAGAATCAATTTCTAAATCTCCAGTGAGTGATTTTAAGTCAAAACCACTTTTTTCGTTAGCAGATAGATGTTCTATTTTGGCAGTGGTATTAGATCCATTGTTTCTAAAATCCCTTAAGGATAGATTAATGTTTTTGACGGCTAAGTCTCTAAAATCCATACCATAGTATATGGCTTTACCTCTTTTGTCAATAAAATAAAGACTGCTGTTTTTTAATGCTATATGATCTCCTTCAATGATAAATGTATTTCCGCTTTTAGATTTCTTTTTATCATTAGCAAAATGATCTAAGATGAACTGAAAACTAAACCCTTTTTGATTAGGAGGTTTTATTAATTTAATATTTGCTTCATCAAGTGTTAGGGAAGAAATGATCACTTTATCATTTTTTAAGCTAATATCTTCAATATTTACTAGAATAGATTTAGTGTCTAAAACAGTATCATTAAATAGGTCAAGTAATTTAATGCCTTCTATCGAAATTTTACTAAATGGATGGATGTCAACTTTATCAATTTTTACTGTGGTGTTTAACTCTTTTGATAAGTTTTTGGCTAGCTGTTGGGCAAAAAAAGTTTGAACATTTGAAAACCTTAGAGACAAAGTTCCTGCTATTGATAAAAAAATAGTGAGTTCTATTATTATCAGTATTAGGTGTAGCGATATCTTTCCTACTTTTTTAATTTTTTTGTCGTTAATTTTGAGTTACGTTATAACATCATCTAAAATCATTCCAAAACCTCACGAAAATAACTAAATTTGATGACTATTTAAGAGAATGAGCACACCAACAAAAGACATTTATATTTTAGGGATCGAATCTTCTTGTGATGATACATCAGCTGCTGTCATAAAAAACGGTAAAATTTTATCAAATGTTATCGCTCGTCAAGATATTCATGCAAAGTATGGAGGTGTTGTTCCCGAGTTAGCATCTAGAGCTCATCAACAACATATTATACCCACAGTTTCAGTTGCTTTAGAGCAGGCTGGAATATCTAAACACGATCTTTCTGGAATTGCTTTTACAAGAGGTCCTGGTTTAATGGGAGCATTGTTGGTAGGGACTTCTTTTGCTAAATCTTTAGCAATGGCTCTTGATATTCCACTAATTGAGGTTAACCACATGCAGGGGCATGTGTTGGCTCATTTTATTGAAAAGGAAGGAGAAGACAAAGTAAACCCTTCATTTCCCTTCTTATGTTTAACTGTTTCGGGCGGGCATACTCAATTAGTTAAAGTAAGCGATTACTTTGATATGGAAGTAATGGGAGAAACCATGGATGATGCTGCAGGTGAAGCTTTTGATAAAATGGCTAAAATACTCGGTTTCCCATATCCTGGAGGTCCATTAATTGATAGGTACGCTAAAGAAGGAGATAAAACTGCGTTTACTTTTTCTCATCCGCAAACTAAAGAGTATACTTATAGTTTTAGTGGGTTAAAAACTCAGTTTATGAATTTTATCCGTAATAATGAACAAAAAAACGCACAATTTGTTGAACAACATAAAGCTGATATTTGTGCATCTATTCAAGACATTATTATTAAAGTTTTATTTGCTAAACTAAAAAAGCTAGCAGAAGCAGAAGGAATTAAAGACATTGCAATAGCTGGAGGTGTATCGGCAAATAGTCAACTAAGACAAGAACTTTTTGATCTTGGTGTTAAAAAAGGCTGGAGAACATTTATACCTAACTTTGAATATTGTACTGATAATGCAGGAATGATTGCTATAACGGGTTATCATAAATATTTAAGAGGAGAGTTTGTAGGTCAGGATATTACTCCAATGGCTCGGCTAAAAATTTAATTTTACAAGTTTCAGTTATTTTTTTGCATTTACACTTTTTAAATTAATCATCAATTTTGAGCGTATTAATTATTAAAATGTTTCCGTATGAAAAAGTTGAATTTTATCATCATTACTAGTTTTTTTATTATTAGTTGCTCTAAAGAAATCTTCTTAAAAAAAGAGAACAATGAATATCCAAAAATAACAACAAGTTTAACAAGTGATTGTATAAAGGAAGTTAGAGGAAAATGGGAGATAGTTTCTATTGAAGATTCTATGGGTAATATACTAAATCCATTTATTGACACGGTTATATTTAGCATTGATTCTTGCGAGTGGTTTGCAGATACTGTTTGGTATAATATATATGAGCCTAATACTAGCTTTGCTAATGCTTTATATAGTATAGATTGCGAAAATGGTATATTTACTTTAGGTCATTTATCTTGTGGAGTTTTCTTTGAACATTACAGAGTAATTAAGCTTAATAATAATGTGTTAGAGTTTGTTTATGATCCAATATTAAATGGAGGACAAAGAAATTCTTTTTGGGGATATAGATATAAATACCATAAAATTTAAAAATTATGTTTTTCGATTTAGAAATAATAAATGCCAAAACATCTAATGATATTGATCGAGCACATAGACACGATTTTTTTGAATTATTTGTTTTAGAGGGGGTTGGAAAACATTTGATAGACTTTAACACGTATACTTTTAGTGAATATACAGCTCATATTATTTGTCCAAAACAAGTACACTGGTTAAATAGAGAAATTGAAACTAAAGGGTTTGTGATGAAATTTGATAGACTTTATTTGTCAGAAAATAAATTATTGAAAGCGTTTTATCAGCAGGTATTTTTTAATCATAATTTTAAACCTGTTCAACCAATTTCTGCCAAAGTGTTTGAAATCGCTACTACATTATTTAGTGATATTAAAAAGGAAATAAGTGTAATGAATCATCATGCATTAGTTTCTTATATAACATCTAATTTAATTGTTGGTACTGATAACGAAAGTAATAACTCGGTTTTTGATCAATTTATGGTATTGTTAGAAGAAAACTATAAAGAAAAACGTAATGTGACTGAATATGCTAGTGAAATTGATGTTTCGCTAAAAAAACTTAATGAATTAGTTAAGAAAAGAACTGGGCTTAGTGCAAAACAATTTATTAAAGAAAGATTGTTTTTAGAAGCAAAAAGAATGTTGTTTCATGGAAAACTATCGGTTAAAGAGATTGCATATCATTTAAATTTTAATGAACCTGCTCATTTTAGCAATTTTTTTAAAAAAGAATCGGGAGTATATCCAAATGAATTTAGAAAGCAAAGTTGATGTTAGGTTATTTATATAGTGAAAGAACACCAAAATCATAAGGCGTCCATAAACAAGATTTTAGCCCTGCATATCTAAAAGCATTATTAACCCATGTGTTGCACGTTTTTAAGCAAGAGTAACTACCATTCGCTAAATAGAAATTATCATGTAATCCATAACTAGTTGGTAGTATTGTTTTTTTGCCTGTTACATTAACATTAAATGAATTATAAATATATGTATTCAGTAGCTTTAATTGTTTTTCAGAAAGTGGAACTATTACCCAATTAGGATCAGTGGCTGAATGTTTTGTAACATGCATAAGCGTTTCACTCTTTAAAAATAATGCAGTACATACATTACTAAATTTAAGATCATTCCAAGTTTTAGTATTGAGGTAAAAGTTTTTATCTCCCCATCCAAACGAAATATATTGTTCTTTACTGGTTATAGATAAATTTTTTGTCAAATAACATTCAATAGATTCAGTAGGAATAATAATATCAAGATGTATTCCATTAGAGTTTAGGTATATGACTTTCTCTTTATTTAAAACCTCTTTAGGACTGATGATATTATAAGTCAATCCTAAAGAGATTATACTATAAGTTATTGGAATTAATAGTAAAATGACTATTGTCAAACTAAATATCCTAATAACTTTTTTCATGGTTATTAATTACCTTCAACTTCAGTTTTAACCATTTCAATTAAGTCAGTTTTAGTTGAATCTGTTTGGTTGATAATAGTATCGGTAATTTGTTGTGTAGCTGAATCAATTGCTTGATCAATAGTGTTTACTATGTTCTCTACTTCAATAAGTTCATCTACTGTTTTTTCTTCTGCGCAAGATGACATTCCTAATGCGATCATTGCTAATACTAACATTGCTGTTTTTTTCATGTTGTTTGTTTTTTTGATTTATAGTTTATTTTTTGATTTTATTTTTTCTCAACCATCTTCTTAGTAAAAAGAATGTGATTGTACCAATGATTAATAATGGCCATAGGTAAATAAGAATTAAAACAATAGTTTCAATAACTTTCCATCCACCATTAAAAGCACTTTTAGATTTGCTTCCAAATGTTCTATTGTAGGCTTGTGGTTGTTCTACATGATCTACTTCTTCATAAAGATTCATGTTTATGGTGCTATAAGAAGATTTTGCATTTATATACTTCATTCTTCCTTTTGCTACTTCAATTTCTTCTTGTACCAATTGAATTTGTTTCTCTGTGTTAAGAACCTCTGTTACGGTTTTAGTTTTAGACCTAAGAATTTCTTCATATCGTTTTTTTACTTCTTCTTTAACTTTTATTCTGTTTTCTAGATCAATATATTCACCCGTCACATCTTGTGATGTAATGTTATTGTAGTCAACAAATTTGGCTACTCGATTTGATTTAGATATAAAATCTTCGAAATGAATTGATGGTACATTAAATGTAAGATCATTAGCCTTTTCATATTGGGTTTGATTAAATTTCATGTTGGCTACATAACCTCCATAAGTTTTTGCTAATGCAATTACTGCTTGTGTGGCACTATCAACATTATTTACTAAAAATCGGCTAGTGGCATTTTTAATTATTTTTAAATCTTGTTGTTTAATATCTCCTGATAAAATTGGAGTAACTGAAGATTCTGTATATTCTTCTTCTGTTTCTTTTGCATAACTTATTTCTTCCACATAAGAAATAAAATTATCTTCGGGTGCATAATTACGATCAGCATTCATATTAGAACAAGAGGCAAATAAAATACAAATGCCTACAACAGGTGATATAAATTTTTTAATTTCCATGACAATAGATTTTGTGTTTTGGTTTATTCAAAATTATTGTGGGAAGAAAATTTCTCTAGGAAAAAGAGTTGTAATACCTTTGTAAAACGTTTTACAAGAATTAGTTTATTGTTTTTCAGTTTTTTATATAGTTGAAGGAAGAGTCGCAAATAGTATTCGAAAAGTTAAAAAAAGTAGTTGAAACTGCTTTTTTACAAGACCATACAACCGAATTTGAGGATATTTCTCAATGGAAAGGACAAGATATTGCAAATTTTCAAGAAGATCTCTTTGAAAAAACTAGAGGTACAATTAGTGAAAAATGGTTTTATAGTTACTTTAAAAAAGAAACAGAAAAACTACCTAGAATTGATATGTTAAATATGTTATGTGTGTATTGCGGATATCAAAATTGGGCTCAATTTAAAGAAACACACACACAAAGTTTACAAACAGAAAATGTTACATTTTATAAAAAATATGAGCTAATTCTTATTCCTGTAATTTTTGCAATTGTAATAGGTGCAGCTTATTTATTTTTCCCTTCTAAAAATAAATTTAGCTTTTGTTTTGTAGATGATAACACCAATAACAAGATTACAAATGCTATAGAAATAATAGTATTAAGGGATAATGAATCTCCTATATATGCTAAAACAGATTCTAATGGCTGTTTTGTTTGGGAAACCGAAAAAGAACATATTACGGCTATAATCAAATCACCTTATCATAAAACCGATACGATTAACCGATCAATAAGTGCTCAAGGAAAAGAACGTATTAAACTGGTTACTGATGATTATGCACTGATGATTCATTATTATTCTACGTCTAATGTAAAAGATTGGAAAAAAAGAAGAAATCATTTAGGTAATATCATTCATGCTGATGCAGTTATTTATCAAGTTTTAGACGGAAATATAGGAGTAGAATTATACACTAAAAAAGAGTTTATTAATAAGCTTACACTCCCTACTAGCAGTTTAAAGAATATTGATGTAATCAATACAAAATATAAAGATGGAAAGATTATTAGTTTAAAGTTTAATATTAGAGTAGATGAGTAACCTAAGGAGTTATATAATGTGTTATACTTTCCCTATTTTGTTAGTAGGTATATTGTTTTTTTCTTGTGGAAGAGTGGAAAGAAGTGAAAACAGTGCAGTCACAGAAGCAGAAGATAGCTTAATTGAAGCTAAAGAAAATGTAAATGATGCAGCCGAAATAAGTGAGCAAACTATTGATTGGAACTCTGTTAATTCACTTGTTGAGCAGAAATTTCAAGAAGCAACAGACCTTTATGGTTTAATAAACGACTCCTTGTTACCAGCTGAAATGAAATTGGAGGCTGAGAAAACATTAGAATCTTTCGTGAAAACAAAAAAAGATAGAGAAGAAGAATTAGGTAAAGTTGAAATTCTTTCAATTAACCCAACAACATCTAATGATAATTATGCTACTGTTGTATATACCTTAAATGGGGTTAAACACGAAACATTTATTATTATTGACAGAAAAAATATTGCTATGGAAGATGGAGTATTTCAGGCATTAGAAGTTACGATAGGAGAGTTTTAATAAAAAACTCCACTAATCAATTAAGAATAGTAGAGTTTAATTTTGGTTGTATTACCAGTCATTATTTTAATAAAGATACATGTCCAATTTCTTCTACACGATCACCATTATCTTTTCTAACACCCTTAACTTTCCATACATAAGCATCTTGTTTTGCTTTAACTCCTTTAAAAGTTCCGTTCCAACCTTTTCCTTGTTCTGATGTTTGGAATATTAATTGTCCCCATCTGTTAAAGACTAAGAATTCAAAATTTTCTTCTTCAATGCCTTCAACAACTGGAACCACAATATCATTAACACCATCTCCATCAGGAGTAAAAACGTTAGGTACAAATATTAGGCTACTGTGCTTAACTAATATTGTTTTACAAATTGAATCTCTACATTTATCATCATTTTCGACTTCAAGACACACTTGGTAAGATTTTCCTCCTTCAGCAGGGAATTTAAATATCTCATCTACAGATGCAGAAGACCCTAAATCATCAAACCTCCATAAATTACTTGTAAAACCTTCTGATTTGTTAGTAAAGGTTACTTCATTACTAAATATATCAACTACACCTGGAGCATAGGTGAAATTTGCTTTTGGCTGAGGTAATAAACTTACTCTAACATTACCACTAATTTCACATCCATTAGCATCTGTTCCAGTTACAAAATAGCTTCTATCCATATCTGCAAATACATTTATTTTTTTGGTGGCTTCACCTGTAGACCATCTATATGTAATTGGATTAACTCCACCAATAACATTCGCATCTAGGTCTACTGTTGTATGTAAACAAATTTGTTTATCCTCTAATATTATTTCTAATGGAGGAGGTTGATTTATCACTGCATTTGTTTGGGCTAAACATCCATTATGATCTTTTACTTTCACTTTGTATACACCAGGTTGAGCGCACAGGTTAGAGAATACATTGTTTACGCTAAACGTTAACCCATTATCAATGCTGTAAGTTAAATTTGCTGCAGGTGTAATGGATATTCTCCCTGAACAATCGTTATAACAATCTTCATCTTTAATGCCCACAGCAGGCATAACCAATGCAGGTAGTTCATCAATTGTTAATGGGAAATTTTGTAAGCACCCTGCTTCATCTTTTAATTGTATATCGTAAATACCGGGACACATATTAGTTTTATTGTTACCAACTAATAGAGAACCATTAATGCGAATTTTATAAGTGCCACCTGGAGAATTTCCACCACCAGGCGTTAAGGTAACGTTACCATCACAAGCATCAAAACAAGATTCTTTTTTTGTAATGGCGAGCGTCATTGTAGGTGGTTGGTTTATGGTGTAGTTTTTATCATGAACACAATCCATTTCATCTTTAATTAGTATATTATATACACCAGCAGGTAAACCATTAAATGAGTTACTAGCTTGAAAAGTTGCACCTCCATTAATGCTGTATTGATAGGGAACTGTTCCTCCAAAAGCGTTAACAGTTATTGATCCATTTGCATAGCCAAAGCATGAAGCATCTACAACAACAGCATCTTGATCTAGTTTAACATAAATTTTATTAACCATGGTATCTATGGTTATTCTACATCCATTTTCAGAAATTAAATCAACACTATATAATCCAGGACCTGGAACGACAATTTCTCTTGTTAATTCCCCTGTAGACCATTCGTAACCAAAATAGCCTTCGGGAGCTGCTAGTTTTATTCCATTACAATCATGTTCGATAGAAATTTCAGGTAAGTCACATATAGCATCTATGTATGCATAACCTCTATGCCCACCTAAATCACAGTCAGATACTCTATATTCTACTCGAATATCCTGTCCTATATAGGCATTTAAATCTACATCTAACCTAGTCCAATCCTTATACTGAAGTGCTCTAGGTGCACCAGGAACGGAAATAAAACCAGGATTGGCTCCAGATTCTACAAAATAACTAGCACAACCGCCAGGTATAGGGTCACCATCTTCATCCGTAAATTCGATACTGAAATAAGGTTTTCCACCAGCTGAATGAGCTCCACCACCAGTTGGATCTTCTAACAAAACAGCAAAAGCATAAGAATAGATTGGTTTTGTAGCATCTACTGTAAATTCATAATATGCTCTTGAAGCATCCCAGTCATTTGTTATATCATCTCCAAGCTTAAATGATGTAGCTCCAAATCCAGGGAACGGACATACAGTAGGTAAAATAACACCATATGTAGCTAATTTAGGATCATTAATATATCCACCAGGTGTTATAAAATGATTTGCATTTTCTATGACAGGATCTGTCGCCAATCCTATCACTTCTCCTGTGTAACATCCTGCATAGGCATCACACTCATCACCCGTACTCAAAAACCAATTGCTATAATCACCTAAATCAAAACCAGAATTTTCACAAATAACATCCTCTCCTTCTGCTTCACCTCTCAAATCTGCATGAGAAAGTTGTTTGTTTACATAGGCTAAAAAATTAGGGTAAAAAGCAGCTGAAGATGTTAGTGAATTGTATCCAGTTTGTAATGAATTTTGCAGTTGTTGAAGTGTTCTAGCATTATTGAATAAATCATCAAAACTTTGATTTACCACCTCTGCCATTTCATTTTCAATGAAATGCTCTAATAAATGAATGTTTTGAGGAGAATTATCTTCCGGTTTAAGAAGACTTGGCGCTTGGCTAGTTAGCGTTTTATAATAATTAGATAATGCTTTCTCATTACTTATTGATTGAGAGAATACATCTAAAGCTAAAAAGCTCATGATGATTAATGCGAAGGTTAGTAAAGTTTTCATAAGGCGTAATTAATAGTTCTATTAACCGAACTATTTTTTACTAATGAAGGTTGCCAATAGATTTTTTTTTAATTTTAATTTCACTAATCGAAAAACAAAATAATTTGTTGATTTTAAATGCTTTAAAATGCTTTTAGGTTGAATTATTTTTTTTAATTTTAATTTTTTTTTCTTTAAAAGGCAACCTGTTTTTATGAGTTTACATCAAAATCAATAATATCTTGGATAACTTTTTCAGGAATATCTACTTGTAAAAAGTGACTTGTATTATCATGAGTAATTAAATCATTATCTTTTAACTTTAACATTTTTTGATATCGTTTACCAAATTCAGGAGAAACTAAGACATCATGTTTTGCCCATTGTAATAGAACAGGAATATTTAGTTTAAGTTGTTCAAAATCTTTAATGTTTTGTTTCATATACTTGACAGAAAGTGAATTTTTAAGTATTAAGTAAAAATTATGCTTTTTTTCTTTATCATGAAAAATGCCAGCATATTCATTTACTTCTTCTTTAGATAACATATTCTCATCAAAATAATGAACTCTTTTACTAACAAAACGCTCTGGGTTTCTAATTAACCATAGGTATATGCTTTTTGTTAAACCAATTTTAGTAATTAACGATAAAGCCTTGTATTTAAACTCAGGAAATCCTGGAGAATGCATAATGAATAGTTTTTCTACATCATCTTGATAGAGTTTAGTGTACCATAACGATAAATACCCTCCTAAGCTATTTCCAACCACATAAGGTTTTTCATTTTTAAATATTTGTTGATTAAAATGATGAAGTACAACAGCAATTTCCTGCGGACTCATATCTAGCTATTTAGGAGCATCACTTTTTCCAGCACCAGGAAGATCAGGAACAATTACTCTGTAGTATTTACTTAATTCTTTTGTAATGAACCTAAAAGAATAGGCATTGGTCATTAATCCATGAACAAGTAACAAGGGTTTGCCGCTTCCTTCTTCAATATAACTTATATTAAGCTTTCCTTTTGGTAGTGTTAGTTCAATGTTTTTTCTAGTAAAGGAATAAAAGCTATGAGTTCTTGCTGATTTTTCTGGAAGGGTTTTATAATTCATATTATAAGCTTATTTATCCTATAACAAACATGTTTTTCATATTTTGGATATGCAGATAATTTAGGATGATTAAACTCTCCAATTTTGAACATCCCAATTTTAGACATTATATGTTCAGATTTTTTATTGTCAATAACACATACAGATATAAGAGAGTCTATTTTTAGATCATTAAAAGCATACTCAAGGCATCTTTTTGCACCTTCAGTTGCATATCCTTTTCCCCATACGCTTCTTTTTAATCTCCAGCCAATATCTATCGCAGGAGTATATTCGGTCTTATATTCCTGTAATGCAATACCAATCATTCCAATAAATTCCTTAGAATCTAGTATTTCAGTGGCATAATATGTAAACCCATTAGTTTTATAGTGATGTTGTAGCTGGTCAATAAGTAGTTTTACTTCCTTTTTTGATAAAATATCTGGAAAATATTCCATTACTTCTTTGTCAGAATTAAGTTTAGAAAATTCTTCTATATCTTCTTCTTGCCAAAGCCTAAAACCTAATCTTTTGGATTTAAATATGTAATGACTTTTATCCATTAAAAGTATTGGATGTTTTTTTACCAAACATCTGGTGCACCACCATTATTTTTAGAGTCTTGTGAGTCCCATGTTTTTGGACAGCTAGGTTTTGTAAGCCAAGCAATTCTTAATGAAATGATAATGGGTCTATAACGACTATTAAACGCCCCAATCGTGCTTCGTCCATTTTCAAATTTCCAAGCACTTAAAATAGGAGTTTCAACTGATGGGATTAAATAGAATCGTTCTGATACTCTAAATCCTAATCCAAATTTATAATGAATGTCTGCTCCAATTCTAGCAGGAGCATCTTGGTAAGTAGAAGTATATGCTGATTGATCACTTGTGTTAAGTTTTCTGATAAAACTATAGTCAGCATTGATGCCTAGTGTATTTTGAATAAAAAAGTTTTTATTAATGCCTATTACGTTATTTGCATTAAAATGCAAAGTAGCATTATGCATAGAGAAATCTTGCTCATGAGAAACTGTATCCCTTGAAAGCCCAGAAGTAATATCCAAGTCATAGGTTTGAGTCCCTTTTAATTGTTTGTAAGCTAATCCATAATCAATATAAGATATTAATTTTTTAGAACTTAATAATTTGTATCGACCAACTTCAAGATATAATCCTAATTTACTTTTTTGTGTAAGGTTTAATGCTTCAAAGTTATTTGGAGCATCTTCGACTTCAGTTACTGGGTCATAAGAGAAAAAATTTAGTTTGGGAGTAAGCGTTACACCAGGTGCAACATACCAACCAGTAAAGTTAAAGGGACGAATGTAATCGGCTAAACCTTCTGTTTTTCTGCTTTTAGGACGGTATTTTTTGTACTGAGCATTGCTAGATTCACTAATTAATAATAAACCAAATGTAATAAGGAATAGGATAGCGTTTTTCATACGTTTAAAATAAGGCATTTTGCTGATATTATTATGCTTGTTTTATATATATATCGGTTGGTGTTCTCAATTATTACTTACCCATTATGAGCTTTCATATAAATTTCATTTTCTTCTTGCTTATATAACTGTAAATATAAGTTATATATTTTCTTTTAATCCTAAAGAGATTTTAATTCCCTTTAATACCTGTAACGAATCATAATTTTTTAGTTATAATGATATAGGTTACTTTCGTATGCTAATAAATTATAAAATATATGTTACTGATTAATCGATTATTATTGTTGTTTGTTGTTTTTGCTATTATTTCTTCATGTGGAGAGAGTAAAAATAATGGGGAAACTGCATCTAGTTATACCCACGAGTTTGATGTGGTAGATAGTCCAATGGGCAAAGTATTAACCTACACGTTAGAGAATGGGTTGAAGGTTTATATGAAAATAGATCGAGCTCAACCTAGAATAAATACAAATATTGCAGTTAAAGTAGGAAGTAAAAATGATCCAAAAGATTACACAGGATTAGCTCATTATTTAGAACACATGTTATTTAAAGGAACCTCTAAATTAGGATCTATTAATTGGGAAAAAGAAAAGGTTCTATTAGATTCTATAGCTAATTTATACGAAGCACATTATGCAACTAAAGATTTAGCAGAAAGAAAAGCAATTTATAAACAAATTGATGCAGTCTCAGGCGAAGCTGCAAACTTTGCAGTTGCAAATGAATATGATAAGTTATTGGCTTCTATGGGAGCAAAAGGAACTAATGCATACACGTCAAATGAGCGAACGGTCTATATAAATGACATACCTACTAACGAACTAGAAAGATGGTTAAAGGTAGAAGGAGAGCGTTTTAGCGAGTTGGTTTTGAGATTATTTCATACAGAGTTAGAGGCAGTTTACGAAGAGTATAATATTAGTAGAGATAGGGATCAAGAGTTGGCTTATGAGTTATTAATGGATAAAATATTTCCAAATCATCAGTATGGTCAGCAAACAACAATAGGAGAGGGTGAACATTTAAAAGCACCTTCGTTAAAACAAATTCAAGCATTTTTTGATACGTATTATGTGCCAAATAATATGGCTATGATTTTAGCCGGAGATCTTAATCCAGATGAAACAATAGACCTAATAGAAAAATATTTTGGAGGGTTAGAAAAGAAAGAAATTCCAACTTTTGAAGTGATAAAGGAAACTCCAATATCAGCACCAATTATTACAGAGATAACAGGTAAAGAATATGAGTGGGTGAGTGTTGGGTTTAGATTAGACCCTCAATCACAAAAGGAAGAAGATATTATTGGACTGTTAAGTGAGGTGTTTTCGAATGGCAAATCTGGTATTTTAGACCTTAATTTATTAAAAGAACAACAAGTAGAATCAGCTTATGCTTATGGAGACTTAATGAAAGATTATGGTTCTTTTTACATGGAGGCAATTCCTAAGCCTGGTCAATCTTTGGAAGAAGCTAGAGGATTACTGTTAGCTCAATTAGATTCTTTAAAGGAAGGTAAATTTGCCGATTGGATGCTTGCTGCAGTAGTTAAAAATTATAAGAAAAGACAATTAGAGGCAAGTGAATATGTTAATTACTGGACCTATAATTTAAGTAACATTTTTATTCAAGAAAAAGATGTAAAAGAAGAATTAAACTCCCTTGATAAATTAAGTAAGCTTACCAAGCAAGATATAATTGACTTTGCTAATGCTACTTTTAAAGAGAATCATGTTACCGTTTATAAAAGAACAGGAGAATCTTCTATACCTAAAGTTGAAAAGCCAGAAATTACACAAGTAGCATTAAATAGAGATACAGCTTCTTTATTTTTTAATGAAGTAAATAAAATGGAAGCGAGTAGAATGAGCCCAGTATTTTCTAATTATGATGACTTGAAATTTGAAAGACTTAAAAATAAGGATGTAGAGTATGTGTATGTAGAAAACGAAATCAAAGATTTATTTAGTTTAGAATATATTGTAGAGATAGGAGAAGATCATAATTTAATGTTGCCCCATGCAGTTAATTATGCTCAATATTTAGGAACAGATAGTTTATCATCAAAAGAATTAGAGCAAGCATTTTATAAAATGGGAGTGGAGTTTTATGTATATGCAGGAAGTGATCAATCGTATTTAGGGATAACTGGGTTAAAAGAATCGTTTGAGCCTGCATTAGCATTGTTTGAGCATTATTTAGCAAATTTAAAGCCAGATCAAACGGTTTATAATAATTATGTTCAGCAAGAATTTAAATTAAGAGATGATAATAAACTCAATAAAAATCAAATTAATTATGGAGCTACAGCTTATGCTAAGTACGGTCCAATGAATTTATTTAATAATATAATTCCTAGAGATGAATTGGCATCTCAAGATATAATAGAATTGGTTCAATTAGTAAAAGACTTTAGTAGCTATAAGCATATAGTATATTTTAATGGATCTGATGAAGATAACACCATAAAAAACATAATTGAGCAATATCATGTTGTGCCAGCTGAGGTAAAGTCGCTACCAAAACCTATTGCGTATACCGAATTACCAATAGATAATAACAAAGTATATTTTGTTCAATATGATATGGTACAGGCATTTTTAACTATGCAAGCGAAAGGAGGAGCTTATGACGAAACTTTGCTAGCTCCAACAAATGTATTTAACACCTACTTTGGAAGTGGACTGTCATCAATTGTTTTTCAAGAGATAAGAGAGTCTAAAGCATTAGCATATTCAGCTTATTCGTATTATTCTACACCTTATGAATTAGATAAACATCATTATGTTGGAGCATTTGTTGGGACACAAAGTGATAAGTTAACTGCAGCTGCACCCGCTATGCAAGAATTATTGGATAATATGCCAACTGTAGATAAACAAATTAAAGAATCTATAGACGGAACTTTAAAGAAAATAGAAACTTCACGGTCTAAAAAATCGAACCTTATTTATAGCTATTTATCTGCTAGAAAAATGAATAGAACTAAATCAGTTAATGAGATTATTTACCAAGATATAAAAGAGATGACTCCTGCAGATTTAGTAAAATTCTATGAAGCTAACATTAAAGGAAAACAGTATAATTACATTATACTAGGAGATAAAAATAAACTGGATATGGAGTTTATTAAGTCATTAGGTGAATTTAAAGAACTTACGCTAGAAGAAATTTTTGGGGAGTAATTAATAAAGTGCTCTTATACTTTGTTCAGGCTGACTAATATTTGTGTCATGTTGAGCGGAGTCGAAGTGTAGCTCTGCTTACTAAATCTTTTAATTTTTAATGCACCAACATTACAAAATATTTAAGCCTTATGGATACGTAAGTCAATTTAAAATTGAACCCAATCGTAAATCACTAAAGCGATTAGGCGAATTATATGATTTTCCTTTAGGTATTATGGCTGTAGGTAGATTAGATGCAGATTCGGAGGGGCTTTTATTCTTAACTACTGATGGAAAGCTGAGTAATACCATAAATAGTGAAAAAGTAGAAAAAGAATATTATGTTCAAGTGGATGGTGTTATTACACAAGAAGCTATTGAACAAATGAAAGAGGGTGTTGCGATAGCGATTAATGGAGAAAAACATCAAACCAAACCTTGTAAGGCTTTCATAATAGAACAAACACCTGTTTTACCCAAAAGAGCAAAACCTATTCGAGATAAGCGACATGGACCTACCTCATGGTTTTCTATTACGTTAAGAGAAGGTAAATTTCGTCAAGTAAGAAAAATGACGGCTGTTGTTGGTTTTCCAACTTTAAGACTTGTAAGGATTAGAATAGGAGACCAAACTATTAAAGGTATGGGTGCTGGAGATGTGGTTGGGTTGGTGAGATTGGTGAGATAGTGTGAATTTTACTTTATCTTTAAATGAGTTTTTTATAAAGCCTAATTAATTAGCTTATTTTAATTAATTTGTGAAGACAAACACTTAATTTTTTTATTTGGAACTAATAAAACAAGTCATTAATGATCTAATTGATGCAAATATATCTTTAGAAGCACCTCTTTTGAAAACAAAAGTTTTAGCTACTAGAATTAATAATCAAGAATTATTATCATGGGTTAATCAGGAGCTTACAGGATACCCTGAAAATATAGTTCCTGCCTACCGAATATATACTTGTTCAATTATTGGGGCATATAATACATTGGATAAAGAATATAAAGGTATTCAAATACCTACTGAAGGATTAGATACATCAATACGAGATGAACTTAAATATTTCAAGTTTAACCAAGGTGTTTCTTCCTTAGAAAGTATAATTAAAGAACCAGGCTCTGGTATTTTAGAAAGAGAATTAACGGCAGAGTTAATTAAAGTGATAGAAGCTAATATGAAAAGTTACATGAACATGTCAATTTTGGATTTATATGACTGTAGGCTTAGAACAGCACCAAATGTGATTAATCAATTATTGTCAATTGTTAAATCAAGGCTTTTAGATTTTATGCTTGAGTTAGAAAATAAATTTGGAATTAAAGCTGAAATAGAAACATTAAAAACTAACAATCAAATTATTACTAATATGGTAACTAACAATATAACTAATAACGGAGATGGTAATGTTACTAACACAGGCAATGACTCTAAGTTAAAAGCTAAAATAAATATTAAGAAATTAAATAAGCAAAGTTTAAGGGAAGGTCTTTTGTCTAATAAAGTTAGTGAGGAAGATATCAATGAACTATTAAGTATAGTAGATAAAGAAGAAATAACAAACCCTGATAATTTTGGAAAGCCAATTAATTCTTGGATATCAAAAATGTATAATAAAGCATTAAATGGCTCTTGGGATGTAGCTTCAGGAGCAGCTGGAGGCATTTTAACCACAATTATAAGCCAATATTATGGCTTATAAGAGCTCTTAACCTCAAGAATAATCAAAAATTTCACACTTTTTTCAAATCACGTACAATTTTTAAAAAAGTATTCCGTTATGGTAATAAGAAAGAAGGGAAGAGGAGAGAGAAGTACTATTGTAAAATGCGATAGATACTAAAATTAACAGCCGAGCATATACCATCAAATATATAGCGCTCGGCTGTTTCCTTTTTCTACTAAAAAAATCTTTTATTACATTTTTTAAATTGTCATTCCAAACTTGATTTGGAATCTTTAACCTATAGATCTCGAATTAAATTCAGGCTGACATATCCTGCATAACGTGTATATAAATCCCCAGTCAAGCTGAGGATAACAATTGAATATTACAATAACTTAACCTTATTCATACCTCTTTCAGAGAAACGAATATTTAGCCCTACTAAAAAATTACGTGTTGCTTGAGGATAATATCCTTCTAATTGTTGAAACTCCCCGCCACTTGAGTATCGATAAATCCATCCGTTAGTTTCATATAACTCGTTAAACAGATTGTTTATAGAGCCAAATAACTGAAAAGACATTCCGTTATTTAGTCTAAGGTTATAGTTCATTCTTAAATCATGCACTAAAAAAGCATCTAATGCTCTATCATCACTTTGTGTGTTATCCATATATTGCTTACTCACATATTTCGACACAAATGAAATTGTAAAATCATCAATTCGATTGTTAACTGTAGGTCCATCAAATTGCTTGTATGGATTAAATTCAAAAATACTACTTACAATCGTAGAAGGAGAAAAAGCAATATCAGTATTACTGTGGTTTACTGTGTCTTTGCCCCAAGTATCCCAATTATCAACATATTCGGTCCATTCTTGTATTTTGTTCTGTGCAAAAGCTACATTACCTCTCCAAGATAATCCTTTGGTTAATTGAACACCACCTTCAATTTCAACACCTAGTCTATACGAAGATTCAATATTAGTTCTAACAGATGCACCCACATCATTAATTTCACCAGTAGGTACTAGTTGATTATTATAACCCATATAGTAACCATTTATGCCCAGTGCATATTTGCTTTTATTTAATTTATAGCCTAATTCTAAATTATTAAGTGTTTCATGTTTTGGTCTACTATTAGGCGTAGATTCAGTTAAATCATCTCTGTTAGGTTCTTTGTTAGCAACAGCAAATAAACCGTAAAATCGGTTACTGTTATTTAGTTGGTAGTTAAAGCCTAGTTTAGGATTAATAAAAGAATATCGAGCGTTTTGCGTAATGTTATTTAAGACATTATCAAACCCTAAAAATGTATAATCTATAGTTCTTAATTGGATATCAGCAAATAAACCAAGTTTACCAATTAAGTAATTCACTTTGGCATAAGAGTTAATGTCTACTTTGGAAGCAGTATTATCATAGTAACGATCTCTTATTTCTGAATTTCCAGCAAAACGAGCCCAAATAACTTCACCAAAATGATCTCCTTTATATTCGTTAATTGCACCACCAAACGTAATATCGAGTTTGTTAGAAGGTGTATAGTGTAACGAAAATACAGAGCCATAAAAATCATTGTCTAACCATCTTCTTCTAATAAGATCACTGGTAGTAATGGTATCATTAGGAGTTGTAACAGGATCAATGCCATAATCAGCAAGATCATCTCCAGTTCTAAATTGCTCGAAATACCCTTGTCCTTTAGTGTAGTGAAGTGCTACATTTAATAATAAATCATCTGCTAATTGGCGATTATAGAACAATTGATAGTGGGTTTGTTGATAGTTATCCACTTCATTATCGTAAGTGTAAACGTTATAGGTCCTGTTTGTTTCTAAAGAATCTTTTGGTATACCTCCCCAAGCTTGATAGGTCTTTTCTTTTCCTGAAAAAGTAATAAGCCTTAAGCTGTTTTTTTTGTCTAAATATTGTCCAGATAAATAATAAGATTTTAAATCCGAAGAAGCTCTATCTACATAACCATCAGATTGTATATTGGATAATCTACCTTCAAAAGCAAAACGATTATTGATTAAACCTGATCCAAATCGCACGGTATTTTTCATGGTGTTAAAAGATCCAAACGAGTTGTTTATTTCTCCATAAGCTTTTTCAGATAAATTGTTTGTCAGTAAATTTACGCTAGCACCAAAAGCACCTGCTCCATTGGTTGATGTACCCGCACCTCTTTGTACTTGAATGTTTTCTAATGAAGAAGCGAAATCAGGCATGTTGACCCAAAATACTCCATGGGATTCTGGATCATTTAAAGGAACTCCATTAATGGTAACGTTAATTCTAGTAATATCAGTTCCTCTAATACGCATACTGGTATATCCAATTCCAGCACCAGCATCAGAGTTTACCACCATAGAAGGTGTATTACCAAGTAAAAAGGGGATGTCTTGACCTAAATTAGTTTCTCGAATTTCTTTATTGGTAACGTTTGTAACTGTACCAGGAGTTTTTTTGTCTACACGAGTAGCTTGTACTACCACTTCATTTGCAATATAAGGTTTAGCTTTAAGTTGTATTGTGTTAGGAGAAATTTCATTATTTGCAATACTAACTTGTGTTGTTAATGGATAAAAACCAAGTCTTGTAATGGTTAGGTTAGCTTTATTACTAGTAGATGATAATTGATATTCACCTTTATTATTCGAAAATATAGGATTTGTGCTACCATTAACGTAAATAATTGCACCTTCTACAACATTGCCATTTAAGTCTTTAATGAATCCCTTAATTTGGGAGAATGTCATATTACTAAATGCAAATAAAAATAAAATACAGAGTGTTTTTTTCATGTTTTCCTTATAAATAGTTGTTTTGTAAACTGTTATTGGAAAGCAAAAATTAGGGTAAGATATACCACATTAAAAGTCTAATTGAATAGACTTTTTGCATAATCCCTTCTATGAATTACCACAGCAGGTTCAGTGGGTATAATCTCAGCCTTTAATAGTTGGCACCCCAATAACATTTACATCAAAGGTATATGTTTTTTGAAGCCAGTCAAAATTTATTTAACTTCAAGCTTATTCTTAGAATTTCATGAAATATTTTTCACTTGTTTGTATCGTGTTTTTGTTTTCTTGTGTCAGCAAGAAAAAATATGCTGGATTAGAAAAAGAGAAAGCTATACTAGCAGGTAAAGTTGAGAAGCTAAACAAACAAAATGGAGAATATTTAGCTGATTTAGAGAAAAAAGATAAAGTTAATAAGCAGTTGAAAATTCAAAATGAACGATTAGAAGAACAACTCAAAGAATCTAAACGAGAAGGCTTAGACAATTTCATGACAAATCCACCTGTAGATGAAGAAGATTTAACATTGCCTGCAGGAGCTTCTAAAGCCTCATTTGTTGGAGGGAATCAAGCTATGCAAAATTTTATTATACAAAACATTCGTTATCCTCAGTTGGCTAAAGAAGCTGGAATACAAGGTAAGGTATTCGTTTCTTTTATAGTAGAGAAGAGTGGAACTGTTAGTAATGTTGAGATTATTAAAAATGCTCATCAGTTATTAGATAAAGAGGCTATGCGTGTTGTGCGTTCAATGCCTAAATGGAAGCCAGCACAATTAAATGGAGTTTACATGAAGTCCAAACAAAAATTACCAATAGTATTTAAATTAGATTAAATCCGCAATGGATGTTAACTATATAGAGACAAAACAACAAATATTAAAAAAGATAAAACAGAACAAATGAAAAAAATATTTATAGGAATCATTATGTTGCCTCTTGTAGCTTGTGTTAGTACAAAAGATTTTGCAAGAGTAGAAGAAGAAGTTAAAACGTTAAGAGAAGAAAATAAAGCATTACGTGACGCAGTAGTACGAATGGATGAACGAACAAATGCTATCGTTCGTTCACTTAATGGAACAGCAAATGCTGGTCAACAGGCGCAAAAACAACCTGAAATTACTCCAGAAACTGTTTTTAGACAAGCTGATGTTATGCCTTCATATCCAGGGGGAGATAAGGCGTTATTTGAGTTTTTTGGAAAGAATTTTAAATGGCCAGAAGGTGTAGAGTTTAAAGGGCAACTAGAAACTCAATTTGTAGTAGAACCAACAGGTCAAATATCTAATTTTTCTTTTACAAAAGAAGGACCAAAGAAAATTCAAGAAGCTATTATAGAGGTTTTCACGAAAATGCCAAGATGGCAACCTGGATCAATTAAAGGAAATAAAGTAAGAGTATTGTATACATTGCCGATTACGATATAATGATATGAATAAACTCCTTAGCTCTATATTGGTTGTTCAATTATTAATCCTTTTACTTGGATGTTCTTTTAATTCAAGAGAGGAAGATAAGTTTAAGACCATTACTGAATTTGAACTTGATTTAAAACCATTAGAAATAAATTCAATTGAATTTCTTGATTTTTTAGAGGATAAAAACAAGAATGACATGGGAGGATTAATCAATTGGGTTAAAACAGAATTAATACCTGGGAGAAGAATTATTCAAAATAGAAAAGAAAAAATATTATGTGATAGAGCATTAGATAAATTAGATAAAACTAATACTCCATTAAATGACTTTATAGTTCCTTTTGTTCATGGAGATATTACATATTTAAATTGTCAGTTATCAGGTGTTCACGCCTCAATTTATACCGATAATCCGGTTCAATTAATTATTAAAACATACACTAACTAATGGCATACGGAAATTTAAAAGATCACTTATCACAAGAAATTAAAGTTTTAAAAGAAGCAGGTTTATACAAGTCTGAGCGGGTAATTACAAACCCACAAGGAGCTGAAATAAAAGTAAACAGTGGAGAAGAAGTATTAAATTTTTGTGCGAATAACTATTTAGGATTGTCTTCTCATCCAGATGTTATTAAAGCAGCTAAAAATACATTAGATACCCATGGATTTGGAATGTCATCTGTACGGTTTATTTGCGGGACGCAAGATATTCATAAAGAACTTGAAGAGAAAATAGCTAAGTTTTATGGAACTGAAGACACTATTTTATATGCAGCAGCTTTTGATGCAAATGGAGGTGTTTTTGAACCGCTTTTTGGTCCTGAGGATGCTATTATATCAGATGCACTAAACCATGCATCTATCATAGATGGTGTTAGATTATGTAAAGCAGCTCGTTATCGTTATAAGCATAGCGATATGGCCGATCTGGAAGAACAGCTTAAAAAAGCACAAGATCAAAGACATAGAATAATTGTAACTGATGGTGTATTCTCTATGGATGGAGACATAGCGTTAATGGATAAAATATGTGACTTAGCCGATAAATATGATGCATTAGTCATGACTGATGAATGTCATTCGGCAGGATTTATTGGTAAAACAGGTAGAGGAGTACCAGAGTATCATAATGTAATGGATCGAGTAGATATTATTACAGGTACGCTTGGTAAAGCACTTGGTGGAGCAATGGGTGGTTATACCACTGGAAAAAAGGAGATAATTGATATGTTACGTCAAAAATCTAGGCCTTATTTATTTTCTAATTCATTAGCACCATCAATAGTAGGGGCAGCTATTAAGGTATTTGATATATTATCTGATAATACAGCATTAAGAGATAAGTTAGAAGCTAATACCAAGTATTTTAAGGAAGGTGTACTAGCTGCAGGTTTTGATATCAAACCGGGAGATTCTCCAATTGTACCTATCATGTTATATGACGCAAAACTATCTCAAGATTTCTCTAATGCTTTATTAAAAGAAGGTATTTATGTAATTGGATTTTACTATCCTGTAGTACCTAAAGGACAAGCAAGAATTCGTGTTCAATTATCTGCAGGACATGAAAAAGCTCATTTAGATAAAGCTATTGAAGCATTCACTAGAATTGGTAAGGAATTGGGGGTTATATAAGCATGTACTTAAGCTTTCATCCTCAACTCGATTGAGGATTTCACGTTTACTATAAGCTTTTAGATTCCAGATAAATTCCAGAATGATAATTCATGTTGATTTAGCATACATACAAATAGTCAACAATACCGTCATTACGAAAACGAATTTTAATGAGATTTGTAGTAATCTCAAAGTCATTAACCGGATATAAAAATTACTTCGATTACTATTGTCAATCTTGTAATAAGTGAGTTTGTTTTGCTATTCTTCTAAATTCACCATCTCAAGCGAAGAGATTTTAGTTAGATTGTAAGAACCATTACAAATTGTATTTATCAACATGGTTTTGCCATCCTTACTAATAACACTTTCGTATGCAGGTAGTTTTGCATAACATATATTAGCAGGTATTTGCTTGTACTCCATAGCTTCGTTAATGAATGTATATACTTTATTCTTACTCATGATGTAAATAGCGTTATTTATAGGATTAACTGTAATGGTGCTATATGTTTTCTTTACAATTGGAGTAGGGTAAGACTTAATATTGTCTTTATTTAAGTTTTTTAATATGATGAATTTTCCACTTTTTAAATCTGTTAGGTATATGGATTGTCCATCAGCCGAAAATTTTAAATCAGATACGAATTCTATGTGTTTAGTTAGATCGAAAGAGTTTATCAGTTTGATTTCATTTTTTATTTTGAATAATAACACTCCAGCTTTTCCTTCATTAACTATAAAAGTAGAGTCATGTAATCTAATGAGCTGTAAAATTTCTTGATCCTTAGATTGATATAAAACATCTTTTATGGCTAAATCTTCAATAGATAAGGAAACGATATCATTAGTTGCTTTATTAGTTTTAATATCAAAACGACTTCTTAAACAAATAACTTGATCGGTAGCTTCATGATATTTTATTTCTCCAATATTTTTGTCAAGGGTTCCTTTTCCTTTTAATTCACCAGTTGCAAGGTTTCTTATTTCATAGTTTCCTAAACCAATAATATATAGATTATCTTTTCTTAAAAATAAGTGACAGTAGTACCAGTCGAACGTTTGTTTACTGTAATTATGCACCCATATTTTTTTTCCATCAGTTCTATTAAATACCGCAACATAGCTGTTTTCAGAGGCTGCTATATATTGATCTGTGATAACAGGGGTAAAAGTGGTTGTTTGATCTTGGCTTAAAACAATAGAAGTAGATTTAGTAAAATCTTGAGCTAAATTATTATTGACTATTAGTGCAAATAGGATTATGGTAAGTATGCGGATCATGTTTTCTTAAGTATTATTTCTCATTCCAAACTTCATTTGGAATCTTTTCATTTTTAAATCCTAAATCAAGTTTAGGATGGCAACTTTAATTTCGTTTGTTTGTAATAATACAAAGTGTTTATATGATAGCCAATTATTTAAGTCTTAATTAACACAATCCTTTAGCGGCAAAATAAGCAGTAGTCCATGCTGCTTGAAAATTATAACCGCCAGTAATACCATCAATGTCTAATATTTCTCCAGTGAAATGAAGGTTTGGAACGACTTTGCTTTCCATTGTTTTAAAATTAATATCGTCTAAACTTATTCCACCACAAGTAACAAATTCTTCTTTAAAAGTAGTTTTACCATTAGCTTCATAACAATCATGCGCTAGCACTTGTACTATCTTGTTAATCCCCTTTTTTCCAAGTTCCATCCATTTTTTATCGGGGTTCAGCTCAACTTTTTCTAATAAAAACCTCCATAGCCTATCTTGTAATCCATAAGGACGGTAATTGCTTAGTTTTTTACTACTGTGTTCTTCACTTATTTTATAAATTTCTTCATAAATAAGCTGTTCATTTTTTTGATCTATCCAATTAACTTGTACTGTAAACTCATAGTTGTTTTTAGCAAGAATTCTAGCACCAAAGGCCGATAATTTAAGTATCGCAGGTCCGCTCATGCCCCAATGAGTAATTAATAATGGCCCATTTGATTTAAGTTTAGTACCCTGGATACTTACTTGTGTGTTTTCTACTACAATCCCCATTAGTTTAGTAATGGGTTCTTGTGGCATATTAAAGGTAAATAAAGAGGGTAGGGGTTGTACGATCTTATGCCCTATTTCTTTTAGCCAATTAAGTTGAGACTCTTTTGGAGCACCACCAGTAGCAACTATTACCTTGTCGAATGTTTTACTGTGATTAGCAAATTCAAGTTTTATTCCCTCATCAGTGGGGGTTAGTTTAGTTACGGGCATAGAAGTTTCAATTGCAATGCCTTTTGATTTGACTTCGTTTAAAAAACAATCAATAATAACTTGAGAATCTTGAGCCACTGGAAATACACATCCATCTGGTTGTGTTGTTAACGGAACATGTCGCTCCTCAAACCATTTTATTACATGTTGGTTATTAAAAGTTCCAAATGCTTTTCTAAGTTTTTTGCTCCCTCTGGGGTATGCTTCTGCTAATTCTTTAATGGAAGTTGTTCCATTGGTAACATTGCATCTTCCTCCTCCCGATATTTTTACTTTTGCGAGTAGTTTTTTCGATTTTTCGAAAATAGTTACTTTAGCATTTGGATGAAATTCTTTTACCCATATTGCCGAATAAAACCCAGCTGCTCCACCACCAATAACTGCTACTTTCATTTCTTTAATTGATAACTAAAAAGTTCAACTTCCTTGTTAACTTCGTCAATGGTAGAGAAGGTAACATAGATAGAACCGTCTCTGTACTGGTCTATTCTTGCTAATCCTTCTTCTTTAGATACAAATAACGCATCTTTTCCTTTTCTTAATGGAGATGTTTTGCATGCCGTGCCGCTTACTATTTGGTAAACATTATTCTTTTTTGATAGTTGTAGACTATGTTCATGACCGGCAACAAAAACAATGTTATTATGATGTTTTACATTAGCTAATATTTCCCTTTTAAGGGATTTATAATGTTTGTTAGATAAATCTTGTCGTGAAGCACCTAACATTCTTCCTACAGGATAAATGGAGCCAATTACAGGTAAGGGAACGTATAACCATTTCTTTACCATAAGCAATGGAAAAATATGATCTTTTACCGGAAAGTATCCGCCATGACCACCATTGGTATATAGTGGATGATGCATAGCTATTATAATTGTTTTGTCTTCGTTATCAGTAATCGTTTGCTGTAAGTTAGCTAAAAATTGATCTTTATTTTTTGAGTTACATGGACTGTTTTCGCCTGCTGGTTTTTCATGTTTATGTAACCACCATTCTGAGTCGATTACTAAAAGTAGTAAGTTTTCGTTTAAACTAATTGATATAGGACCTGGACACCCATTTTTTGGTAAAAAGGTTGAATCGCCTAAATAGTTTTCTACGTATAACTGTTCATTTTTTACCTGAGCTAAACCTCCTTTTTTGCTCATGTTCCAATCATGATTTCCTGGAATCATAATTTTGATGCCTTCATGATCTTTAACTGTTTGTAATTGTGTTTTAAGTCTTCTTTCTGCTTCTGGGTATGATTGGTCTTCATTAGAAGGCAGCCCATATTGATAAATGTTATCTCCCAAAAATAGAACTGTTTTTTGTTTAGCGTTTAGCTTGTTATCAGTTAAATGATTTGATAAAATTTGGTGAGCAGGCTCTATGTGTTTAGTAAGTGGTTTTCCTCCATCACCTAGCAAATAAATAGAATGCTCTAGTTCTTTGTTAGGAATATTAACAGATAAAACCTCTTTTTTTATCCATGATTGTTGAACTCCGCAACTGGTAATGATAAAAAGACTAAATATTAAAAGCGTTTTATTTAATAAGTTTAGCATCTACAAAGAATTGAGAATATGCAGTAAAATCAACATCTTGACTTAAAAATTCATCAGTTACCGTTTGAACACGAAGTGTGAATTTATCTTTTTTTATATATTCTTGAAAGTCGCAATGGCTAACATCTAAATCTAACGATTTTGAATTTGTGTTTTGGATGTTTGTTTTAAAAGCAAGCTTAATTTCATCTAAGCCATCAGCATTAATATAAATGTTTATGGATTTTAAAAAGTTAAAGGTTTGAGATGGAGGTGAATCAATTTCAATTCTTAATTTACGTAATTCAATCACTTCAATTAAATCTTTACGTGTATCATTTGATTCGAAAGTAGAGCTTGAATTAGTTTCCATATCAGGTGAAACCATAATAAAAGGTACACTAATCCCAGTAGAACTTGGAACTGTAAAGGAGGATTCGTAATCTAAATTAAATTGGGTAAGTTTATTTAGCTTTTTACAGCCAATTGATATACTTATTATAAACGATAAGATTAATAGTTTTTTCATTAAACAAAAGTAAACAATTTGCATAAAAAAAACCGATTGAAAACTTCAATCGGTTTTTAAATAAGCTTTAATTAAGATTATTTTTGGGTGTAATAAGTTTTATCTCCATCATCATCTTTAGTACCCATTTCTTTATTTTTTAACAAAATAATTTCTTCTTCGTATTTATCTCCGTCAGAATCAGTAGTTCTTATTTTTTTCTTACCATCAATAAATTCCCAAGTTCCAGTTTCTGTAGTTGTAGTAGTTGATCCACCAAATGTATAAGTGAAACTATTTTCGTAAGTACCATCTTTTTTAAATTCGATAGAAATAGCATCTCTTTCATCTTGATCATAAACATAAGTGTCACCATCAGAATCAACTGTTTTATCAATAGTCCAAGTATTAACTAATCTAGCTTTTTTTGTTCTTAAAGACATTCCTGGCCCTTCTTCGTATTTTTTACAAGATGTACCAAATACCATTGCAAAACCTAATAATGCTACTGTTAATTTTACTGTTTTTTTCATTTGTTTTGTTTTTTATGTTTTATGTTATACTCATAAGACAGATAAAAAAATAAATACCCCTACTATATTTGAATTAATTTTATCCAAAATCACAAAATGAGTATTAATTATTTGATTTTCAATTAAATATATCATGAAAAAAATAACATTTTTTTGGTTTTAATTTTTCATTTATTAAAATTTCTGCAATCTCATATTATGAGGGTGTGAGATTTAAAAGGAATTAACTGTATAGATTTTGTTAATGTTATAACGCGATTAATGACTTCTACAAAACAAAAAAACCGATTGAAAATTTCAATCGGTTTTTAAGTAAGCTCTAATTAAGATTATTTTTGGATGTAATAAGTTTTGTCTCCATCATCATCTTTAGTACCCATTTCTTTATTTTTTAACAAAATAATTTCTT
>JAHDBM010000022.1 GCA_020630395.1 Flavobacteriales bacterium
GTTAATAAAAAGATTTAATCAAATCGTCTTTTTTCCGTATTTTACATACGTTAAAAAGAAAATTAAATGGCTATAGAATCAGCAAAAGCTATCAAGCAAAACTTGGAACATAATAAGAATGAAGACCATATGAAACTTTTGATCTCCAAAATGGAACAAAAGTTAGCAGTGGTTAAACTAGGAGGAGGGAAGAAGAAGATCGAAAAACATCATGCAAAAGGTAAACTTACTGCACGAGAACGAATTAATTTATTGTTAGACGAAGGAAGCGATAGAATAGAGATTGGAGGATTTGTTGGAGATGGCATGTATGAAGAGTATGGAGGATGTCCTTCTGGTGGAGTAGTAATAAAAATTGGCTATGTAGAAGGTAAGCAATGCATTGTAGTAGCAAATGATGCTACAGTTAAAGCTGGGGCTTGGTTTCCAATTACTGGTAAAAAGAATTTAAGGGCACAAGAAATTGCAATGGAGAATAACTTGCCTATTATCTACTTAGTTGATAGTGCAGGAGTATTTTTACCCTTACAAGATGAAATTTTTCCAGATAAAGAACATTTCGGACGTATTTTTAGAAATAACGCCATTATGAGTTCAATGGGTATTGTGCAAATTGCGGCTGTTATGGGGAGTTGTGTTGCTGGTGGCGCTTATTTACCTATTATGAGTGATGAATCATTAATAGTAGATAAAACAGGATCTATCTTTTTAGCAGGTTCTTATTTAGTAAAAGCAGCTATTGGAGAAGATATAGACAATGAAACACTAGGTGGAGCAACAACTCACAGTGAAATATCGGGTGTAACCGATTACAAATGTGATGATGATACCGATTGTATTAATAAGATACGTGCTATTGTAGATAAAATTGGAGCATTTGATAAGGCAGGTTTCGATAGAAAAAAAGCAAAGCTTCCTGCTAAAGATCAAGAAGAAATTTATGGACTGTTTCCAAGAGAACGCTCTAAACCTTATGAAGTAAGAGATATAATAGATCGTTTAGTAGATGATTCTGAGTTTACGGAGTATAAAAAAGGATTTGGAAAAACCATTGTATGTGGAGTTGCACGAATTGATGGTTGGGCTGTTGGTATTGTTGCAAATCAAAGATCACTAGTGAAGTCTAAAAAAGACGGGATGCAGTTTGGAGGTGTCATTTATAGCGATTCTGCTGATAAAGCTGCTCGTTTTATCATGAATTGTAATCAAAAGAAAATTCCACTAGTATTTCTTAAAGATGTTACAGGCTTTATGGTGGGTTCTAAATCAGAACATGGAGGGATTATTAAAGATGGGGCAAAGCTAGTAAGTGCTATGGCAAATTCTGTAGTTCCTAAGTTTACCATTGTAATGGGAAATTCTTATGGTGCTGGAGATTACGCAATGTGTGGTAAAGCCTATGACCCTCGTTTAATTGTGGGATGGCCTACTGCTGAGATTGCGGTAATGGGAGGTGCCCAGGCTGCTAAAGTGCTGCTTCAAATAGAAGTAGCTTCTATGAAAGCTAAAGGTGAAAAAATTACTGAGGAAAGAAAGAAAGAATTATTCGATAAAATAAAGAATAAATACGATAGCCAAATCAATCCATATTATGCTGCTTCTAGGTTATGGATAGATGCTATTATTGATCCTTTAGAGACACGAAAAGTAATTTCAATGGGTATTGAAGCAGCAAACAATAAGCCTATCGAAAAGCCTTATAATGTAGGTGTAATTCAAACATAGTAACTAATGAGTTCATTTCTTACCAGTGCCATAAAACAATTCGAGTACTATAAATTATTAGGAGATAAAACGTTTAAGCAATTATCTGAGAAAGATATTCTGTATAAACCATCTGATTCTGATAACAGTATAGCAGTTATTGCTAACCATTTAATAGGTAATATGCTATCTAGATGGACTGATTTTTTAACTGCAGATGGCGAAAAAGAATGGAGAAATAGAGATCAAGAGTTTGAAGATGTTATCAAAACTAAACAAGAATTGCTTGATGGATGGGAAAAGGGATGGAGTTGTGTTTTTAATGCCATTAAACCCTTAAAAGATACACAAGTTGAAGATTTGATTGTAATTAGAAATCAACAACATACAATTACAGAAGCTATTAACAGGCAGTTGTGTCATTATGCTTATCATATTGGTCAACTGGTGTTTTTAGCTAAAGTGATAAAAAAAGAAGATTGGACTTCGCTTTCTATACCAAAAGGAAAATCTAAAGATTACAATAAAGAGAAATTTTCACAAGAAAGTAAACGGGCACATTTTACTGATGAATTTATAGATACTAATAATGATAACAATAATAGTAGGAACGAATAGAAAAGAAAGTAACTCACTAAAAGTGGCTTTAAATTATAAAGAAATGCTTTCTGCTAAAGGGGTCGAAAGTCAAATTTATAACTTAATGGATTTGCCAGTAGACTTTTTATTGTCTGATATGTATGGGACACGATCATCTAATATTGAAGAAGTAATAAAAAAATATATTGATTCTGTAAATTGTTTTGTTTTTATTCTGCCAGAATATCATGGAGGTTTTCCAGGTGTTGCTAAGTTGTTTTTAGACGGAGTCGATAGTCACTATTTTCAGCATAAACAAGCAGCATTAATTGGGGTTTCATCTGGTAGACAAGGAAATTCAAGAGGATTAGATGCTTTTGGTAATGTGCTTAATTATCTTCAAGTAGAAGTATTGTCAAAAAAAGTAAAATTATCTGGAATAGAGTCATTATTAAACGAAGAAGGCGAATTTATTAACGAAGAGTGTTTAAATACTCTTAATAGCCAAATCGATAAAATGTTAACATATTTTGTAAAAGTTTAGTAGAACCTTGAATAAATTTAAAGTATACATAGTAACACTATTAATATGTTGTAGTATATCTTGTTTTAGTCAAGATACGCTTCGTGTAGCTACATGGAATACGTTTTTATTACCAAAATTTATTCAAAAAACAAATCAAAAAAGTAGAGCAAAGGAAATTGCAACATGTTTATTAAATCAAGAATTAGATGTAATTTGCTTGCAGGAAGTATTTTATAAAAAAGCTAAAAGAATAATTATAGATTCTTTAAAAAAGATTTACCCTTATTATATAGTGGGTAATCAAGGGAGATTCTTAAAAACAAGCTCAGGGTTAATTACATTTTCTAAGTATCCAATTAGTTCATCTAAGTTTGTTGAGTATAAAAATAAGAGAGGAGTTGAAAAATTTGCAACAAAAGGAGTTCTTAAAACTGACATAAGAGTTGGGAGAGATTCAATATCTTTTTATAATACGCACATGCAATCTTCGGATAATAAAAAGTCTAAGTTGATTAGAAAAAGACAATTAGTTCAAATTAAAAGCATATTCTCAAATAATCTCAATCGTGTTTTTATGGGAGATTTTAACATAAGAAAACAAGATGCTCTTTCGTACCATAATATGCTAAGTGTATTGAAAGCAAGTGATGTTAATACTATTTCAGCTGTAAAAGTAACTTGCCATACCGTTACAAATGAGCTAAACAAAAATAAAGATATTACAAAAGAATATGTGTTAGACTATATTTTATTAGCTCAAGATGCTAGTGAAATTAAAGTACAAGATAAACAAGTTATAGAAGTTAGAGGGAAAGATAAACAATCGTTATCGGATCATAGTTTAGTTAAGGCAAAAATTATAGTAGAATGAGAAAAAAAATAGTAGCAGGAAACTGGAAAATGAATATGCATGATATAGATGTAATTCAATACTTAAAAGAATTAGATGAATTATCATCAACCATTCCAACAGATGTTGAAGTGGTTGTTTTTCCTCCAGCCATTTATTTAGATATGGTTACTAACTTAACGGATTATGAGTTAAAATCGGGAGCTCAAGATTGCTCAGCTAATGAAAATGGAGCATATACAGGAGAAATATCTGCTAGTATGTTAGCATCTATGGATAATGAAGAAGAGACGAAAAGATTAACATATTGTTTAGTAGGGCATTCCGAAAGAAGACAATACCATAATGAAATGAATGAGCTATTAGCAAGCAAAGTAAATCAATTGTTAGCGAGCAAATTAATGCCAGTTTATTGTTGTGGAGAATCTAAAGAAGAAAGGGAAAGTAATAATCAAGAAAAGGTAGTGAAATCACAAATAACAAAAGGGCTATTTCATTTACCTAAAGAAAAATTCAGTAATGTTGTAATAGCTTATGAGCCTGTTTGGGCTATTGGTACAGGTTTAACGGCTACAAGCGAACAAGCACAAGAAATGCATGCGTATATTCGTTCTTTAATAGAAGAACAGTATGATGTAGAAACAGCTAATAGTACTTCTATTTTGTATGGAGGTAGCTGTAAGCCATCTAATGCTAAAGAATTATTTGCTCAACCTGATATTGATGGCGGATTAATTGGCGGAGCATCTCTTAAGCCAGATTCATTTATTGAAATAACCAAAGCATTTAACTAATCATGGATTATATACAATGTAAATTTATTTTTGATGAACCTATTCCTTGGAGAGAAGTCATGGTAACGTATTTGTGTGAAATGCCTTTTGAAAGTTTTGAAGAACCAACAGAAAAGGAGTTGCTTGCTTACATACCCAAACCTAATTTTGATAAAACGCAATTCGAAGAATTGATAACTATATTTCCAAATCAAGAGTTTACAACTCAAACAAAAGAAATAAAAGATGAAAACTGGAATGCGCAATGGGAAAGTAATTTTGACCCAATTATTGTAGATGATGAATGTATTGTTAGAGCACCTTTTCATGACATAAAGGATAATTATAAATATGATTTGATTATAAATCCGCAAATGTCATTTGGAACAGGTCATCATCAAACTACATTTTTAATTCTTGGTCATTTAAAAACTATGGATATCAAGAATAAAAGTGTACTCGATATGGGATGTGGAACTGGTGTGCTTGCAATTTTAGCCCATAAATTACAGGCTAAAGATATAGTAGCGATAGATATTGATGAGTGGTCTTATAATAATACCAAAGAAAATAATGTGTTAAATGATTGTGAAAACATAGAAGTTTTGCTTGGTGGAGCAGAACAATTAGAAGAAAATCAAAAATTTGACGTTATACTAGCAAACATTAATAGGAATATACTGTTGAAAGACTTTGAGGTGTATAATAAATCGCTTAACGAGAAAGGGAAAATTATTATGAGCGGTTTTTACACAACTGATGTTTCATTTATCGAGAAAAAAGCTAACGAATTAGGATTAGTTAAAACAAATGAACGACAAAAAGAGGGATGGGCAATGGTAGAATTTACGAAGTAAGTGAATATGAATAAAAGTATACAATTTTATATAACAAGAACATTATTAATTATTACGGGTGTACTAATAACGTTTTACAGTAAAGCTCAGTTAACATCATTTAGAACAAATGATGCCGATTTTATAGAAGATTTAGAGAAATACTTAACACCAAACAATAAAAAAGAAGCAAAAGATTTAATAGAAGCATTTCAACCTGTGTTTACGGGTAAGTTTATAAAGGAACAAAGAGAAGATATTGTATTTATAGCAAATGATTTGCTAAAGAAAAGAACTAAAGTATCCCCCGATTTTATCAACTATATTAAGACGCTTAAGATTTATGGCTCTGCTGATTTCTTTACCAATCCCGAATTTGATAAATGGATGTCAATACTTAAAGAACTTACTAAAGGAAGAAACTCTAAAAAAATAGTAAAGTTTATTGATTTTTCTAAAGAACTGTTTGAGAATAACATTATATATAAATCATCATCCGTTCAATGGAAGATGAATAAAGGCAAATTTGTTTTCTCATTTGATAAAGTTCCTTACGTTACATTTACAGAAATGGATCTGCAGTGTAATGCTAAAAACGATAAGTCAATTATTTATGAAACTCAAGGTGTTTTTAATACAAGTACTAATCAATGGATAGGGAAAGGGGGGACTATTACTTGGGAAAGAGTTGGTTTACCAAAAAATAAGACGTATGCTGAGATAGATAAGTATAAAATGAGTTTAAGAGGACCTGGGTTTAGAACAGATTCTGTTATTTTTCATTCTCCTTATTTCAATAAGCCTATTCTCGGGAAATTAAGTGAAAAGGTAGTTACGATAAAGGATTCTGCAGATGCAAACTTTCCATATTTTACATCTTATGATCAAACATTAAGAATTGATAATATTTTTAATCAAATTGATTATGAGGGAGCATTCCGAATGAAAGGACTAAAAGTTGAAGGTGGTGCTGAAGGAAATAAAAGAGGAACACTTACCGTAAAAAATAAAGGAAAGGCTTTTATGATTATCGAAGCCAAAAATATTCAAATTACACCTACAACCATTGCAGCTCCTGATAGTCGTTCAACTGTTTTTATATATGGCGGAGAAATTATTTCTCATCCTTCAGTGAAGTTTAATTATAAAAAAGAAACTGATGAGTATACGTTAATTAGAGAAGGTAATTCTTTTATTAAGAGCCCCTTTGAGTCTACTTTTCACCAATTAGACATGCATTTTGAAGCTTTATTTTGGAAAAGAGGAGAAGATAAAATCAATTTTGGTTCTCTTAAAGGTAATACCGATAGAAAAGCTTACTTCGAATCAAAAGATTTTTTTAGCGTAAAAAGTTATAATCAGTTTCAAGGGTCAAGAACTAATACACTATATGATTTATATAAGTTTTACAAGCAGAATAATGAGAATGCCGAAATACCAGCTATAGATTTTGCAAAAAAATCTAAACTGCTAATAGATCAATTAGAACCTATGCTAGCAAAGATGAATAACATGGGGATTATTTATTATGATAAAGGATCTCAAGTTATTTACATAAAAGAAAGACTAACAAAATATATTAAAGCTAGGTCTAAAAAAGGAGATTATGATGATATTAGAATTCTTTCGGAGGTAAAAAATGGAAACAATGCACATATTAATTTAACAAATAATGATTTAAACATAATAGGGATTAAGGGGTTCCCTGTAGCACAAAATAAAAACGTTAAAATCTTTCCTAAAGGAGGTCAAATTGTATTAAAGAAAAACAGAGATATTGATTTTTCGGGAGTTATTAATGCGGGTAAAGCTGAGTTTTTTGGAGAAAATTTAAATTTTGTTTATGATGATTTTAAAGTGAACTTGCCTTTAGTAGACTCCTTAAGATTAAGAGTTTACCCTATGACTAGAGATGTAAAACAAAGAGAAGTTAGATTAGTTTCTCAAATAGAACAGGTACAAGGAACATTATATCTAGATGATCCTAATAATAAGTCGGGTAATGACACGAATATGTTTGATTACCCTAAAGTGGACGTGACAAACGAAACATACGTATATTATGATCAAGGTTATATTCAAGGTGGGGCTTATGATCGTAACGATTTTAAATTTAAAGCCTATCCATTTAGAAAAGATAGTTTATCATACTATACAACTAGAGGAGTTAAGTTTACTGGGAAATTATATTCAGCAGGAATATTTCCAGTTATGGAGGGAGATTTAACGGTACAAGATGATTATTCGTTAGGATTTAGAATTGATAATGTATCGGAGAAAATATATGATAACAGAGCAAATTATACTAATGTATTAATATTAAATAGTAAAGGTTTACAGGGTAAAGGAGGACTTAAGTACTTGACGAGTTCATGCGAATCAGATGATATTGTTTTCTTCCCAGATTCTTTAGTAGCTCAAGCAGAAACTTACACTAATAAAGGTCAGTCTGGAGGACCAAACGTTCCTTTTTTATCAGCTGTTGGAGCTAAAGTAATTTATCAACCTAAAAAAGGTATTTGGAGGACTCAATCTCAAGATTCATTAATTAAAGTATTTGATGATGGAATAACTAAATTAAAAGGAGAAATTAAACTAACTACTGCTGGTATGACTGGTGAAGGTGCGTTATCGTTTAATAAAATAGAAGTGCTGTCTTACACCTTTAAATTAAAAGAGAGAATTGTTGATGCCGATACATGTGAATTTATTGTAAAAGGAGGAGATCCTAGAGATCCATTATCTTTTCAAGCGATTAACATGAATATGCACATTGATTTTGATACAAGAATAGGTGATTTTGAATCGAATGATGGTAATTCTTTTCTTGAGTTTCCAGATAATAAGTTTATGTGTTACATGAATAAATTTCAATGGTTTATGGATTCTGATGAAATGGGTCTTGCTAATGATAAAGATTCTAGTGGATTTAATATTAAGAGTGAGTTAGAAATTGTAGATCCAAACTTTTTCTCAACACATCCAAAGCAAGATTCTCTAGGTTTTGCTTCAAATGCAGCTCGGTATGATTTAAAAAACAAAATATTAACTTGCTTTAACATACCATATATACCAATAGCAGATGCAAGAATTTATGCTGATTCAGGAACATTAATGATAAAACCCAATGCTGAGTATGTACCACTAGAAAAAGCAGTTATTGTAGCTAATTCCATCACTAAATATCATGAGTTTAGAGATGCAACAGTTCAATTAAGAACAAAAAAATATTATGAAGCAACCGGTACATATACTTCTTCAGAGGATACAACCCTATTTAGCGATATTTATTTTGATAAAATTGAACCAAATAAAGATCAAGTTACTATAGCAGAAGGTTCAGTTAGTGAAGCTGTTGGTTTTAGTATTAGTCCGGAGTTTAAGTTTTATGGTAAAGCATATATTAATGCAAGTGAACTAGGAGTAACCTACACAGGAAAAACGAGTATAGTTCATGATTGTAGAGATATGGCTTCTGGGTGGATAGATTTTGATGCTAAAGTAGATACAAGTAATATTTTAATACCACTAGGTAAAGATTTTGAGGCATTTACATCTGGTTTAATGATATATTCTGAAGATTCTATTGGGTATTACCCTTCTTTTTTAGCAAGAAAAGAGAATGCAACAGATCATTCTATAACTCCTGCTACAGGCTGGTTAGGATTTGATAGAGCAACTAAGGAATTTCAAATTGGTAATAAAGAAAAAATTAAAGAACGATCTGAGCCGGGAAATTTTGTTAGTTTAAATACAGAAGATTGTAGTTTGTTTGCAGATGGCTTAATTGATTTTGCCAATGGTCTTGGACAATTAGAGGTTGTGCCAATTGGACAGTTAAAATTTAATGAAAAAAATGATACTGTACTAAAAATAAAGGCTTCCATGAGTTTTAACTTTCCATTTAATAAAGAGGCTATGTTAGAAATGGGAAGGCAACTAAATAATATTCCTGCTGATGAACCATTGGATTTTGCAACTTCTAAATATGACATGATTATAAAAAATAAGTTAAAAAAGAAAAAAGCTGATAAAGCTATTTCTGATTTAAACTTATATGGTAAAATGACATCTTTCCCTAAAGATTTAGTTACTAACTTTACCTTAATAGATGTTGAGACGTATTGGAGCGAAAATTTAAAATCTTTTATTTCCAAAGGAGATTTTGCTATTGCAAATGTTGGCGATCTTCAAATATTTAAGAAATGTAAAGTAACCATGATGCTCGAGAAAAGACGAAATGGAGACTTATTGCATTTATATTTAGAACCTTTTGCAGGACAGTTTTACTATTTTAATTATAAGAATGGTGTATTACAAGCTGTTTCCTCTAATTCTAGATTCAATGAATTAGTGAATAATACTAAACCTAAGAAAGCTACTTTTAAAGCTAAAAATGGTCTTCCAAGTTTTCAATTTATGCCTTGTTCTAGATCCAAACCATTATTGTTCTTAAGAACATTAGAAGATGAAGTTGGTAATGCTGAAGAAGATGAAGAGGAAGAAACCGATCCTTTTGGAGATGTTGAAGAACAAGAAGAAAAGAAAGAAAATAATGACGGAGAGGATACGGATGCAGGAAGTAAAGATGACGATATAGAAGAAGAAGATGCAACCGAAGAAGAGGAGGAAGATGATGATGAAGATGATTGGTAGGATTTACACCTAAAAACTTTACTTTTGCTTTATGATAAATCCAATCTTTGATAAAGAAACATTAAGTAACCTTGAGCAAACACTTAAGGAAGCAAATAACATAGTAATAATAAGTCATAAAAGTCCTGATGGAGATGCTGTTGGCTCGTCAATTGCTTTACAACAATATTTAGAAAAAAAAGGATTAGTATCCTCAGTAATACTTCCAGATAAGGCACCTTCTTTTTTAAATTGGATGAATGGTATTGATGATATTATAATATTTGATAAACAGAGGAAAGAAGTTATTGACAAATTATACCATGCTGATGTAATATTTACCTTAGATTTTAACGATCAATTAAGAGTAGGTAATGATATGGGAAAATACTTGATTAATAGTCCTGCTATTAAAATAATGATAGATCATCATCAAGCTCCCAAAGATTATGCAAACTATATGTTTTCAGATGTAAAATCATGTTCAACAGCCCAATTAATTTATGAATATATTGAAGCCAATGATGATATTGAATTAATTGATATCCCAATTGCCGAGTCTATTTACACAGGAATTGTAACCGATTCAGGGTCTTTTAGATTTTCTTCAACAACTCCTAAAACTCATGAAATAGCCAGCAAATTATTAGAAAAAGGATTAGATCAAAGTCTTATTCATGAGTCTATATATGATGTAAATACTCAAGATAGATTAAACTTATTGGGATACACATTAAATGAAAAACTGGAAATATTAGAAGGTGGCACAGTAGCCATCATTAGTCTAACAAGGGATGAAATGTTAAAGTTTAATACTCAAAAAGGATATACAGAAGGGTTTGTAAATTATGCATTATCAATTTTAGGTGTTCAAATAGGTATTTTTGTTAAAGAAGATGAACATTTAGTTAAATTATCTTTTAGATCTAAAAGAGATATTCCCGTTAATGAATTTGCTAAAACTTTTTTTGAAGGTGGTGGACACATAAATGCAGCAGGGGGGAGAAGTGATTTATCAGTATTGGAAACAATTGATAAAATAAAAAATCATATTGGTATTTTTGTTAAAGACAATGTATAAGTTATTAATCATAGTAAAAGTGGGAATATTTTTTTTGATGCTTACATCATGTAATACTGATGTAGAGCAAGAAAAATATATAGATTTGCCGTCTCATAAAGAGTCATCCGATATGAACAAGGCATGGGTGAAAGAAGAGCATGAGCTTATTAATAAGTTTGTCCAAAGAAATCAGTGGAATACTACTAAAACAGGTACAGGTTTACAATACTTTATATATAAACAAGGGAATGGAGAATTTGCTAAACCTGGAATGCAAGCAATGGTTCATTTTTCAATTACATTATTAGATGGGACTGAGTGCTATTCTACTTTAGATTCATCACCTGTATCGTTTAGAATTGAACGAGATCTTGTAGAATATGGATTACACGAAGGGATTACTAAAATGAAAGTAGGAGATAAAGCAAAACTTATTATCCCATCATATCTTGCACATGGCTTAGCAGGTGATTTAAATAAAATACCTACCTTAGCAACAATAGTTTATGATATAAAACTCTTAGGAATTTCTGAATAAAAAAATAACCCCAAAAATTAATTTGGGGCTAAAAGCAAATTTAGTAGAACAAATAAATTATTATTTATTTATATCGTAAATGTAAATCATTATTAAAGTAGCCGCAATACCCAAAAATGGGGTATTTATATAGTTAACTGAAAATATGCGAATTAAGTTTAAATGTTTTTTTGTATTAACCCTTTTCATTGTTTTTTTTAATGAAAATAAGGCTCAGATAGTTGTTGATGACAGTTTTAATCACTCTTTATTTGGAAAAAAAATGGAGTGCTATAGAGATAGCACGTTTTTATTAGAGTTAAAAGATATTGTATCCATACAAGAAGATTTTAAAAAAGTAGAAGAAGATATATTTTCTGAGGCATTTAATGATGTGGCCTATTGGTTTAAAATAAAAGTAAAAAACACTTCAAAAAATGAATTGTTTATAATAGAATGTCAAAATCCTGATGTAAATCATATTGAAGTATTTCAAGTTAATGATTCTGGTAAGCTATTTTCTTCTTTCACTAATGCAGGGGATTACTATCCGTTTAATGACAGACCTAAAAAATATGTAAATTTTGCTTTTCCTTTTTTTGCTCCTAAAGGGTCAGAAATGACTTATTACATTAGAACTTATTTTCATGGAGAGCCAGTAACACTTCCTTTATATTTATGGAACTTTAATAAGTTCTATGAAAATGCTAATGATAAAAGTTTTTTATTTGGAGGTTACTTTTTTATATTATTCACTGTAACCATTTTTATGTTTGTTACTTGGTTAATTGGTAAATCTAAAATGAATTTATATTATAGTTTGTTTGTATTGTCACTATCCCTTTTTTTAATAGCACGAGTAGGGTATAGCTATCAATACTTTTATCCTAATTATCCATTCTTAAGAAATTTAGATCAACCAATATTTGCAGGTTTTTTATTTTATTTTTTTCTGTTGTTTTCTATGCAATATTTACAGTTAAAACAGCAATTGCCTCTTTGGTATAAGTTATTTAGATGGTTATCTATTTTTATTGTGATTCAAATTTTATCGGTACCTCTTTTTATGCATGATATTTTACCAATGGAGCCATTTCAATTTTCTTATTTAGTGACCTTAATATTATCATCAATAGCAGTTTTAATGGTATCATTATACTTATCTATTAAAATTAAAAATAAGCGCTTTTATATCTTTTTTATAGCTTACTTGTTTGAGTTAATAGGTTTTATTTACCATTTTTTTAATGTATTTGATATTATAGATATTACGTTATTTGGAAGATATTTTATGTATTATGCAGTTTTGTTAGAGTTGATTATTTTTTCAATTTATTTAACGTATCAATTAATAGCCATAAGAAGAGATAATCTATATATGAGTCTTGAATTAAATAAACAAAAACAACAAGCATTGGTAGGAATAATGTTAGGGGAACAGAGTGAAAGAAAAAGACTGTCTCATGAATTACATGATGGTTTAGGACTCATGTTAAGTACAATAAAAGCTAGATTGTCTAATATTACCATTAATGATCAAATAGAAAGTGAAAAATTAAATCATATTATTACCGAAGTAGATCATGCATGTAATGATATTCGGATAATGTCACATAATTTATCTCCTTATAAAATTGAAGAAGAAGGATTAAAATCGGTTTTAGAATCATTGTTTTATCAATTAAACTCTACTTATAATATTCAGTTTAAATTAAACTATAATTTAAAAGAACAAGATAAATTACCCTCGATATTAGAATCTAATATTTACAGAGGTATTCAAGAACTTGTTCAAAACATTATAAAACACTCATTGGCAAATAAGGCATCATTAATTATTGAAAAGGATAATGAAGAGTTTTATTATATACAAATGAAAGATAATGGTGTTGGCTTTAATCCAGCAGATAAGAAAAATTGGGGTATTGGATTAGCTAATGTGAAAAGAAGAGTAAAATACTTTGGAGGTACTTTTGAAATAAACTCTAAACCCAATAGAGGAACACTAATAACAGTTAAGTTCAAACTACATGATGATCCTTTATTATAGAAAAAATCAGTTTATATCATTGGATTTGGTTATCAAACCAAGCACGTTTTCTATTTAGTTTTAAATCCTTTAATACAGATGACTTTACATTTATTTGGAAGTTATAACTCTGTTGTGGACCAAAAGGTATCCAGTTAAACGACATTTCCCAACAATGTAAGTTCCTGTAAATGTTTATAGCTGTATATGATAATTTCTTTTCTGTTATATCTACATTCATCCAGATACCTACTTTCCAGTTTTTTGTAAGGTTAACATCACCAGTAAAATCAATAGTTTGTTTAATTGTTGCAGAGTCAAGAATTTCGTTTTTATCAGTAAGATTATTGTATATGAGGTAATATCTTCTGCTATAATTTATATTGTAAGCAAAAGATGCATTCCAAGGGATATCAAAATCAACAAATCCATCAGGATTATTTTTGATAGCTTCAAGTTCAGGATTTACATTCTCGTTTTTATCTGCTTCATTTTCTACTTTTTGCTTGAATTTATCAGCATTAAGGTTAAAATTTAATGCAAGGTTAGCATTCGTAATCCTTCCTAGCTTACCAGTATTATCATATAATGACTGATTTAATTGTGTAATTACACCATTAACAGTATCAAAATAATAGGGGTTTAAAGTGGCGTTACCATTAATGCTAAATAGTTTAAACAAGGTGGTTCTAGCATTCATAGTAATATTTGAAAACTTAAGAGAATCTTTAAAAATATCATAAGAACCAATAACCGAGAAATTATCTAACAATGAGTATTTTTTTGAAACAAAACCCGTGTCAGATTTTTGATTCATTTTCATTTCAATATTGTTAACTAAACTTAAGTTAATTCTGCCTGATTCATTAGTTGGTGGCGGACCGTAAACTCCTAAATCAAGAGGTGAATATGAACCAGCTGTACCATTAGCGCCATAGAATCCAAAAACTCTAGAGTCAAAACTCGGATTATACGATAAACTTAAAGATGGTGTAAGAACATGTCGAATTTGAGTTTTTCGATAAGTTTGTAAAAACTTAGCAAAACCAAAATATCCATAAACTTTAGTAGTTAATTGAGCACTGGCACTATAATTATGTGCTCTTTGCCAATTAGAAGGGCCTTTTAAGGTGTCTGATATAACTTCTCCTAGTGTGTTATCGAATGTTTTATTTAATTTCTGTAAATACCATCTTTCAGTAAATCGAACGCTTGGGTTAAATGTTACTTTTTGATTTAAAATTTTAAAAGAAGTACCCGAACTAAAGTTATGTTGTATACCATTTCTCATTTGAGAAGTTAAGTATGGAGTGTTGTTTAATGCTATTGTACTATCTGCAACAGATAAAGTGTTCTTAAACTGAGAGTTCCAAGTTAACCATATCTTAGATAATTCTTTTTTTAATCCTTTTTGCTTAACGGATTGTTTAGTCAAAAATTCTAATGGATTTATTCTATTCATATTCCAGTTTATATCTGGAAGGGTTAGCGTTACAATTTTTGTTTGTGTATTTTGATTATGATTCGCATTAATATTCAAAGAAAAAGGAGTGTTGGGAATTGTTTTTCGATACTGTATTGAAGAAGCAAAGGTGTTAGTTAAGAATTGCTCTCCAGTAGCGCTAAAACTTTCTTGGAAATTATTAATGGAGCTTACATTAACATTGGCAGAGAAACTAGAATAAGGTCTAGCTTTGTTGTCTTGCCTATGTGTCCATCTAAGAGCAAAATTATTAGATTTACTAAAGTTGTTAAGATCTTTATGACCAGATTTATTAAGTTGATAACTAAAATTTAAGTTCCCATCATACTGATAAATGCTTTTATATCTACTAATTGCTTTAACTCCCCAATTACCTCTGGTGTATATGCTTCCAAGTAGTTGAAGGTCAGCTATAGCTTCTCCATTGCTGTCTAAGAAAGGGATATAATATCCACCATCTAAAAAGCCATTTCCAAACCTTACTGAATTATCATAAGTTGGTATGATGATACCAGCACCTTTTCTTTGTTTATTTGGAAAAAAACCAAATGGTAGAGCAAGTGGAGTAGGCACATCATTAACATACATCATTAATGGACCAGCAATAATCTTATCATTTTGTTTTACGATTGCTTTTGATATGTTAAAATAGTAATGAGGATGATCTAACTCACAAGTAGAGTATTTAGCATTTTTCATGTGTTGCTCAGTAGCAGAATGACTTTTAACAGTGTCTCCCTGTAAATAACCTTCATCTTGTTTTGTTTTAGCTCCAACAACTAACCCCTTTTTGGTGTCGAAATTATAATCCATTAAGTCGGCAGTGAAATTCTGATCTCCTTCAGTGAAATTTGGTAATTCTATTTCTTTTCCAGCACTATCCTTTACAGGTCTCGCTCTTACTGTCTTGGTTTTAAAGCTCATTTCGATAAAACCGGCTTTTAGTTCAATATCTTCATATTTTACAAAAGCTTTTCCATATAGGTATACTTTTTGATTAGGTATATCAAAACGAATGGAATCTTCTGCGTTATATTCAACATTTGCATCAATAAAGCCTCCAGTTTCTATAGTAACTGTAGAATCTTTAATGGTGTCGGTTTGAGAAAATGATGGTATAGCTGAAATGGACAACATTATTAACAACAAAACGCTAATAAGTATGAAACGACTTAATAAAATAGACCCTTGTATAATATTACTTTTGTTCAACCGTATAATTGATAGTTGGCACAAAGCTAAATTAAAATCTATGTTTTTAACAAATTTTGGCAATATAAGGATGATCTTTTACGCAAAACGTAATCTATTAGGATTTCTTGTGTGTATATCAATTTTATTTTTTTCTAGTATACAAGCACAAACTTCTGGTTGTAAAACTGTGGTTATAGATCCTGGTCATGGAGGTAAAGATCCTGGGTGTTCGGGGTCAAAGAGTAAAGAGAAAACAGTTGCTTTAGGTATTGCGCTTAAACTTGGCAAAATGATCCAAGACAATTATAAAGATGTTAAGGTCATTTACACAAGGGACACAGATAAATTTGTAGAATTAGACGAACGAGCTAAGATAGCCAATAGAAATAAAGCAGATTTATTTATTTGTATTCATGCTAACGCGAATAATAGTAGTTCACCGCATGGAGCAGAAACTTATGTGTTAGGACTTCATAAAACTGCCGATCAAAAAGAAATTGCTAATCGTGAGAATGCAGTAATAGAATTAGAAAGTAATAGTGAAAAATATAAAGATATTACTCCTGACAAAATTATTGGAAGAGCTATGCAATTAAGTGTATACCTTAATCAAAGTATTTTATTCGCAAGTAATATTCAAAAAGAGTTTAAAAAATTAGGACGAACAGATAGAGGAGTTAAACAAGCTGGATTTGTTGTGCTATACAAAACAACCATGCCAAGTGTGTTAATAGAGTCTGGTTTTTTATCCAATGCAAGTGACCAAGCTTTTTTAATGAAAGCTGAAAACCAGAAGAAAATGGCTGGAGCAATATTTAATGCATTTAAAAAATATAAAGAAGAAAGAGATAAAGTAGCAACTGCAATTAAAAAAGAAGCTGAAGATAAAGTTGTAGAAGAAGTGAAAAAAGAAGTGATATTTAAAACTCAAATAGCATCTTCTAGTAAATCTATAGAGACAAAGTCTTTTAATTTTAAAGGATTAACAGATGTAGAGCGAAAAAAAGTAAATAAATATTACCGTTATTATTATGGTAAAACAACTTCGTATAAAGAAATTAAAAAGAAGTTGAAAATAGCTCAAAATAAGGGATATAATGATGCATTTATTATCGCTTTTTCCGAAGGAAAACGCATTAGTTTGAAAAAAGCTATTAATTTAGCAGAGAATTAACTCAATATTATAATAAGTTGAAAGGAAAGAAGGAAATAGTTATTGGTGTAACCATTATCATAGCAGTGCTATTATTAATATTTGGAATTAATTATTTAAAAGGTATTAATTTTTTTAATAGCAATAGATCATTAGTTGTAATGTATGATGATGTTCAAACACTAGTGCCGGGTTCTTTAATTAAGTATAAAGGACAACAAGTTGGTGTAGTAGAGGATATATATATTGAGCCAACTTCTCAAGAAAAATTAATAACGATATTAAATATTGCTGATCCCGATTTAAGAATACCTCACGACAGTAAGGCAAAATTAGTTCCCGAAGCACTTGGAACAAGTTATATTGAATTAATTTTAGGTCATGATACGCTTAAATTGCCTAATGGAGAATTTAAAGTTTTGCCTAGTAAAGGCCCTTTTTTACAACCAAAAGATACTATTACTGCCGATTATAAATTCGGATTAACAGAAATGCTTACATCAAAAGTAGCTCCGGTAGAGGTAAAAGTAAATTCTGTTCTTGGTCGTGTAGATGATCTATTAGCAAGTGTAGAAAAAGTAGTTGGTAAAGATGGTAAGGAGTTGTCTTCCATTATGTATTCATTAAAAACTTCTTTAAATACATTAAGTAGTACAGTTTCTGATGCAGATAATTTAATTAAAGCTAATTCACAAACGATTACCAATACGCTTAAAAATGTTGAATCAGTTACTCGTAACCTAAAAAAGAGTAATGAAAAAGTAACTAAATTAATTGCAAATTTCACAGATTTATCTGATACATTAAAGAATACGGACATAACGGGTACTGTTAAAGAAGCTAAAGAGGCATTAGCAGGGGTGTCTAAAATGATGGACGAAATTAACAATGGAGACGGTTCAGCACATCAATTAATCTATAACGATAGCCTTATAAATAATGTAAATGGGATGATTCAAGAGGCTCAAACATTAGTAGAGAATATTAAGGCACATCCTAATAGGTATTTACAGTTTGCTGTATTCGGAAGTAAAGATAAGGGAGTTAAATTAGATTCTCGTGAAGAGAAAAAATTAAAGCAAATGCTTAAAAATTAGTTTTTAGAATAATTCTAAATAAAATTTGAAAACGATCTATAACCTTAATTAATTTCATTAAACACATAGTTTTTACGAAATTCGAATAGTAATTTTTATTATATGATTAGTAGTATTATTTTTTCAATCCTTTTAATAGGAGGTTTTGCTTGGTTTGGTATTAATATCAAACGAATAGCAGCTAACATTAATATTGGACGTGATCTTGATCGATCTGATAACAAAATGGAACGTCTTAGATTAATGACTTTGGTAGCACTTGGACAAAAGAAAATGTTTAAGAAACCTGTTCCTGCACTTTTGCATACCTTTATTTATGTTGCTTTTTTAATGACTCAAATTGAGCTAATCGAAATTATTATTGATGGTTTTACAGGAGGTCATAGATTTTTCTATCCAATGGCAGGAGATTTTTACACCATAGCGATTAGTATTATTGAAATTTTATCAGTGTTAGCCTTAGTTGCAACATTTGCTTTTTTAGCTAGAAGAAATTTATTAAAAATCCCTCGATTTAGAATGGATGAAATGACTGGATGGCCTAAGCTTGATGGTAACATTATTCTTTATATGGAATTTTTATTAGTGATTTTCATATTTACTATGAATGGAACTGATGAAGCATTACACTTAAGAGGAGAAAGCCATGCAGCAGGAGAAGGTGGATTTGGTTTTGCTATGAGTAGCTGGTATGGACCTGCTATTTTTGGTGGAATGGAAACAGGAACATTACATATATTAGAAAGAGTAGGATGGTGGGGTCACATTATTATGGTGTTAACTTTTATGAATTACCTTCCATACTCTAAGCATTTTCATATTTTCTTGGCTTTCCCAAATGTGTTTTATGCTAATCTTAAGCCAAAAGGTAGGCTTACAAACATGGAATCGGTAACAAATGAGGTTAAACTAATGTTTGACCCTAATGCAGATCCTTATGCGGCTGCGCCACCAACTGATCCTAATGTTGTTCCTCAAGCGTTTGGAGCTAAAGATGTAAACGATCTTACTTGGATGAATTTACTCAATGCTTATACTTGTACAGAATGCGGTAGGTGTACAGAGCAATGTCCAGCTAACCAAACAGGGAAATTATTATCTCCAAGAAAAATCATGATGGATACTCGTGATCGTTTAGAAGAGTATGCAACAAATAAGAGAAAAAATGGTAAAGATGCTGATGATGGTAAAGCATTATTAGGAGATTATATTACGGAAGAAGAATTATGGGCATGTACATCATGTAATGCATGTGTAGAAGCTTGTCCAGTAAATATTGATCCATTAGCAATTATAGTCGATTTAAGAAGATACTTGGTAATGGAGCAATCTAAAGTACCAACTGAATTAACAGGTATGTTCAGTAATATTGAAAATAATGGAGCTCCATGGCAATTTGCTCAAGCAGATCGTTTAAAATGGGCAGAGGAGGATTGATAGAATAATCAATAACCAATACTGAATATTCATTGATTAATGACTAGAACAAACAATAAATATGATTTAGAAGAAAGACTTATTAACTTTTCTGTTCAAATAATTAAAATGACAGAAAAAATGAATAAGTCTTATGCTAGTAATAATTTAGCAAATCAAATTGTTAGGTCTGGTACATCAGTATCTCTAAACTATGGAGAAGCACAGAGTGCAGAATCTAGAAAGGATTTTATACATAAGATGAAAATTGTTTTAAAAGAATTAAGAGAAACAATAGTATGCTTAAAAATTATTGAAAAAGCTAGATTAACAAGTGAATTAGGTCAATTAATTAATGAGAATGATGAGTTAATTGCAATTTTTGTAAAAAGTATTGAAACATCAAAACAAAAGTTAATTCAAAAAGGAAATGTTTACACTTAAATATTGGATATTGGATATTGGATATTCATTATTGAGTATTGAAATTATAAATTATGTCACAACCACTAAAAGTACACACAATGGCCGAATACCTTGCAAAAGGTGAAGTGCCAGAAATATTATTTTGGGTAGGATGCTCAGGAAGTTTTGATGATCGTGCAAAAAAGATTACCAAAGCAATAGCAAAAATCTTAACCAAAGCAGAAATTAAGTTTGCTGTATTAGGAGCAGAAGAGTCTTGCACTGGAGATCCAGCAAAAAGAGCAGGAAACGAATTTTTGTTTCAAATGCAGGCTATGCAAAACATACAGGTGTTAAATGGTTATGAAGTAAAAAAAATTGTTACGGGTTGTCCACATTGTTTTAATACCCTTAAAAATGAATACCCAGAGCTAGGAGGTAACTATGAAGTTATTCATCATACTCAGCTTATTCAGGAGTTAATCAATACCAATAAATTAACCATTTCTGATGGTGAAGCTTTTAAAGGAAAGAAAATTACTTTCCATGACCCATGTTACTTAGGTAGAGCGAATGATGTTTATGATGCACCAAGAGAAGTTATCGAAAAATTAGATGCTGAGTTAGTAGAGATGAAAAGATGTAGAACTAAAGGGCTATGTTGTGGAGCAGGGGGTGCTCAAATGTTTAAAGAAGCAGAAAAAGGGAACAAAGAGATAAATGTAGAACGTACAGAAGATGTTATAGAAACTAAAGCAAATATTGTTGCTACAGGTTGTCCCTTTTGTAATACTATGATGACTGATGGAATTAAACTTGCTGAAAAGGAAGGTTCTGTTGAAGTATTAGATGTAGCTGAGCTTATTGCTAAGGCAGCTGATTTATAAGAATGCTTATTGAACATCAAATATCACTTGGGGCTTCTGTTGAGGAATTAGCAAATGATGCTAAATGCTGGGTGTATACTGCTAAGCAGGCGCTAACTGATAAAAATGTTAGTCACGTTACGCAATTAGCAGATGTATTTCTATCTCAATGGGAATCTCACGGTAAACTATTAAAGGGGGCTTTTTTAATTGTAAAGAATAGATTTTTAGTGGTTTTTGCTGATGCTGAGGGAGATGATATGTGTGGAAGAGCACAGGATGGTCAACTTAAATTTATTAAAGAATTAGAAGAGGTTACTGGTAATGTGTTTATTGATAGAATGCTTATTGCTTATGATAATCAGGGTAATATTGATGTTTTACCATTTACCGATTTAAAATCAAAAATTGCTTTAGGAGATATTAATAAAGAAACTTTTTTTTATAATTCGTTAATTCAAACTAAGCAAGATTTTCAAACAAATTGGCATATTCCTATAGCCAATAGTTGGTTGGTATAAACCATTTTTTACTGATTTATAAGGGGTTTTAAAACTATATGCATTTTAGACTAACTTAAAATGTTTAATTACGTACACTAAAAGGTTGACAATAATAATTTATTGCCGTATTTTTGCACAAATCAAAAGAGATAGATGAGACAACTAAAAATTACTAAATCCATTACTAACAGAGAAAGTCAATCTCTGGACAAGTATTTACAAGAAATTAGCAAGGAGGAGCTTATTACAGCTGATGAGGAGGTTACCTTAGCACAAAGAATAAAGCAAGGAGACCAAATAGCGTTAGAAAAGCTAATTAAATCAAACTTAAGATTCGTAATTTCTGTTGCTAAACAATATCAAAATCAAGGACTAACTTTACCAGATTTAATAAACGAAGGAAATTTAGGGTTAATTAAAGCTGCTCAAAGATTTGATGAAACGAGAGGATTCAAATTTATATCGTATGCTGTATGGTGGATTCGTCAGTCAATACTTCAAGCATTAGCTGAACAAAGTAGAATTGTTCGTTTGCCTTTAAACCAGGTAGGTTCTTTAAATAAACTAAACAAAACGTTTTCTAAATTAGAGCAACAATACGAAAGGGCTCCAAGTACTTCTGAACTTGCTGCTGAATTAGATATTACGCAAGATAAAGTTAACGATACATTAAAAGTAGGTGGTCGTCATGTATCAATGGATGCACCATTCCAAGAAGGAGAAGACAACTCTTTACTAGATGTATTAATCAATAGTGACTCACCAAATGCAGATATTGATTTGATGAGTGAATCTCTTCATAGAGAAATTAAACGATCATTATCTACTTTATCAGAAAGAGAAAGAGAAGTTATCATCTTATTCTTTGGTATTGGAATGAAGCATGGTTTAACTCTTGAAGAAATTGGAACTAAGTTTGATTTAACAAGAGAACGTGTTCGTCAAATTAAAGAAAAAGCAATTAGAAGATTAAGACAAACTTCTAGAAGTAAAATCCTTAAAACATATTTAGGCTAAGCCATGAGCAACACATTAACTAACACTAACTACGATCAAGAATTAGAAAGTTGGGTAGGTAAAGAAAAAGCAGCAATTAACCTTATTAGTTCAATAGGTTATTTATTGTATGAGAAATCAGTAGAATTAGTTCTTTTTAGAAATCCTTTAGTTGATAATAGTGTTTCTGAAATTTTAAGCCTTCATAAATATGCAGGAGAGATTGTAGATCAACCTATTGATGTTGAACATTCAGCTGCATTAGCAAGTGAATTATTAAATTTTAATCTTGCACCTTCAAAAATAGACATAGGTCTATTAGCTAGTGAGTGGAAAAGCGAAGGAGGTAATTTTGCTTCTAAAAAAGAGTTTTTAGAGAATAAGTTAGCAAGTTTTAAAGCAGAAGACACTGAGCCCATAGCACCTAAAGATGTTATTTTATATGGTTTTGGACGTATTGGTCGTTTAGCTGCACGTGAATTAATCAAGCAAGCAGGCAAAGGTCAGCAGTTAAGACTAAAAGCTATAGTTGTTCGTAATAATTCAGATGATCAAATTAGAAAAAGAGCGGCATTATTAAGAATGGATTCGGTTCATGGACCATTTCCTGGTACTGTAATTGAAGATTTTGAAAATAAAGCGTTAATTATTAACGGACAAATCATTAAAATTATAGCTGCAAATCATCCTTCAGAGATTGATTATACAGTTTATGGTATTAATGATGCATTGGTTATTGATAATACAGGTGTTTTTAGAGATAGAGAAGCGTTAGGTAATCATTTAAAATCAAAAGGTACATCTAAAGTTATTTTAACTGCACCAGGAGCTGAAGTTCCTAATATTGTTTATGGAATTAACCATAAAGAATTTGATTTAGAAAACGAAGATATTTGGTCTGCGGCAAGTTGTACTACAAATGCTATTGCTCCAGTATTAAAAGTAATAGAAGATAGTTTTGGTGTAGAAAAAGGTCATATAGAAACGGTACATGCTTATACTAATGATCAAAATTTACTAGATAACTATCACAAAAAGCATAGAAGAGGTCGTTCTGCTGCAATAAACATGGTAATTACAGAAACAGGAGCTGGAAAAGCAGTTACTAAAGTAATTCCAAGTTTTAAAGACAAACTAACAGCCAATGCAGTTAGAGTTCCAACTCCAAATGGATCGTTAGCGATAATGAATATTACATTCAACAAAACAACCAATAGAGAAGAAGTATTAGAAGTATTAAAGAAATCTGCTTTACAAGGAGATTTAGTTAACCAAATACGTTTTTCAATAGAGGAGGAGCTTGTAAGTAATGATATTATTGGTAATACATGTTGTTCGGTATTTGATGCTCCCGCTACAATTGTAGCTAAAGATGGTAAAAATGCTATTCTTTATGTTTGGTATGATAATGAGTTTGGCTATACAAAACAAGTGATTCGTTTAGCAAAATATGTAGCTAAAGTAAGAAGGCTACTTTACTATTAATAATCAGTTTAAAAATTAATCTAAGCCATTCAATTTGAATGGCTTTTTTTATGTTAAGTTTATAATGTTTAGAGCTAATTAGAGTTATTGTTAAGAATTCAATCTGTTTGTATATATGAAGTTTAGTTTATTCATACTTTTTATAATTGGTGTATCACTTTCTTTTTCTCAAGGATTTAATAAAGCTATCAATAAAAAGAAACCGTTAGTTACAGTAAAAAAAAGAGGAGGCTATATTGGCTTGCAAAGAGGTAAGTATAATAATTTGGAATTTGGTTTTGAGCTTCAAAAAAAATCAATAAAATTAGTTAAACCTGTTACACATGCTTTTAATGGAGGGTTTGATTATAATCTTAATGAAAATATTTTAGGTTTTTCTGCTGGTTATTGGCAAAAAAAAGGAAGACTTAATTTAACCTACGGGGGTAACATAGTGTTTAAATCAAATTTCGATCAAAATCGACTTGGTTTTTCACCAACAGTAGGGTATAAGTTATCATTATTGCATCTTCAAGTAGGATATAATGTTTTAGTGCCCAATACATTTAAAAATACAAATACGCTTTTTATCTCGTTAAGATTAGTACTAATAACGGATAGGAAGTTTAAGTGGAGAAAAAGAAAGAAAAAGAAAAAAGACAAATAATGATATTTTTCGAGCATTATAGAAATAATGCTAATTATGATGTTGGTTAACTTATTTTATTACTGATTATAATAATCACTGATAACAGTTTCTGCTAGTTTGTTTTGTGGGCTATAATCAATTGGGGATAGTCCATTTAGGCTATTGGTGTCCATATGCCATAACCAAGAGAATCCACCTCCAAACCAATCTTCTTCCCAAAAAGTTTCAAATACAGCTTTGTAAGCATTTGCCTGTCCTATTTGATTAACGTTATTGTTATAAGATCCATTCCATGGTTGAAAACCAGCATAATCTCTACTTTGAAATCCAAATTCAGTAAAAACGATAGGTATATTATATTGGTCGTGAAAATTTTTTAAAGTTGATTTGATAGGAATTAAACCATTTTTACATGCTTGAATTGTTGGTTGCTGAGCACTACTAATCGTAAAGTAAGCATCAATACCAATGAAATTTAATTTATTCCAAAAGGATACTTGTGTGTAGTCATCCCAATTTGCACAATAGGTAAGTTGCCCTTTAAATAATTGTTTGCAGGAATCTATCATCATATTCCAATAGGAAGGACGATTGGCAACAAAAGATCTTAATTCAACTCCCAAGGCAAAAGCATCTACCTCTAATGAGTCAGATATTTTTATGATATCTTGAATATAATCGAAATATGTTGTTTCAAATTTTCGCCAATTTGCTTCAGATGAAAAATTTAGATCACCATGCCATGTTCCTGGAGCACCAGATTCAACCCAAACATGTGGCTTTACAAAGACCTTTTGGCCTTTAGCTTTTGCATCAGTAATATATTGTTTTAAACCATCAAGAGTAAAACCATACCAGTAGTTTTGTCTATCGTAATCAATGCCTCCCGTATCAGATGAGACATAACAATAGGGTACAAGTGCAACCCAATTCGCATGTACATCATTTACTATTTGAAAATCATTTGGATGTGGAGCAAATTCATCCATCCATAATGTTATACCATTCATTTTTTTATTTACTTCGGAAGGAGTATGAGTAAAAGGTTTACATTCATCTAACTTTTGTTTCTTTTTACATGCTGATAAAGTAAAAAGAAGAACTAAACTCGTTATGTAAATAAAAAGATTCATTTTGTTTTCCCGTAAATTTCTTTAATGAAATTTTCAACAGGTTTATTCTGTGGTGTGAATCGATTATTGTTATCACCACCAGCAGATGAATGATTAGGAAACCATTTCCATAAAAAACCACCTTTAAACCAAGATTCATTCCAAAATTTACAGAATAAGCCTTTATAAGCGTTTATTTGAGCATCATTATTATAAGTAGTATTATTGTTGTCATCCCATGGTTCTTTTCCTGTAAAATCTACGTTTCGATAACCGTATTCTGTAAATGCTATTGGTTTTTCTGTAGTATTATTTAACTGTTTTAACTTGTTAAAGTCATTCTCCCATCCGTTATAACAGGATTCAATAGTTGGTGTTTTTTCTTGAGAAACAGGAAAGTATGCATCAATACCTATAAAATCTAGTTTATTCCAAAAGGTAACATATTGATAATTATCCCAGTTAGCAGCATAAGTAATTTCTCCAGTATAAACTGCTCTCACAGAATCAATAAGCCTATTCCAAAGGTTGGGTTTGTTTTTAACGACTTGTTTAAGTTCTACACCAACACAAAATGCTTCAACTTGCAGGGAGTCAGCTATTCGTGCAAAATCTAAAATATAAGCGCGATAGGTATTTTCGAAATTATTCCAATCTGTTTCGTTATCAAAATTTAAATCTCCAACCCATTTATCCCAAATCCATAAATGAGGTTTAAGTAATATTTTTAATCCTTGTTGTTTAGCTGCAGCAATATATTCTATAGTGCCTTGTTTGGTTTCTCCATACCATTGTCCACTAGTGCTATATTCTACAGTAGAGCTATTGGATCTAATAAAACCAAAAGGAATAATAGCTGTCCAAGAAGCATTAACATTAACAATTGGTCTAAAATGTGAACTATCGAGAGGAGCATTTATTGAAACCAAACTAACACCATTCATTTTATTTTGATCTTGTGAAACTTCACAAGAAAAAGGAACCGGAGTATTACATAATTCACTATTATCTTTTATCACCTTTTTACAAGAGCATGAGAGTAATATAAAAAAGAATAAATATTTAACCATGAATGTTTTATAATCTAATGGTATAGTCATTTGTATGTGTTAATCCTTACAAAATTAACCTGTTTATAGTTTATTAATTAAATTATTAAGGATATCAATAGCTGCAGTAGCAATTTTAGTACCTGGTCCAAAAATGCCTAAAACACCAACTGAATTAAGAAATTCATAATCTTGTTTTGGAATAACACCTCCTACAACTACTTCAATATCTTCGCGTCCAAGAGCTTTTAATTCTGCAATTACTTGAGGAACTAACGTTTTATGACCTGCCGCAAGTGATGAAACTCCAAGTATATGAACATCATTTTCTATGGCTTGCATAGCAGCTTCTTTTGGTGTTTGAAAAAGAGGACCTATATCCACATCAAACCCTATGTCAGCAAATGAAGTAGCAATTACTTTTGCACCTCTGTCATGCCCGTCTTGTCCCATTTTTGCAATCATTATTCTAGGTCTTCGCCCCTCTAATTCAGCAAATTTGTTAGATAGCTCTTGCGCAGTAATAAAATCTTGATCTTTCATAGCTTGTGCTGCATATACACCAGATATTGATCTGATGGTGGCTTTATATCTCCCATACGTTTCTTCTAGTGCATCAGAAATTTCTCCTAAAGTAGCTCGTTCTCTAGCTGCATTAACTGCTAATGCTAGTAAATTTTGTTCTTGTTTTTTAGCTGCTTGTTTTAATTGGTTAAGTGCATCTTGAACTTTTGCTTCATTTCTGTTTTCTTTTAATGCTTTAAGTCGTTCAATTTGTTCTAGTCTAACCTTTGTATTGTCTACATCTAATATTTCAAGATTACTTTCTTCTTCAACTTGATATGCATTTACACCTACAATAACATCTGTTCCAGCATCTATTTTAGCTTGGCGTTTAGCAGCAGCCTCTTCAATTCTCATTTTTGGCAAGCCAGATTCGATTGCTTTGGCCATTCCACCAAGTTCTTCAACTTCTTGGATGAGCTCCCAAGCTTTATCAGCTATTTCTTGTGTAAGTTTCTCCACATAATTAGAACCTCCCCATGGATCAACTACTTTGGTAATATTGGTTTCATTTTGTATAATAAGTTGAGTATTTCTTGCAATTTTAGCCGAATAATCGGTTGGTAAGGCAATTGCTTCATCTAATGCATTGGTATGTAATGACTGAGTACCTCCTAATACAGCAGCCATTGCTTCAACATTGGTTCTTGTAACATTGTTATATGGATCTTGTTCGGTTAAGCTCCAACCACTTGTTTGGCAATGAGCACGCAAAGCCATGGATTTAGGGTTTGTTGGGTTAAATTGCTTTACAATTTTAGCCCATAACAATCTACCTGCTCTCATTTTAGCTATTTCCATAAAGTGATTCATGCCAATTCCCCAAAAAAACGAAAGTCTAGGAGCAAAGTCATCAATTTTAAGTCCTGCTTTAATCCCTGTTTTAAGGTATTCTAACCCATCAGCAAGGGTGTAGGCAAGTTCAATATCTGCAGTGCCACCTGCCTCTTGAATATGATACCCTGATATACTAATAGAGTTGAATTTAGGCATGTTTTTAGCCGTATATTCAAAAATATCTGAAATAATCTTCATAGATGGAAGAGGAGGGTAGATATAGGTATTACGAACCATAAATTCTTTTAAAATATCATTTTGGATCGTTCCAGATAGTTTTTCTGGAGAAACACCTTGTTCTTCGGCAGCTACTATATAAAAAGCCATAATAGGTAATACAGCTCCATTCATGGTCATGGAAACTGACATTTTATCGAGAGGGATTTGATCGAACAGTACCTTCATATCCTCAACAGAATCTATTGCTACACCAGCTTTACCAACATCTCCAACTACACGTTCATGATCGCTATCATACCCTCTATGAGTAGGTAAATCGAATGCTACTGAAAGTCCTTTTTGCCCAGCTGCAAGGTTTCGTCTATAAAAAGCATTTGATTCTTCGGCAGTACTAAATCCAGCATATTGTCTGATAGTCCATGGACGAATAGCATACATAGTCGAATAAGGACCTCTTAAATAGGGAGGTAATCCAGCAACAAAATTTAAATGATTAAGGTGTTTTTTATCACTTTCAGTGTATTGATTCTTTACCTCAATATCTTCGTTTGTTAACCAAGATGTTGGTTCTTTTTTAGAAGATTCGGATTGTTTTAGTGGGATGTCAGTGAAATCAATTTTCATAATTAGTTAAATCATTCTAGGCTGTCATCTTTAACTTGATTGAAGATCTAAAATTATCCTATTAGTTTTTAGACTCTTAATAAAGTCAGAATTGACATTTAATATTGGTTTAGCTTTGATTACTAAAATACGAAAAGAAATATAGCTAAATAAATATCTTTGATGTTATAACTTGAAAAAAACACTTCGACTCCGCTTTGTGTGACAGTCATGCTGAACAGATTTGAAGTATAATTTATCTTTTGTTATAGATTTAAAATATTACATTTTTAATACCCCGCTAATTCTATTCCATTAAGGTTTTTATATAATTCTACAGCATGCCTATCCGTCATAGAACTTACAAACATGGTCATGTTGAGTATGTTTTCGTAATTAGAGGTTAGTGGTTTGCCATTTAATAAATATTCATTAGGAATTAGTTTAAATACATATTTATTCTCTTTAGGATTTAAAATGGCTTTTGTAAAATGATCTAGTAGGTTTGGAAGTACCTTAAAACCTGCAATTTCGAGTTTTAAAACGGTTTCTGATTGATAAATTTCGTTTATACTTTGTTTTTTGATACTGTCTAATACTTCAATTGTCTTAGAATCTATATGATCGATTAATGATTTATCGAAACTACCTGATAGTATGTTTTGTTCTTCTGTTAAAAATAGATCAGCTGCTTTGCCAATAAGTGTATTAATAGCCATGCTTCTTAAAAAAGCAATTTTACTAGATTTATTATTGATTTTATGATACTTATCTTGATGTTTTTTCCAATCTAATCCTATAGCTGCTATTAATTTTTCTTCTATCGTATTAAACGGTATATATCCAATATTATAGCCGTCTTCATAGTCAATAATAGAATAGCATATATCATCAGCAGCTTCTACTAAAAAAGCTAAAGGAAAACGATCAAATACATGATGATTATCAAAACTATTGTTATTTAAATTAAGTTTGGATGCTATCTCAAGAAAGGTTTCTTTTTCTGATTGAAAAAAGCCATACTTCTTTTGACTGCATTTACCTGATTGCTTTAAATTTGGTAAAGACTCTTTAGGATATTTTGTAAAAGTAGCATAAGTGGCATATGTTAACCTTAATCCTCCATTAAACTGAGAATCATTTGCTAGTGTATTAGCTATTATTCTAAAACCTGCTGCATTACCTTCAAAATTTTGTAAATCTCCTTTTTGTTTATCAGTAAAATCAGTTAAAAATTGACTGCCCTCTTCTTTAAAGTATTTAGAAATAGCATCTTCGCCAGCATGCCCAAAAGGAGGATTCCCAATATCATGTGTTAAACAAGCTGCAGAAACTATTGCTCCAAAATCAGAAGGCGTTAAGGATAACTTATATGTTGGAATTATTTTTTCTCCAACAATATAACCTAATGATCTACCAACTGATGCTGTTTCTAACGAATGAGTTAATCTATTTCTTACAAAATCAGATTTTGGTAAAGGGAGAACTTGTGTTTTGTTTTGTAATCGTCTAAAAGCGGGGGAGAAGACTATTCGGTCAAAATCTCTTTGAAAGTCTGTTCGTACATTTTTTTCGGTTGCAGATGTTTTCTTTCCTAGTCGATTTCCTGCATGTTCGAAAAGATTATTCCATGTTGTCATAAAAAATTGTTTATGGAGCTGCTTTAAAGGTAAAATATTTATCGTAAAGAGGAACTCCTTCAAAAATAGCTATACCCGAAGTTACAGAAGAGGCTTCAATAAAATAAATATTTGTTAATGAAGGGTTATTCGCTACTCCAATTTTAACTTGATTTGGAGCTAAACCAGTATTTGCTCCAATTAATGATAAATCTAACGAGATAGTTACAGTACCAATATTACCTGTCATGTTTGCAAACCAAGTTCTTTGAATAACATTATTTTCTCCTCCAACTGTTATTCTGCTTAACGCATTGTTGTTATGCCCACAAACTAAGTAGTTGTTAGAAGATATTTCTGTAGTGGTTTCTACTGTTACAGCAGGGTATGATACAGAGGTAGATTTTTTTGCATAAAAAAGTAAGGAAGTATCATTTCCTATCCCAAATATGTCATGATTATAAGTGGAAGGATTATCATATACAATGATTGTATCTTCGAAACAGTCAGGAATTTCTTCATCAATACTTATAAAAGCAGCATTTTGAGCATGTACATTAAATATGTTTAGAATAAAATATATTAATATTAAAGCTTTCATGTTACATTCTATAAGTTACAGGTATCGTAATACCATATTTGATTCCAAGGTATGACATAATTCTTCCAATTTCATTATCAGTTAATCTACGGTTGTACATAATGATTTCTGCTATTTTTCCTGTAAAAGAATTAGATATAGTTGTGCCATCTGTTTCACCACCAATAGTGAAGTAGTGTTGAGGATTTATAGTAGCTGCAGTTGTTCCAGTAGTACCGTCAATTGTTATTGCTCCGTTATTAATTACTTTAAATTGTGAACCAGCAACATTCGCGTTAGCGCCTATTATTTGTGGAATAATATTACTAGTATTAATATTAATGTTTTCGGTATTGGAGAGTATATAATCACTATTTCGACAACTAAAGTATTCACTATTTTTATTTTGATAAGCGAAACTTGTTTCGTTAGTTGCTCCAGATATTCTAACAGCTATTATAGTTACATCATTTCCGGCAACAATATTTCCTTTAAATATAGAGTCGTATAGTATCGCATTATTGGTACTAAAGTCTATGTATGGATGAAAATTAAATGTTTGGCTTGTTTGGTTAACAAATTGTGCTCTATTGGCAGAGAAGTTAGTAAACGTTCTATTACTAATAATATCGGTCCAAGAGGTAACATTAGTTCCAGATAAGACTACTCCTTTATCAGCTCTTAACCATAACATTAAGCTGTCGAGAATACATCCAGGACCAATGGAGTCACATCCAGGAATAAAATCAATATCAAAAGTATGGAAGCTAGAATCACAAATACAATTTATGGTGTCGATAAATGCTGTTACTTTACATGCACTATTTGGAATGAATATTTTATGGTTTATCAATAAAGAATCAAGTGTGTTTAAACTGTCGGTAATAACATATTCTTGGCCAGTTAATAAAGAATCACCTAGATCATAAGTAGCATTATTGTTTTTGTCAACAGCAAATTTAATTATAGAATTTGTTCCATTTGGAATCAATGCTCCTATATTTTGAATGTTCATGTCAACTGAAACAGAATCTACACATAGGGAAGTATAGGCATATACAGATTTAAAAATAATATTTCCTTTATCAATAACAATTGAGTCATTTTTTACATCAATATTAAAATTCACTCCACACACAGTTGAGTCTGACAAGCAAGTTATATCGTGAGTTTCGATTGTTTTAATAGAAATAGGTAGCTTTTTACAATCTAAAAGCGTGTAATTATTAGCAGCTATTTTAATTTTAAATACTATGCTATCTCCAGCAAGTAAACCTGATTTTAATTCCCATTCATATCTTTTTGTTGTGAAAACATTTGAGTCACTCGGTAGAAGAGATTTTAATAAAGATCCATTAATTGTGTCATAAATTGTTCCAATATGTAGATTAGTATCTTGAATTTCTAAAATTATTTTTTCTTTACCATTGGATGGACCTCCTACAGCATTTAAAATATTAATTAGTATTTCAGCAGAATCGTTACACATATTAAGGGTGTCAACTGTAAAATCATTAATGATAATATTATTAGGAGAAGGAGGCAGACCTCTAACAAAAATAGGTTTACTAACAAGGGTAGGAGACTGTACTACTTGGCCACATATTTTTTCTCCTTCGATAGAAAAGCTAAGTTGATCGCCAGTTGTAAATGGACAACCTGTTAATATATCATATCGAATATTAAATTTATTACTATCTAGCGGTATGCCAGTTCCAGGTAGTTTACCTGAAATAAAATTACTCGATAAGTCCCATTCATAAATATTTGCTGCTAGTGTAGGATCAGAAATTGAAACCCAATTTCCAGAGTTTGCAGGCCATTCTAATTCTGATGATCCAGCAATAACTAAGAATGTTGAAGTTGTAGGTAGTGTTAGTTTTTGCCTTAAATTAACAGCAGGAGCTGTATTCGCATTTTGTCCGAAAAGAGTATAAGAAACGGTATCACATAAGTTTATTGTATCTGGAGGTTGATTGGTGAGTGTGTTTTGAAGTAAAGGAGATTCATCAGAAAGATAAAATTTAGTTGATAATATATCATCATTACATGAGTAACCATTTTCTGGGTATCCTTGAGATGGATCAGTAGGATATTGTGCACAATTATAACTGGTGTTTAATATTAGCGAATCATCAAAACAACTGGTATATGTAGATTTAATTGTATAAGAAATAGAGGTGTTGGCAGGTATATTTCCTAACCTGCACCAATATCCTCCTGCATGAGTCAAGACAGGATATGATGTTGTTCCATCAGTAACTACTACAGGTGTTATGTTTCCAGATGGAGATCTCAAATCAATCCATGTGTTAGACATTATTTCTGAAGGGTGCGTATTAAATATAGATGCAACCCATTCTACAGTATCTTTATTTGCAATGTCATTAGGAACAATGTTAGTTAATGTTTGTATTGGTAAAATTCTTGTAGGTGAACTATATGCTATTGTGGAAACTGCATTTGCTGTAATTGGTCCACCATAAGCTTGGGGGTAGTACTTTCTATAAGCCGTCCAGTTTATACGGTTTATTCCTGTTCTAACTGCTAAATCTCGGTTACAGGCATTTCTTAACGGTATTACAGCTTGAAGGTGATCTCTAACACCTTGACCATATCTTTTATAAATACTATCCATTCTAATAACCACATTAGAACCAGATTTTACATTTACAAATTTATTGGGAATAGGATATCCTTGTGGAGGAGTAATTGAGTAACTTCCATAATACCCTCTAGCAGAATAAAAACCTGCAGCAGTATCTAGAAACCAAACTGATTCATCCCAAGTAAATTCAATTGAATCAAAACTAGTATAGGGTTTATATTCAACAGGGTCAAAATTACCAATTAATGAGTTTGCCGGAGATTGAGTGGCTCCAGCATCTAAATATGAAAATCCAGCACCAGCATACCATACTCTAGAGCAGCTAAACCAGTTTCCATATCCTCCATGTCTTGCAAGTCGCTCTGCTTCATGATCTATGTATATATTAACTCCTTTATAAATACAAGGTGGAGATGCTGCAATTTCAGCATTAGATGATCCACTAATTATTGACCCATTAATACTATAATCAGCAAGTCGGTCACTATATACGTAAAAATTAACTCGTATAGTATCTGCAGAATAAGTTGAGCTTCCTACATCACCTCCAAATAGATATAGTGGGTTAAGTAAACTAGTTCTCATATTATTTACTAATCCTGATAAATCTAATTGAAATTTCTTTTTTGTAGCACTAATAGTGGTTTTAGTGATAGCAGTTATAGGAAAAGTAAAGGTGTTGCCAGAACTAACATCAGTAATAGTTGCTACGTGTGAACCCGGTATTTCTTTAAGAGGATCGGTTGTTGAAGGTCCATGATCGTATTCAAAATCTACTAAAAAATTACTATGAGCAGTGTCTTTAGTAATAATTGTTAGGTCTAATTTTATAGAGTCATAAGGATGAGCTTTATCTAATATAACACCAGGAGTATTTTCATTAACCTTAGTTGTTCTTGTTGAATCTGTCCAACCAAAAGTAGCTCTGTTAAGTGATTGATCGATCACATTAAATCCTTTAACTAATACACCACAATCTTTAATAACTGATATTGAGCCACAGCCAATAGGACTTATGTAACAAGGTTGTGTAATATCTCCGCTATCGATATGAACATAGGATTCTGCTTTAATTACTAAATCGGCACACTGGTCTATATTTAGCGCACAATTATTTACTAAATCAATGGTGAAATTATCGTCACTATTATTATTACCTCTCATTCTATCAGTAAATACGCTTAGTGTGTCATGAGTTGTACCTGGTTTTACTACAGTAGAATAATTTACTGATCCATTATTTGTTACACCATACCAAGATATATTAAGAGGGGTACCAAAAGAAACTCCTTTGGGTACAATAAAACGTTTTTCTAATCTTACTTTAGTCCAATCGAAGCGAGCAAATTGAGCCCATTCATTAAATGTTATTTTAAATGGAATACCATCAGAACTTATTGCATCACCTGTAAATGTTCTACTATTAAAATCTAGATATTGATAGGATTGTTGTCTTCTAAATTGAGTCATAGGTTCACCACACATATCTTCAAAATCAATATATAATCCCTTGTGGGCATAAAAATATATTATTTTACGACCCGTAGAGCCCAATCCACAAGTATGGGTTGGAGGAATATTTCGGTAAAAAACTTCAATAGTTAATGAGCTATCGTATGGAAGGTCGTTCAAAAAACCATCATTATTTAAATCAACTAAACCTCCACCATTATAGTCTGATGCGGTTAGTGAATCTATTTGAGGGTAGTAATTATGTAGACCTTGATCAAAAGGAACATTCACACCATTAATTGTGACTGAGTCAAAAATTATTGTATTAGGAAAAGATGAGGGGTTATATGTATTACTATTATTTCTTACAAATGGTGTGTGAATAACTAAGTTATAAGCGATATCTGCATTGTTTCCACTTAAATTTTGTGTGTTTTTAACAGTAAATTTATAAGAACTTGTTGTTTGACAAAAATTAGTAAGATTGGCAGATTGAGATACATAAGATATGATAGGTTTATCTCCAGCCAAACTACCAAGAGCAGTAATATTAACGTTTTGGCATTTTTCAGTGTAACATCCCCAACTTAATTCAACTTCAGCATTAATAGCTAACGTATTTAATGGACAAGATTTTACTTCAACAGTATCAGAAAAAATAAAAACATTATTACTAGGGCTTAAAGGAGAACCTCCAAAATCAAATCTATCAAATTTATAATATACTGAATCACCAGTACTACTTAAACTAGCTGTTCCGCTTGAACTCCATATTAAATTATGGTATGGTTTTTCAATTAAGAGGGTAAGAGAATCTAGGCGACCAACAGCAGACGTATATTCAATTCTATAGGTTCTAATGTATTTATCGCCAACAGCTAATTGAGATAAATTTATTCCACTTTGATTGGTTAAATCAGTATTTACAGTACCCGAAAGTAATAAGTTTGGCTTATTTATATTAATTGTAGATGATACTACGGGTGAACCAACATTAGTTCCAGAACTATTTTTTAATTGAAAAGATACACTTCCAGATGTTGCGCCACATTTAGCTCGAACTCTAAATTGTACTCTTTTAGTCGTTCCAGCAGGTATAGATGCTATTTGTAACAATGGTAGTTCTTTATTAGATGTGTCTAAAATGGAAATTCCAGAAGCTGGTATTAATGAATGGAAAGTAAACTCTGATGGTAAGGTAGATTCTAATTGAAAATTAGTTGCTCCAGAAATACTTTGTATATCAATAATTAATTTTTGTTCTCTTCCACAGGTGTTAAGATCTAATGGAACAATAGTAGTACTAATTGATGTTTGAGTATGAATATTAATCCATACCACAAGAAAACATAATATGCTAATTAGTTTTTTCACTAATCTTATTTAGTAAAGAATCTTACATCAATAACTTGATGTTTTGATGGTATAGCAGAAATTACATCATATGTTAACACACCTAATGAATTTATAGATACATTGGCAAATACAGCTGTATCAAAATAAAAAACATAAAAATCTAATTTATTAAGAGGGATTGGTGTTAACCCGGCATTGGTTAACTGAGTGGCATAGTGGTTGTAATAATTAAAGGTACTAGGTGTAGATGTAATTGTAGTAACATTTAGAGCAACAGTAGGAGGTATGATTTCTCTTCTACCACTTTTAATATTTCCATTAATATCAGTATATAAATCATTTAATCTTGCAGTTGTATCATCTCCTCTTGTTTCGGGGAAGTTGGTTAGCATTACTTCACCATTAGTATATATATCATCATTTATAGATCCAGGAGAAGAATTAGTTCCAATTTTAAACCAATCTTCATCATCAGTTTGCTTTTTTAAAGAATCTATATCTAAATATCTTACTGTACCGTTAGTTGGATCAATAACTAATACGGTAGAGTCGTTTGCATTTGCAACATTCATTTGTTCTATCCTTAATGGATCAATTGATGTTTGAGGTCTAATATGTAATGTTGCTGTTTGATTAGTGTTACCATCAACACCTATACCCAAGCGACCATCTTTAAGTAAAGTTAAAGCATTAGATCTTGCTGCGTTTGAGGTACCATTTCCAACAACTAATAATTTATCAGTTGAATTTATTCCTATTGCATTTGTAGGTGTGTAAACAGTATTATATGTACCTAATACTACTTCAGCATAAGAGTATGAAGTATCTCCAAATCCTCCAATTACAGCTCCTTGATCTCCTAAAACTCCATTTTCTTGACCTGCTAATATACCACCTTGAAATCCGGAAACTTGGTTTGAAACTCCCCCCAAAATAACTGATCTAAACCCAGAAATAGTATTCGTATTTCCAGAAAACACACCAGATCCTAACCCGCTAACACTATTGGAATTACCACCAAATACAAAGGAAGCAAAGCCAGATGCTGTATTCCCAGCTCCTCCTGATATACTATTATCTCCAGTTGCAAAATTACTTGTACCATTTAAAACAGAGGAGTTAACACCTGAAGCTGTATTATTTTGGCCACCTAATACTGAACTATAATTTCCTGAGGCAGTAGAGTTATTACCTATTGCAATAGCGTGGAGACCTGATGCTGTATTGTTTCCTGCTGGAGCTGCTTCTAAACCAGTGCCATTAGTATTAATATCCCAATCATTATCATTAATATCAAGATACACTGAATCATTACCTTCAACAATTACTATACTGTCACCTATTAACATAACGGTATCAATTTTTTCATCTAGTGTATCACCAATTTTAGCAATTTGACCGTTTGTAAGTCCAATATAATAGTCTTTGTTTATTGTGTCGAGATATAAATCACCCTCATAAGCTGCTTTAGTAACGTTAATGGTGTTAATTTGAGTTGGGGTGAAATAAGGAGCTTGAGAGTAAGAATTTATCCATAATAAAGAGCTTAACACTACAAATAGAAAAATTTTTAAGGATATCATCACAAACTAACTTTTGTTATAAAGTTAAGAAAAATAAGGAATAAAGATTATTAACCCAATTATTAGTGATGCTATAGATAATATAAGCACAGCCCCTGCTGCTAGGTCTTTTGTGTTTTTAATTAAAGGATCCTTATTAGGTTCTACTTTATTGGCAAGAGCTTCTATAGAGGAATTAAAAGCTTCTGCTGCTAATACCAATCCAAAACAGAGTATTAATATTATCCATTCAATTGAAGTTATTTTAAAGTAAAATCCAGCAGATGTTGTTAATAATACAGCAAATACATGAATCCATGCATTATGTTCATTTTTTAATAATGTTACAATGCCATTAAATGCATAGCCAAAACTTTTAATTCGATCTTTGATAGAGAATTTAGGCATATTATTTACCACCAGATTTTTTAGCTTGATACCCCATATCATGAAGTAAATTAAGGATTTTATCTCTGTGATCACCTTGTATAATAATTTCATTATCCTTTGCAGAACCTCCAACACCACATTTAGACTTAAGTATTTTACCTAATTCTTTTAAATCACTTTCATTGCCTATAAATCCTGTAATTAATGTCACTGCTTTACCTTTTCTTGATTTTGTATCAAGTTGTACTCTTAGATTCTGTTCATTAGGTTCAAGCATATCATCAACTGGATCATGTTCATAGTCAAATGAATAATCAGGGTTGGTAGAGTATACTACATTGATTTTCTTTTTGCTTTTCTTTCCCATTATTTACTTGTTGTTTCTACAAGTTCGAATTTTTTAGTGTTAAATTCAATACCTATAAAGTCTTTTAATTTTTTTGTCCTAATGTTATTGATGGTAGAATCACTCCAGTCTGCTCTAAAGAGTAGTACAGTGTCTACTTTATTATTCATGTTAATTTGATACGCATTAGAAGCGCTAAAGGATTTTAAATTTTTAAAATCATCTTGAAAGCCAAGCCATTTCTCTGTCTTAGTCATATCTAAATTATGGAAAGTATTGGAGTTTATTTTTGCCTCTAGATTTTTTATTTCTTTTTCCTTTTCAGCTAAGATGGTGTTGTAATTATCTATCATAGCGTTAAAATCTTCTAAAGTAAGGTGGTTTTTATCTACTTTGTTTTGGAAAATTTTGAGTTCACATTTGGGATAATTTTTATGAAGAATCATATCTAATTCTTTTTTCCGGGCCTCACTAACCCTACCATTACCAGTTAAGTATATGTTTATTTGTTGATTTTCTTCACCATATACTATGTCTTTACTACTAATTCCAAAATCATTGGCTAGTCCCATTTGTTCAATTTCATCTTGTATAAAAAGCTCAGCATCCGCTATAAAAGTTGACTTGTTCCATACTTCAGCAAACTTAAATCCACTAGGTACTAATACTAATAAAAGGAATACTAAAACATATATTTTAATTCTTCTTTCAGTCTTTTTATTTACGTAAGATACAAGAGGAAACTTTAAATATCGAATAACAATAATAGTTGTTAAACAGATAAATATTGAGTTTAATATGAATAGATAAAAAGAACCAAAGAAATACTCCCAATTTCCTGTAGCAAGACCAAATCCAGCAACACAAAGTGGAGGCATTAAAGCTGTTGCAATGGCGACACCAGGAACTACTGTAGAATTATCATTCTTAGATGCTGCAATTATACCCGCTAATCCACCAAACGAGGCAATTAAAACATCTAGTATTTGAGGTTCAGTTCTTCCCAGTACTTCTGGAACAGCTTCTTTAAAAGGCGTTAATTTAAAGTAGATGAAAGAAACTAGAATACTTACTCCAGTCGCTACTCCAAAATTGATTAAAGAAAATATCAGTAATTTAAAATCGTTTGTACCAACTGCAAGTCCAAGTCCTCTTATAGGTCCCATTAACGGAGAAATAAGCATGGCTCCTATAATAACAGCAGGAGAATTTAGGTTTAAGCCAATTGATGCTATAAATATAGAACAGATTAATACCCAAACGTTATACCCTCTAAATTCGATAGATTTTTTAATGGATTCGGATACTTCAACTGGATTAACATCTTCATCATTACTAAAACTGAAAATAGAAATCACAAAGTTAAGTAGGGTAGATGGTATCTTTTTTAAATCGTCTTTATTGGTTTTCTTAAAAGGATCTGTTTGAGCATCTTTTTTTCTGGAATTTTTATTAGTTTCTTCCTGTTTTATTGGCTCATCCTCATGTAATGAATCGTTTTGTTCTTCGTTCATTTTAGAATTTCTTTCAGTTTTTCTAGAGAAGCTTGATTGCTTTCAGAATTAATTTCTTTTAAAACTAGCTCCTTGTCTTTCTTTGTTAAATGTAAACTTAATGATACTTTTTTGGAAGACCTAAGACAAAAATTAATTTGATTAATTTGATTAAAGTGTGGAGCCATGTACCTAAACATTTCATCACTTACAAAATCTTGAACTCCAAAAAAGTTTTGATAAGGTAGTGAGATTGGAGTAATCATACTACTTTCTATAGAAGTTGATACACTTTTAACGCTTTTTCGTAGTTTATTTTCAGTATCTCTAATATTTAATATGATAACACCACTTGTGTTTCTGTTTATCCAATCTTTTAGTTCAAATAGATACCTGTATGTGACTTTAACACCTAAATTATCCCTTCCGCCAGCATCTACAACTTTCATTTGCGGTTCTGATGGCAAATGAGTCATTGGTAAAATATATGGAAATGTTGCACTCATTCTAATAGCACTTGAAATTCTCATATTAAGTGCATCTTGTTTTTCAAAGAGCCTAGTAAATTCAATATTTTCTACTGATGGGGTATATCCTAATTTACGTTCATTACCTGTGTAGGTTAAAAAAGAAAGTGGTTGAGCACCAATTAATAATCTTCTGTTTTCATGAGCAATTGTTGGTGAATATACCATCATGGGTATTGTGCCTAAGTGTTCATCTTTTTTATAATCTTTTAATCTTTTTTTGAAAACATTATTAACGTTTTTGTTAAGCACTTTTTCAAAGATGAAGCCTCTATCTTTGGTGTAGGTGTATTTTCCATCATTATACTCTTGAAATCTAGGCAGTAAGTCAGCTGTTGTTAAGCTAAAACTTAAAGGATTTAGGATGTCTTTTGATAAGTTGTTAAGGTGTTCTTTATCCATATAATTAATGGAATCATATTGTTGAGATAATAAGTATATTTCTCTAAAATAAGAAGCTCCAATCATTCCTCCAGATGCTCCTGATATAAATTGTAGCTGATTAGTTATTTTGCCATTGAAAACACTATCCAAATATTGAAGAGTGCTATATGTCCAAAGTGCTGACCTTGAACCACCTCCACTCGTATTTAATACAATTAATTTAGGTTTATATTGTCCTGTTTTCTTTTTCCAATTTTTTAAGGTTTTTAAAGCTCTTTCTATGTCTTTATCATATTGTGCTTTATTATTGGCTAAATTATAAACACTTTCTTCACTGTAATTTGCTTGCTCAGTGTTGTAGTTTATTCCATAAGCGTAACATCTAAATTGAAAAAAGTCGAGTTTAGAAGTGAAAATGTTTATACTGATAATAATGAGTATAAGCACAGTTAGAGACCATCTTTTAAAAAAGGAATAGAACGTATTGATGAGCATTAATACAAGTGAAAATAGAACTAGAATACTCGCTCCAGCAGGAATCATAAATATTGGAGACTCTCTAAGTAGTCCTAACGAAATAAACGTGATGATAACACCTATTTCAAAAATAGAAGCATTTACATGATTTCTCGTGAAAAAGAGTTTAACAAGCTGTCTGTTGTAGTGGTTAGAAGATCTTGCTCGTGATATTTTAAAAGGTTTTGTAAGGTATGATTCAATTTTCCAAGGACCTATTCTTTTTAACCTTCTTTCCCATATTTTTCTTTGCAATAAACCATCAATGGGTTTATCATAAGAGGTTTTATATTGTGATAACTCTTTTTCAGTTAAACCACTTATACTATATATGTTTTTATCGAATCTTAAAAAGTATAGATAAGCTACAATAATGAAAATTAATATTCCAGATAAGAAACCTATTATATTGAGAACTATTTGAGTAGAAGCAATAAGTTCTTCAGTATGTTGAAAAATAATAGAATTATAAATATAGGTGCCAATAAAGGTCAAAGGAATAATACAGTTGTTATAGGTATATTTGATAAATGGCCGTGCAACAGTTGCCATAAATGGAAATACAAGAACATTCAGTTGGTAACTATATATGTTAAATGCAACAATAAAACTACCAACCATTAACCCAATAATACCATAGGAAATGTAGTTTATTTCGCCTAAATATTCAGGAGCTAAAAAAAGATGATGTACCCCATAAAATGTACCAATGTTTCTTGTAACAATACCAAATAGGAGTAACCAAAATAGTAATAGAAGGTGATTTCTTTTAAAATGAATAATTACTAGTGCAACAGGAAAGAAGAAAATAAATCTTTTATACAAGTTGTACATAAGGTGTTAATTATTGGCTTTAATAAAATCAGATACTAAGTATGAAAGTGTTTTTCCAACAATTTTATTTTCTAAAGAATTTGTAGGAGCACCTTCTGCAAGATGAAGATACTCAAAATTTGATTGTTTAGATAATTGGTAGATTAATTTTCTTATTTGCTCAACACTAAACCCAGAAGGCGAATAAGCACTTGTTGGCATGTTTGCTATAGCGTCTAGATCAATTTCTAATCCAATAGTAGGATCGTCTAAAAACCTAAGAGAAGCTTTTATTATTTCTTGATTAGTAACATCATGTCTTAAAATATCTTCAAAAGATAAAAAAGATAAATTGTCATTTTGACTAAACTTCTCTAGCATATAATGCGCATTGTATTGTTCATGAAGTCCCAAAACAAAATATTTATTTAAGTATTGATGCTCTAAAGCGTAAGAGAATCCATTTCCGCTATGTCTACCTTCAAGAGCCCTTAAATCAGCATGAGGATCTATATTTAAAACTGAAATTGGCTCTGTTTTAGCTAATGAACATCCTTTTATTATTGGATATGCATTATTATGTCCACCACCAATAACAATAGGGATTTTATTGTTCTGTTTAATTTTTTCTATGATAGGGAATACTAGATCGTCTATTATTGAAACCTTATCGTATAATGATTGTTTTGAGTTTGTTTTTTCAATAGAAATTTCACCAAGTAATAAAATGTCTTGAGCATTTATAAACCCATTTGCTTGAATATTTAAAAATGCATTTAAAAACGCATTCCATCCATTTTTAGCTCCAGGATTACCATGATTTGCCTGTGGACCAATGTCTTCAGGTATTCCTAAAATCACATACTTCCCTTTAAAACCTGACAAAGAAGAAAAAGACAAAGCTTCTCCAAGTTTTGTTTCATTATCTCTTTTGGAAAGATATTGTTCTATACTTTTTTTCGTGTAGTAGATAACGTTATTCATCATCAAATTGGTAAATAGTTAATCCAGTTCTTAGTTTTGGTTCAATCCAAGTAGATTTTGGAGGCATGGTTAGGTCATGATCTGCTATTTTAACGAGTTCATCATAAGCGACAGGGTATAAGCAAAATCCTGCTTTGTATTTACCACTATTAACTCTTTCTTTTAATGGGGTAACTCCATGTTTTCCAGATATAAAATTAATTCGCTTATCAGTTTTTAAATCTTTTATATTGAGAATAGGAGAGAGTATTAGATCTGTAAGTAATTGAGCATCTAGTAATTCACTAGCGTTTTTATTAACTAATACATGAGGTTTAATTTGAAGTGAATAGTAAGTGTTTTCAATATACAGACTGAATGTGTGTTTTTTCTTTGGTTTTTCTAGATCAGTGCTTTTTTCTTCAAAAATAAAATTATTAGATAATCTATCAATGAATTCTGTTTTTGATAAGCCATTTAAATCTTTAACGATTCTATTAAAATCATAAATATCTATTTCTTTATCAGAAATTAAAAAAGATAAGATTGACTTGACATTAGTTTGTTTTGATAATCTATGTGAGGAAGCTGATCTGTGATGGCCATCTGCAATATATACTTTTGGAACATTTTCAAATGCTTTAATAATATTATGTTGCTCCTCATCCTTATCAATTAACCATAAACAATGGTTGCTATTATCATCAGATGAATGAAAAGATAAAAAATGTTTGGTAAGTTTTATTTTGTTTATGAGTTGATTTATTTCGTTTGTTTCTGGATAGGTGAGTAGAACTGGTTCAGCATTAAACCCACATATTTCTAGATATTCGGTAAAAATTTCTTCTCTTTTAGCTAATGTTTGTTCGTGTTTCTTAATAATACCATTTTCATATTCTTCAGTTGCTATTCCTGATATAAAACCAATATACGATCGATTATTAATGGTTTGTTCGTAAAGAAATAATGCTGGCTTTTTTAGAGTGTCAAAGTAATTTTTCTTAACAAACGCAGTAAAAGCATTTTTTACTTTGGTAAATCGTTCTTTGGTGTTTCCTTTAGTTCCAGGATTTTCATTAATATCAGGTTGTACGATATGTATAAATGAATAAGGGTTATTATGAAGTTTGATAACCTCATCACTTGAATACGTGTTAATTGATTTCGTGCTTATTTTTCCAATATATTCTTTGTTTGGAACAACAGCTTTAAAAGGTAATATTTTAGCCATAAAAAAAGCAGAGATCGTAAATGATCTCTGCTTATAAATATAAGAATATATTAATTATTTACTAACAACTCTAAACTCAGTTCTTCTGTTTTCTCTGTGTTGAGCTTCAGTACATGACTGTCCATTAACACAGTGGTTTTTTAATTGTTGCTCACCATAACCTCTCGCAATTAATCTTGAATCATTAATTCCTTTAGCAATTAAGTAATTTACAACTGAACGAGCTCTTCTTTCAGATAAATCTAAGTTAGAAGCATCATCTCCTCTAGA
>JAHDBM010000023.1:0-30222 GCA_020630395.1 Flavobacteriales bacterium
TAAAAGTAGCCCGTAGGGGAATCGAACCCCTATTACCAGGATGAAAACCTGGCGTCCTAGCCGTTAGACGAACGGGCCATACCAACCATTATTTATGATCGGGATGCAAATGTAATACGTTTTTTTTATTTACCAAAGCCTTTTTGTTAAAAAATTAGCTATCTGCTTCGTTACTAAACTGAAAGCCTAGTCTTTTTCCTGTTTTTAACTGAATAGTATCACCAATAGATTTTATTTCATAAACTGATGTTTCTTTTACAGCTTCGTAGGGAGGTGTGTAAAGGTCAAATTCTAAAACATGCATGATTAGGTGTTCAAGAATTTCTTTCATCTGACTTGTGTCAAACTGTTGGTTGGCAAAGTCATTGTATAAAAACCCTAATTTTCTTTTTCCTTCTGTAGAGAAGTTGTTTTCTTGATTTACAAATATTCTCCCTACTAGGTAGCCCGAGTCGTTAATTCTGTTGTACTTGAACGAATCGCTTAAGAAGTTGTAAATGTTTATAATTCCACAGTACCCTCTTTCTTTTTTCTCGCTAACATATGTGGTGTTCCAAATAGCGTGGTTTTCATCAAACTTAAATACATTTGTGTGTTGATGAAATACGAGTACGTCACCAGCTATTTTAATTCGAAATTCATATCTACCTTTTTCAGTGTAATCAATAATTATTCTATTGTCAATTGGAGAGATTTTCTCTTTTATTTCTTCAACAAGCTCAAAGGCTACCTTTTTCATAGCTTGAAATTGTTGAGTGGTGTTTTTGTAAATATCTTGTTTTAGTACCGATTTGGTAGATAGTGTATCTACTATTTTGGTTAAAATTTTATCTGTCATAAAATGTGTTTAATATGCTTTTGCAAAAATTACTCGTTTGTTTGATGTGTTGCCAGAATAAATGCATGTGCCTAATTCTTCTTTAGCATCTAGCGGTATGCATCTGATAGTGGCTTTAGTTTCTTCTTTAATTTTTTGTTCACTTTCTGCTGTGCCATCCCAATGTGCTGAGATAAAACCGCCTTTGTTATTTAGTGTTTTTTTGAATTCATCATACGAATCAACAGGTGTTATGTGGTTATTAGTAAATGACTTTGCTTTGGTAAATAATGAAGTTTGAATGTCTTCTAATAATTGAGGAATATGATTTGTTAAATCAGATCTATTAATAGAAGATTTTTCTTGAGTGTCCCTTCTAGCAATTTCTAATACTCCATTATCTATATCTCTTTGTCCGATAGCAATTCTTACAGGAACACCTTTCATTTCGTATTCCGCAAATTTCCATCCCGGCTTACGTTTATCGTCATCATCTAATTTAACGGAGATGCCTAATTTTTCTAATTCAGTTTTAAGTTCTTTTCCGTGACTCACAACTTTATCGTATTGTTCTTCCCCTTTGTATATAGGAACAATAACTACTTGTATTGGCGCTAAGTTTGGAGGTAGTACTAAGCCAGCATCATCAGAGTGAGACATGATTAGTGCCCCCATTAATCTAGTTGATACTCCCCAGCTAGTAGCCCAAACATGTTCCATTTTACCTTCAGATGTAGTGAATTTAACATCAAAAGCTTCAGCAAAATTTTGACCTAAAAAATGTGAAGTTCCTGCTTGTAGTGCCTTGCCATCTTGCATTAGAGCTTCAATACAATAAGTCTCAATTGCACCAGCAAATCGTTCGCTTTCGGTTTTTAACCCTTTTATTACAGGTATACCCATGAAATTTTCTACGAAATCGGCATATACATTAAGCATCTTTTCTGTTTCTTCAATAGCTTCTGCTTTAGTTGCGTGAGCAGTGTGCCCTTCTTGCCATAAAAATTCAGCTGTTCTTAAAAATAAGCGTGTTCTCATTTCCCACCTTACTACGTTAGCCCATTGGTTTATTAGTATGGGTAAATCTCTGTAAGACTGAATCCATTTTTTATAAGTGCTCCAAATGATTGCTTCAGAAGTTGGTCTAACAATAAGCTCTTCTTCAAGTTTTGCGTTTGGATCTACAATAAGTTTGCCTGGATTTTCAGGGTCGTTTTTCAATCTGTAATGTGTAACAACTGCACATTCTTTAGCGAATCCCTCGGCATTTTTCTCCTCAGCTTCAAACATATGTTTTGGTACAAAGAGAGGAAAATAGGCATTAGTGTGTCCGGTTTCTTTAAACATTTTATCTAGTTGAGCTTGCATCTTTTCCCATATAGCATAACCATAAGGTTTGATAACCATACATCCTCTTACACCAGAATTTTCAGCTAAATCTGCTTTAGCAACTATTTCATTATACCATTCGGAGTAATTTTCACTCCTACTTGTTAATTTTTTGCTCATAATACTATTGTGGCACGATATTTGAATTAATCTTATCGAGCGAGTTTAACTTAAAATTATGTTAATTTTCGTAAATTTACATTAAACCTTTGCTCAAAACAGAAGTCAAATATATTAAAAGAAAGCTACAAGATTATGAAAACACTTAAAATAACATTAGCAGCCTTACTATTATTAAGTATACATTCATACGGGCAGGGGGGATTTGAAGACTTTGATGATATTTATAGTTCTTCAAGTGAAATTTATAATAACGAATTTAGAAATTCAAATGATACTAGATCAACTAGTTCTAACTCTATCAATTCAACAGAAGATACTGATGTAGATTCATGGATTGAAGAAGATGACTATTATGATCCAGAATATAGTTCGTCAGAATCTTATACAGATGGAGACGGAAATACATATATTACGAATAATTATTATGGAGATGGTTATTCGATCGATAATACAGATTATCGTTATGCTTCAAGAATTAGAAGATTTAGAAGGCCAATTAATACGTTTGGTTACTATGATCCATACTATACCAATTCTTACTGGTATAATAATGATCCATTCTTTTGGGGAACTAGTATTTATAATGGATGGGCTAGGCCAGGTTGGAATATTGGTTGGAACTCATGGAATGGTTGGAATGTAGGCTATAATTGGGGTTGGGGTAATCCTGGTTGGGGCTGGAATAACGGTTGGGGTAATCCTGGTTGGAATAATATGGCTTGGGGCAACCCATACTGGAATGGTGGTTGGGGTAACCCTTATTGGAATGGTGGTTGGGGAAATCCATACTGGAACAATGGTTGGAATAACGGCTGGGGTAATGGTTGGGGTAACAATTTCGCTAACGGTTATGCTAACGGATTTAGAGATGGTACTTTAGCAAGTAATGTATATTATGGTAATAGAAGAGGTGGATCAAGTAATACTTCTAACTCATCTGCTTACAACAGAGGATCTAGAATAACACCTACTGTTAACAATGCTAGAGCAATAAATACAAATAGTACTTACACAGGTAGAAATAGTGAAGGGTTGGCTTTAAGAAGAACAAATGTTAACAATAGAGCTAGTAGTGTTTCAAATGATAGAAATACAAATGCTAGTATTGGAGATCGTTCATTTGGAAATACAACAACTAGTAGAAGATTAGATGCCACAACTAGATCAACTGGATTAGGTAGTAATTCAAGAGCAACTAATACAAGTTTGGGGTCTAGACCTGCTGGGAATACATCTAGACCAACAGTTACAAGGCCTAGTACAGCTACAAGACCAAACACTAGAGTAACTAATACTCCTAGTAGAACTGTAAGGCCTACAGCTACATCTAGACCTTCAAGTATTAGTCCTTCTAATACAAGAAGAACACAATCTACACCAGTAAGAGCTAGAGGTAGTAATCAACCAACAAGAAGAGTTGTTTCACCTAGTAGAACTAGAGTTAGTTCATCAAGACCAGCTACTACAACAAGATCTAATAGGTCGGTTAGTAGACCACAAAGAACAACTACACGATCAAGATCAACATCAGTTAGTCCTACACGATCAACTCCAAATAGAAGTACTAGAACATATTCGCCACCAACTAGGTCAAGATCAACTTCTAGTCCATCTCGTAGTTCAGGATCTTTTGGAGGTAACTCTAGATCCTCATCTAGTCCTTCAAGAAGTTCATCTAGTCCTTCAAGAAGCAGTGGGTCAAGTAGAAGTTCTGGAGGTAGAAGAAGATAAGAAACAGTTCATTATTAATTTTAATATTCAATACAATGAAAAGGCAATTAATCGTCTTAATGGGAGTTCTTTGCACAAATTTTTTAAGTGCTCAAAACGAAACTGATGCGCTTCGATACTCTTATTTAAATTACGGAGGAACAGCAAGATTCATGGGGTCGGGAGGATCTATGAGTGCACTTGGGGCAGACATGTCGGCAATCACATTAAACCCTGCAGGAATGGGGAGATACAGTAGAGGAGATTTCAGTTTTACCACTAATTTTACCAATACTGGTTCCGAAGCACTTTACAATGGTAACACAGCTTCTGATAATAGATTTAATATGAACATAAGTAATCTAGGGGCAGTATTTGTTGTGCCAGTTACAGATGGTTCTCAATGGAGAAATGTTCAGTTTGGATACACGTATAACAGAACGAATGATTTTCAATCTAATACTATAATAAGCGGGACACACAATAATTCGCAATTAGATGTATTTACTGAATGGGCTCAAGGGATTGCTCCAGGAGATTTATATGATAATGCTTCTTTTGATGCTGGGATTGCTTATGATGCGTTTCTATTAGATTATGATTCGATAGGGGGGACATACTACCCTTGGTATTCTACAGATAATATTCAGCAGACAAAAACAATCCAAAGAAGAGGAGCCCAATATTCCTCAGATATTATGTTTAGCGGTAATTATGCTGATAAGTTCTTGATTGGAGGAGGACTTGGCTTTCCAAGTATTCGATACAATGAAACCAGTAATTTAAACGAAACTTTTATAGGTGATACTGTTTATGATATTGATAATTATGATTATGGCTATGATTTAAGAACTAGAGGTAGTGGATTTAATATGAAGTTTGGTATTATAGCTATTCCACACAAAATGGTAAGAATAGGACTGGCTGTACACTCACCAACATGGTATAGTATGAATGATCGTTACAGTGCTAGTATAGATTCTTATTTTACTAATGGAGATAATTATGTTAGTAATTCTAAAGAAGGTTTTTATGAATATAGGCTAAGAACACCAGCTCGTTTAATGGGAAGTATTGGAGTTGTGCTGGGTAAAAGAGGTTTTGTTTCTGCCGAGTATGAATACATTGATTATGCAAATGCAAAATTTAATAATAGAGGAACAGATAACTATAGTTTTAATAATGAGAACGAAACGATAGGGGTTAATTATCAATCTACAGGAAATATAAAATTAGGAGCAGAATATAGGGTTGCTAATAACTGGACAGTTAGAGGTGGTTTTGCCCGATATGGTTCGCCAATTAAAAGTAATGTAATTGATTTTGATGCTTCAAGAACTAATATTTCTGGTGGATTTGGATATAGAAATAGATCTTTTTCTCTTGATTTAGCTTATGTTTTATCTAAAACAACTGAAAACTATTATTTATATGATCCTAATATTACAAATCCTGCTAGGATAGATAACTCGACAGGAAATGTAATGCTTACTGCTGGATTTAGATTTTAAAAATATACTCTCTCAAGAATAAAAGGGACTTCTACTTGTAGGAGTTCCTTTTGTTTTTTATGAGCGTTTAATAACTAGTTAAATCAATATTAGAAGCATCTACCATGGTTACCCACTTTTTCATTTTCTTTTGTATTACCCTAAAATGATGCTTATCGTTATCGGTAATTAAAGAAATAGCTTCACCACTTTTATCGGCTCTACCTGTTCTACCAATTCTATGAACATAATCTTTAGGAGACCTAGGGAGTTCGTAATTAATAACAAAAGGTAATCCTTCAATATCAACCCCTCTGGCTAATAAATCGGTAGCCACTAGAATAGGCAGGTAGCCCTCTTTAAATTCATATAAGTTTTTTAGTCGAGTGTTTTGGCTTTTTTTTCCATGAATAGACTCAGCTTCAAACCCGTTTTTTCTTAATTTATGAGCTACATTATCGGCTTTTTTACCTGAAGAAACAAAAACAAGAACTTGTTTCATTTCGTATTTTTTAATTAAATATCTTAATAACGGCCCTTTATTTTCATCACTAACTGCATAACCTGTTTGAACTATGTTATCAACATCTTGTTTTTTATCTTCTATTTTTACGACTAATGGATTATCAAGAATTAATTGATTTATTTGAGAAATATCATCCGTTAGTGTTGCAGAAAACAATAGATTTTGTCTTTTTTTTGGTAGCAATGTGAAGATTTTATCTATTTCCTCTTTAAAACCAAGGTTCAGCATTTTATCGGCTTCATCTAGAACTAATGTTTCTATTTGATTTAGTGTAATTGCTTTTGCATTAACTAATTCTATCAATCTACCTGGAGTTGCCACTAACACATTAATTCCATTTAAGTTTTTCATTTGAGGATTAATAGAAACACCTCCATAAACTGCTTTTGTTTTAATTGTTTCGTGTAAATGTTGACTATAGTCATAAAAAACATTTTTTACTTGTTCAGCAAGTTCTCTTGTAGGCACTAGTACTAATATATCAACCACACGGTTGTTTGCTGTCTTGGATTTATTTATTAACTGTTCTAGAATGGGAAGTACATAGCTAGCTGTTTTACCTGATCCTGTTTTTGCAATTCCCATGATATCTTTTTTGTCAAGCACGGCTGGTATTGCTTTTGACTGAATAGGATAGGGTTTTGAGATATTATTTTTAGTAATTGCTTCTAATAAAGGTTTAGAAAGTCCAAGAGATTGAAAAGACATGGTAATAAATTTATGTATCAAAGATAGCGTTAAGAAGTTTAATATCTTTTAATCGTCTTTATAAATAAGTAGTAGCTTTGTTTTATGGCTACATCTATTAAATCTCAACAGCAAATTTTATCTAAACTAGGCATTAAGCAATTAAACGATATGCAAGAAGAGGCTCAATTAACTATTCAATCGTTTAATAATGTATTGTTATTATCTCCTACTGGTACAGGAAAAACTCTTGCTTTTTTGTTGCCCATTATTGCCCAATTAGACACTAATAAAGAACATGTTCAAGCATTAATATTAGTTCCTTCTAGAGAATTAGCGTTACAAATAGAACAGGTGTTACGAGATATGGGGACTGGATATAAAGTAAATGCTATTTATGGAGGTAGAGCTGGCGCAAAAGATAAAATAGACTTAAAACAGATGCCTAGTATATTAATTGGGACACCTGGTAGAATAGCTGATCGTTTTAGAAGAGATACTATTAATAAATCTCAAATTAAGCATTTGATCTTAGATGAATTCGATAAATCATTAGAGATAGGGTTTGAAGAAGATATGAAACAAATTATTACAGCTCTTCCGTTTGTTAAGCAAAAAATTCTTACAAGTGCAACTCAAGGAGTTAAGGTTCCTAGTTTTGTTAAGTTTAGAGATGTTAAAGAAATAAATTATTTAGATGGCCATGAGTCTAAATTAGAAATTAGTATAGTTGAGTCAGATACAAAAGATAAGCTTGAAACACTTGTGGATTTATTACAACACATAGGAAATGAGCCAGGTATTGTGTTTTGTAATTTTAAGGATTCCATAAAAACAGTTAGTGATTATTTAAATATCATGGGCATTTCTCATGGATGTTTTTTTGGGGGAATGGAGCAAAAAGACCGAGAACGTGTGCTCATAAAATTTAGAAACGGAACACATCAAATGTTAATTGCAACTGATTTAGCAGCTAGAGGTTTAGATATACCCGAACTAAAATTTATTATACATTACCAGTTGCCACACAGAATAGAAGAGTTTACGCATAGAAACGGAAGAACCGCTAGAATGAAAAGTGGAGGGCAAGCTTATATTCTTAAATACAAACAAGGTAATTTACCCCATTATATTGAACAACATCCTAAATTTACCATAACTAATACTGAGGCAATTGAACGAACTCCTTGGGTTACTTTGTTTATATCAGGAGGAAGAAAGGATAAAATATCTAAGGGAGATATTGCAGGATTATGCTTTAAACAAGGAGGGTTAACAAAAGAAAGCCTTGGTATAATTGAATTAAAGCAAGATTGTGCTTTTATAGGTGTTTTGGCTTCCAAGGCAGATGAATTAATTATTAAGATTGATAATACTCGACTAAAAAAGAAAAAGGTAAGGGTTAAGAAAATTTAGTTTTTGATTCTACTTTTTTAGATTTATTACTAATTAAATAATAATATGAATAAACTATATTTAGTAATTACCTTTTTAATTCTTATTAATTGTTTTTCTTTTTCTCAAGAAAAAGACTCTCTTTTTAAGTTAGGAAGAACTGAATTGGCTAAGGGTAATATTGATGTTTCAGAACAATTGTTCACCAAAGATTATGAACAAAGGCTTATAGATGATGACTATCAAGGATGTATAAAAACATTAGAATCTCTTATTGTATTATACCTGATTGAAAATGATTTCGATAAAGTATTCGAATACTTAGGGATTGGAAGAAATTTAGCTAAAGAGCATAAGTTGTATCAAGATTTAGTGAAATTAGATATTATATGGGCTAGAATTCATAGCGAAATAGGTGATTTAACTGCTGCTAATAAAATTTTAGATAATATTATTTTAATTAAAGATTCATCAAAAAAATCATTAAATAATCAATTACAGTATTTAATTGCAAAACATAAGGTTAATAATAATATAGACTCCACTATAGTATATTTAAATAAAGCTCAAGAACTGGCAAAGGGAAATAAGCTATTAAAGAACCATACTTATATGCTTGGTAAAATGGAGCTAGACGTATCTATTCATAAAAATGACACGCTTCAAATTCTACAAATAGAAAATAAGTTATCTAAATGGCTAACCACTGAGAAAAAGAGAACTTATGCTCGCCAGTATTTAATTAATCTTGTAAGGATATCGCATTATTTTAAAGATAGAGCTAATCTAAGTAAGAGGGTTAATTCTTTAGATTCTATTGTGCAATTTTCACCAAGTTTTAAAGATAATTTGTATTACACACTAAAAAGTGAGTATTATGCTTTAGTTGGAGAATATAAGAAATCATTAACTTATTTAAATAAGGCAAATACCTATAAGGACAGTATAAATAAAGTTGAGAAAAAAGAAGTGGCGTTAAAATTATCGGCTTTATATCGATTAAAAGATAAAGAAAATCAATTGTTACTTGCTAATGAAGAGAGTAAAAATCAAAAAAAAATCGCTAATTATTGGATGTACTTTGGAGGAATATTAATACTTGCTTTTTTATTGCTAATAATTGTTTACAGTCAAAAAAATAAAAACCATAAGTTATATATTAAATCAGTTGAAGAAAAGAACGAACTTTTAGAAACTAATATAAAAGTGAAGAAAAAGCATATTGTTCAATTAATGAAGGTTGGTAGAGAAAAAGAGCATTTTCATAAAAAGTTACAAAAGCGATTAAAGGCTGTTAAAAGTGAAAAAGATATAGTTGAAAAAGATAAAAAAATTAATGGTATACTATCTAGTGTTTCTGTAAGTAAAAGTTATCATGAAATATGGCAGAGTGTTAGTGATTATATGGATGAAATATCTCCTAATTTTATTGAGAAACTTAAACATGATTATGATAATTTAACTGATAGAGAGATTGACATCTGTATATTTTCGTTTTTAAATGTACCTAATAAGGAAATAGCAGCCGTTTTAAATGTAACAGGAGAAAGTTTAAGTAAAGCTAAATACCGTTTAAAGCAAAAATTAGACATGAGTAAAGATAAGTCTTTTAAAGACTGGATAAAGGATATTTAACTTGCTGTTTATAAAGGGTTTGTTTGTTTGATGTCTGTTGTTAGTCTATGTTTTTAAGTTGGTTTTTGATGAAAAAACAGACATAACTTGCTACATGTTTTTAAGCTAATTATGCATATTACAATAAATTAAAACTGTATTGATATGAAAACAATTATTTTGTTGTTAGTTATAGGCTTTTTAGCAATGCCAAATTTTGCTCAAGAAATACCGAGTGATGTTAAGCGTGTTTACGATAAAATCGAAAAGAATAAAAGTGATTTAAATAAAATTACTGATCAGGATATAGATCAGTCAAGCATTAAGGTTGAGGTTGAAGGTTTTCAAAGTAGAATGAATACACTTCAAAATTATGTAAACACATTAAAAAAGAGATATGCAAAGAAGGATTATAGTTTAGCAGATTTAGAGAGTAAGCATCAAGAATTTATCGCCTACTATGAGAGTGTAAAAGATAAATATAAAGGAGTTGCAGGTAAAACACCATCAGGGGTTGTTGACTTAAAAAAAGATATTAATGAGGGTGATGAGTATTTAACTGAATTGATTTCGGGTAAATACGAAAAAATTCAAATAGAATTAAGACTTAAAAGCTTTCCAAAAAACATAGCAAAATTAAAATCTAGGCATAGCAATATAAAAGCTGATTTAGAGAAACGTAAAGTAGATTATGATTTAGATGAAGTTTTAAAAGAACTTACAAGTCTTGAAGAAAGATATACTCAAGTAAAAGCTGATTTTGATGCAGGAAACTTGGATATAGAAGCAAAACAAAAAGAAATAAAACAGCTTAACGAAGTAAAAAATCAATTAATGGTCTATTGTGGAAAATGGGATTATAGAGCAGAATTATTACAGCCTTCTGAGCTAAGAAAAATTACTAATAATCTTATAAAACCATATAATTGGAATGAATTGCCTGCTAAAATTAGTCAGATAAAAGAATCTGATGTGAATGCTAAAACAACATATAAATATCTAAATAAACTTAAAGACAACATTAAAAATAAAGATGATTTTAAGAATTTTTTAAGTGGCATGATGAAGCATGCGTACAAAGTAAAAGAAAATGACGGTTATCCTTCTAAAGAGTCAACTCAGAAAGCAAATGCAATAGCAAAGAATGTAGTTGATGTAATCGATTTTGCCAATACTATTTGTGGTAATGTTATTAAATTAAGTACCATTAAAAAAGATGCTCAAGGGTTTTAAGTCTTGCTTTTGTAATAAGGTGATTTAACAAAAAAAGTAAACCTTTTGTTGCTTATTTAGTAGTTTCTTTATTGTTAGCTGTTCTTCTTTATTAGCAATGGCAATTATATATTGTTGTTGATTTTGTATGTTAAATAAGTTAGCATTCTGGATTGTATGACCATAAATATTATGTCCAATTTTCTTTTGGTTATTAGTTATCCATGAGAACGGAATGTTGTATTTAATTAGCTCATTAGCTATTGCTTTCCCTTTTTTTCCAGCACCCCATAATATTAAAGGTAATTTATTATCATAATCAAGTTTAATGAAGTAACTGCATTTTAAAGGTATAAACGTGTTGTTGGTATAATGATTATCAGTTCTAGAAGTTCTAGTAGGGTAATCTCGCCATTTATGAATGATTTCACCACAGGGAATTACCGTTAAATTATGCTCGTAAAACCTAAAACATAAATCGTAATCTTCAGGATATATGTTAGGTTCAAAAGCATCACATAGATCTAGGTCTTCTTTGTGTAACATCCATGAAGGTGAGGGAATTACACATTCTTTGTATATCTCATTATAATTTGATCCTGTGGAAGTTAATTTATTAAGCCAATTTTGATACTCGACATAGCCATTTCCTAATGTGTTTTGAGAGAAATATTTAACTAAGCCAGTTGCAACATAACCTTTTCCATTATTAATAAGGTTTCGGTATAAGACTTCTAATTTATTAGAAAGCATAATATCATCTGCATCCATACGGGTAATATAATTTCCGTTTGATTTTGCATAAGCTAGTCTAAGCGCTCCAATTATACCGCTATCAATATTATTATAAACTTTAATGTTTGAATGACTTTTTTCAAATTGATTTAGAATAGCTAGAGTATTATCAGTTGAATGATCGTTAACGATCATGATTTCCCAGTTAATGATTGTTTGTTTAAGAATTGATGTGATACATTCTTCAATAAAGGCACTTCCATTTTTAACAGGGATTAGTATGGATATTAAATCGTTCACTTTAAAAAGATGATGTATAAAACAAAAGCCTTAAACATATAGTGTTTAAGGCTTTTTGTGGGCCCACCAGGGCTCGAACCTGGGACCCCTTGATTATGAGTCAAGTGCTCTAACCAGCTGAGCTATAGGCCCTCGTTAAATTAGCATTAATCGCTTATCTAACTTGAAGGATGCAAATCTAATTGTTGCACCTCATATATCAAAATATTTTTTTAGTTTATTTGCTACTTAAGTTTTTTAAGTAAACGTGAAAGGTGGTTCCTTCTCCGGGTGTACTAATCAAATCAATACTGCCTCCGTTTATTTCAACCATCTGTTTTATCATGTATAAACCAATACCAGTACCTTCTGCATTGGTATGAACTCTCTTAAAAATAGAAAATATTTTTTCTCTTTCCTTTTCTACATCTAATCCGAGTCCATTATCTTCAACCGATATTCTAACAAACTCATTTATTTGTTCTGTATATACAGTTACTTGAGGTTTTCTATTTGGATGTCTATACTTAATAGCGTTTGAAACTAGGTTGTATATGATGCTTTCAATTAATGACTCTTCATATTGAATGTGTTTAATATGAAAATGACGTTTAATCTCAGCATTATTTTCTCTTATTAGCATTAAAAGAGATTTGTTTACTCTTTCAAAGACAGTTTCGAAATGTACGGTAGTTATTTCTCTTATGTTAGCTTGAGATTTTTTTATAGACTCTAAAGTTGAGAGTAGTTTAGTCTCTAAAACATTAGTAGATTGAGCGAGCATTTCTATAATTTCATCACTTCGTTCATCTTCTAAAATTTCTACTAGTCCTTTAATATTATTAATGGGGTTTTTTAAATCATGAGATAAGGAATAAGAGAATTGTTCTAAATGCTTTTTTTGAACAGATAATTGAAATGTTTTTCGATCAACTTGCGCTTGTAGTTTTCTTTTTTGAATTCTTAGCCTTATAATTCGAGTTATATATAGTGCAAATAATAATAATAAAGTGCCAGCTCCAACAATAATATAAAACTGTGTGGTTTTCCAAAAAGGGATGGCAATTTTAAAACTTAAACTCTTTTCGCTAAATTTTTGATTAAGGTCAACAGGATCTACAACTTTAACCGTAAAGGTATAATCGCCAGGTTTTAAATCACTATACTCAACAGAGTTTTGTGTTGTAGGGTTAGACCAGTTAGATTGATAATTAGATAATTTATATTGATAATAGGTTTTATTGCTTATACTAAGTGCGTTAAATGTAATTTCGATAGGGTACTTACCATATTGTAAGTTAATGCTAGAGTCAACATTTCGATCTCTACCAGAAACTAAAAAGCTAGATATTTGCAGGTTAGGGTTTTTCTTGTCATTATATCTTTTGGTATTAACCTCTACCAACCCGTCTCTAGAGATAAAATAAAATTTAATATTAAAATCTGGACAAAAAGCTGGTTGAGGATTAAAATTAATAGATTTAAAATGTCTTTGGTTGTATAAATTAAAAGTAGAACTGTCTATATCTATTTTTGCAATACCAATTTGGGTTGCAACCCATAATGCATTTTTATGTTTATGAATGGAGTTGATATACTTAAATGGAAAACTTTTATTTAAGGAATACATTTTATAAGTATTTGCATTTATGTATGATATTATTCCTTTACCCTGAGTACCAATCCAAAATCCATTATCACTCATGGTAATAGATGAAAATGTTAAGTTGTTTGTTTTTTCGTCATTCCAATTAAAAAAATATGAAATATTAGATCCATCCAGTATCGCTATGTTGCCCTCACCTAATAAAAAGATTTTATTTTTTACTCTAACTACACTGTAGATATTAAATTTCCTTTTGTTTTTAGACAAAAACAAATCACTAATTCTGTTGTTTTTTTGGTTATATAGGTAAACGGTTTTGTCTGTTACAATTACTATTTGATTATTAATAGTTTGCCTAATGTACTTTATAGAAACCCCTTTAAGTTCTTTAAAAGAGTATTCGACACTGGTTCCAGGGAATGTAATGTAGAGTCCATTTTTTGTGCCTATCCATTTTTCACCTTTAGTTGTTTCATAAAAAGCTGTAATATCTTTTTTACTATTTTTATATATCGTTTTATTTTGATTCTTTAAAATAGCATGCTGATATACTAAATAATTGTCATGTTCTATTTTAACGTGCATATTAAGCTTACCATATTCTTCCGATAGTTTATGGATTGGAAAATGATCAGAAGCTAGTCCTAGTATGCCATTTTCTTCTGTTCCCATCCAAAGCGTTCCTTCATCATCATAAAAAGAACATTTTATATTATCATCTACAAGGCCATTTTTTTTGCTTAATAGCAAGCTGTAATTAAGTTTGTTATTAGTGATAGAAATAGCATATATTCCAGTTTTACTACTAATGTTAATGTTGTTATTATTAGTAGTAATGTGGTTCCAATCTATGTTGATTTTTTGTTGGTCTAATTCATTTAATGATGAATCTAGAAGGGTCCAATAGTTTTTTTTGTCAATGAACAGTAACTTGTTATTGATTGGAAAAATTTTAGTGCTGATATAATCATATTCTTTTTCACCAGAAGCCTTATTTATTAAATAAGTTTTTTTTGTGGTACTAATTAATAAGTTATTATTAAAGATCGTGCTAGATTGAATTAGCTCATCACTTTCATTAAAAGATTTTATGGTAGTAGATTCATTATTTTTATAGGATAGAACTTCTTTTTTACCTATAAAAAAAATATCTCCATTAGTGTTGTTTAAAATTTGACTGATGGTGTCGTATTCAAAACCTAGAGGATAAAACTTATTGTTTTCATATTTTGAGACTCCACCATTAGTATGTAAAATCCATATTGTACCATTATTACCGGTAGTTATTGATTTAACATTATTGGAAAATAAGTTGTCAAACGTATTGTAATTATTAAAACTAGCGCCATTAAAACGCGAAATACCAGTTGAGGTTCCTATCCATAGATATCCTTTTGTGTCTTGGTTAATACAAGTAACATCAGATGATATTAGTCCATTTTGAGCAGTATATTGCCAAAAAAAGTTTGTTTGAGCTTTTGAGTATTTAGCTACAAACAGTAGGCTTAAAATTAATATTGTGTAGAAATATTGTCTCAATTTTTTCAAATAAAAAAAGCTCTTATAAAATAAGAGCTTTAAATGATGTAATTAAAACTTAAGTCCTAATTGTACTATGAAGGTTCTTGGAGGCATAGCAAAACCAGGTCTAGTGGTGTATTCTCTATTTAGTAAGTTATTAACTAAGAAACTAAGTTTAGCTTGTGTGTTTAATTCATATGAAACTCTATAGTCCATTACTAAAACACCACCTAATGCTCTTTGTGCAGTTCTGTATCCTTCTAAATCATCCATAAACCCTAAACCTAATTGACCAATTTCAACAAAAGATCGATCTATATTATGAATAAAACTATTATATCGTATACTAAGCCCTGTTGAAAATCTATTATAATCAGCTTGAAGATCAAATTTAATTAAATGATTAAACCTGTATTTAAGATTGTCACTAACGCTATCACTAGCTCTACTTACATTAGGATCATATAGAGGATTTCCAAATTCATCTTTTTGCCAAAGAGAGGAAAAAGACCTTAAATAAACTGAATCTGGATTTACAGCTCTAGGATTCATATATGTATAACCAGCAAGTAAGGTAAGTTTAACTTCACCTACTTTACCACTACCTACAATAGAGGCATCTATACCAGTAATTCTAGCTGATTGAACATTTCTAGAAGAGAACCCTATAGCAGAACCTGCTGTTCCATTTGGCACAGGCTGGAAGGTTGTGGTGTCATAGTTAGCAAATGTATACTCCATCATATTATCGTATTGATTAATAAATGCTGATACATCAATAAACCCTTTCCATTTACCTAATTGAACTCCTTGTTTAATACCTATCTCGGCACTAGATCCAGTTTCTGCCTCTAGTTCAGGATTTGGAAAAACTCGAATTAAGCTTAATGCGGTTGCAACATACTTTTCAGCAATAGTTGGAAATCGATATCCTTGACCATAAGACGCTCTTAAAAATGTGTATTCAGCTAATTGATAATTTGCTCCCATTCTAAAAACAGGTTGGAATGGAAGTTTAGTTTGTCCAATAGTAAAAGATGATTCCGATTGTTCATCATCTATTTTAAAATACTCTGCTCTTAATCCAAACGACAAATTTAATTTGTTTTTAAATAATGCTTTGTCAAGTTGACCATAAGCAGCCATATTACGTGAATCTCTATCTCCATATAAATCAGAACGTATTATGCTGTAGGTATTCATAACACCAGTAGTGAGCTTTGAGGTGCTATCAATATTTCTTTGGTATTGATATTCAGTAAATAATAAATCAGCAAGTGAGCTTTGAGCAGCAGCAGTAATACTTTGGTTATTAGTTTGAAACCATCTCGTTTTTAGACTGTGTTTGTCTCCTCTTTTATCAAAAAAATCAATAAAAGGGTCTATGTTATGTCTAGAGTTCTTAGTAATACTTGATGTGTTGGGAGCAGCATGAAGTATACTGTCTCTATTTTTAAAAGCAAAAAACAGTCCATTTCTAGCAAGTTGACCATTAAGGTTAACACCATAAGAAAGACCTTCTACTTTTGGACTTCTATATCTGGTGTTTACATTAATTCTCCCTCTAGTTTCATATTCATCAATTCTAAAACTATCATCATTAAAGAAGTTACCTCCAATTGTTAAATCGAAATTTTTATTTACTTGTCTAGAGTGGAAAAAATTTAAACCTTGGTTACCTTTATATCCATCCCAGTATTTATAGTCATTTTGAGCGTAAGGTCTATCATACATAGCGCCAATTAAATTAACCTTTGTAATTGGTTCGCTTTTTGGATATCCAGTTCTAATATTAATAACTCCATTTAATGCAGATGATCCATAAAGAACAGAAGAAGCTCCTTTAATAACTTCTATACTTTCTAAGTTTTCAATTGGCAGATAGTTCCATTTAACATCACCAGCATCAGCAGATAGCATAGGTATTCCATCAACCATTAATAGCACACGACTTCCAGCTCCATAACTAAACCCTGCACCACCTCTAATACTTACTTGCCCTTCTTGAGTATGTACACTTGGTACTTGTGTTACAATGTCATTTGCATTTGTAGTGGCTTTGTTTTCTACAAGCTCAGGACTTAATGTCTCCATTGAAACAGTAACTTTTCCGATATTTTGCTCAAACTTACCAGCACTTACAACTGCTGTTTTTAATACTTCAGATTTTTCTTTTAATGCTATATTTAATTTTTTTGTCTCTCCCGCTTCAACATTAACTTTTCTAATTAGTGTATCATATCCAATTAAATAAAATTTTATTTTGTGAGTACCGGCTGGTAAACTAATGGTGTATTTTCCATCTAAATCAGATGTAGTTCCTTCATTATTACCGTATAAAACGTTTGCAAATGGAATAGTTTGAGTAGATCGGTCATCTTTAATTACACCAGTTATAGTAGCATTTTGACCAAATGAAAAGTAACTGATCATCAGAGCAGTTATAGAAAATAAGTAATGTTTCATATATATATGTTTAGGTAATTAAGATGTTGTTTATCTTAATTTTCCATAAATTCAAGGTCGAAATATACGTAAAATATACGTTATACAAATTGATGCTAGCTATCATTTTTATGTAATACACAGTATGAATACAGATTTAAAATATGCACTAGCATTAACAAAATTAAAAGGGGTAGGAGGTAAAACAGCCAAAAAGTTATTGTCTTATTCAGGGGGTTATCAAGAAGTATTTAAACTTTCTAAACTTGATTTTCAACAAATTGATGGAGTAGGATCTATACTAGCGAACTCATTATTTAATCAAATAAATTCAACAGATTTAATGCAGATTGTTAATGATGAATTAACCTTTATTGATAAAAATGAAATTGATGTTTTTCTTTTTAAGGGGAAGCAATATCCAGATAGATTAATTCATTGTGAAGATGGACCTTTAGTTTTATTTGGTAAAGGAAATATTAATTTTAATAATGCTAGAATTTTAGCAGTAGTTGGCACGCGTAAAATTTCTCCTTATGGTATTGAATCATGTGAGCAGATTATTAAAGGTTTACAAGATAAAAATGTATTGGTAGTAAGTGGATTGGCTTATGGAGTAGATACTTATGCGCATAAATTGAGTGTAGATTATGATGTGCAAACAATTGGTGTGTTAGCCCATGGATTAGATCGTATTTATCCTTCAATTAATAGAAAGTTAGCACAAAAAATGTGTGATAATGGCGGGTTGTTAACTGAGTTTATGAGTGGTACTAATCCCGATAGAGAGAATTTTCCTAAGCGTAATAGAATTATAGCTGGTATTGCAGATGCAACTTTAGTTATTGAATCAGCTAAAAAAGGAGGTTCACTTATTACTGCTGAAATTGCTAATGGATATAACCGTGATGTTTTTGCTGTTCCAGGCAGGGTAGGAGATGAATTTTCGGAGGGATGTAATTATTTAATAAAATCTAACAAAGCACATTTGGTACAAAATGCGCAAGATATTTTTGATATGATGGGTTGGGAGCATGAAGTATCTTCAAAACCTATTCAACAAAAATTGTTTGTTGAACTAACCGAAATTGAACAAACAATAAAGGATGCTTTCGATAAAGAAAACATCCTTCATATAGATCAATTAGTTAATCGTACTGGATTATCTAATGGAATGATTGCTATGGATTTGCTTGATATGGAGTTTAAAGGTTATATAAAGGCTTTGCCAGGGAAACAGTATAAACTCTTGATATAATTACTCAACACCCATCCAGTATTCTTTAGGATATTTTACATTATATTGAATTGTTAACTCTTTGTTTTCTTTAGAATTTAAATCTAAACTCCATTTAATTATTCCTGTTTTTTCATCTACTTCGCCTCCTGATTTTTCTTTTTGGGTTACTTCAATTTTATTATTAGATGCTATTGGGAATTGATCTTCGACTATGAGTTTAATAGGTTCGTTTTTAGTATTTCGAATTTTTATTTCAAAAGCGCGACTGTCAATTTTGTTTCCTCCAAGCAGTTGTCTTTTTGTAAAGTCTTTCACTTTGTTTCTTGTAACCACTACACTTTTGTCTCTACCTAAAGATAATGTTAGGGTATCACTTAAGTAACCAACATCTAAAACACTTTGACCTATGTATGTATCTTCAAAATAAATATTTGCTTGTCCTTGAAGCAAATTGTATTGTTCCCAATTGGTAATTTGTGCTGTCAAAAATACTTCTGGATCAAGTTTTGGAATACAATAATGTTCGTAGTTTGCTTTAGATTTTATTTGTTCAATTTCTACTGAATATGATCTCATATCAGATGGAATACTAATGGGAACATCAACTTTAAATTGTTTGTTTACTACATTTTGTATGGGCAAGACTTGTATTGGATTGCTAATTTTTCTGGGACCTTGATTAGCTTTCCCTTTTATTCTAAATCCTCTTACTCTAGTTGCACCAGCAGCTCTACCTGGAGTCATTTCGAGTCTTTCTACAGACATAGCATCAGCTGAGACTAAATCATATTTAGCACTAGTAACCACAACCTCTTGCAATGCTTGCACATTTTGAGCGAGTCTAATATCCATTTTTTGGTTGTTAATATTAATTGTTTGTCTATTGTAACCGATATATGAAACAATCAATTGTCTACCATTTGGAGGCAATGTTAAGTCATAGTAGCCATCCATATCAGTTGTAGTACCAATAGTTGTTCCTGCAACTTGTATAGTAACAAATGGCAGTGATTCTCCTGTTTTTGAATCGGTAATTCTTCCCCCAACTTTAGAAAACTTTGCTTGATTTCTGTAGTTGTTTTGCCTGTTGTAATTGTTAGTACTATTATTGTTGTTAAGGTTTAAATACCATGGAGATAATTTAGGCTTTTGAGCATTTTTATTTGGATTACTGGTAGATAAAGTGAGTTTAACATCAGTCCAGTCTTCTCCAGATTGTTGAGATACATTTGCTTTGTAGTTTATGTTTACTGGTTTAGAGATATTATCAACTCTAATATCGTAAGTTGGGAACCATCTAGCGTTGGTAATTAAATAATTGATGTTAAATTTAGCTTTAGTAGCTCTTTTGCTGTCAACTACAATATGAATTTCGGTACTAACTTCTTGCTCAATCAATTGAGCAGCATTTATTTTATTGGTTAATTGATTAACTTCTTTTTTTAATTTTAAGATTTTACTGTTATGTTCCAACCATTCCATTTTTGAAGCTTTTATTGCTGAACCATGTAACTCCATCATAGCTTTTAATTGGTCTGCCTGTAGGCCATCTTTTTGGGTATGAATGTTTTTATTGGCATCAAAGAGTTTTTCTCTTTCTTGTAATAATGTCATGAGTGCATTTAGCTTGTTAATTTCAGTGTTTAATGCCTCCTTTCTAATTTCTAAGCCACTAATGTCTTGAACAGCTTTATCTTTTTTCTTGTATTCTAAGCGATCATTAATAGACATGATGGTAAAATCACCAAGTCCTTTAACTTGGATACTCTCCTTTACCATGTTTGGGGTTAAATTTTCAATAATAATTGTGCTGGTGCCGGATGGAATATTGATGGAGGCTTCTCGGTTAACTTGAGCACCATTAAGAAAAACGGTTACTTCTTTAGTGTTACTTTTAATTCTTTTAGTATTGTCGGCTGCTAGTATACTAAGCGTTTGAATGCCTATAAATAGAGTGAATATTATCGTTTTCATCTTTTGTTTTTTTAGTTAGATGAAAACAGTGTAACTTTTCCATAAAGAAACGTTACAATATTAAATTGGTAAAACATGATTAGACTATTTTGGGTGTTTTTTTTAATAGTTAATACTGCATTTTCTCAGGGAAATGATTCAACATTAATTATTAATATGTATGACTCTACCATTATGAAGTGTATGCATTATGAAGATGGAGAAGAATATGATTTAGAATGTGAATGGAGTAATGTATCAGATGATTATTTTCTCAATAATGGCAAGCTCAATTTATTATTACATTTTAATACGGTACCTCAAGACGAATGTGAATGTACAGAGTACTTTTTGTGTTTGTCAATTGATTCTTTTGATAAACATAAATATGATATAAATGAGTTTAATAATTATTTTGAAATTTATTTTCCTGAGCATAATTTAAGTTTAGATAATTTACAAAAGAAGGGTTTTATAGAAGTAGTAAAGAAAAAGAGAAAGAAAATATTACTTCAGTTTGATTTTGAATTTTTTGATAAAGAAGTTAATGTTTGCTATAAGTATAAGTACACCCAGTGGTTTTATAAAAAGAAACAAAAGAATTCTCAAACCTATAATTATTATGAAAGTTTAGAGGACTAACAATTTAGGAAAAGTCATTTCTTCCATTGCATACTTAATTCCCTCTCGTCCAAAACCAGAGTTTTTTTCTCCGCCATAAGGCATGTGATCCATACGAAAAGTAGGCACATCATTAATAATTACGCCACCAACATGTAGGTTGTCGAATGCATATTGTATTTGCATGTTACTATCGGTAAAAACTCCAGTTTGTAATCCAAACGGGCTATCGTTTACTTGATGAATTACGGTTTCGTAGTCTGTATAAGACTCTAATACAACAACAGGGCCAAAGACTTCTTCTGTGTTTACCTTCATTTCTTGCTTTGTATTCGTTAAAATAGTTGGTTCAAGAAAAGTATCGGTTAATTTTCCACCAGTAAGTAGCTCAGCTTCATCTTGAGTTGCCTCATCAATCCAAGATTTAACTCGTTCAGCACTTTCGTTACTAATCATATCGAAAAGATCAGTATCTAATGATGTTGGGTCTCCATAGTTTAAAGCTTTCGTTTGTTTTATGAATTTGTCTTTAAAGGTTTTAAAGTGATCTTCATGAACGAATATTCTTTGTGTGTGAATACATACTTGTCCGGAATAAGCAAAACCACCCATTAGGCATCTTTCAATGGCTTTGTTAATATTAGCTGATTTGGTAATGATAGCCGCAGCATTTCCCCCTAGTTCTAATGCAATTTTACTTTTACCTGCTTGAGATTTTAAATACCATCCCACTTTATCAGAACCTGTAAAAGAAATAAAGTTTATATTATCATGTTGTACAGCCTTTAATGTTTCCTCATTGTCCCATTCTTGTATGATTAAAGCATCTTTAGGTAATCCAGATTTGTCAAATATTTCTTTTAATGCATGAGCACATTTTGGAGTTTTCGGAGAAGGTTTAATGATAATGCTATTACGAGATGCTATGGCAGGTGCAATTTTATGCGCAACTGTATTAAGAGGGAAATTAAAAGGTGTAATACCCAAAACAACTCCTAAAGGGAATCGTTTTACTATTCCCTGTTTACCAATTCCTTTAGGAGTAATATCTAAGGTTATAGTTTCTCCATGAGATCGTTTACACTCTTCACTAGCTGTTAAAAATGTATGAATAGCTCGATCTACTTCTCCAAGAGCATATTTTAATGGTTTTTTACACTCTTCGGTAATTAATAATGCAAACTCTTGCTTTTGTTCTTTTAAAGTATTGGCTATAAAAGCTAAGCCATTGCTTACTTCATAAGTAGGAATTTCTACGAGTGATTGTTGTGCTTTTTTGGAGATACTAATAATATCATTCATATTTTAATAAGCTCCATTTCGTTTACGCAAGAACCATTCGGTTGCCAAAAGCGCAAGTATTAAAAAGAAAATATATTTTAAATTGATGAGGTCATCAACATCTTTTTTATCGTATAGTACAGGAACTAAATCTTCTCTGTTTTCAAGGTCTTGTTGTAATTCATTGAGTTGATTAGGATAAAATAGTTTTCCATTTGTTAAATCACTAATGTTATATAGTAATTGGTGGTTTGCAACAGTATTAGTTTGTTCAACTTTAAGTTCTGTAACAGAGAATTCTCCAGTTTCGGTTAATGTTTTGCCTGTTGCTATGGTTTTAGCCACATAATTATAGTTGCCAGGAGGTAAAATTCCTGCTTTTAATTCATAGCGATTGTTTGTTTTAGAAAAGTTATATGGAAACTCTTTTCCGTCTTCATCTTTAATAACAATACTTACTTCATTTGAGTTATCTAATTCATAACTTTTGTTGTAGACTTCTGCTTCAATAAATACTTCCTCATTTTCTTTAAAATCATTATTACTAAATACCCTAAAAAAGCTTTTATCTTCTTTTGATACGGCATATTGGACGGTTTGTGTAATGAGTTCTTGAAAAACAGTGTTGTTTTCATTTTCTAGGTAATCAAAGTATTTCCATTTGTAATATCCTTCTCCAATTAAAAACCCAGTTTTATTTCCTTCTCTTCGGTTAAATACAATTAATGGGTATTTAGTAGTAGTAAGACCAATTTTTTGATAAGCTAATACTTCACAAGAGTTTTCTAATTTATATTGCTGTGAAAATGGAACTTTTAGCGGAGGAAATTTTGGGATATTTTGTTTTAGTGCATCACTAAATTTAAATAAAGAGAAGTTGCTGTTGACTGAGCCTTGAGCATTTGAAAGGTTATTGACATAATTAATTGATAATCCTTTTTTAAGGTTGTTAAAACGCTTATAAAATGTTTGGCTACCTAATACAAACAACATGGCTGTTTTTTTATTGGTAAGATTCTTTATAACGTTATCAGCATAATTAGTAGTGGAAGGTAAATTATGTAAAAGAACTAGACTGTAGGGATCAATTTTATTATCGAATTTATCGATCATGGATACCGATACTTCATAGTTTTTATTGGTTTCTATAGCATTTTTAAATGCGGCAATGTCTGGGTGTGGAGCATTTGCTAGTATTAATATCTTTTGTTTGCTCTCCAAAACATCAATATAAAAATCTTTTGTGTTATTTTGAGTCGTGTATTCATCTTTCAAAGGGGAAATAGAAGCTTGATACCTTTGTAAACCAGTTGCTGATGCTTCTAATTGAAAGGACAATGTTTGGATGTCATTTTTAGAAGTAAAAATAACCTCTCTTTGGCTTACAACTTTATTTTGTTTTAAAATCTTAAGCGTAGATTTAGCACTATTAAAATCGTTAGCTTTAACGGTAACTTCAACAGGGAAATCATTTCCTTTGTACGCTAGTCTATTATTTATAACTTGATCGATATATAAATCTTTAGCAGGGTTTGTGTCTCCTAGTGCAATAGTATAAACAGGAATGTTTTTTAATCTTTGTGCAGCAAAAAAAGGATTTGATCCTTTGTTGTAGATTCCATCTGTTGCTAATATAATAGCTCCTAAATTACGATTGTAATATCGTTCGTTTAATCCACTAATAACATTCGATAGATTAGTTTCTTTGTCTTTAAAGCTTATAGAATCTTGCTGGAAAAGTTCATTTCCAAAACTATAAGAGACAACTTCATATTGCTCACTTAAACTATTGCGAATTTTATAATATTGACTCTTATAATCGTTCTTCACGTAAGCTGAATCTTTTGTAAAAACAATAGACTCTGAGTTGTCATGCGCAAAAACAACAATTGGTTTCTCCTTAGTTGTTTTCGTGTTTTCGAATAGAGGTTCGAGTAATAAAAAGGCAATAAAAAAAACGGAAACAAAACGAATTATAGCTAACACTTTAATTAACCAGGTTTTTAATTCATTTAGTTTTTTATCTCTTAAATATAACCCTACAGCAAATAATCCTCCACATAGTATACAGAGGATAATAAACCAAGCAGGATATGTAAATATTATATTCAAGTTATCTATTAATACGTTTTTGTAAAGATTTTATTCAATTTTTGATATTCAATGCTAACATAATAGCAGAGCTAACATTAAAATAATACGCGATTATCGTGTCATGCCTCCACAGACACTAATTGTTTGTCCGTTAATGTACGTACTTAAATCAGAAGCTAAAAATACAACAGTATTTGAAACATCATCAGTTTGTCCAGCACGTTTTAAAGGAATTTCTTTTATCCAATTATCTTTTACATCTGGATCTAAGTTAACAGTCATTTCAGTTTCAATAAAACCAGGTGCGATTACATTAGTTCTAATGTTTCTTGAACCTAATTCTTGGGCAATAGATTTTGAGAAGCCTATGATACCAGCTTTACTAGCAGCATAATTAGATTGACCAGCATTTCCTTGTATACCAACAATCGAACTGATGTTGATAATAGAGCCAAATCTTTGTTTTAGTAATGTTCTTTGGCTTGCTTTGGTCATGTTAAAAACTGATTTTAAGTTAATGTTTATAACATCATCCCAGTTCTCTTCACTCATCCTCATTAATAAACCATCTTTGGTAATACCAGCATTATTAACAATAGCATCAATTTTACTAAATGTTTTTACAACATCATCAATTAAATCAGTAGCTTGATCAAATTTAGAAGCATCAGATTTATAGGCTTTAACATTCACTCCTAAAGCTGCAATTTCATCTTTAACAGCCATTGCTTTTTCTTCAGAAGAAAGGTAAGTGAACGCAATGTCAGCACCATGTTTAGCACATGTTAGTGCAATTCCTTTTCCAATTCCTTTAGATCCTCCAGTTATTAATACGACTTTGTTTTCAAGTAATTTCATTTTGTACTATCTTTGTTATGGAGGTTAAAGATATTTTATTTTTTAGAAACAATACTCCCAAAGGCTATAAAAGCCAACTAATGAGAACACTTTTTTTAATTATATTTTCAATTACAATCCTTTTTTCGGCTAAAAGTCAAAAGTGGGGAGCTTGGGGTAGTGCAGGAGGTCATATTGCTGTACAGGGTAATTATATCTACAACAATGAAATGTTATCTGATACAACAATTCAAGCGCAAATAGGTATAAATCCTACTCTTTCTCTTGAAGGAGCATTTAACTTTAATGAATATTTTCAAGTTGGAGCTAAGTTTAAGTATGGTATTCATCAAGCAAAAATTAGGTATAATTGTACAGATACAACTTTTGGGTATAACGGTATTAGAAAAATATCACTAAACATGTATTCAATAGATTTGTTTGGAAGATTTTATGCCAAAAGAGGTGGGTATTTTGAAACAGGTATTGGTTATAGTGCTATAACAAATGGTATTGATAGACAAAAAGATGATTTAACACACATCAATATAAAAAACGAAGTCTCTAACTTTTATTCTTTGCTATTAGGTGTAGGCATGGTAGCTGTAAAAAAAGATAGGGTTAGCATTCAATGTGGAATTCAAGCATTTTATGGGTTAACAGATTTGATATCACCTAAAGGAAATGAAGTTCGATATCCTACTTATAGGCATTATCAAGAGATGAATGAGCATAGGTTTCATAGTGTATCGTTTACAATAGGAATTATTTATGATGCAGGTAGATTAAATGCTTCAAGACAAACATATAGGTATTCATTTTTTAATAGAAAACAATAATGGATTTTAAATTAAATACAATTGAAGAGGCGATTGAGGACATAAAAAACGGTAAAGTTATTATTGTTGTTGATGATGAGAATAGGGAGAATGAAGGTGATTTTTTAACAGCTGCTGAAAATTGTACGCCAGAGATTATCAACTTTATGGCTACTCACGGAAGAGGGCTAATTTGTGCTCCCATTACAGAAGATAGGTGTGAGGAGTTGGGACTTGAGTTAATGGTTAAGAATAATAATTCTCATTACGAAACTCCATTTACTATATCAGTAGATTTGGTTGGCTATGGATGTACAACAGGTATTTCGGCTGAAGATAGATCGAAAACAGTAAAAGCATTAATAGATCCTAATATTAGACCTAATGAATTAGGAAAGCCAGGTCATATTTTTCCATTAAGAGCAAAAAATGGAGGGGTTTTAAGAAGAGCTGGTCATACAGAGGCTGCTGTTGATCTATCAAGAATGGCAGGTTTTGATCCTGCTGGCTTAATTGTGGAGATTCTTAATGAAGATGGTACAATGGCAAGATTACCTGAGCTTATTGAGATTGCAAAAAAATGGGATTTAAAAATAGTCTCTATTGAAGATTTAATTTCTTATAGAGTCAAGAAAGAAAGCTTAATTTATAAAGAAATAGAGATTAAATTACCTACTCAACATGGTGATTTTAATTTAGTTCATTTTACGCAAACAACTAATGGTAAAGAGCATTTAGCATTGGTTAAAGGTGAATGGGACGAAAATGAACCAATCTTAGTGAGAGTTCACTCTAGTTGTATGACTGGTGATATTTTTGGTTCATGTAGATGTGATTGTGGTCCTCAGTTAGATAAAGCTATGACTATGCTCGAAGAAGCAGGAAAGGGAGTTATACTGTATATGAATCAAGAAGGTAGAGATATAGGACTGTTAAATAAATTAAAAGCCTATAAATTACAAGAAGAAGGATATGATACAGTTGAAGCTAATTTAAAGCTTGGATTTAAAAAAGATCAGAGGGATTACGGAATAGGAGCGCAGATGTTAAGAGAATTAGGAGTCTCTAAAATGAAATTAATGACCAATAATCCTAGAAAAAGAACTGGATTAACAAGCTATGGTTTAGAGATTACTGAAGTAGTTCCAATGGAAATAGCTACCAATAAACACAATGAAAAGTACTTAAAAACCAAAAAAGATAAATTAGGTCATATTTTAAAGCTTGATAAGTAGTTTTTGGCATAGTTATTGTTTTATTTTTTAAAATTAAATTAAGATGAAAAAACTATTATTTATACCAGCATTGGCATTACTGTTTTCTTGTGGGAAACAAAAATTAGAAGAGAAATTTGCTCTATTAGAAGGAGAATGGGAATATACAAGTATTCAACTTCAGCAAAATGGAGTTGTTACTGATTATACATCAGCTCACGAAGGTGATATCTTAGAATTTACTTCTACCAAAAATGTAGAGTTAAAAGAAGAAGATGGAGATGTATACTATGGTACTTGGGATGAGTTTGCTGGATGTATTTCGTTTTATTATGATAATGAGCCTGCTTTTAAAGAAATAGAGTTTACTGGACATAATTACACGAATAATGGTAGTACTATAAAATTTGATTATGAATATCAAGATGGGACTTTCTATTATACGTTAAGAAAAATCGAGCCTGTAAGTTCTGGTGGTTCGTCTGGTGGAGGAAAAGGTGGTTCAGGATCTACAGGTAGAAGGCCATAACTATTTTAGGATATAACATTAACAAGAGAGGAAGTGAACAATTACTTCCTCTTTTTTTTATGGTTGTTTTTCACTTAAATATTTCCAGTATCGTTTTGGAACATGTTGCACATGTAGTTTAGTGTTTTTTCTTTCTTGTATGTTAGTACTGGTAAAATAGTCTTTCCAAAGAGATTGAAATTCAATTTCAGTATCAGTAAAGATCTCTTTTGATGTTTTGGTAGGATCATAATCAGAGGCAAAGTTTAATGTAATAGTTTCAATTTTTGATAAGTCATAATACATACCATATTGTCTTGCTAGATCGTAAATAATCCACTGTTGATCGGCATATCTGTTTTTAAAATGGGTGATGATTAATGGTAGTACATTAAAATCGGGATGAATATTAGCAAAGTAAACATTATCATGGGTTAGTTTAAATCGAATAAAGGCTTTCATCCTGTGTTTTTCTCTACTTACACTTTTTGCTAATTTACTTGTAGTTAAAATATGTTCGTTAGTATAATCAGATCCTACATTTTGTTTGTTGTTAAATATGTATTGTATTGCTTTGTATAGTGTATTTTCTACTGAATTAGTTTCGCTTAAAAAAGCATAATAAAATTTTGATAATTCAGCTTTGCTTAGTTTTGTTTTTAGTCCGTTCCAAACTCTGTCGGCTTTTTCGTTATTGGTAATGATTGTTATAGGTGTACTAAAAAAAGATTGTCGGTATTGATGTTGAGGTATAATCTCAACATTAGGTGTTTTTTCATCATAGCAATTAAAAACAGCTGTTAAAAAACCTTCAAAAGAACTATCGTAAATTAACGTAGTCATGGGCTTAAAAAAGAGATAATTGGTTATTGTAAATCTTATTGTATTTACTGTTGGTATTACTTAAAATTAATCCTTTAATTTTTTCGGCAGGTAAATCTTCTTTTACAAAGTTTCTAGAGTTACAAATAATAAAATATTGAGCTCTGTTTAGTGCTACACCAAGCTTTCTTAAATGTTCCCAATTTAGGTTTCTAAATTTGCGTGCTTTTAATATTTTATATACTGATTTCATTCCGAGACCTGGAACTCGAGCGAGCATTCTTTTGTTAGCTTTATTAATATCTACAGGGAAATGATGTAAATTACGTAGTGCCCATCCTAATTTAGGATCTATATCCAAATCAAGATGCTGGTTGTGTTCATTTAATATTTCATGTATGTTAAAGCCATAAAAACGCATTAACCAATCTGTTTGGTAGAGTCTGTTTTCTCTTAACATGGGAACTTCTGATCCTATACTTGGTAAACGATTATCATAACTAATAGGTACATAGCCAGAATAATACACTCGTTTTAGATTAAATTTTTTGTAAAAATAATGAGAAGTATACATGATTTGCATATCATTTTCTCCACTAGCACCAACAATCATTTGAGTGCTTTGTCCGGCAGGAGCGTATTTAGGTGTGCTTTTAATGATCTTTTTTTCCGATTTATATTGTGCTATCTCGTTTTTAACTTTAGCCATTGGTTTTATAAAGTCCTCTCGTTTTTTGTCGGGAGCGAGTAATTTTAAGCCTTCTTTGGTTGGGATCTCAATATTAACACTTAATCGATCAGCATATAGTCCAGCCTCTCTCATTAGTTCATCACTAGCTCCTGGTATTGACTTTAGGTGGATGTATCCATTAAAATTTTCTTCAAGCCTAAGTTTTTTTGCAACAGCAACCAAACGCTCCATAGTGTAATCGGCATTCTTAAAAATTCCAGAACTTAAGAATAACCCTTCAATGTAATTTCTTCGGTAAAAATTTATGGTTAGATCGACTACTTCTTGAACTTTAAAAGCAGCTCTTTTAATATCATTACTTTTTCTTGTAACACAATATGCACAGTCAAAAATGCAATAATTAGTCAGTAATATTTTTAATAGTGAAACACATCTTCCATCAGGAGTATAGGTATGGCAAATTCCAGAACTTGATGAATCTCCTAACCCTTTGTTAGTGTTTTTTCTATTGCCTCCACTAGAAGAACATGATACATCATATTTTGCTGCATCAGCAAGTATATTGAGTTTTTCTCTAATTCGATCGAATGACAT
>JAHDBM010000023.1:30322-44823 GCA_020630395.1 Flavobacteriales bacterium
AAATATAATTGGACTTACAAAAACACATACAGCTTTGCAGAAAAAATAAAAAGGAAGGATTTTTAGCAATTTACAATGCGTACTACCAAAATATGTTTGGTATTTGTTTAAGGTACTGTAAATGTAAAGATGATGCCGAAGATTTACTGCATGATGGATTTTTAAAAGTATTTGATAAGGTTATAGATTATCAATTCATAAATGAAAAAAAATTCACGAATTGGCTAAAAAGAATATTTATCAATATGGCTATTGATAGATTAAAAAAAAGTAAAAAGAATCTAACAGAAGATGTTGATGATGTTGAAATTGAAGGGGACTATTTCATATACCCTGAAGAAAATCAATTTTCATTGAATGAATTAGTGCAATTAATAAATGAGTTGCCAATTGGTTATAAGGTAGTTTTTAATATGTATTGTATTGAAAATTATTCTCACAAAGAAATTTCAGAGCATTTAGGAATATCAATTTCTACATCAACATCACAACTAACAAGAGCAAAAAAAATGTTACAAGAAAAATTAATTTCAAAAGAAGTTTATTATGAAAGATAAAAAAGAAATAGGGGAGTTTTTTAAAGATAATCTTGAGACTTACAAAGCAGAACCATCTTCAAAAGTATGGAGTAAATTAGAAGGCCAACTACCAACTTCAAGTCAGCTTTTTTCTTTTAATCAGATAATGGGATTAATTGTATTAGTAGCTATAGTAACAGGAACTGCATGGTATACTTTTAAAGAAAAACAATCTACACCTGCTTTTAAAATAGCTAAAGTAGCCGAAGATTCTGTTAATAAATTAGATGTAAAGAGAGTTGCTAATAATCATATATTATCGGTAAATGAGTTATCGGATAATGAAAAGCTTGTTTTAACTAATAAAGAACTCACTTTTAATTTAGACCATAAAACACACACTAAAACAGAGTTTAATCATTCTAAACAGATAAGAACTAAACAGCATGAGTATGGTCTAACTAATCACGTAAATAGAAAAGAGGATGATAATCATTTAATAAATAAGAAAATAACATCTGATGCATCTGTTTTTAATAGCCCCCCTTTAACTATTGTTGATAAAGCAGATGATAAATTATTAGTTAATGTTAATCCTCTTACTAATGAAGTAAAATCAATTGAAGAAAAGGATTCAATAGTAGATTTGCTATCACAAACTAAACAAAGTTTACCGACCGATACAACCAATTTAATTGTACTTGCAGATACCTCTAAAACAGACAATGATACTTCTGATGTTAAAACATTTTTTAATCGTAATATAAAAGTTAGAGGATATATAAATATTAATGTGTTTAATAATCAAGCTTTTGATCAATCGGTTGGTTTAGGTTTTGATATGGGAGGAATTTTTGAAGACAAAATTCATTTTGGATTTACATCATCAATTACCATCAAGGAAAACTACATAAATGAAAACATATATATAGATGAAGTAGATCTTAATACTGCTTTATTGGGTGTTGATTTAGGCTATAATTTCTCACCTAAAAACAAAGTTTCTGTTATTCCTTTTTTAAGATATCAAATGGGATATTTACAATATAATATTAGTAATAGTCCAACCTATGAAAATCTTTATGAAGAAACAATTCAAAATATAGAATTAGGTACTCAAGTATATCTAAACTTAACAAAATCTATACGACTTGGAGGGTTCGTTAGTTATGGTTTTTCGAGTAAAGTAAATAAAATTCCTAACGTAACGAATGATGATTATACGGGAATTAAATTTGGGGGAAGTTTGCAGTTTCACTCATCAAATTGGAAAAAGAAGAAAGTTAAATATAGAGGAACCGAATATGAACAATTAGCTCCACCATCAACACTCTAATACAATGAAAAGAAATAACATAATATACAGCATCTTGCTTTCTCTTTTTTTTATAAGTGGCAGTTTTGCACAAGACTCAACAAAGTTTAAATCTCTTGTTAAACCAAAGTTTTCTTTTGGGTTTGATGTTATATCTCCTATAGATAACATTAAGCAATTTAATCTTAAACAGAATGGATTTAAGGTGTCAAGATTTGGCTTGGATTTTATTTATACAGTTGGTGCTAATGCTGATGATAGACATTTTCAAGATACATTACTGGGTTCTTCCAGTCTTTTAGGAGTTGGGTTAGAGCTTAATTATAATGTAATAACGAAACGAAAAGTTAGCTTAGAATTTGGGTATAGATTTCAAATGATGGGTGTTTTTCATGGGAAAGGTTACTTAGGAGGTGTAGATAGGACTTTTATTTATAACCATAGTTTTCCAGTTACTTTCTTTTTAAACCTCTATAAAGACGCAAGAATAGGACTTACAACATCATTTGTATATTCTTCTAAAACAGATTATGAATTGATAAAAAATAAACATTATCAAGGACTTCAATTAGGAATTGTTTTTCAAAGAAACTTTTAATTAGATGTTAGATATAAAAAAAACCTCAAGCAAAAGCTTGAGGTTTTTATGTTTTATAATAGGAATAGATTAATTATAATCTGGCAAGTAGCTATATTGTTTAGCATAGTCTAACATTTGTTCGTCAAACTCTTTATAGGTAATGGTAAAGTCAGTTATTTCTTCACCATCCATTACTGGAGTGATAGTTGGATTAATAAAACCACCATAAGGAGCTATGTTAAGAGGTTTAACTCTTTCTAACACTTCTTTATGTATAGCTTGATCTACTTTTACTCCATAGTTTTCAACTAAATCTCTTCCAGCTTCAAAATCACCTTCCGATTTTATTCTTTGTATTTCTTTTAATAAATCTCCGAATAAGCCTCTTAGCTTTTCGTAATCGTTTATTTTAAAGTAAGTTTTACCATCCTTAACAACTTTTTCGATTACATTGTCTTTTGCACCTTTTTCGAAAGCCCAAGCAGCAACTAATTGACGGTTTCTCATGTGTGCTTCTTCAATATCAGCACCTTCCTCTAAACGCATTAATTGTGTCATTAGTCCATTACGGATATATCCATCATACTCAGCCATTCCTACCTCTAAAGATTCAGTTAAACCAAGCTCTACTAATTTATCATGGTATATAAAATATAGCCCAACTAAATCTGCTCTAGCTTCTTCTAGAGTAGATGAGTAGTTTTTTAAAGTTTCCTTAGGTGTTGCAACACCAGGGTTTAATTGACCAGATGCATGTCCAACAACCTCATGTAATGCAGTGTGCATTTTACCAGCAACTTTACTATGAGCCTTACTTCTTGCTATTTCAGCTTCATCAAAAGCAAATTCTTTTAAAATACCACTTCCACCAGCACCATCATAAGCTGCAACTATGTTTCCTAATGAAACAGATTTAGAACCATGTTGTGCTCTAATCCAGTTTGCATTTGGTAAGTTAACACCAATTGGTGTAGAAGGAGATGCATCACCAGCTTCACCAGCAACATCAACTACTTTATATGATACACCAACTACTTTTTTCTTTTTATGCTCATCCATAATAGATGAGTTGTCTTCAAAATATTGAACATTATCAGCTAATACACTCATAATTTCTGTCATTTTAAAGTCTTTAATTTCAACTATAGTTTCAAAAGAACCTGTATAGCCTAATGGATCATTATACACTTCAATAAAGCTATTAATGTAATCGATATCTCCATTAGTAGTTTCTACCCAAGCAATGTTATATTCATCCCAAAGTTTAAGATCTCCAGTTTTGTAGTATTCTATTAATAGTTGTAGTGCATGAGCTTGTGCTTCATTTTCAGCTACGGTTATTGCTTTTTCTAACCAAGAGATTACTTCTTTAATAGCCTCTCCATATAATCCATCAGCTTTATAACGTAATTCTTGTAATTCACCACTCTCAGTTTTTACAAGTTTAGAGTTTAATCCATGCGATATTGGAGTAGCTCCATCATTTTTCATAATGTTTTTATAGTAAGCTTCAACTTCTGTTTGTGTAACATCTGGTCCGTAAAAGTTAACAGCAGATGCAGCAACTAAATCTACATCTTTAGATAGGTTTACTTTTTTAGCATCAAAAGAAGGATCGAAGATTGCTTTTAGTGCTTCATCATTTAATTGTGTAGCACCTACTTCTTTTGTTAATCCTACTAAATATTCTTTAGAAAAACCTGGTTTAAATTTTTCATTCGAATAATGGTGGTGAATACCATTAGCAAACCATATTCTCTTTAAGTATATCTCAAGATTTTTCCAGTCTTCAGTTGTTTTGTCACCAGTATATTCGGTATATACTTTTTCTAATGTTCTTTTAATGGCTAAATTATGACGATAGTTTTGATCTATAATAATTTCTCTACCTGCATAACCTGCTTGTGTTAAGTAGTATGCGTATTTTTTTTGTTTAAGTGTCAACTTATCCCAACTTGGAATTTGGTATTTAATCACTTTTATATCTGCAAATTTCTCTGCTAAATATTCAAATTCATCTCCATTAACTTCTGTAGAGTCATTTGCAATTGTGTCTGTTGTGTCGCCATCAGGGTTTGTTTTACTGTTTCCGCAAGAAAAAGTTAATCCTGCTATAACTGGAACTAGTAATAAATGTTTAAAATTCATTGTTCTCTTTTTTTTATTATAGGGGCAAATATAACAAATTTAATCCCTGAGGGATATCTTCCTCCCATTCAAATGAATATGATGATGTAAAAATATTATGTAGCAGTTAGTAAACCGATCAATCAATGGAAGCATCCGAATAAACATTATCTACTTGAATTAATAAGTTTTGCAGGCTTTTTGAAGATAGATTAACTGAACTTTTATATATTTATAGTATGTTATTCTCAAGATTTTTTAAACAACCCAAACCAAACAAATTCGGCTATACAGCAGTATATTATGATGAGCAGAAAGAAAAACGTGAAAATAGAATAGCATCTATTGAAAAAGAAATGGGAGTAAAGCAACATTCAGCTTCTTTTGACTCTGAAGACTTTCGTTCTCGTTTTTCTAGTAAAGTATCAAGTTCTCGTAGACCAAAAAGAAAAGGAATGTTAGCTAGTTTAGGAGGCACAAACGCTAAAACCTCTACCAGAATATTACTATTGGCTATTTTAGCTGGTATTATTTTGTACTGGCAGTTTAAGAACTAAGGAAATTTATCTTAAGAACCTCTCTTTGTTAATGCATCAGGATTTAAAAGATAGGATGTTGATTTTTAGAATAAGTAGTTTAAACTAAATCTAAGACCAATATTATCTTCATTTATTATATCAACTTTATCATAAATCATAAAAGGTTCTTGTGCTTCTATTTTTTGTGTTCGTTCGGTACGGTCATTGATTGATATAAAATCAATATATTGAATTCTGGTAATTAAATTGAATCTTTTTGAAAGATTATACTTTAAACCTACATTTAATCCCATCCCAAGTTCGTGGTACTTTGTGTTAACATTTAGGCTGTTCGACAGACTATCTTCAAGCACAGTGTTTTTATCATAGTATTTGTATGTTTCAAAGAGGATTACATTTTTCTGGGAGTACATAAGATCTATACCAACCAGAAAATCGAATCTTTTTATTGGATAGCTATATTCTAAACCAGATAATACATGAAATCTTGTTCCGTTTTTAGTTGTAGTTTTGCCAAAAAAAGTATTATTGTTTTTTATCGATATAACTTCAGGATTCTCTGTAGTTTGATGTATTATATTTTTTGTGCCAAAACTAAACTTTAAGTTGTAGCGATTATTTTTGAGGTATCTTCTGTAAATAATTTCTGATCTAAGATTATCAGAGAATAAAGATCCAAACTCTAAGCCAATTGAATTTTTTTTAACTGAAGGTATTTGGTCAATATTTTCTTTAGCTTGAGAGGTTGCAAATTGAGAAATCAAAAGTAATAAGATTAAGGGTGTTGTTTTATACATTTTTTTAAGGTTTTTGTTTAATAAATATCAATAATCACGCCAAATTAACATTTTGATAACATAATTTATTTAACAACATACAGGGAAGCATATTTGTTTATTGTTTTAGTTGAATAAGGTTATTCATATGAAAACATTTGCATTAAAAAGAGGATAATAATACCTTTAAAGACTAACGAATGAGTAAGTAATAATATGTCTAATTTAATAAAGCTTTTACCAGATGCGGTTGCTAATCAAATAGCAGCAGGAGAGGTGGTTCAAAGACCAGCTTCTGTGGTAAAAGAGTTATTGGAAAATGCTATTGATGCTGGAGCTACAGAAATTCAATTAATTATTAAAGATGCTGGAAAAACGCTTATTCAAACCATAGATAATGGTTGTGGAATGAGTGAAACTGATGCACGAATGTGTTTTGAACGACACGCAACATCTAAAATTAATGAGACAAACGATCTGTTTAATTTAAGAACAAAAGGATTTAGAGGAGAAGCAATGGCTTCTATTGCTGCTGTTGCACAAGTTGAAATGAAAACACGTTTGGTAGAAGATGAGATTGGGGTTAAAATAAATATTGAGGGTAGTTCAATTAAAGCTCAAGAGCCTGTTCAAACCTCATGTGGAACAACATTTTCGGTTAAGAATTTATTTTTTAATGTGCCGGCTAGGAGAAACTTTTTAAAGTCGAACCCAGTAGAAATGAAACACATTATAGATGAGTTTGAGCGAGTGGCGTTAACACATCCAGAAATTTACTTTAAACTAACTAGTAATGGCAATAGTTTATTTGATTTACCAATTGGTTCTTTACGACAAAGGATAATAGGAGTTTTTGGTAAGAATTTTAATAAGAAATTAGTACCTATTGATGAAAAAACAACTATTGTTAATATCACTGGATTTATTGGTAAACCAGAGTTTTCTAGAAAAACAAGAGGAGAACAATTCTTTTTTGTAAACAAACGATTTATAAAAAGTGGGTATTTGCATTATGCTATCATGAAAGCTTATGAAGACTTAATACCCAAACAAACGTATCCTAGTTATTTTATTTATATGGAGGTAGAGCCTTCTACAATCGATATTAATATTCATCCTACTAAAACAGAGATAAAATTTGAAGATGAACGTTCTATTTATGCCATCATTAATTCAGCTGTAAAGCAGTCTATAGGTAAGCACCAAATGGCACCTTCTTTAGATTTTGAAGCAGAAACAAGTTTTAATGTAGATCCTGTTAAAGCAGGAGATGAAATTAAAATGCCTCAAATACGCGTGAACGAAAACTTTAATCCATTTGAGACAAAAGAGAAAAGTGGAGGCAGTAATGGAAGAATTACGAAAAAAGATAGTACGTTCGAACTTCCAAAGTGTGATGTAGATCAACAACAAGCATTAACAAGTTTGTATCATGATAATAACCTTATTACTATAACAGATGAAGATGAGGAAGAAGACGATCAGCAGGCTATAGTTGAGGTAGATGTTACACGGAAGATTTTTCAATTACATAGTCGTTACATTTTTTCTCAAATTAAATCGGGTTACATATTAATTGACCAACATAAAGCGCATGAACGTATTTTATACGAACAGTTTTTAGAAACATTAGGAGCTAAAAAAGCAACAAGTCAGCAGCAATTGTTTCCGGTTAAGCTTGAGTTTAGCTCTAGTGATTTTGCTATTCTTACCGAAATTTGGGATGAAGTAAAGTTAATTGGTTTTGACATAGAGAAATTTGGAAATACTGCAATAGCCGTTAATGGTGTTCCTGCCGATTTAAGACAAACTGATATACCTGGTTTATTTGATAAGATTATAGAGCAGTTTAAAAATAACAGAGACGAGTTAAAACTTGATACAACCGATAGTATTGCCAGAGCCATGGCCAGAAGTATGGCAATTAAAGCAGGGAAGAAGTTAAGTGAAAATGAAATGACCTTATTAACCGATCAATTGTTTGCGTGTGAGTCTCCATACTTTGCTCCAAATGGTAAAAAAACTATTGTAACGGTAACCTTGGACGAACTAGAAAAACTATTTAATTAATATGGGATCATTACAAGCTTTATTTCGTAACATGCCAGATGTAGTAAAGAATCTACTGCTTATTAATGTGGTAATGTTTGTTTTATCTGTTGCTATGCCTGCTGTGGGCAATCTTTTAGCCTTGCATTATTTCGAAAGCCCGCTTTTTCAGCCCTATCAAATCGTGACACATTTTTTTATGCATGCAGGTATTGGACATATTTTCTTTAATATGTTTGCGCTTGTTATGTTTGGTTCTCAATTAGAAAGAGTTTGGGGACCTAAACGTTTTTTGTTTTTTTATTTATTTTCGGCTATTGGAGCTTTCTTACTTCACATGGGGGTAATTTGGTACCAGCTAAGTGATTTATCTCCAGAGATAATAGAATTAGTTTCGACTCAAGGAGCAGAATTATGGTTAGATGGTAAAAATTATGTTGATCCTATTTTAGGGACAGCTAATGCACAGTATCATCAAGCAATGGTGGGTGCATCTGGTGCTATAATGGGACTTTTAGCAGCTTTTGCCTTTTTGTTTCCTAATACTGAACTTATGCTTATTTTTTTGCCTGTTCCTGTAAAGGCAAAATATTTTGTGCCAATCTATATGATTATTGAATTATATCTTGGTATTGGTAATTTTGAATGGGACAACATAGCTCATTTTGCTCACCTAGGAGGGGCTTTATTTGGCTTAATTTTATGTCTTATTTGGAGAAGAGATAAAACAAGATTTTATTAAAGTAAATGAGAGTTTTATTACAAAGGGTTAGTGAGGCATCTGTTACTGTTGATACACAAATAGAGTCCAATATAGGACAAGGGCTACTTTTATTAGTTGGAATAGAAGATCAAGATAACCAAGACGATATTAATTGGCTGGTGAATAAGATTGTCAATATGCGTATTTTTAATGATGAAGAAGGTAAGATGAACCTTTCATTATTAGATGTTAAAGGAGAGGTATTAGTAGTGAGTCAGTTTACGTTACATGCAAGCACAAAAAAAGGTAACCGACCATCTTTTATTAAAGCAGCTAAACCTGCCTTGGCAATACCCTTGTATGAGCAATTTGTTTCCAGTTTATCAGAAAGGATCGAGAGAAAAGTACAAACCGGAGTTTTTGGTGCAGATATGAAAGTATCACTTATAAATGATGGTCCTGTTACCATTTGGTTAGACTCTAAGGATAGGGAATAGTTATATTTTTATTCTAAAGCAACTGATACTATTTTTCTATCGTATTATATATATCAACACAAAGAAATATGAATATTAAGAATATAGTATGTATCTATTTTGTAGTTTTTTTTAGCTTTTTATCTTTTTCTCAAACGGTTTATTTTGCCGACTATAATGGGAATAGTTTAAATGGAGATACTATTGAGGTGTTAGTAGCTGATACATCAATTGTGACTTATAAAAATTCATTTTATTTATATAATGCTGGTGTAACAACTGTAACGTATAGGATAAAAAGATATGAGGAGTCAGTTTTACCAGGAACTTCAAATTATTATTGCACTTGGAGGTATTGCTTATCAGATGCTTATGCTGGAGTATATCCCTTCAGAGAAGGTGATGCAAGTAAATCACATACTATACATCCTTCCTTTCCTGATACTTCGGGAATTATAAAAGCCTCTTATAAGCATAGAAAAGTTTATGGGGAAAGTCTTTTTAGGTATGTAGTGTATGACACAAATAATGTAAACGACTCATCTTATATTTTTGTAAAATTTAATTTACCCTCACATACAGTATCTCTCGATAAGAAACAGAATTATAATGAGCAAGTAAATGTTTTTCCAAATCCTATATCTAATAATCGTTTTACAATAGATTTGCAGAACAATGTAACAGATGATAAAGATCTGAAATGTTATTTGGTGAGTTCATCTGGAAAAATAATTTCAATAACTAAAGAAATGATGTCTACTAATAAAATGGTTATACATACTAAGGATATTCCGCAAGGAACTTATACTTTATTAATAAAGGGAACTGATAGATTACTGTACAAAAAGTTAGTTTTTATTTAGATAAAAAAAGGTAACCGACCATCTTTTATTAAAGCGGCTAAACCTACTTTAGCAATACCATTATATGAGCAATTTATTTCCAGTTTATCAGAAAGGATCGAGAGAAAAGTACAAACCGGAGTTTTTGGTGCAGATATGAAAGTATCACTTATAAATGACGGTCCTATTACCATTTGGTTAGATTCGAAGGATAAGGTTTAGAAACGATAATTAACTCCTATTGCAGCTCCTAATAAGGCATCAAAATTATTATGTGTTGGAGGATCAAAATCTAAGAATTCTTCATGTTTATTATTAAGTAATGTTTCTATACTGTTTAACTTGATGTTCCCCATTACTATTGCGTTAAACTCTATTTCAATCCCCCAATGTTTTGAAAAATAATAATCATAGCCTAAGCCGACCTTTGTACCAATTTGGAGTTGATCTTCGTTAAAGATTCGTTTGTTTATTAGTTCTTCTCGTTTAGGATAATGGAAATTTCCATCAGGATTAATTGAAGTAGAATCAAAAGTGTATTTATGTATACTAGCGGTTGAGTTTATACTTTGGTATCCTAAAAATAACTGAGTGAATATCTTAACGTTTATCTCATTTATTGGTGCGATTTGTGTTCCTTTAATTGATAATCCTATTGCTCCACTTTTAGCATCATTAAGTTTTTTTAATCCTAAAAAGGAATTCGATTCAGGAATAGTAACAAAAAGTAAAGGGTTCTCAAAATAGAAGGCTTTCGGAGAAAAATTTGTACTGCCATATATCCCAAAACTATAGTATAAATCACCTTTGTTTTTACTAAAGCTTAAATCATATCTAAGATCTCCATTGGCTTGAGTCCCGATAGTGTAATTAATTGACTTGTGCCATAATTTCTTTTTTTCTTTTGATTGATTAAAGCCTATGCTAGTCATTAACAATAAGATTAGTGTAGTAATTTCTTTTATCTTTTTCATGTTTTTTAGTTGTTGAGTAAAATTGTTTTTTTTTTGATGATTAGGTAATTAAAAATTAAAACTTATTCCAGTTTCCCAACCCAACCTAGTTTCAAATAAGACAGTTTGTTTTAGATCTTTAAATGAATTTGAGTAAGAACTGTTTTGATCAGTATGTTTGGATGATATTTCATATGTAATACCACTATCATGATTAAGTGAAAGCCAAATTCCCCACTTTTTTTCTTGGTAGCGAGCTTTTAGTGAGGTAATAATACCGAAGTTAACATGTCTTTTAGTCGTATACCTTTCATTAATAACTTCTCTTTTATATGTAGCATAAGCAGGTGAGTTTAACTCATCATTATTGGAAGAATCGATACTGTAATTAGCTATGCTTTGATATGTATTTAAATATTGAATTCCTCCACTAATTCCTGCCCGAGCTTCTATATAGAATAGATTTATTTGGGCTAGTTGTTTTTCTAATCCAAATTTACTCCCAATATACCTACCATAAGTTCCATATATTTCTCGACCAATAAAATGACCTGCGGTATCAGGTTTGGTTATTAAATCTGGATAATCAGTTATAATAGCATCATCTAAATAGTCTGCGGGTGTATAATAGTTTTTTCCTACATTATTATAACCAATACTCAATCCATAAAATAGTCTGTTTTCTTTTAAAGGATGAGAGTAATATAGGTTTAGCCTTAATAAGGCATTTTTGTCTTCAATTAAGCTAGACATAACCTCAAAGCTTAAACTAATTTGGTTATGTCTAATTATAGTATCATGCTGACTGTAGCCTATAACGTTACAAATTAATAGTGAACAGATGATTAATTTATTCATTAGAATGGTGTTTAGGAGAAATGTTAAAAATGATAATTAAGACCAACTTTAACTGTGGCATCAGAAAGGTATGGGCTATTATATGATGTGTTTGAAAAATTTTGATCGAATTTTTCATTTTGATATTCGATAGTTTCATTTAATAAATGATTTACATACAAATGAAAACTAAGTCCAGCTTCTAATTCAAGTTTATTGGTAATGGGTAATATCCAATCTAAATTTAGTCTCGTGCCGGCAGCAAGACTTTTACGTATAGTCGTTTTTTTATTTATTGTTGATATATGATCGGGATCGCGCTTATAGGTGTAATATAGGTGGCTTTTATCTCGGTATTGTGGATATTGATATCTTGAAATTCCTTGTACAACTTTAGTAGATAAATGCCCTACGTTTACATCTAATCCTAATGCAAACTTTAGTTTGTAGATATTAAACGGTTTTTCAAAACCAAATGAGATTGAATTGTAGTTTTGGCTGGAATATTCTACTCCATTTTCTATGGTTAATATTCCATTAGAATCCTCAGGTTCTAATACTTCGGCAAATGGATGAATGTAATAAGGAAGATTAGACCGTTCTCTATTAGTTCCAATCTCTATAGTTACTCTCCAACTAAACAACTTATTGTGTTTTTTCATTTGAAGAACTATACTATTATCGACACACCAACTTGATCTTATTCCTAAGCCTATAGAATAGTTGTTTTTTTCTTGTGTTATTTCTTCTTGAGCTTTAGTACTTTTGTTAACGAACATTAATAATGCCATTAACACAATTAGGGGAAATTGTCTCTTTTTCATATCACTTTATTTTTGGTTAATAAAGTAGAAGTATTACATAATGATGTGTTTTATTATGAAGTAGAGATATAGTATATATTGAGTTTTATTTGTTTTGTATATAAAACAAATAATGTCTATAAAAAGTTACAGCCTATCTTATTAGGATAGGCTGTAACTGACTTTTTAAATTTTAAATAATCTAAACTCTTATTAATATGATATGATTGAATCTAAAAACTATGAATCAATCCTAGTGATATAGCTAAGCTATTTACAAAAGGAGCTGGAGGCTCATAATCGAAAAACAGCTCTTTATTATTTTCATTTTCGAATGTATTCGTTTTTTTGAGGCTACTTAAAGCAGCTAATTGATAATTAAAACCAACATTTAAGGAGGTTTTATCCGTAATGTTAAGCATAAAATCTACATGTAGATTACCTCCAACATATAAATAGTTTCTTGTTATTGTTTGACTATTAATATCATACAGTTTATCTGAATAGTATATAGTACTATAGTTGTTATACATAGGATGTTTGTTGTTATCGTAGCTAGAGCTATCTAAACTGTATTGAGAAATAGTAGATGTTGTTTGGGATTTATATAGTCCAATTAATGCATCTACTCCAACTCTTAAGGATAAAAACTTCAATAAATTTACATCTTTATCGATACCAAATGATACTCTATTTTGTGTGTTTATTTGATTGTCATATTGGGTTTTACCAATAAATTCACCATTTGTATCTAGTTCGCTTAATGGTAGTGCTTGGTTAAAATTATAATAATATCCATCTTGAATAGGCGTGTAAGACCATGTGTCTTTTAAGCCAATAGATAGCTCAGTTTTTAAATTAAATTTAGGTAATTTATAACGATAGCTACCTTTAATAAATGCTGAAGCAGCATTACTTTCAAGATGAAGGCCTACTTCGTGTTTACTTGATTTAACTTTTTCTTGGCTAAATGCTTGAGTCGCTAAACATGCAAGAACTGATATTGTACCAATTACTCTTTTACTCTTTTTCATATTACTCTATTTTTCTGGTTAATAAAGTAGAGTTGTTATCATGTGTTATAGTATTTGATTTAAATATTCTAGCACTACTTTTTATAGTGCTAGAATTATTAGTATGTTGTTTAAAATGTGCGTGTTATTCCAAGTGAAAAGCCATTGCTAGTATGCAAGCTGCTCCAAGGTGAAGTTGAGGTTTGATCGAATAAATCAGTTTGAGTATTATTATCAAATATTTCTTTTCTGCTTATTTCTCTCATATTGCCTCTTTCATAATAAAATGAGGCTAGTAAAGATGTTCTATCGGTTATTTCAAATAGAAATCCAATAGATAGTTTTGCACTCATTGATACTAAAGTACTATTGTAATTTACCTTGTTTACAAAGCCAATATTTTTAGCACTATATGCTTTTTGCGATTCATGGACTTCATATTCACCATTAAAATTACTATCCAAACTAAATTTTGACAGTGTTCTTTCATCATTATGCTTTAGATATCCCATTGTAATATCAATACCACCTCTAAAACTTAAATTTTTAAAAAGTCTAATGTCTTTCTCGACCCCCAAATTTAGTTGAGAGTTAAAAAAATTATGTTGGTATGAATTTTCAACACCAAAAAAATGATTATTTGAATCTAGGTCTGTTAGTGGCCATGGTGTAGGAATAAACCCCAAGTATCTTCTGGTATTATACCAAGCCGTATTTCCGCCTGAAAATTGAAGTTCGCTTTTTAAATTAATTTTTTTAGGAAGTAAGTACCTATAACTTAATTTTAATGACGGATAAATTACCCTCCCAAATTCAACATGAGCACCTAGCTCATGTTTAGGTTTTTCCTCTTCTTTTTGTACTTTTTGCCCGTATGAGTCTACGGCTAAACTAGCCAAAATTAAGATTGAACTAATTACTCTTTTACTCTTTTTCATATTACTCTATTTTTCTGGTTAATAAAGTAGAA
>JAHDBM010000093.1 GCA_020630395.1 Flavobacteriales bacterium
TTTTTGTTATGTTTCTCTTTGCTTCAAAATACAATGAGTTTTCAGCAAATACTCTGTTTCTTCTTAGACTAGGATCTTCAGTTCTAATAAGCGTATCACTATCAAAAATGCTAAATAAATTATGATAAGTTGCATTTACACCAGCTTTATAAGAGTATTCATTTTTCTTAAATTCATAATGTGAATTAAATATAATATCTTGGATATGTGAATTTGATTCATTTATCAAATGAAAACTACTCAGTGTATCTTTTTGAGAACTTTGTTGAATAGCATAATCATAAAACGAAAGTTGATGATTAGAAAAAATTCTTTTTCCATGATGGCTCCATTTTAATGTTCCCATACCACTATAACTAATGTTTTCAATTGCCTCTAATCCGATTAAAGAATCAATTAATGTATCATTTACCTTTAATGGGTGCCTGTAACCTAGCTGATTCTTATATACATCTTGATCATAAAAGCCACTCAGAGATATCTGATCTTTCTTCAAATTAATCGTAAGTTTTCCATATAAATCAAAAAAATACTCTCTATAACCACTCGCATTTAATAATGTTGCTACCAAAGAATTATAATTTCTCCTTGCACTAGTAACAAAGGACATATGTTTTCCAATTGGACCATCTAACATCAACTTCATTGTTTGGAAACCAAGAGCACCATTAGCTTGTAATTTTTCTCTATTTCCATCTTTTATCCTTAAATCAATAATAGAAGATGAGCGTCCATTATATCGTACAGGAAAATTACTTTTATAAAGTGTTGTTTTACTAATTGCATCTCCGTTAATAATGGAAATTTTCCTTCTATGAGACATTTTATAAATAGGTACTCCGTCAACTAACAACATATTCTCCCCTATATTTCCCCCTCTTATATTAAGATAACTGTCTCTCGAATCTGAAATTACTCCTGGCATTAAACCCAAAGCCCTTAATGGATCATTTTCTCCATATACAGTTGGAACTTTAGATAATAAACCTGATGTCATTTCTATCTTTCCTATCTCTCCTATTGGCTCGTCTTTAAAATCTGTAATTTTAACTTCTTTTAAGTTGTCATTTAACATTAAACCAAAGTCGGTTTGTAAATCTTTAGATACTGCTAAATGAACTACTAAAGGCTTATAGCCAACATAAGATATTGTTAAATTTATTGAATCCTCTGTAGTTGAAATAGCGTAGAAACCGTATTCATTAGTAGAAACCCCAATTTTTAAGTCATTATCAATAATATTTGCAAATATCAATGGCTCTTTGGAGTTTTCATCTCTTATATAGCCACTTAGGTATTTAACTCTTTTTTCTTCTACCGGAAAAAGTAGAATAACTCCTTCATTTTCTTTGCTTTTTATATTAAACTTTTTGTATAAATAGACCAAAAACTCTTCTAAGTTTATATCCATTATATTTCTATCAAAAACCTGATTAGTATTTAATCGTGTAGGAGAATAAGAAAAAGAAATAGTTAGCTGTTTTTCTATAGTTGTTAAAACATCCTTTAACTTAGCTTCCTTTTTTATAGTTATCTGCCCAAACGCAGTCCCCAAAAAGGAAATCAAAAGAATGCTAAAGAGTGTTTTAAACATAAAAAAGTCCTTCTATTTTTTAACAGAAGGACTAATATATAGATTTAATTATTTACAGTTTTAAACTTATTGTTAAATATGGATTTATAACTTTTGTCGCTATACCATTATCCTCAAATATTGGGGATGCTGAAACTTGAATATAACTTTTATTTTCAATACCAATAGATATTTTTTTAAATGAATAATTTAATCCTAAATTATACACAAATTTTTGACTTAATGTTAGCGTCTCGTTTTCGGTTAAAGCATTTATAGAAGTGATAAACTCAGGACCTCTATAAAAAGTAAACTTAGATTCTTTTATTGGAAATCTTTTCTCATAACCTATACCAAAATTTAAATTTGCGCCAATATTTTCTTTATTTAAGTTAATACCATAAGTGTCAATATTGGAGAACGATATCCTCCTAAATTTATTAGGCTTTTTCTTGGATTGTTTTTTTAATACTATTTGATGATCTCCTTGTGTTGTAGTAACAAACGATATTTCTCGTTCACGCTTAACATCTTGTGCAAAAGAAGTTCCAATAATCCCTAATCCGATAATAAGTAATTTAATAGTTTTCATGTCTGTAGTTTTAAGTATTGTTTATTTACTAACAAGACATACAAAAATCACACACCCCCTACATGCAGTTGTTTTATTTTGTTAAAGCATTGATTTTTATATTTTTAAAATGAAAATCTATACGTTAAATATGGAAAGCTACCCAAAAACAATTCATCACCATACCAACTTGGTCTAAAATCAAAAAACAATCTATTTCTCCACATAACTAATCTTGAAGTGCCTGATCCAGATACATTGAAATATGCATTTTTATAACCCACTACAATTTTACTTTTCCATTTTTTACCAAAACTATAGCTAAACTGAATATCTAATTCATGTGTGCTTGGATAACGAAACTGGGCTCCTTCTAATAATTCTTTTTCAGTTACCTCTGTATACCCATAAATTTGATAATTCGCATCTAAAGTATCCTGTATTATGTTTGATAAAGAATCTAATTTACCAAATGAAAAAGGTCGGCCTGTGTTAAACATAAACTGAGCACTGAAATCAATTTTTTTTGTAATCTTCCAGTTTAATCCAAATCTAATTCTATGTCTAGAGTCGAAATTCGCATAAATTCTATTTTGCGAAAAAAAGAAGCTTGAATAATAATTTTCATTAACATCAAGTCGAGCCCATGACAAATCATAAGAAACCCAACCCGTTAATTTATCTCCATTTTTTTGAGCCAAAATTTCATATCCATAAGACTCCGAATCATATGAAAGAAGTCGAGTACTAAAATTATCATCTCTTACATTCTTACCTTTTTTATAATACAAAGATGAACTTAAAATATATTTATCTCCTAAATTAACTGAATAAGATAAATCTATAATATTTGAAGTAGTAAAGCCTAATGTTGAATCTGCTGGAATCCAAAGATCACTTTTTTCTTGAAAATTTGACGCTCCAAATCCCCCTCCAAAAATATCATAACCAGCATAATGGGCAAATTGATTAGCTCGAGTGTATGATGTGCTAAATTTGCTGTTTTTTATTTTATAAGATAAATTAAATCTAGGCTCTAACTGAAAGTTAGTATAATTCTTATTTGAATACAAATGATTTGCAACTCCAACAAATAACTCTAATTTACTTCCAATTGATCTTTTGTAATTTAAAAAAGCATTAACCTCAAAATTAACAGGCAAACTATCTTTACTTTTTATAAGCGTATCACTAGTTGTGTTAATGTAACGAGATGCAGTCGTATTTAGCCCACCATTTAAACTATATTTTTCTTTATTATACTGATACTTATTATTAAAAATAACCGACTGTATTTCTTGTGATGTCATTTTCACAAAAGTAGGTTCACCAAGGTCATAATGAATCTTATTATTTTTGATATTAGAGCTAAAGTCTACTGTATTATTTTTAGCCGAATTTTCATAATTATAATACGTGATTTGCGAATTAATAACAGATGATTTTCCAAGTTCATGAAAAAAATTAGTAGTTAAAAAAGAACTTTTCCCTTTTAATACTGTTTGGTCCATTATGCCTAAGTTGTCATAAACGTCATGTAAAGCTCTACTATCTTTTTCTTTCATACCACTAATAGAAACAAATCCTTTTTTTAAATAAAGGTTTAACTTTCCATATATATCATAAAAACCACCATTATCTACATTTGTTAAAAATACTTGTTGATAATTTATTTGATTAAAATTCGAAAGCGGGTTCGTAATTCCCCAATTTCTTCTGGCTGAAAGAATAAAGCTCCCTTTCTTAGTAATTGGTCCTTCAAAAGAAATATTAGCATATTCTATTCCCACTCCGCCATTTAATTCTAGTTTCTCTCTATTGCCTTGCTTAAGTCTCATATCTATTATAGAGCTTGTTCTCCCTGTAAAATCAGCCGGAAAATTAGCTTTGTAAAGGGTTGTTTTCTTTATTGCATCTCCATTCATAATAGTATTAAACGCCCAATGATTCATTTTAAGTAATGGAACCCCATCAAGAACAAACATGTTTTCTCCAGTACTTCCTCCCCTAATATTTATCCTATTACTATTAGAATTAGAGCTAACACCTGGTAAATATTTAAAGGTATTTACTGGATCTTGAACACCACCTATTGCAGGTAAAACGTTAAACAAAGCTTCAGATAATTCAATTTGTCCGTTTACTTGATTCATACCTATTTCCTCTTTTGAGCTAATCACAACTTCTTTCAATTTCGTATTAGCATCTAAATAAAAATCTCTGTATAAATCCTGAACCAAAGTAACATTAACTATGATCGTTTTTTGACCTACGTAACTTATTTGAAATACTACATCTGGATTAGAGGTATAAAATGTAAAAAAACCCTGCTCATTTGTAATTACTCCTTTTTTAGAAATAGTATCATATAATACGGCTCCAATTAGTGTTTCTTTACTATCATTCTCTCTAACATACCCACTAATAGCTTTTACTCGTTTTTCCTCAGATGGAAAAAGCAACATTAACTCTCCAGACTTTTTATGCTTTATGTTTTTTGACTGATATAAATAATCTAAAAAAGATTGAAGATTTATATTTTTAAAACTCTTCCCTAAGAATTGATTTACTTGAATAGAGGTTTCAGAATATGAAAATTTAACATCAACTTGTTCTTCTACTTTACTTAACGCCTCTTTTAATGATTGATTTTTGGTTAGATTAATTTGACTAACCAGCAAAAAAGAACTTAAGGTGAAACATATACACAGTAAAAATTTCATCTATAAATTATAACCCTTGCAATAGATAAAACGCAAATAATACTAATCCTAATTCTCCTCTAAGAATTTTTAGTGCTTTGCCCATATGATTTTCAACTGTCTTAACCGATATAGATAATAATTCAGCAATTTCTTTATAACTCTTGCCTTCATTTCTACTCAATAAAAACACCTCTTTACATTTTGTTGGCAAAAGACCTAAGGCATTATTAATCTTAGCTTGAGTTTCTTCAAATTCAATATGCTCTTCTATATTATTCCCAGAATCATGGGTAAATGATACAAAGTCTAATGATTCGTTATTATTTTTCTTTGCCTTAATCCAGTTTAAAGAACTATTTTTTGTAGCTTGAAAAAGGTAAGCTTTAATGTTTTGAACACCTTCTAAACTATCTTTTTTATCCCAAAGTTTAATAAAAACCTCTTGTACAACATCCTCTGCTGCATCTTCCTTTTTTACTATTTGAAAAGAGAAACGAACCAAAAAAGTATAATACTTTTTAAATAATTGTTCTAACCCTCTATTTTCACCATTTATAAGGCTTTGTAAAAGTTTTTGGTCATTATTTAATTGAATGGCTGTCGTCATGTTGACTAAAGTTACAACTTATCTTATTTTTTAGAAATTTTTATGGGTAACATGTATGTTTAATCTATCTAATGGCAAAAAATTAATTAGCACTTGTTCATCTACATTGGTATAAAAATAATGGTTTGCTTCTTTTGTTTCTGTTAATTTTCCTAAAACTCTTAATACATGCTCTGTTTGGTTTGCAACTGCTTCACCCGAATCTATTATGGTAACATTAGCAGGTACAATCTTTCTAATTATAGGAATAAGATAAGGGTAATGCGTACATCCTAACACTAAATAATCAATATTATGAGCGATCATAGGTATTAAATACTTTTCCAATAAATTAAACAACTCATTACTATTTATTTTCCCTGTTTCAACTAAATCAACAATTCCATCACCATGTTGCTCTATAACCTCAATACCGCTAGTATATAACTCACTCGTTTTATTGAATAACTCACTCGTTAATGTTCCCCTAGTTGCTAAAACCCCTACTTTTTTAGATTTTGTATGTAATGCTGCTGGTTTAATAGCTGGCTCAATACCTATAAAAGGAACATCATAATATTCTCTTAAATACGCTATAGCATTTGTTGTAGCTGTATTACAGGCAACTACTATTAATTTACACCCTTTTTTTAATAAAAATTCTGTGTTTTTAATACAAAAGCCAACAATATCTTCTTTGGATTTTTCTCCATAAGGCGCATTCTTACTATCTGCCAAGAAAATTGTATCTTCATTTGGCAAAAGATCTACAACTTCTTTCCATATAGAAGTTCCTCCAATTCCTGAATCAAAAAAACCTATTGGATTATGTTTGCTGTTTATTCCCACTATTGCAAATATAAGTAAGTTATTTAATCCCTAAGGGATCTTAATTTTCTCATAACTGATTCCCATTTATTATGCCTTTTTATTCTATTCTAATTCCTGACTTCCTACAATCAGATTAGTATATTATAAAACTAACTCCTAACATTTTGAAGTTGCCCAATTATAGTGTAATGGTTACCTTTAGTTAAAATTACTAAACTTGAGCACGCCAAATAAGCAACTAAAATACGATAAAGCCTACTTAAAAATGGCTACAGAATGGGCTAAACTCTCTCATTGTGAGCGAAAAAAAGTGGGGGCTTTGGTTGTGAAAGATCGCATGATTATTTCGGATGGATATAATGGCACACCAACTGGATTTGATAATTGTTGTGAAAACGAAAATGGAGACACTCAATGGTTTGTTCTACATGCAGAAGCAAATGCTATTTTAAAGCTAGCAAGATCAAATAATAGTGCTTCTGGAGCTACTTTGTATATTACCCTTTCTCCTTGTAGAGAATGTAGTAAATTGATACATCAAGCTGGTTTTAAAAGACTAGTGTATATTAATGATTATAAAGACACAGCTGGAGTAGACTTTCTTAAATCTGCTGGAGTAGAAGTAGTACAATTAACTGAGCTTGAACACTAAGCTTTACATCAATATTTAAATGAAAAAATCAATTATATACCTTCCTGTTTTTGTTGGACTTGCATTAGCACTAGGCTTTTATTTGGGTACCAGACAACAACCTATTGATGGCTATGTAGCTCCAATAGATAATAAAGAAGAAACATATAATGCACAACTAAAATTAATGCGTGTACTAGATTTGGTAAGTAATCAATATGTAGACTCTGTTGATGAAACTAAACTGGTTGAAAAAACGATTGGACAAATGCTTACTAGTCTTGATCCTCATTCGGTTTATCTCCCTTATGAAGCTAACGAAAGAGAAGAAGAACAATTAAGAGGCAACTTTGCTGGGGTTGGGGTTAAATTTATGGTATTAAACGATACCCTAACTGTAACTAATGTTATAGATGGTGGTCCTTCTGCTAAAGCCGGAGTAAAAAATGGAGATAGAATTATAGAAATTGATGGAGAAAATGTTGCGTCTGTTAATATAACTACTGATAAAATAATGAGCCTTTTAAAAGGGGAAATTAGAACAGATGTTATCCTCACTATTTATCGCAAGGGTAAAACAGTAAAGAAAAAAGTCACTAGAGGTACTATTCCTATTTACAGTGTTACTGCGGCATTTATGCTTAGAAAAAATACAGGATATATAAGACTAGAGCGTTTTAGCGAAACATCTTATGATGAATTTAAATATGCTGCTCAAAGATTACTACAAAAAGGCATGAAACACCTAGTCTTTGATTTACGGGGTAATGGAGGTGGATATTTAGATATTGCTCACAAAATATCGGATGAGTTTTTGCAGGCTAATAAGATGATTGTCTTTACAAAAGATAAAATAGGTGACCGAGATAAATATTATGCAACTAAAAACGGCATCTTAAAACACATTGAGCTTTCTATACTTATAGACAGTGAATCTGCTTCTGCTAGTGAAATTGTTGCAGGTGCAATTCAAGATAATGACAGAGGTACTATTTATGGTAGACGTTCATTTGGTAAGGGATTAGTACAAAGTCCTATTATGCTAATGGATAGCTCACTTGTTAGAATTACTGTTGCAAGATATTATACTCCAACTGGAAGGTGTATTCAAAAACCATATACTGGAAAATATAATGAATACATGATGGAGTTATATGATAGAGATCAAAACGGAGAATTATTTGAGCTAGACTCTTCTATGTATGTAGATTCCTTAAAGTTTTTAACACCAGGTGGAAAAGCTGTATACGGAGGTGGTGGTATTACTCCTGATGTTTTTATTCCTTATGACACAACTGGATTTTCTACTTTTTACCGTGCATTATCGTATTCTAGAATATTCTCTGAGTATTCGATTAAATACCTAGACCAAAACAGAAGTAAATGGGCAAAAGGATCATTAAATGATTTTTTGAAAAACTTTACTGTTTCTGAAGGGTTATATTCAAGCTTTATAGCTTATGCTAAAAGTAAAGATGTAAAAGCTTCTCCATCAGAAATAAATCACTCTAAAGAGCGAATTAAGCAAAGACTAAAAGAATCAATAGCTTCTAATATTTGGGATGATGAGGGTCGTTTATATATCAATACCAGATATGATAAAGATGTAAAAGCTGTGTTGAAGGGGGAATAGTTGTTGTTTAGATCCTGATCTTTATCAGGATGACA
>JAHDBM010000094.1:0-3376 GCA_020630395.1 Flavobacteriales bacterium
GGGTGAAAGACGGGATTCGAACCCGCGACCCTCGGAACCACAAACCGATACTCTAACCAGCTGAGCTACAATCACCATTTACTTCTATTGAATCGGTTGCAAATATATATGATATTTTCTTCATTACAAATAAATTTTTAGCCATTTTTCAATTAAAAGCTTAAAAAAAAATAATATTTGTTATAATGCTGTTAACACCATGTGAATAGCTATTTTTGAAGCAACTTTAAACCAATAATTTCGTAATTTAGTTACAATAATTTAAGCAATGACAAAGACACTATTTTATTTCATATTTATTCTTAGTATAAGTTCTTGTTTTTCACAAAAAAACATTACTAGAACAAATAATACAGTATTAACATTTAAAATCAAAGGATTACAAAAAGACTCAACAGTTTATCTTGGTAATTATATTGGTAAGCAATTGTACTATTTTGATACTGCTTATGTTCAAAAAAATGGTCTTGTAGAATTTAAAGACAAAAAAGTTCCTCCAGGTGTTTATGCGTTAATTGCAACCATGAAACCTGTTAATTACTTTGAATTTATTGTAAATGAGGATAAAATTGAATTGGAGGGTGACTTAGCTCAACTTAGAGAAAGTATAAAAGTTAAAAAATCGGTTGAGAATAAGATCTTTTTTGAATACATAGCTTTTTTATCAAAACAGTCTAAAGCTAAACAACCCCTTATCGAACAATCACAATCGGAAACGATAACAGAAAAAAAGAAAAAAGAAATCAATGAACAAATAAAAGTGATTGATTTAGCTGTTATCGAATATCAAAAAGAGCTCGTAAAGAAACACAAAGATAAATACGTAGGGAGATTAGTTAAAATGTCTATGGAGCCTAACAACTCTGAAATTATAGTGCCCGAAGGAGTAAAAGATTCTGCAATGTATAAATATATGTATTATAGAAATCATTATTTTGACAACATCAACCTAAAGGATGATGCAATGGCTAGGACTCCTATTTTCCATGAAAGGTTAAATAATTATTTCATGAAAGTGATCCCTCAAGATCCAGACACCATTACAAAGGAAGTTTTTAAATTAACTGATAAAATGAATGAAGGTGGTGATCTATTTAAGTATACAGTAAACCATCTCACTTATGCCCATGTTAAAACGAAACGAATGGGTATGGATAAGGTATATTTTAGAATGGCAGAAAAATACTTTATTAGTGGAAGAGCTCCTTGGGCAAGCGAAAAAGCTATTGATAAAATGAAAAAAGATGTTAATAAACTTAAAAACATCTTAGTAGGTAATTTTGCTCCTAACATCATTTTATTAGATACTACTGAGAAGAATTATGTTAGCATGTATAAGGATATAAAAGCTAAATATACCCTACTCTATTTTTGGGATTGGACATGTGGTCATTGTAAAAAAGAAACTCCTAAGCTTAAAAAGTATGTCGATAGTTTAAAAGCAAATACTAATTATGATATTGAGGTTTATGCAGTATGTACTAAAGAAGACAATGCTGGCTGGAAACCATTTATTAAAGAGCATGATCTAAACTTTATTAATGTATCGGATGTTCCAAATATGGAAAATATGCCTGAGTACGGTATGGAAGTTAGAGATATTGATGGTAAAAAAACATTAGTTAGAAATGATAATGGTGTTACAATTAATTATAGAACTACTTATGATGTGTTTGTAACCCCTCAATTATTTTTATTAGATAAAAACAAGAAAATTATAGCTAAACAATTAGCCATTGAACAAGTAGGTGGATTAATTGAACATTTAGAAAAACAAAAGAATTGATAAATGAAAAGAAAAACGTTTAATTTATTTGTATTTCTTGTACTTACAGTAATTCTTTTATTAGAATCATTTCATTTTTCAAGTTCTTTCACTAGTAATGTTCCTGGTTGGCATACTACTATAATTCCTAGTTATTATTACATTAAAGTAATAGCCATATTTGTCTTGGTTATTATATTTGGAATTAAAGTATTTAAAAAGAAAAAGTGATGCTTTTATAATTTAACTACTCGCAATAATTTTATTTTATTCTTCCGCTTTAATCGAATATAATATACTCCACTTGCTTCTGGTAGCTCTATTGCTTGATTATTATTTTTAACTGCTATGTTCTCTTTAATTATAACTCCAGATGAATTTATTACATCTAAAACAACATGATCTACATCATTTTCATAAAAAATATTTACTAGTCCGTTAGAAGGATTTGGAAAAACTTTAACATTGTCTATTTGTCCTCCAAGAAATGTACCCTTCATAGAAACGGTATTAGGTTGACTTATTTTATGTAAAAAAACATCTGAGTTTGCTACAGAATATAAATTCAAAACACTTGCTTCTGGATCAAAATCACATGTATCTCTGAATGTACCTGCTAAAAAAATATCTTTATCCTCATTTACCTCAATATGATTAGCATTATCAGAAGAAGAACCTCCTATTTGTTTTACCCATTTAAATGTTCCATTAATATCAATTTTTAATACAAATAAATCATACCCTCCGTAAGTACTCAAATTAGAAACTCCAATTCCTTGATCAAAATCGATACTATTACCAGAAAAATTACCCGTAACATATAACTCATTGGTTGAATCAGTTGTTACAGAAGTTGCATTTGTATATAATGATCCGCCTACATTATAAACCCATTGAAAGTCTCCTAAACTATCTAGTTTAAGCACATAACTATCTTCTATTCCTCCTGCTAATTTATTATTTACAGTTGGACTAGGATCAAAATCACATGTCCCCTTAAATGATCCAGAAATAATTATACTTTTCTCATTATCAATATTTATATCTTCAACTAAACTAGTACTAGTCCCTCCTATCTGTTTAACCCATTGAAAATCACCATTGCTATTTAATTTAAGAATAAATACATTAAAATTATTACCAAATGAACTTAAATTTTGAACAGCTATACTTGGATCAAAATCGGCAGTACCTCTAAAAATACCCGTTACAAATATATCTCCATTATTGTTAGCTATGAGTGAGCTTATTTTTAAATCATTAGTACTTGTTAATTGTTTTGCCCATATAAAATCACCTACAGAATCTAATTTCATTACAAACCCATCATAACTACCAGCTGAATATAATTCGTAAATATTATTACTAGGATCAAAGTCTGCAGTATCTTGAAAATCTCCACATACAATTACACTCTCATCATTATCAATAACCAAATCTTTTGACCAATCTGTTTGACTACCACCAAAAGTTTTTGCCCATATATAATTTCCATTACTATCTAGTTTACTAATATATCCATCAGTTGATCCAACAGCACTAATGCTTGACTGTATTATAGAATCTGGATCAAAATCAGTAGAGTATTGAAATCTACCTGTGCTGTATACA
>JAHDBM010000094.1:3476-8386 GCA_020630395.1 Flavobacteriales bacterium
TATAGAATCTGGATCAAAATCAGTAGAGTATTGAAATCTACCTGTGCTGTATACATTATTCTTATTACTTACTTTTATTGCTTCAGGATAATCCGAGCCAGAACCTGCTAATTCTTTTGCCCATATTAAATTACCATCACTATCATATTTGCCAATAAATATCTCTGTATAGCCTCCAGTAGAAAAACTTGAAACATCAACACTAGGATCTAAATCAATAATACGTGTATAACTTCCTGTTGCATACAAGTTGCTATTGTTGTCAATTGTAAAGCCTTGAACATTATCAAAACCTGTACCTTCAATATGTTTAACCCAATCAAAATTTACAATTTGTGCGAATAAATTAACATTAATGGTAGCTGTAATAAATAGAATAAATAAGTTTTTCATAATAGATCTGTTTTACTGATAAGTTTAGTTAATGTCTAAAAGTTCGTTTGCGACTTTCATAAACTTAGTAAAACAACCTTTGCAATTTATAATAATACGGAAGGAATTAAAGGGGGAAACAATGGACTATATACGGACTTTAAAAAATCAACAATTTGAAAATCAACATCTTAAATCTAGATGAAAATCATTTTCAATAAAAACCCATATATTCAATAAAAGCACTAAATATCACTTAAATAAGTCTAATCTTTTTTATCTAATAACAGTAACATGTCCTTTTTTAAATATCTTTTTATTCGAACATTCATCCTTATATCTTAAACTATAAACAAACACTTCTGTTTCTACTTTCCCTCCTTTTTGCTTACCATCCCACTTATCTTCGAGTGAAGTGGTTTCATAAATAAGATCCCCCCATCTATTAAAAATTTGGAATTTATAGCCTTCAATTGTACCAGAAGAAATTGGTCCAAATGAGTCATTTTTTCCATCATTATCTGGAGTAAAAGCATTTGGCACAAAAATACTTTGCTCTCCTCCTATCTTATACACATCAACTGTTTTAGTTACCGAATCTGGAAGTATACAACTATTACTATTATCGCTTACAACCAATTTAATATCAAAACTTCCTTTTCGTGTATAAACATGATGTGGATGTTTTTCTGTAGAAGTTACACCATCTCCAAAATCCCAATAATAACTTTTACCTGTACTTCTATTTTCTGGCATTACTGTGTTAGAAGAACATGGACCATCATCTTCTAACAAAATAAAATCAGCAACTACATTATTCACTTCAAATGCCATTTTAAACACAGTTACATCATAAGTACCAGAATTTGATGTAGTAGAAAATGCATCTGATAGTACTGGAAAACCTAAATCTGTACATGTGGCTTGATAAACAACCCCTTTTTTATCGAAACGACTAGTACCTCCATCAACATGAGAAGTTGCACTACCATAGTAACTTGCATAATTTAAACTTGTAGCATCAGGATTTAATGCCATAAGGTAAAAACCAGCTGCAGTTGATTGAACAGCATCTAACGTAACTTCAAAGCCTGTTAAAGAAAGCGTACCGCCATGACCTGAAACATATATAAATCCGCAATCATCAACCAAAAAAGCAATTGGGGCTAATTTACCAGTAGAACTTGATAATTCATGATTAGATAATGTTTCATCAAATTTAGCTACAAAGGTTCCTACACCACCATTATAATTCCCAGTAGTTGCATTAATTAAGCCATCAGTTTGACCAAGAATATAAATATTCCCATCAATATCTTTTTCAATAAAAAAAGATCTATCATTAGCTGTTGATCCATAATAAGTAGCATAATCAATAGCTGTTGCATTAGCATTTAAAGCAATAATATATGCATCATCTCCTCCATTATTATTCGAATACGCACCACTTGAAGCTGAAAACACATTCGTATTAATAGATCCAGTTACATATATTTTTCCATTACTGTTTACAACACCATAAGCAGCATCATGCCCCGATCCACCAATATAAGTTGCAAAATCAATTGACGATAATGTTGAACTCATTTTAAAACAAACACCATCTTGATCGCCACCAATTGTAGTTTGATAAGCATTATTAGAAACTGGAAAGTCATTAGAACTACTCATACTAGACACATAACAATACCCGTCATTATCTACAATAATTTCTCCTCTAAATACATCTCCATAATTTTCTTGGATATAATTTTGACCATCAATATGACTACCTCCAACATAAGTTGAGCCAATAATATTAGTTCCAGTAGAATTCAAAACAGTTACAACAATGTCAGTATTACCATTATACGTTCTATCAAATGCAGTTGAGCTTGTTGGATAATCAGATGAAGCTGTTGACCCTAAAACATATAATTTACCATCATAATTATATAAACTATGTGGATAATCATCATCTCCTCCCCCTATATAGGTGCAGTAAATCAAACCATTTCCTTCTGGATTGTATTTATTTATTACAATTTCTCTACTACCTTGATAAGATACTTGATATGCCCCTAAAGTAGTTGGTGAACCACCTGGTGCAAATGCTGCACCACCCGAATAAATGTTTTCATTATCATCAAAAGTACCCGTATGACCATAAATTTCTTCAGTAGAACCTGAATAAGTTGATGCAAGAACAACTGGATCAATAATTAAATCTTTATTTTTATTATAATCTCCAACAGAAAATCTTAGTGTATTATCTTCTAAAACATAATCTACCTCTATTTCTTTCTTTTTACCTCTTATTAACTGGTAAGCATAAGGCTTTGCTTCTATCACTTTATCAAAAGAATGTTGAATAATTAATTCACCATTTATTAATTCTAATCCATTTACTCCATTATATGTTAATGCTATTTCATTTACACTACCGTTTGGTTTTATTATAAAATCATATTTAAAGTCTTCGTCACTTGAGTATAATTTTAAATCAATATTTGAATATATATTAGAACCATAAACTTCCTCATAACCACTAACCTCACTAGCCCATTTAGAACTATCTTTCCCAATGAAATAATTATAAACACCTTCAGTTCGATCAACACCCTCAAAAATCACATTTGGATTAGCATTTAAAAAATCAACTGCATAAGCATGACAGTTAACAAGATCATTTCTTCTATTAAACGATAGCAAATCAGTAGCATGATGTCTATCTTCAGATATCCTAGCTATATCTGCTAAACTATAAAGATTAAATTGTAAACCATGTGCACCAATATTAATAACACCTCCTTTAATTCCAACTTGATATTGAGTAGAACCTAACCACTGCCCTTTATTAACTTTGAATACTGGAGTATTTCCTGTATGCTTATGGCTAAAAACTGATTTAGAAAAGATAAAAGCTAGTAAAACAATTAAATGTCTGATTTTCATTGCACAATAATTAATTATTGTGCAAATGTAATAATCATGTACGTATATAAATAAGCTGTAAACATGAGTTATGTAAGATGTATATATCAACTACTATCATGTATATAATTCATGACAAGATGTATATATAAAATTGAGCGTAAATCATTCCTTTTTTTATTGTTAAACCCTATCTTTAAAAACAAATCTATTCATCATGATAAAAGATCAAATTACAATAGGAATACCTTCTGTTTTACCTAAAAAGCAAGAATTAAATAACAAAGTAAGTCATGCACCTAAACGAGTAGATATTCTCAATGATGAAGAGAAAAAATTAGCGCTTAAAAATGCATTACGTTATTTTCCAAAACATCAACATAAAGAGTTATTAGTTGAGTTTAAAAATGAGTTAGCGCAATATGGTAGAATCTATATGTATAGATTGAAACCCAATGAAGACATAAAAGCTTTGCCAATTAATGAATACCCAAGTAAATCTAAGCAAGCAGCAGCTATCATGCTCATGATTCAAAATAATCTTGATCCAGCTGTAGCTCAACATCCTGATGAATTAATTACCTATGGAGGAAATGGATCTGTCTTTCAAAATTGGGCACAATATAGGTTAACCATGCAATATTTATCCGAAATGAATGATAAACAAACTTTGGTCATGTATTCAGGTCATCCATTAGGATTATTCCCTTCTCATAAAAATGCACCAAGAGTTGTTGTTACTAATGGTATGGTAATTCCTAATTATTCTAAACCTGATGATTGGGAAAAGTTTAATGCCTTGGGTGTATCTCAATACGGACAAATGACAGCTGGTTCATATATGTATATTGGTCCGCAAGGAATTGTCCATGGCACAACAATAACCGTTTTAAATGCAGGCAGAAAAATAGCTAAAAATAAAGAAGATCTATCAGGTAAGTTATTTTTAACTGCTGGATTAGGAGGGATGAGCGGAGCACAACCTAAAGCCGGTAACATTGCTGGCTGCATTACAGTTTGTGCGGAAGTTAATGATGATGCTTCAGCTAAACGATACGAACAAGGTTGGGTAGATGAATTAATAGCTGATTTAGATGAGTTAGTTATTCGAGTAAAAAAAGCTAAAAAAAATAAAGAAGTAGTTTCTATAGCATATCAAGGTAATGTGGTTGATGTATGGCGTAAGTTTTATGAAGAACACATATATGTAGATTTAGGATCTGATCAAACATCCTTACATAATCCATGGGCAGGTGGATACTACCCTATTGGTATGTCTGTTAAAGAATCAAATGATTTGATGGCAAAAAATCCTGAATTATTTAAAGAAAAAGTTCAAGAAACATTAAAAATTCATGCAGATTTAATAAATAAACATGTAGCCAGAGGCACTTATTTTTTCGATTATGGAAACGCCTTTTTATTAGAATCATCAAGAGCTGGAGCAGATATAATGGCAGAAAACAATATAGACTTCAAGTATCCCTCTTATGTACAAGATATTATGGGTCCTATGTGTTTTGATTATGGCTTTGGACCATTTAGATGGGTTTGCGCTTCTGGAAAGCCAGAAGATTTAGCAAAAACAGACAACATTGCTTGTGAAGTATTAGAAAAAATAGCTA